>DASRAJ010000105.1:0-4464 GCA_035638255.1 Chitinophagales bacterium
GTCTATAGGTTTTGAAAGCATGTGCAAAGTTGCAAGGTTTTCAAAGATTCTTTCAAAATCCCTGCATCATTTTTTGCACACCATTGTCTTGAAAACCTTTACTGGCCTACGTTTCAGGAATTGTTAAGGGACGACTAAATAACTTCATCAAGCCCTCCAAAGGATATGTAACACAAAATAATACATCCGCATCGGTATATCACAAAATCGCTACTTTTGTGACATACCATAAAAGATATGTCATTTAAACCAACATATCCTTTCGATCTTCCTGAATTACCGCCCGAAATAGATTGCAATAATGCCACCTTTACCAAATGGCTGATAAAGGCACGAACGGAATTGGGCGAACTCAAAGGGTATTCTCATGCCTTACCCAATCCGATGCTGCTTCTAAGCCCTGCTATCATTAAAGAATCTGTCGCCAGCTCCGAGATCGAAAACATCAATACCACCGTCGAAAAGGTATTGCAGCAACGCTTATTTCCTGAAGCCGAGCAAAAGACAGAAAACAAGGAAGTGCTGCGCTACAAGGATGCTGTGCAATATGGCTACGAAAGCATGAACAAAGTATCATTGAGCAACCGCCTTATTCTTGGCATTCATAAAGAGTTGCTCCGTGATCGAAGTCATGGTTACCGCAGTAATCAAAACAGGATTGAGAACTCTGTAACAGGTGAAGTACTGTACACGCCGCCACCGGCAAATGAAATACCTCGCCTCATTAGCAATTGGGAAAAATATCTTCACAACACTGCCGATGAAACCGATCCGCTCATCAAGTGCGCCATCTCTCACTACCAGTTTGAAGCGATTCATCCTTTCGGCGACGGCAATGGCAGAGCAGGCAGAATCCTGATGGTGCTGTACCTCATTCACGAGGAACTGCTGCACTATCCCATTCTTTACATCAGTGGCTACATCAACCGCAACCGTAACGATTATTATCGCTTGCTTCGCGAGGTAACAACTAAAGGCAATTGGTGCAACTTCATTGAGTACATGCTTCACGGATTTTACTTGCAGGCAAAAGAAACCAAAGACCAACTGTTCAAGGTGAGGGAATTATTTTATCGCTACAAGGGAGAAATCAAAAAAGAATGTCCGAATATTTATACTGGTGATTTGGTAGAAGCCATGTTTTCATTCCCGATTATTACACCAGTAAAATTGGGAACCCTGATGGACATTCATTACACCACTGCAACCCGCTACTTGAAGCAACTGCAAGAGAAAAAATTTTTAGAACATCAACCGTTTAGAAAATATCAGCTCTACATCAATAAAAAACTCATGGCAATTCTCAGAGGATAACTCAAACAAATTTCTCTATGGCAAAAGACCTTCAAATGCACGCCACAAAGCTCGCACCGTTTGAAGTGTATCGGAATCAGCTTATCGTAAACAATTCTGTGCAACTCTCCATTGATAACAATTATCATTCGCCCGCCGGGATCAGGGCGCCCAAGAAAAAGCCAGAGAGAATTTGCGAACCTTGTAAGTAAAATATTCAGCGACACCAACAAGCTAAAGAGCTACTTAAAATCCGCTGACAGAACTAAGATTGACGACTAACACGGACAGAAAAGATAATTCCGTCACCCGCTTCCACTCGGGTACACAAAGGAATTTCTCATTGTGGCTTAGCCTGGTTCGGTTCAGGTAACATTGCAGGAGCAGCGTTTTTCCTTTTGACTATAGCTTGCATCACTTTGATTCGTGCCTTTCGTTTCGGCGACGATGGGAGCTGTGAGGTTTTCACTTTCATGCGTTGAAATTACAAGTGGAATCTGCGCCTCCTGCTCTAACGCCTTAAAACATCTCCACCATGAAAAATGATCTGTACTAAAATCAGTCCTCCCGTACCAGCGCAGGCATCATTCGAGGTATGGTTTTAGATTTAATTACTGAAAACAAATACCATGAATCAAAAGAATAAAAAACAATTTGGAGTATGGATGGATTCTCATCATGCTACTGTGGTAGGCAGAGCCAATGCAGGGAGTGAGGGTTTTACTGTCCTTGGTTATGCAGAAAATGCCGGGGCAGAGCTCAACAGCAGTGAGAAGAATGAGCAACATGATGAGAAAACATTGCAGCACAAATTCTTTAAGGAGATTCTCTCTCACATGCAAAACGCAGAAGAAGTACATCTAACGGGCACCGGTATTTCGCAGGAGCAGTTAATTCATTACATGGCAGCAACACCGCAGTTTAAAAATACTGCTACACATCACAGTACCTCCAATAAAATGAGCGATGAAAGCCTGGTGGCATATATTGATGCAAAGTTCGGGACACAGATAACTGAAGCGTAAGAAATTAAACCAACTTAAAGCTGCCGGTGAAACAAACTTCCTCCCTCTCACCGGAGCTCATTCAATGTCATTAAGGTAGTGGTTAATCTAAAGTTGCTGTCGCGCACCCTTCAGTTCCCGCCCACAAGTGGGGAAAGGTTCCCCCTTCAGGGAGTCCGAGGGTAGTGTACGGTTTAACGTAATGACATTGCCCGCGCGGGAATCAGGACTTCGCGAAAAAAAAATAGGTCCGTTTGAACATGTAAGATTCTCTGAATTTCTTTCCTCTTTTCGTATTCCTGATCTCTATTTTTGTTTCAACCAAAAATATCCAACTATGCAAACAAGAACTTCTACCCTGTTAAAAATTGCTTTCACCTTATCTGCTCTTCTTACGCTCATGAGTCCTGCCGCTTTTAGCCAATGCCAGGCTGGCTTCACATGGGCACAAACTGACAACAACACCATCCAAATTGCAAATACCTCCACAGGTGGATATGTGTTCAGCAACAGTTACACCTATTATTGGGGTGATGGAACTAATAGTAGCTGCGCCCTTGGTGACACACCTCACATTTACCTGAGCCCGGGAACCTATTGGGCTTGCCAGTATATGTATGTGTTCGGTTATTTGTGTGATTCGTTTTGCACCAGCGTTACCGTCACCGGCTGCCAACCTTTCGGAGCAGACTTTATCATCTTTCCTGATACAACGATGCCGCATCATTACTTCGCTCAAGACTTATCAATCGGCATACCTCCCATGACCTATTTCTGGAGCTGGGGTGATGGAGCGTTTGATACTGCTCAATTCCCGAATCATACCTATGCCGTTAACGGCTATTACAACATCTGTTTAACCACGATTGACTCCACGGGCTGTGTAAGCAATGAATGCAGTTATCACAATTTGCAGAAATTATCATCTGCTGAAGGGGAAAATACCATGGTCTATGTGCAGGTAATTGGGATTGCAACAGGTGTTCAGCAGCCGGGATTGCTGCGTTCATGGTCAATATATCCCAATCCTTTAGCGGGTGTGGGCACTATAAGTTATGCTCTCACTTCAGATGCAATGGTCAGTATTGATGTTTATGATGTGCAGGGAAATAAGCGAGCCACTCTTGTAAACGGTAATGAAAGCGAAGGCGATCATCATTTAATGTTCAATACTCTTGAGCTGCCTGATGGAATTTATATTCTGCAGGTGCATGCAGGAGATGTGTTTGTATCGAAGAAGATTGCTGTGATGAATTAGCGCTTTGTTCATTCGGGCATCATTTGGAAGTCAGGAAGACGGTTATCTCAAATTGGAAACGCTGAACTACTCCGTCCTGGGCTTTCGCAATGTTAAAACTATAGGTGAACAAACACCTTCAGCGACAAAACCGGAGGCACGAAATAAAACCAATTATTCTTTCACCAATTTAACAAAATGTTCTCCCGCAGCAGATTTCAACGAGCATATATAAATACCTGAAGGCAGTGAACCGATGTCAATAGATTCATCGGAAGAAACAGCCGATTCAGACAACATTATTTTCCCATCAATCGAGGTGATTTCCAGGTTGGCTTTCTCATTCAAATCGTTTGAGAAAACAAAAACAACATTTCCGGAAGAAGGATTGGGAGCTGCTTTGATATAGAAAGTTTTAATTTCTATAGTATTGGTTCCCGTAGCGATCTCCTGAATCGTATCTGTAACTGCATTGGTCATTACTGCAGGGTTATAGTCAAAATAAATTCCTGCAGTATTCTTAACAATAGTGAGAGGCGCCAGTGCATCCAGTGTTTTTACAGCATAGCTCACCCATCCATTGCTGCCGGCGAAGTTTGTTCCGCTGTCGGGTAACTGAATATTATAGAAGGTGAATGTTGCAATTCCGTTTCCGCTCATGGCAAAATTGAATGGATGTGAAGAACCCGTAAGTCTGAAGGTCATGGGGTCTAAACCTGTATCGAGGGTATCTCTAACAACTATGTTTGCTGCCACTGCATTTCCTGTATTTTGAAAATGAATGGTGTAATTCAATTCTGTTCCCGCAGCAATCATTCCTTCAGGCGCTACAGATTTCTCATTCGGGTCCCATGCATTGGTAATTAATTGGTGAAGAGCAACCACGTTGTTTCCGGGAACGGTATCATTGAGCGGATTAATAGTGAGTGT
>DASRAJ010000106.1:0-9474 GCA_035638255.1 Chitinophagales bacterium
AATCAGAGTTAGCAGACAGCAATTGATCCGGTGTGTTTCTTTCAAAGTCCTCTACAATTATTCCGGTGGTAGTGTTCTTAGTCAGAAGCACATTATCAATAAACATATTTGCATCAGAGCTATCAGCGGAGTAGGAGTAAATGTCAACTCCGCCTACCTGATTTATTGAACTGGTACCTAAAGCACCGGTTGACCATTGCCATGAATGAATCGAATGTGAGTTAATAAAGAATTCACCCAAATCATTATCGAGATTCACGTTCACGTTAAGACTCATCCACGTATCGGGAGCATAAGTAAACGTAGCTGCCATTGAACCGCCGGCATTGATGTACCCACCGCCGGTAGAATCAAAATAAACTTCAAACATCCAGTCAACCCCCGGCGTTGAGCTTGCCTGAATATTAAAATAACCTCCGTTCCCGCTCGTGATATACATTTTGAGGCTAAACTCATACACGCCGGAAGTGTAATCCTGAGGGAAAGGAAGAATAAGATCCGTAGGTCCGAAGTAGCCGACAACATTTAATGAATTAGAACCACTGATAGCATACGCATTACTTATGTATGCGTCTTCAGAAATAATTCCGCCTGACCATGTAGTCCAGAGAGGAGAAGTGTCAGCAAGCAAATCTCCTGCACTATAACTTTCAAAATCCTCAGCAATGATAGCTTGTTGTGCGGAGGCAATGACGGGCAACTGTGCCAATAAAAAAAGTAAAATTGTTCTCATGGTTGGTTGTGTTTTGGTTCATAGTCAAAATTAGAAATTAATCGAAGACAGAAACCAAAGTTTAAAATGAACTGAACAGTAACAAATGATGAAGGACCTGAAGATTTTGCTTGAACCTACTTCACCTCTCAGACATTATTCATAAACATCTGCACCGCCATCGCCAGCAGAATAATTCCGAAAAACTTTTTCATCACTGTCAAAGTTTGCTTGCCAAGTTTTCTTTCAAGCCAGTTCATGGAAAGAAGCACCATATAAATGATGATGAGGTTCAGAAGAATTCCGATCACGAGATCAGGAATATCATACTTCACTCTCAGTGAAAGAATTGTTGTGAGCGTTCCAACACCCGCGAGAACCGGAAATGCAATCGGAACAATGTTGCCTGATTTTCCTGCTGATCCGTCGGGATCATCAGTCTTAAAAATCGTAGCTCCCAAAATCATTTCAAGCGACAAAAGCAACAGCACAACGGCTCCCGCTATTGCAAATGACTTCACCTGGATTCCGAGAATGTGAAGCAACGTTTCACCAATAAGTGTAAATGCTATCATCAAAACTCCGGAGAAGCCAACAATAGTGACGGGCTTCAATTCGCCGGTGTTTCGCTTGATGCTTATGATGATCGGCACCGAGCCAAGAATGTCAATGACAACAAACAGCGTGAGTGAAATTGAAAGTATATTGCTAATGGAAAACATGATGTTTAGAATTTGAAGTCATCCCGATTGCCAAGGATAACCAGGTAAAGAATATAGTCAGGAAAAAGAAAAATGGATCGCGGTCAACTAGTCTCCCGATAAGACCGGGACAAGCACGACATGCCCCAAACAGAACGTTGGAGGTCAGAAGTAATATGCGGTATGGGAACCTTCAAAAACATAATGCAAAGATACTCCCGCTTAATGCGGTCAGGAAATATTTGAACGGAAATATTTTTCAGTTAGTTCAATAACCGGTGATTATGCTCTCTATCAGTTTTAAAGCGGCTTTATCATTTTCACCAGCAGGTGTCACACACTTTTCAAGAGTCAGACACCTGCTGTTATCTTTGCAAAAATTTTTTCATTATGCTCACCCTTCAGTACTTGCGAAACAATAAGGACGATGTGATTGCGCGGCTTGCGGTAAAGCATTTCGACGCGAAAGAAATCGCAGAAAAGATTTTAACTCTCGATGCTGACCGGCGGCAAACGCAAACAACACTTGATCAAAAATTATCGCAGGCAAATCAACTGTCGAAAGAAATCGGTCAACTTTTTTCGCAGGGAAAAAAAACTGAAGGAGACGGGAAGAAAAATGAATCTCTGCAATTGAAAGAAGATGCAAAAGGAATGGAAGAGAAGCTGAAGCAGGTTGAAGATGAGATTCATCAACTGCTTGTTCGCCTACCTAACCTGCCTCATGCTTCTGTTCCACCCGGAAGAACCCCGGAGGAAAATGTAGTGGTGCGAAGCGGAGGAGTAATACCGCAACTTCCTGCTGATGCCCTGCCGCATTGGGAGCTCACTTCGAAATACGACATCATCAATTTTGAATTGGGAAATAAGGTGACCGGCGCGGGCTTTCCATTCTACAAAGGCAAGGGAGCAAAGTTGCAGCGTGCACTTATTTCTTTCTTCCTGCAAAATGCAATTGATGCAGGTTACACCGAGTATCAGCCGCCATTGCTTGTGAATGCAGATACCGGTTTCGGTACCGGGCAATTACCTGATAAGGATGGACAAATGTATTTCGTGAATGAGGATGGCTTCTACCTCATTCCCACAGCCGAAGTTCCCGTCACAAACATTTATCGTGATGTGTTGCTAAAAGAAGAACAACTTCCGGTTAAGATGTGCGCCTACTCACAATGTTTTCGTCGTGAAGCCGGCTCTTATGGAAAAGATGTGCGCGGATTGAATCGCCTTCATCAATTTGATAAAGTAGAGATCGTTCGCATTGAGCATCCTGATAACTCTTACGCTGTGCTTGAAGAAATGGTAAGTCATGTTGAATCCCTGGTGCAGAAACTCGAATTGCCCTATCGCATCCTCAAACTCTGCGGAGGCGATATGAGCTTTGCTTCTGCACTCACCTATGACTTCGAAGTTTTTTGTGCGGCGCAAAAGCGATGGCTTGAAGTGAGCAGCGTTTCTAACTTCGAAACGTTTCAGAGCAACAGGATGAAGCTTCGGTTCAAAGACAAAGACGGCAAAACACAACTGGCACATACACTCAATGGAAGCGCGCTCGCCCTGCCCCGCATTGTTGCTTCAGTGCTGGAGAATAATCAGACGCCGGAAGGAATAAGAATTCCGCAAGCGTTGCAACAGTATACAAGTTATGAGATGATTGATTAATTGTGTGCAAATGTTTTTTTTTGACTCCAATTCTTCTTACTAACTTTCCTAAAATAATTCGCTGAACCACTAAATCAATTCTCATGAAAAAATTATTACTCATTGTTTCCATCACGCTGTTTGTAATCAATGGATTTGCGCAAAGCCGCTATCTCGATGAGGTGTTTACCGATGTGAATATCTATCCCAATATTGTCTATGGTCAGAACTTTACTTTCTTTCCCACCGGCCACCCGATCTCAGAATCGCTGGTTATGGATATTTATGAACCGAAGGATGATTGGATTGCATCTCGCCCTCTGATTATTTACCTGCACACGGGAAGTTTTCTTCCCATTCTTGTTAATCAAACTGCTACCGGTGACATGCGTGACAGCGCAACGGTTGAGATGTGTAAACAATTTGCGCGCAGGGGCTATGTTGCAGTTTCTATGGATTACAGAGTAGGATGGAATCCGGCCGCGGTTGGTGCCGGCGGACAAGATATCAGAACAGGCACTTTACTGCAAGCGGTATACCGATCACTTCAGGATACTAAAACATGCGTGAGATATTTCAAGATGACCGTGAAAGACTCCACCAATCCCTGGCGCATTGACACCAACAGAATAATTCTTGGCGGCCAAGGTTCCGGCGGATATGTTGTCTTAGCTTATGCTACTCTCAAAAGTCTCGACCAGATCATACTTCCAAAGTTCATCGCCACTACGGATCAACCTTCCTATGGAATTTATTCGGGGTTGCCTTATGTGCTTGAAGGCATTTGGGGTGACCTGGATGGTTTCGGCGGACAGGACACTTTGAATCATGATAATTGGCCGGGATACACTAACAATGTTCACTTCGTATTTAACATGGGGGGCGCCCTCGGTGATGCGTCGTGGCTTGAAGCGGGTGATGTGCCCATGGTATGTTTTCATGTGCCCAATGATCCATTTGCTCCTTACGATAATGGTCCGGTCATCGTTCCAACCACCGGTCAGTTTGTGGTGGATGTAAGCGGAAGTCACCGTGTAATTCGAATTGCGGATTCGCTGGGAAATAACGATTCATTCAATCTTCCTTTCAATGATCCTTATACCACACGGGCAAACATGGTGAATGACGGATACTACGGTTTGTTTCCATTTGTGTTGCCGGGCAATCCGAATGCACAAGGTATAGGTCAGGCGGGACCATGGGAATGGTGGAACTTAACAGCACTGGAAAATTTAGGATTTGGAGTGGCTCTGGCTGATACCGGAAATGCACACAGTTTAGTCACCAATCCTGACATGTCTAAAACTAAGGCACTGCATTACATTGATTCCGTTCAGGGTTATCTCGCTCCCCGGATGGTGGCTTCTCTCAACCTCGACACGATGCACATCAACATCGGTATTCCTCAGGTGAACCCCGGCAATGCAGTAAAAATGTTTCCGAATCCTGCTGTAACCTACTTCACACTTCAACTTGACAATGCTGCAGAGCAAATGCGGTATATCAAACTGTTTGATTTGACAGGACGTTTGGTGATGGAAATTTCAAACATCAATTCATCGCAGGTAAAAATTGCGAGGGAGGATTTAACTCCGGGGTTGTTCATGGTGAAGATAGGATTGAAGGATCGTGAGCTGAATGGAAAGCTGATGTTCCAATAATTTTGAGAGAAAGAAAATTGCAAAGCCGGTTTCATAAATGGAGCCGGCTTTTTTTATTTGTTACAATTGATTGAATCGTTTCCAAAGTTTAAAAATTTGGAAAGGTGTTCATCGAATAAGGCGGCAATACGAGATTTCAGAGCAGTTCGGATGTCTCTTTCCAAAAAATTTATTTCCTACACTTTCAAAACCACTTGAATCAATTGCTGCGTAATTGAAGTCAAATAATTTTTTCAAAAACAAAAACTTCAAAACAAAATTTTTATGAAAAACAAAATTGCAGCAGTTGCATTTGCACTAATGAGCTTTCTCTTTCTCTCGAACAACACATTTGCACAGGCGATGCCCATGGTAGGCGGCATGACGATGTCACCGCAAAAGGATATCGTTGACAACGCGGTGAATTCAAAAGATCACACAACACTCGTTGCAGCCGTGAAAGCTGCAGGGTTGGTAGAAACTTTGAAAGGCAGCGGTCCACTCACAGTGTTTGCTCCAACCAATGATGCTTTTGAAAATCTTCCGGCGGGAACGGTTGACAATCTTTTAAAACCGGAAAACAAAGCCATGCTCACGGGGATTCTCACTTATCATGTGGTGGCAGGCAGAGTTTCTTACAATGACCTTAAAGAAATGATCATGAAAGGACATGGCAAAGCCACTCTGAAAACCGTGAGCGGCGGAACTTTAACGGCCATGATGAATGGGGATGTATCCATTACAATCACTGATGAAAAAGGCAACACAGCAAACGTCAGCACCTACGATGTGTTTCAATCAAATGGTGTGATTCATGTGATTGATCGCGTGCTGATGCCGAAATAAGTTAGTCGTCATGAAAACAAAATGTCTCCCGCACACTTGGGAGACATTTTGTTTTCATGGCTAAGAAAAAAATTATTTTGGCGTTCCGCCGTTGCCAATCCAAAGAGAAGTTTTAAGAAGTTTGGATTGGTTGCAGTTCTTCTGAGTAGTCGCAGTATTAGTGGCTGGTTGCTTTACCGGGTTACTTTTCTGAGAGTCTTTTTTCTTCTGTTCAGTGGAACTGGGAACAGTGCGTACCCGGGATGCCGATGCCTGCGTGGAGCTGAAAGCAAGAATGCTTCCCGAAAAAATGAGTGTCGCCATCAAAAATTTATGAAGTTTCATAGGCTGATTTTTTTAGAAGACGATAATTAAGATTGGAAAGTTACAATGTATTTGCAAGATTGATTTTCGATTAACGAATTTTTAACCAATTATCAGGTGGGTGATTGAAAGAGCGGGCTCCTTCCTGAGTGCCCGCTCTTTTTTAAATCAGCCCGACAGAACCAAACCAACCATGGGGCTGAAGTTCATGAACACGGAACGTGCTTCACACTGAGTTTAGCTGCGTGCTTTTCTTTTCCCGTGCTTGTGTTTCTTTGAATCTCCCGCAGTTGTATTTATTATTTGCTGATGAACTGCAACGGTCATCTTCTGCAACAAGTCATTCACTTGTGCGTCGTGCGGCATGTCGCTTACAATAGTCATTGTGGAATCCTCAATGAGATTTCCCGATGTAACACATGGATTGCACGTGCCGGCGAAGCTATTAAGTGATAGAACGATAAGGGCAGATGCGAGGGCAATTTTTAAAGTTTTCATTTTAAAAAGGGTTTTATGGTTTTTGTTTTTAGTTTATGATTTCTGTTTGAGTTCTGAACATTAGTCGCGCTTGTCCGCACTTTTGTTACAGGTAATCTTTAATTTTCTTTCATGAAGTTTTTCGGTTACACGCTCTATTGCAGAAACAATAAAGAACACCGGCTTCAATATTGAAACATCTTTTGTATGGGCACGCAGTTGATCAATGTCTATCACAACTACATTATTTGGCCGGGATTTATTTTCATCACCTTTTTTAGAAAAAATACTTTTTATTCCTGCTCCCGGAGAAGTTGCCTGGACCAATGCTGATGTCGTAATCAGCATGATGGCGAGAAGAAATATTGTTTTCATGATTAGAGGTTTTTAAGGCTGAAGAATTTTTTTAGAATACCCTGGATATTATTTTACTATTGAATTTTCCTCATACTACGGTTTAGTTTTTTTTACTCCGCCGGAGTTTGCGAAAGACGTTTTCAATGAGTTGAATCCACCTTCACATCGCCATTGCTAATTTCAATGTGCTTTCCGTCTTTGTCAATTGTTACTTTGCCATGATCAATGGTGATGTCATGATTCCTGCTGTGCCATTCTTTGTACTCATCATCCTCTTCCGGCGGACAATTCAGGCATTCTAATCCATCTTTAGACATCTTCCATTCGTGACCGAGCATGTACCAATCCCTGGTGTCAGTGATATTATCAACGTCGTAGAGCATTCCACCAAGTGACTTATCAAACTTCACGGTTTTCCCTACCGGCAACTTCAAGACGAGGTCAACACATTGTCCTCTGTATACATTCGCCGTACTCATCTCAAAATAATTTGGCAGTGTAATAACCGAATCGGACACAGTGTAGTGGTAGTTTATTTCAGATGCTTTGCGATGAGCATTGTCGTAAGTATTCCCGCGTGAATAATATCTCTCTTCGAGGTATGCTGAATCATTTTCGCTTTGTTCCACATCAACTGTTACAAACGGACACATTACTGAATCACCATCTTCATTAAGCAGGACCATTTCATCCCAATCATGAAAACGATAATGGCGATTATCGTCAGTGCTCCAGTGATTGTTTGCCTTTAATAAGATCACATTTGAATTCGGGAGTGAGATCATTTGTGTTTGTCTTACTGTTCCTTCTTTAGAAAACTCGCTTGCAATTTGAATTCCGGTGATGATGCAGATTCCCAAGCCGATAAGCCACAGGCCTGCCATTACAGCACCGATCATTTTCAGATTCAATTTCACTTTAAAAAGAATCTTGAGTCCGTTTAGAAGAAGCAGTGTAAAGGGAATTCCAATAGCAAGCAAGCCTCCGAAAATCAGCCACCAAATTTGTGACGACGTAATCACCATGTTAAGGATGGCGTGAGGAATGGCGAAGTTCACAACTCCGATTCCTGCGAATATTCCGAGAGACAATGCAACAAGCACGGCAATGCTCATTAATGTGATGATGACTCCCAAAAATGCAACGATGGTTTTTGCGAGCGCTCTGAAAACATCTCCGATAAAGTCACCTGCCTTTCCTGAAGCACTCCTCACTTTTCCTTTCATCTCATCCGAAGTCACTTCCCGCGCAAAAGTTTCTCCGCGCTTCTTCAGTTGCTCCATCTCTTCCTGCACACTTTTTTGGATGTTGCTGATGGTCACCCGTTCACCGCGCATCTGCAATTTTTCTCCGGCCGTTTTTGCTTCCGGAATAATGATCCAAAGAATAATGTAGATCAGCAGTCCTGTTCCGGCGAAGAAGACTGAGAGTGCAAAAGCAAGACGCATCCAGATCGGGTCAATATCAAAGTACGCACTGATACCCGAGCAGACGCCACCGAGAATTTTGTCATCGGGGTTGCGGAAGAAACGCTTCTTAGTGGTTTCATAATAAATGGAGCTCTCGCTTGCAGAAGAAGAAGAAGAAGAAGAAGAAGACCTTTCTTCCTCACCGGCTACCTGCTCAGGCCGTCCCATGATATCTATCACCTGCTTCACATCATCCATCATGATCACATTCTTAGATGCATCCACTTTCTCAGTGAACATTTCAGCCATGCGGCTTTCAATGTCAGAGATGATTTCTTCTTTGCCCTGAGTACCGGCAAAGTGCATTTTAAGGTTGTCAAGATATTTTCTCAACACCTCATAGGCATTCTCATCAATGTGAAAGACAATGCCGCTTAAGTTGATGGTTACGGTCTTATTCATGGCTTAAATCGTTTTGAGTGGTTTGATTGGAAATGGTTTCTTGTGGTTCAGGTTTTTTAGTGGCGCTCTCTACGGCTTCTACTAATTCAGCCCAGGTCTTGCGAAGCTCCTCGAGGAATTTTTCACCAAGCCCCGTGAGCTTATAATATTTTCGGGGAGGTCCTGATTTTGATTCTACCCATTGATAGCTCAGGTAACCATCATTCTTTAGTCGTGTGAGGAGAGGATATAAGGTTCCCTCCACCACGATAAGTTTCGCCTTTTTCATGCGTTCAAGAATCTCGGAAGCGTAGCATTCATTTTCATCACTGCCAATGATGCTCAGAATGCAGAACTCCAAGATTCCCTTGCGCATTTGAGCTTGAGTGTTCTCGATGTTCATGGCTTTTATTTCGGTTGTTTGTTTTGTAAGTATCAATGTGACGCAAAGATATATGCAAAGGTTACTACCTTGTACCACATAGTACTATTTATTTTTTGAAATTGTCACTAAGTCATTGATAATGAAGCAAAAAAATTTATCGAAGCTCAATTGAAATTTTATTTATTTCAGAGCTCCTGGGCAAATGCGGAATAATTGCAAAAAGAATAACCTAATATTTCAGGGCTTAATAGTAAGACCAACCTTAAGAAAGCAGACATCATATCCATATTCAGCAAAGAGTGCAAGAGGATCTATAATATAAAAGGTGCCTCCAATAAAAACTCCGGCAATCGGATGAAGGCCTCCATAATTACCTAAGTCGTTAGCTCCATAATTAGTAGTATAGTGGTAGGTTTCAACATGAACCCCGAGCATGAATCCTCCATACAAATCAAATCTTTTGGAAGGAATAAAACCATAATGAAAAGTTCCTCTGGCGGCTGCTACAAAATTGTTGAAATTATATTTCCAGAACCCGTACGCATCTGTATAATCGAGGGAT
>DASRAJ010000107.1:0-176174 GCA_035638255.1 Chitinophagales bacterium
AAGAATGATGAACCACTGGAAAAAAGCAGCTCATTTTTTTGCCGAATATTTTTCACGCCTCATCATGATCATTCGCAGCACGTTGTCTCCCTTTTTGTTTTTATTAAATTTGAAAATCACTTTTTAAGGGACGACTAATTAATGTCTGAGTTCTCACTATTCTTCCTGTCGCGTCCAATAGCCTGATGGAATATGTATCATCGGCAATATCGGGTAACTGAATAGTAAATTCGTCCTGGACCGGATTGGGGAATACTGAAAATGTTTCATCATTCTTTACCGCTTCTATTCCAATTGAATTGCAGAGCGTTTGCACTGATGGAATGATAAAGCTGTTTGGCACACTGACTGAATCAAGCGTGAATGAGCTGCTGCTTATACTCACATTAACATTCGCTCTCGACACGAATGAAGAAGGTGGTGCTATCAGGGTATAATCTGATTCATTACAACTATTTCCTGAAGACAATGCTCCCTTTATAAAATATATTCTTGAACTGTCAGGGTCTTCGGCATAGGTCCATCCTGCCATAACAACAGAACCACCCGGCAGCACCAAAATTTTTGGACTCGTCTCCTGGTACCCGGCATCAAATTGAAAAGAGCCATTCAAGAGGCCAACTGGTGGACTGAATTCCGCAAGTGTAAAATTCCATGTTGGATTTATCTGAAGGCTATCATACGATTGACCGGCTACAAGTACATTTCCATTGCCCTCAAGAGCAATGGAATTGAAATATTGTTCAGCATTGGGATGATAATATACATTGAGATACGGTATACCGACGTTTGAAATAGCTTTTACCAGCACTACTGTATCATCACTTCCATAATAGCCAACAGATGTCAGAGTGAAATAGTAAGAACTATCATTTCCCGTCTCAAATGATGATGCATAACAGTCTTTGCCCTCACTGAAATTATTAGCCCACAACACCTGGCCATTCGAATCAATTTTCATTACTAACCCGTCAAATTGTAATGAGCTATCGGTCACAAATCCGGATATATAATAGCCATCGTCGTTGGCCCGCTCGATTTGATCTCCTACTATAAAACCCAATGCAGATATTCGTTCCTTCCACAAAATGTTGCCTGCATTATCTACCTTCATAATAACTGTAGTAGTAAATCCTTCCTCTCCACAAATCAAAAAATCCCCTGAAGGCATTGCTGCAACTGCTGAAAGAGGAGCACTTGAATAATCAGAATGAGCGATTCTGCTCCAGAGCACATGACCCAATGAATCTAAACGACTAATGAGGCCGAATTCGTGGAGGGAAGAGTCATGGTAACTGCTTATAACGATAAGGCCGTTATCCTGTGTAACATCGAAGCCTCCTTGCACAGCATCATTTGGAAATTGCTGCTCACACGCCCACAAAATATTGAATGATGTATCAAGTTTCAAAATACCGGGAATGAAAACTCCCGCCTGCTGATCAGTAAAGGAGCAGAGAATATTTCCTGAATGATCAGCTTTAAGATCAGAAGTAAAAAGCGGGGAACTATAACTAATCACCCTTTGCACTTCCTGCTGTGCACTGCACGCTGACGATAGTATGAGAAAAATTATTGCAGTAGAAATTTTTGTTTTCATATCAGAGCTCATTTATTAATTCTCTTATTCAATCACTAATTTTCTAATAAGAATTCCTTTTTCGGTCAGGACTTTAATAATGAAAATTCCTTTTCCAAATTGATCGCAGAAAATGTCTGCGTAATTCTGATTGAGATTTTCTTCATCAAAAACTTTTCTTCCTTCCACATTATAAATTTTTATAGCAAGAAAATGTGAAGAAGCATTGGCGAGTTCCAGATGTGCGAGTGTAGCAGCGGGATTAGGAAACAGGTTTACCTGGTCTTTATAAAGTTCCACTTCACCAATGCCTACACCCCAGCAAAGACCAAGGGCCCGGCAAATGCGTTCAGAGAGATAGTATTGAGCCGTGTCAATGTAGCGAAGAGCTTTACTTTTTGACATGTCAGGATTCAAAAGCAAACCAGCCTGGTAAATAGTATCAGCCCATCCTGAACTTAATCCAAAAGCATCCGCAAGAGTCTCAAGATCGGTGGAATCCCACCATGCCCATGGACTCACTTGCCCATGAAAAGGATCTCCGCTTATTAAAAGAGATGGATCGGGTTGCACTATCGGAAATAGTCCTTCATATTCCCAGGGAGTTCCGCCATTGACATCGTTGGCTCTTAAAGAATAAGGATCAGTCCATGTAATGTGAAGCACGTCATTATTCCCCAGCGTGTTGGCATAGCGGATAAAGTCATGACTGCCGGCAACGTTTATTATAAAAGGCATAGATGCAGAATCACTAAGGAAAGGCGACAAAGGATTATTTACATCATGCAATGATGCCATCGGCACGTCGCCTGCCTCCATCCATGTGGAATCACCGAGATCGCCCTCCATGTCAAAAACCATGTTGACGTTACTGGAATAGCCCGGCCAATTGGGATTAT
The DNA here is from genome assembly GCA_035638255.1 of Chitinophagales bacterium. Taxonomy (GTDB): domain Bacteria; phylum Bacteroidota; class Bacteroidia; order Chitinophagales; family UBA10324; genus DASRAJ01. Next base: position 2,479 of record DASRAJ010000107.1, read on the forward strand.
TCAAGAGAGGACTTCCTCCGAATCCGTCAAAGTCGCCTATGGAGTCTTGATTGATGTACGATTGCCCTGCAAAGAATCCATAACCCGGGACGTTAACCGGAGAAATGAATTTGGGCAACTGAAGTTCTGCAGGATTGTTCAGTGTTGCATAAGCAGTCGCGATGTATCCTGCTGATCCTTCTCCACCCACAACAATACGGTTCACATCAATTTTGTAAGTGTTTCCCAGCGTGTCAGCATCCATTCTGAAATAGCGCACACATGTTTTTGCATCCTGCAACCCGCGATAAACAGCCTGTAGCAATGTCCCGGTTCTAATCGCCTGTCCGATGCTGTCACCACCTATCGCAACCGGGTTCCAGCCGATGCGGTAATCAATACTTGCGACTACATAGCCGCGAAGTGCAAATTGCTTACACATTTCCACTACAGCACTGTCGTGTAAATCCCCGGTGGGACTACTGTTGAACAGAACAGGAAGAAAATCTCCGGGATGCATATATATAATGAGGGGGCGCGCCGTCAGGCTATCACCCACCGGCTCATATATATCCATAATCAAATTCTGCAGTACAGGGATACCTATGGGGAAGACGGTAAAGTTTTGTCCATAAGTTACATTGGATGTTACCTGAACCTGGTTGAAAACTTCATCAACGTAGCGCTGCTGTGCAAATGAATTTACCAGGCAAGTGATGATGAAGGAAAGAAAAAAGGTAAAGTGTTTCATAACTGTTTTGGGCTTTTGTCATCAAAAGTTGGATTCAAAACATATTGGCAGGGGTAACGACCCACTCCGCTATTTTTCGCTGATGAGTTCTTGTGCAGAAAGATCAATCACGACCTGAAAGTAGACAATTCTTTTTGCCGGGAGTTGTTACAATTCTGATATACGTGGTGCCATCCGGACAGTGATCCGGATGGCATCACTGTTCACTCATTCAATCACTAATTTTCCAACGGCAATTCCTTTTTCGGTTTGTATTTGAATGGTGAACAATCCCTTTCCAAATTGATCACAGGAAATTTCAGCATGATTCTGATTCATGTTCTCCTCACTAAAAACTTTTCTTCCTTCCACATCATAAATGCTCAGTGAGAAAATTTTCGCAGCAGGATCCTGTAGTTGGAGATGCACAAGCTGAGCAGAAGGATTCGGAAACATGCTTACATCTTCTTTAAGCTGATTCACTTCATCAATTCCCACCGTAAACAACGAGCACGCGATTCGTGGACAGAGATAACCTTGCACAGTATCAATGTAAGCCAGCGCTTTGGTCTTTGACATGAGCGGATTCGTGAGCATGGAGTTGTAGCAAGCCGTGTCAACATAACCGGAAGTAAAACCGTAAGCAGCTCCAAGCGCATGAAGTGCTGCGCAATCCCACCATTCCCACGGACCTGTTTGACCATGAAATGGGTCGCCCGGGAGAGTATCGTTCGGATCTGGCTGCACGAAAGGAAACAAACCTTCCCATCCTTCATTCACCTGGTTGGCGCGAATGCTATAAGGATCAGTGTAAGGGCATGCAGCAAAAGTTTGATTGCCGAGTTGATTGGAGATGCGAATGAAGTCATGGCTTCCCGTCACCCATACTACATATAGTATTGTCCCATTGGGCAGAGGAACGAACACAGGTCCGTTAGTATAAGGTGAAAGAGGATTATTCACGTCATGAAAAGAAACTAAGGGCACTTCACCGGCTTCCATCCACGATGAATCACCCAGATCGCCTTCCAGGTTGAAGACCATGTTGATATCGCTTGAGTAGCCAGCCCAGTTCGGATTATTAAATTGAGGTATTCCATTGAGTCCGTCAAAGTCACCCATGTATGCTTGATTAATATAGGGGTATCCGGCAACAAATCCATAGTTCACGACGGTACTTGGAGAAATGAATTTTAGCAACGTCTGCAATTCTGATGGCTTGTTCAAAGTCGCATACGATGTTGCGATGTATCCTGCTGAACCTTGTCCGCCCACTACAATTTTGTTCACATCAATTTTATAAGTATTTCCCTGTGTGGCGGCGTTCATCCTGAAAAACCGCACACAGGTTTTTGCATCCTGCAACCCGCGATAAACGGCTTGCAGCAAGCCACCCGTCCTCATCGCCTGCCCGCTGTCGGGATCATTGGCAATGGGGTTCCAGCCGAGGCGGTAATCAATGTTGGCGACCACATAACCGCGCTTTGCAAACTGACGGCACATTTCTACGACGGCGCTGTCATTTCTGCTGCCGTTGGTGCCACCGTTAAAAAGTATAGGAAGGAAATCTCCCGGATGCATGTACACGATTAGCGGACGCGCACTGGCAGTATCACCCGCCGGCTCATACACGTCCATAGTAAGATCTATAAGTTCAGGCGCGCCGGTGAGCACGCTGATATTTTGTCCATAGACTATATTAGTTGTATCCTGAACCTGGGTGAATACTTCATCAATATATCGCTGCTGTGCGAATGAGTTTGCCATGCAAATGATTATGCAGGAAAAAAACAGGGAAATGTGTTTCATGATTTTTGGGATTTAGTTTTGAAAAAATTTTGAGAATGATTTTTTATTCTTAGAAAAAGAGAATCGCAGCAATTCAATGCGTCGATTCTCTTTTATTGAGTTCACTGTATCGTAATGTTATAAGTTATATCGAGGGAAAATCCATAAGCTGAAATTCCGCCGGTGATATGGAGCACATGTGTTCCCGGAGAAAGTGGCTTTAACATGATCCAGTAACCGTCACCCACACCCTGCTGCTCGCTTCCTGTTATACAGGCATCGAGGCAATTCACTAAATCAGTATTGCCGGTGAAGTTGAAAAGCGGAGAAGTTGCACGGAACTCAAAAGGATTAGTAAGGACATTGCCGTCAATCGTCATTGAAAGAGCGTCAACCTGCGAAATGATCGCTTCGGCGCCGACCGCGAGAAAATCCCGGAGCGACTCACCCTGTGAAGGATGGAAGCTTGTGTCAGGACAAGGATAATCGTTTAGTGTATTTACCAGTGGAAAGAAAATGCCTTTGCCTGCAGGAATGGTAATGTTGCGAATGGCAGTGCCTCCAATATTTCCGGCGAGGAAGTACACGCTGCCACTTTGATTTTGATTTTGAAACGAACCATCAGGATCAAGAATAGGGTTCGATGCACAATCTGATGTAAAATCCCATCTCCACCATGCACCCGCCCAGTATCCATAAGTTTTTCCGAAGGGATGTGCGTTGGTCGGAAATACATAAGAGATTAAATTGTCCCTTTCTGAAATAACACTTTGGGAACTTGATTGAGTGCTTGTATCACTTTTCTTGCAGGAAGAAAGTGAAACAGCAATCAGTATTGTAACTGCAACTGCGAAAAATTTGATGTTTGGTTTCATTATAATTTGGTTTTTTTGAAATGAGAAAAAATCAGGCTTCAAAAATATCGGCAGAGGGTGCGACAATTTTTTGAAAGCTGTCGCTATATTTCAGTGAGGGATTTGGGGGTAGGAGGGTGATACAAAGAGTACTCGCGCATATCAATGTCTGCCCATTAAAAATGAGATGCGGCTTAGGTACAAGTGAGAGGGGTGATTAACGTTTTACTGCTCTTGATTAGAATTTATGAGTTTAATAATAGTTACTTGTTCTGAGCATATTGGTGATTTGAATTTCTTTTTTCCCGGAAGAAGAAAATGAGAGTGTAATTTTATCGGAGGCAGGGTTGGGAAATAGAAACATACTTTTATCAAGATTTTCCATCTCATTATATCCTGTCGCCAATTCCGTATCTAATTTGGCAACAAATATATCAGCATAATTACCGCTATTGTTTGCATTTGTTAAAGTGGTGGAACCAAACGAAATGGAGGCACTGCTAAAATATCCCGTCATATAAACATTACCCAAAGCATCAAGAACTATGGATTGTGCATAATCGTAACTTGTTCCGCCTATTGCTTTTGCCCATACAAAATTGCCTGAGCTGTCAAGTTTGGAAATGAAAATATCATCGTGTCCCGCAAAAGTTAAATTGAAGTTTCCCGATGAATCGGGATCAAAGTCGGCTGTTCCTGAAAAATAACCTGTAGTATAAACATCCCCGCTTCCTGCGGGATCAATCGCGATTGACCAACCCTTTTCAGTATCTGTTCCGCCCATTGCTTTTGCCCATACAAGATTTCCAGAGGTGTCAAATTTGGAAATGAAAATGTCAAAGGCTCCAGCCGAAGTTAAATTAAAGTTTCCCGATGAATCGGGGTCAAAGTCAACTGTTCCCGCGAAAGAACCTGTAGTATAAACATTGCCTGAAACATCAACAGCTATCGATTGACCAGCATCGTAGCTTGTTGCCCCCATCGCTTTTGCCCATACAAAATTGCCCGAGCTGTCAAGTTTGGAAATAAAAATATCATCTTGTCCCGCCGAAGTTAAATTGAAGCTTCCCGATGAATCGGGATCAAAGTCAACTGTTCCCTGGAAAGAACCAGTAGTATAAACATCCTCACTTCCTGCTGGGTCAAGCACTATGAAGTGACCAAAACCCTCACCTGTTCCGCCCATTGCTTTTGCCCAAATAAAATTGCCGGAGTCATTTAATTTGGAAATGAAAATATCATAACTTCCGGATGAAGTTAAATTGAATGTTCCCGATGAATCGGGATCAAAGTCAACTGTTCCCGCGAAAGAACCTGTGGTGTAAACATCTCCGCTTCCTGCAGGGTCAAGAGCTATAGAGTTAGGATGATCATAACTTGTTCCGCCTATTCGTTTTGCCCATACAAAATTGCCAGAGCTGTCAAGTTTGGAAATGAAAATATCATACTGTCCAGCCGAAGTTAAATTAAAGTTTCCCGATGAATCGGGATTAAAGTCAACTGCTCCATAGAAATAACCGGTGATGTAAACGTCCCCATTTCCGGCCGGGTCAATGGCTATGGAGTTACCAGAACACTCACCTGTTCCGCCCATTGCTTTTGCCCAAATAAAATTGCCAGAGGCGTCTAATTTGGAAATGAAAATATCATAGCCTCCAGGCGAAGTTAAATTGAATACTCCCGCGCCGGGGTCAAAGTCAACTGTTCCCGCAAACCGACCTGTGGTGTAAACATCCCCGCTTCCTGCGGGGTCAAGAGCTGTGGAGTAACCATAATCGTAATCTATTCCGCCCATTGCTTTTGCCCAGAGCCAATCTGGGGCTTGTGCGTTTGCTTTTTCGTAAACAGAAAAAAATAGTGAGAGAAGAATGATTGAGAAGTAGCGTTTTGCTTTCATAAGCGATTTTGTTTTTAGTTGATTTATATTTTGCTTATAAGCTGATGGTGCTATGGATTTGCTGCTCGTGATTAGAATTTAATCAGCTTAATGCTCGCTGTTTTATTTTCTTCTAAATAGTTGAACAAATAAAAACCGGGCAATAATTTTTCAGTATTGACTTTTGTTTCTGCATCAAAAGTCTTCTCCCGCAGAATTTCTTTTCCCATCACATCAGAAATTATAATCTCCCCTTTGTCTTTTGTTCCTTTTATTAATAACTCATTGCTGAAAGGGTTGGGAGAAATATGAATGGTATTTACTTCAATGTCATTTTCTGCTATGCCAAGCGGACTATCTCCAATGTATCTCACTATTGCAATGACAACGCTGGGGCCAATGTCACTCTGCCCTGCCACTACAATTTTGCCATTGCTGGTATCTATGGCTACTGATAACCCCCCATAATTGCTTTCTACATCCGTTGTAACTTTTCCATCAAAGTCAAAGGTGACATCCAAACTCCCATCGCTGTTGTAGCGGACTAAAGCAAAATCAGGACTATAGTTATTTATACTATATCCCGCTGCCACAATTTTACCATTGCCCTGTATAGCGACTGAATAGCCACCATCATCATCGCTTCCTATAGCTGTAGTAACTTTTCCATCAGAGTCAAAGGTGTTATCCAATGCGCCATCGCTGTTGTAGCGGGCTAACGCAAAATCATTGTCGGAGCCAATGTAACTTCTTCCAGCCACCACAATTTTGCCATCCGCCTGTATGGCGACTGAATGAGCACCATCATAATCGCTTCCTATAGCTGTAGTTACTTTTCCATCAGAGTCAAAGGTGTTGTCCAAAGTGCCATCGCTGTTGTAGCGGGCTAACGCAAAATCAGAGTTAGAGCCATTGAAGCTCTCTCCTGCCACCACAATTTTGCCATCGCTTTGAATGGTACATGAAATACCAGAATCATCAAAACTTCCGATTGACGTAGTTACTTTTCCGTCTGAGTCAAATGTATTATCCAATACGCCATCGCTGTTGTAGCGAACCAAAGCAAAATCATAGTTAACACCATTGTCACTAAATCCCGCGACCACAATTTTGCCATCACTCTGTATAGCGACTGATACGCCCACATCATCACCGCTTCCGATAGCCATGGTAACTTTGCCATCAGAATCAAAGGTGACGTCCAAACTGCCATCGCTATTATAGCGAACTAAAGCAAAATCATAGTTAGTGCCATTATAAGTATATCCCGCCACCACAATTTTATCATCACTTTGTATGGCGACTGAATAGCCAACATCTTCACCACTTCCGAAATCCGTGCTTACCTCCCCATCCGAGGAAAAGGTGCTATCCACTGTGCCATCGTTATTGTACCGGGCTAAAATAAAATCAGGATCAGTGCCATTGTAACTTTCGCCGGCCACCACGATTTTACCATCGTTTTGTATTGCTACTGAAAAACCAATTTCACCAAGACTTTCGAAATCGGCAGTAACAATTCCACCGGTTCCAAAGGAAGGATCTAAAGATCCCGCCTGGGCGTGGGCTGCATGAATTGCTGCTATGGTCAGACAACTGCTAATAATGAATGCGTAAATTGTTTTTTTCATTTTGTTTTTGATTGTTAGAATTTGAATTAAATGATCTCAATTTATTTTCACCGCCTTGATAGAAAACGTTTGAGTTGCCGTTCGCAATTGCATCAGATAGATACCCGCTGGAAAATTTTCTCCCAATGAAATTTCTTCACGTATACGTAGTTGTTGCTGCAATAGAAGATTTCCTTGTACATCAAAAACTTTCAAGGTTGCTTTTTCAGCAGTTGAATTCTTCAACACAAATGATTCGGAAAATGGATTCGGAAATACCGAAAGTGAAAAGTTATCCGTCTTCACAGGGTTCACTTCTGACCACCCCGGGCTCCCCCATCTGTATATCAAATAAGAATTGGAGACGGAATCAAATTCATTTGAGCCGGACCATCCTGTAGAAGCATTTACAAAATCAAGATTGGTGTGCCCAATGGCATCAATAGTGGTCCAACTATTTCCATCATCAGTGGAAAAAGCACTTCCCCTCGACCCTACAGCAATATCACCCGAAAAAAAATAAGTGCCCGAAGTCCCGGGTAAATATTGCATCGCTAATTTAATTGGAAGAGAATCTCCTGTATCACCAAGGATGGACCAGGTCAATCCACCATCTTCAGTATAAATCACATCTGTTATACCTAAATTATATCCTGTACCTGCTGATCCATGCAATGCATCTTTGAATGCAATACATCCTACAGAAGTTACGTAGTTATCAAAGAATGGTGTGGTAGCAACAATCCAATGTACTCCTCTATCAACAGATTTATAAACTCTTCCCCAATGAGTTCCAAACCAAATAGTGCTGTCGCCATACGTTGCATAGTCATCCTGAAGCCCATATTCGCCTGTGAGCGGAAGGGGAATGTTAGCGGATGGAGTGCGTATCCAATTAGTGCCGCCATTGGTTGTTGTATAAATTTCAAAATACTCCGCCGTAGGATCACCGACACAAACTCCATTTTCACTATCCCAGAAAAAAACAAAATCAGCAAATGCACCTGCACCGGAAAAGTGTGCCGTAGACTGATACACCCAATTTGCGCCGCCATCAGTTGTCTTTAAAATTCTTCCTCCGGCGCTGGATAATTTATACATAGCTACCCATGCAGTATCTGCACTCAATGCATAAATAGATGAAGGACCAAAACCTGCCGCATTGTTTATTGTTCCTGCCTCCCAGGAGAATCCACCATTGGTGGTTTTCGTAAACTCCTGATCTTGTGCAACTGCCCAAACTATGTTTGTATCTACGGCATCAATGAACTGGGGGAAATTATTGGGTGACAGGTGAGAAGGCTGCGGAAACCACTGTGCAAGGCAAAACTTATCGGTTGCGAAAATTAATATTATCCAGAGGACAATGCTGGCAAGTGTAGATCTGTTTTTCATGATTTTGAGTTTGGAATTACTGCTGTTTAAGGGATGTGGTGAATTTGTTTTAGCAATGATTTTTACTGCTTCAAAAATTTCTTTTCAACTTTTTGTGTGAAAGTTTGTGCAATCACTTCGTATATGCCCGCAGGAAATTCACTTACATCAATTTCTTTTTTCGCTGAATTTATTTCTTCAGTAAAAACAATTTGCCCGAGTATATTGATGATTTGAATTTTCTTTTTCTCAGAAGATGAAAATGAAACGGTGATTTTGTCAGAAGCAGGGTTGGGATATTCGGAAATAAAACTATTAGATAATGAGGGGATACTTGTAGCAGTATCGCTTGTTAATTTCACGATCCAGTAATCAAAGATTCCATGATTGTAAGTGACATCGCCATCAGCAGAGCCGGATGACCCTGCAAGAATAAATCCGCCGTCGGTAGTTTGTTGAACGGAAGCTCCGTAATCTTCACCACTTCCTCCCAAATCTCTTTGCCATGCTAAATTTCCATCTGCATCTAATTGCAGGATCCATATATCCCAACTGCCATGATTCCCTGAAACATCACCATCATTGGAATCAGAATATCCGGCAACAAAAAAACCGCCGTCGATGGTTTGCAGAATGAAAGTCCCATCATCCTCGTTACTGCCACCAAAAGATTTTTGCCATAATAAATCTCCGGCTGAATCTAATTTTACGATCCAGTAATCACCATAAATTAATCCGCCATGATTTCCTGAAACGTCACCATCATTTGAAAGAGATGAACCTGCCACAATAAATCCGCCGTCAGAAGTTTGTTGCACATAATTAGAAAGATCAATATCACTTCCTCCCAGCGATTTTTGCCATATTAAATTCCCGGCGGTATCTAATTTCACGATCCAGTAATCAAGACCACCCTGATTTACTGAAACATCACCATCGTTGGAATCGGAATATCCGGCAACTACAAAACCGCCATCGGTTGTTTGTTGAATGGCAATTGCATAATCATTACCACTTCCTCCCAATGATTTTTGCCATACTAAATTTCCGGCAGCATCTAATTTTAAAACCCAGTCATCATTACCACCATGATTTCCTGAAACATCACCATCGCTGGATTGGGAAAATCCTGCAACAATAAAACCGCCATCGGTAGTCTGTTGAACAGATAATGCACCCTCATCTTCACTTCCTCCAAAAGATTTCTGCCATACTAAATTTCCGGAGGTACCTAATTTCACGATCCAGTAGTCATAACCACCATGATTTCCTGAAACATCACCATCGTTGGAATAGGAATATCCTGCAACGACAAAACCGCCATCGGTTGTTTGTTGAACGAAAGTCCCATAATCTTCACTGCTTCCTCCTAAAGATTTCTGCCATGCTAAATTCCCGGCTGCATCTAATTTCACGATCCAGGAATCAAAGCCACCATGATTTCCTGAAACATTACCATTAGTAGAAACAGAAAATCCTGCAACAATAAAACCCCCATCGATAGTTTGTTGAACGGAGGACCCGAAATCCTCATAAGATCCTCCAAAGTTTTTTTGCCATTCGATTGCAGGAGTTTGTGCATTGGCATCAGAGACGAAAAACGTTGCGACTGCAATAAGGATGAAAGCGAAAAGATTTTTGTGATGTTGAGTTTTCATCATGAATTAGTTTTTAGTTTTAGCAAATGAGTTTTTTACTGCCTCAAAAATTTCTCTTATTGCACCCTGCTGCCTTCCTATATCGCCTCCAACCCCGCATTCATTGACGTAGTCACATCCTTATCTATGCGCCGGAAGATCAACTACCGCTTGTATATATGCTAATCTTCCTACCAATGGCCCTCCATAAGCTTCAAAATGTTTTTGACTCAGAAGATTCGACGCGCCGATTTTAACTGTTAGATTAAGTTTAGGAATTTGCTTGTTGACTTGCGCATCCAGGATAGCATAGGAAGGAACAAAGCCCGTGAACTGCGGTGACCCTTCGAAGAGAAACCCCTGCACCCATTTGTAATTAATGCTGAAGCCAAAGTGATTCACCGGAATTACAGGAAGTTTTTTCCAGATGCTGTGAAAGAAAAAGATGGAAGTGACCATGTCTCTTCCACTCAGGCCAATGTTGAATTTATTTTCGGGTGTGTTGTAAGCAGGAATGATGGGATCTGCGGAACCGCGACGGTCCAATTTGTTGTAAGAATAATTTCCCGTAAAGGAATAAAAATTTTTGAAGTAATAATTTATACCAATGGAAAAACCCTGTGCCGTCACCATGTCATTCGTATTTGCCGCCACGCGGTAAACCTGGACTCCTGAAATTTTATTATACATGTTACAACTCACCGCCCCTCCTATCTTATATCCGATGAAGTGATGATACCAACTGTAGTAATACTCAGCGTCAACAAAAAAATGATTGAAGAGTGAGGCGCGATAACCAATCTCAGCCGTTTTCACCTGCTCGGGTTGCAATGGCGCCACATTAAAATGCACGAGCGCATCACAGTTGGAATTTATGGCCTGCAGGATGGATTCAACCGTGGCCAGTGAATCAAAGCCATTGATGTTGCCGACCAGAATTGCCGGACCAACATTATAGTAGAGATATTGATCGGCGAGCGTAGGATTACGAATCGCTGAAGAAAATGAAGCGCGGAACACCTGCTTTTTCACCGTGTAAACCGCAGATGCAGCAGGAGAAAAAAGGTAATCGAAGTTTTGATTCTTGTCCATTCGCACTGTTACATTCAGTTTCAGATGGTCGCTAAGAAATTTCTTTTCCAGTCCTGTATAAATTCCATACTCCGAGTTGGTGATCACCCTTCCTGATGTGTCGCTAAAAATGGTGCCGTGAGAATTGGGGCGATATTGGCGGAAGCTGGAACCGATGGTGATGTCCATAAACTTAGGGGTGAACTTATATTCCCCGTGCACATCATACAGCGCCGAGCGATCATACAAGTGCGTGCCTCCCTGCGCAAATGATTCACGGGATGTGATTGAATTTAAAGCCGTGTCGAAATCATAAGTGCCGGGAATGAACCACGCATGTTCACCCGGGTACAAGCTTGAAGTATCTGCATGACCCCGTGCCTGCTCATGAAGCTGCTCAATGAAATTGCTGTACCGGGCGAGTACCGCAAGAATGCTGTCGCTGTATCCGTGTCCGGGCTGATTATAATTTTTAGGATAACCGGGAAGCTCCATAATCTGCGGCACCGCATTCACAGACCACCAGTTGAAATAATCGTTGCTCCAGCTTCCGCTTGATTTGCTTTCACGTGACAATCGGAGTGCGGTGAAATAAGCATCATAAGATTTGCCTGAATTTTCATTCGTGGCATACGCCCGCAGAAAAAATTTGTCTTCTTTTCTCAATTCAATCCTGTTCTGAAAAAGAAAAACGTCTTTAAGTGCATAGCGATTATCACCCTGGTACACTGTAGTTCCTGTCCCTAAATTGGATGCAAGAATCAATCGCACATCAGGAGTGAGCTTGTAATGGAAAGCGGCAGAGAGCTTTCCATTGTAGGTGTTGTTTTCAACGAGATTCTTTTCAGAAAAGCCGGTTCGATAAATTCTTCCCAATCCCGGTTCAAGCCACAGCAGGCTGGAATAATCATTCACGAAATCATCCCCGTAACGATTCACTGCATCATAGCCGCCGTGATTATCGCTCCCGTCTGGTGCGCCGTAGACCGGGTTGAGATTATCTGCTTCCCAGTCATAAGCCTTCAAATAGTAACCATTAAGCTTGTAAGCAAATTTTTCTTTGCCCTTTTTGTTCTTCAATACCTGCGCCCATCGAATGGCACCTTCAAACAAGCCACGCTCACCTTCTTTAAGTGAAACAGATAATCCGGGCGTAGTAAAAGGATCTTTCGTGGTCATGCTGATTACGCCATTGAATGCATTGGGGCCGTAAAAAGCTGAACTCGCTCCTTCCACCAAATCAACCCGCACTACATCGAGATCAGGAGCGCCCAAAAAATTTCCGAGAGAAAAATTTAAACCCGGCGCCTGGTTGTCTACGCCGTCAATCATCTGCAATGTGCGCACCGGCGAAGTGGAATTAAACCCGCGCGTGTTGATGACTTTAAATGCAAGTGATGCTGAAGTGACGTCAACTCCTTTCAATGCTCCAAGCCCTTCGTAGAAATTGAACGCCGGTGTTTCACGAATGGCAATCAAATCCATTGACTCAACAGTGAGCGGCGATTGCTTTTCTTTTTCATTTAACCGTCCTCCATTCACCTGCACTTCATGCAATGTAACTTTATCAGGCAAAAGTTTAATAGTGAATGATGAAGAAAATTCTTTTACTACCTCCTCTTTATTTAGGTACCCGATGTAAGAGACAAGGAGTGTGATTGGAAATGATTGATCAACCTGCAATTGAAATTTTCCCGCTTTATCAGTAACAGTTCCGGTTGAAGTTCCTTTGATTACAACCGTCGCACCGATTAGCAGTTCATTATTGGAAGCATCTTTCACAGTGCCTGAAATTTTTTGTGCATCAGCATGGAAGAAGGCGATAATAAAAAGGAGGGGCGTGTAAAATTTTTTCAAGTTGGAATGAAGATTAGTGATTCTTTAAAAGTATGGCGGGCTTTTGCGACAATTTTTTGAAAGCTGTCGGAGATTTTACCCCGGTTTATTGGTTGAGGCGTCTGTGGCGCAACAGCTTGCTCTTCTTATATCGCTCCACAGTCCGCTTGCACACCCCCGCCTTTCTGGCGATCTCTTCATCCCGCATTTCATCTTGCAATCCTTCTTCAATTAATTGCTTCACGATTTCGTGACGCAACATCGCAAACGATACGGGCTCGCTGCCCACTACGTTATGCACGTGAAGGATGCTTTGGCGGCTTAGCAGCGGAAGAATGGTTTGAACTATGTCGTTATCCATAAAAATGATTTTTAGAATTCGGGATTTTAAAAATTAGTTAGAAGAATATTTTGATCTGAACTGTTCTATCATCTCTTTGAAACTCTGTTTATCGGAGTGAATCAGGTATGTTTCGTGATGCGGCATGATTAATCCGCCGATGATAGCCCCATTCAGTGCAAGAAAACCTACAGCAAGAGGCATTGATGACTCCTGACTCTCAGTATTATTCGCATCAAGCGCCGTTCCTACCCATCTTCCTGCACGGGCACCTACAACAGCACCGGTTATGATTCCCAGGATAGCGGCATGTAGAAGAGGAGTTTTAACTTTTTCGATCTCACGAAATGAAAAAGTGGTGATCAAAATATGATTGCTGTAAGTACTGCATCCGGCAGCAGAATCTGTTCCTGCCATTGCATTCTTATCGTTGACTGCACCGGATTGTTCTGACTTAATTTTCGAATCAATGCTCAATGAGATAGTAGAATCAGAAATGGAATAAAGAATTCCTGTTACTGTTTTTTGATGAGTGGTTATCACTTTAATTGTGACAGGCTTCAACGGTTTCTGGGCGTATGCAGTAACCGAAGTGATCAGCATCAGAAGAACCCAAATTTTTTTCATGACAGAATATTTAGAGAGCGTGAAATTTTTAGTGATAGAAATTTTATGTTGCTACTTCTCCTTTTTCACATTAAACCCGCACGATAATCCGAAGCTCCAACCCTCCTGCCGCGGGATGGCAAAAACGTTGACCGGAAAATTCATTCTGCCTGACTTGAAAGTTTTGCCTACTGCAATCACTAACCCGGGACTGAATGCAGGCTCACCTTTGGGAGAAGGAAATTTCACTTCGTGATAACCGGTGGAATCAGTGTAGGACGCATCCATTTTCCTCACGATGCTGATGATGGGCCCCACTGCCACCTCAAGTCCGTATTTGTTGTAGCGATAACCGAGAAGCAGCGTAGTGCTCGGAATAAATCTTCCTTTCTCGACCCCTGCAATGTTGAATACATATTCGAAGAGCGCCTGTGAATATCCGGAGTTGACAAACTGCGTTTCAAATTGCCACCCGAAATTCCAAAGCCATGGCTCCATGCCATAGCCACCCTGCTCCTTCGGAATCTGATACGCTTTACCAATATCTCCGGTGAAAAGAGTAAGTCCGGTGCGGGGTCCGCTCAGGTTCACTCTTGATTCATTCGGATTGTTGACTGAATTTTCAAACTGACCGGATTGTGTCAGTGACTTCTCCAATTCTTTGTCTACCGGAAGATTGAGCATGCTTTGAATTGTAACAGCGATCATTTGCCCAATCTCATCAGGCAGCACAAGAAATTCTTTCACGATGCTTTGCTCGATCCCGCCGGTGGCAGCGTCAATGATTCTGAGAGAAATAAAAATCTGGTTGGGGTAGGGTTCAACACTTCCGGTTAAGATTTTATCAGCATGAATGGATTTACCGGCTGCAGCGAGACACTCGCGGCTGCGGCAGTCACTAACCTGTATTCCTGCTTTTCGCAAAGCATCGGCAACGTCATATCTATCCATTACGTGGTACCTGCCTGTTTTTTCAATTTCAATTCCCGTAAGTCCGGCAATGGTGGCAGAATCGAATTTCATTCCGTGCGACTCAATGAACAGAATTGCAATGCTGGGTGAGTTCTGCGCATGGATGTGTTTTGTTCCCATGAGATTGCAGATGATGAATGCGCTGATGATTTTGATCAAAATGTTTTTCATGATTGAAATGTTTTTTTGGTGATTGGTTATGATTGAAATGAATTTTGATTTGACGCGACAAACCTACCGTGAGAGCATAGCGGATGGAAACGGAATGGTGCGGGATGAAATCAGCTTGTGGCGGAATGTGCGGGGAAATGAACGCGATTCATTCAAATCCGGTGACGGTAAGTAAAAATTGAAGAACGTGAAGGTGCTTTAGGATAATTTGCAATAACTTCTTTGTTGTTGTTGCTACATTTGGCAAATAATGCAAAAGATTTCCTCACCCTCTATTGACATTCAAAATGCCTTCTTTGAGCGCCTACGGCAAAGAATGGATTCAAACCTATCGCTGGTTAATGAAATTGCAGAGATTTTGGACGTGAGTAATGACAGTGCTTACCGCCGCCTGCGGGGTGAAACAGCCCTATCACTGAATGAAGCATTTCTGCTTGCCAATCATTTTCAAATTACACTTGAAGAAATTGCACCTGTACAATCAAATGCGGTGGTCTTTGGCAGAAGCACCTTCCGGGATCAACCCCAGGATTTTAAAGTTTACATGGACGAAACGGCTGAATTCTTTACCCGGATTTATAATTGCAAAGAGAAGATGGGTTACTATGCTGCCAAGGACATTCCCGTCTTTTATTTTTTTCAGTTAGAAGAACTGGCCCGCTTCAAACTTTTCCTCTGGATAAAAACTATCAAGTCTGATCATAAAACCGATTCACAAAAATTTTCTTTCGAAGCGGTGCCTGATGAATTTGTGAAACAGGGGAGCGCGATTTCAAAAATTTATTTCCATATTCCATTTGCAGAAATGTGGAATGAAGAAACAATTACTGAGACATTTCATCAAATCAATTACTTCAATGAAGCTGGCTGGTTTTCAAATCAAAATATTGCGATCAAACTTTACGAAAAATTGGAGGAACTCTTACGCATCATTCAAATCCAAGCACAATCCAGAATGATGTATTTCGATGGCAAACCGTCGCATCCGGAAACTCCTTACGATTTATTTTACAATGATCTTGTGTCACTCGATAATTCTATCTATATAAAAACAGATCAGTTCAATATGGCAATGCTGAGTTACAACGCTATGGATTATCTCTTCACGTTTCATCATGGCTTTTGTAAAGACACAGAAGAATTTCACTTAAATCAACAGCGGAAATCACTGCAACTTAGCGGGACCGCGGAAAAAGAACGCAACAAATTTTTCAACCGTATGTTTGAGCGCATCAATGCGCTGAAACAAAGGGTATGAGCTCCTGCCGGGCCCATGTGCACCCTGTAAAAGTCCTGGCAGGACCTCTTTTCTCTTCTTGCTAACTTTGGCAGATATGCAAAAGATTTCCTCCACACACACCGATATTCAAAATGCCTTCTTCGAGCGCGTGCGCCAAAAGATGAATTCTAACCTTTCGCTTGTGAATGAAATTGCCGAAGTGCTGGATGTAAGTAATGATAGTGCCTATCGTCGGCTTCGGGGTGAAACTGCACTCACACTGAATGAAGCATTTCTACTCGCCAGTCATTTTCAGATTGCACTTGAAGAAATCGCTCCGGTAAAATCAGATATGGTTTTGTTTGGCCGAAGCACTTTTCGTGACCAGCCTGATGATTTTAAAATTTTCCTTGAAAAAACTGCTGAATGGTGGGCAAGAATCTCTGCATGCAAAGAGAAGATGGGTTATTATGCTGCCAAGGACATTCCGGTATTTTACTTTTTTCAGTTAGAAGAATTAGCACGCTTTAAAATTTTCTTCTGGACACACACGATTAAAGGCAATCAGAATGTTGGTGGTCAAAAGTTTTCTTTCGACATCGTTTCTGATGAATATGTGAGAAAAGGAAAAGCAATTTCCAAAATGTATTTCCACATTCCGTTTTCAGAAATGTGGAGTGAAGAAACCATTACAGCTGTGCTGCATCAGATTAATTACTTCAACGAGGCAGGGTGGTTTGCAAATAAAAATATTGCAATAAAGCTCTGCGAAAAGGTAGAAGAACTCTTTCATATCATTCAAATGCAGGCACAAACCGGGATGATGCATTTCGACGGGAAGCCATCGCATCCTGAAACTCCTTATGAATTATTTTACAACGACCTTGTTGCGCTCGATAATTCGCTCTACATTAAAACTGATCAGTTCAACATGGCAATGGTGAGTTATAATGCCATGGATTATCTCTTCACGTTTCATCATGGCTTCTGCCGGGAGACAGAAGAATTCCTTCTGAGCCAACAACGGAAATCATTACAACTGAGCGGCGGTGCAGAAAAAGAGCGCAGCAAATTTTTCAACCGCATATACGAGCGCATTCAGGATTTAAAGAAAAAACTGTAATACCTTGAAAATTTATCTTCTCTTTCTTCTACTTTCAGTGATTGGCGCATGCAACACATTAGAAAACCCAAAAAAACAAAAGGATACGATTGCGGTGACAAGAGTGATACCGGATACTCCATATCATACATTGAGACTGATCGATTGGAATGGTGTGAAAGAGTTCGAAGAGCTCGGTGATACAACGATTTCCCATAGCGTGTTTATTAAAATGTGTCAGCAAAAATTCGATTCTACTTACCACGTTGCTCAAATTGTCTGTTGTGATACAATTTGGTTGCAGAATTTTGAAGGAGATAAGATAGGAGATACTGTAATCTACTCAATGGTGATGCCGAAGAAATAGTTTGCCTTCGCATGGCTGATAATTTCTTTACAGCAACTGAATTCATCCCTGTAACTTGCAGAAAAATTCCCCCCATGCTTTTCCTCATTTTCATTTCCGCCATTATGCTGATTGTTGGGTTTGCATTGCAATCACATCAGCAAACAAAAATCGTTTCCCGAATTCTTAAAGTAGTTGCTGTGGTAATTTTCGCGGTAGGAATTCTTACCTCGTGTATTGTTCAAATCGAACCGGGGCAAATCGGGGTGCCCACGCTGTTTGGCAAGGTGAGTGATAATGTAATGAGCAGCGGGTTGCACTTTGTAAATCCATTTGTCGTGGTAAAGCGCCTGGAAGGGAGAACACAGAACTACACGATGTCAGGCGTTCAGGATGAAGGAACCCGCACAGGTGATGATGCCATACGTGTACTCACTTCAGACGGATTGGAACTCACGATGGATGTTTCTATTCTTTATCGGGTGCTGCCGAATAAGGCCTCACAGATCATTCGAACCATTGGTGAAGATTATGAGACTGTAATTGTACGTCCAATCACCCGAACAAAGATTCGGGACAACGCTACGTACTACACGGCTGTTGACCTTTACTCTAAAAAGCGGGAAGAATTTCAGCAAAAAATTTATACGAGCATTGAAAAAGATTTCAGCGAACGCGGTCTTGCATTGGAGCAACTACTCGTGCGCAACATCACGCTCCCTGAATCAGTGAAGCAAGCGATTGAAGAAAAGATACAGGCAGAGCAGGCGGCGCAAAAGATGCAATATGTCTTGCAGCGCGAGCAACAGGAAGCGGAGCGGAAGCGCGTGGAAGCGCAGGGGATCCAGGATTACCAGCGCATCGTGAGTCAAACACTCACAACAAATCAGTTGCAGTATGAAATGATCAAAGCATACAAAGAACTTGCGCTGTCAGCGAATGGGAAGGTTTTGATTATGGGAGATATGAAGGGAGGGGTGCCGATTATTCTTGATAATAAGTAAGCGGAAAAGAAAAGATTATATTCCTGATCTCATTCGTTGATTTCTTTCTGTCATTTTGTTTTCTTGTAGATTACCGGTGGCTCGGAAACCATTTCGGCTTCAACATTAAGCCGGAGATTTTTCTTTGTGTCCAGGCTCCTTGCAGAGGGTGATGATTTACTTGTACTGAGTTTTTTTTGTTCTCCTTTCTTATGTGCTTTGATTGCATCAGAAATGGCGCGCTCATCCGCTTTGGTTAATGGACGAGAGCGGATTTGTTCCAGCAAATCATCCTCAGAAAAAATATGTTTTACTTTCTGAGTTTCCAAAAAAACAGACGGGATATTTAGCTTAAAAGGGACAGGCGGTTTCATCCGGGTTCGTTTCTTATGTTCCCGAATTGCCTCACTGATTTCTTGTGCTTCTTCATTAGTCAAATGATGCGGCACAATCAATTCTCCCAATTCGTCCAGAGTGTAATTTTTAGCTGCTTTCTTCATAGATCAAATTTACTAAACTCTTAGCAGGTTCAGTACTCACATACATCCGCTGTGAATGCCCGAGTTGAATGGCTCCTAAAATCGTTCGGTAGTACGGAATTAGCTTAGTCTTTGCCTCGAATGAAACATATCCTTCAAATCCCAATTCAAATGACTTACGGCAAGTAAAGCCGACTATTGTCTCAACAATAGCAGCGTAAACTTTGAGAGATCTGAAATTAGCTCTTTCAATTTTAGATAACCAAATGAAATCTTCACTGATTGAATAGCTGAAAAGCGCTTGAATAATTTTTGGATTTTCTTCAGTAGTGAGTTTAAATACGTCGTAAGTCTTAAGCTCCTCAAGCCAATTAAATGAATAGTTTTCACGGCAAAAAAGAATTTCCTTTCTGCTGGCTTTGGTAATTTCACACGTCACTTTCTCTCCCGTAAAAAGATTGGTGATTTTCATGAACTAAATATAACAATCCATTTACGATGCGCTTATGTCTCGACCTCACTTTCTTTCCGACTATTTTTACCGTCTAAATTTTTTCAAAGAGAATTTTGTAAGTGAGCCAGATTGATTCTTCTACATTTACTTCGCCGTAACAATTCTCTTTCTTTAGTGAACATCGTTTCCATTCATAACATTTCAAAAAATTTCCGCTCCATCCAGGCGCTTAAAAATGTTTCGTTTGAGGTGCCTGAAGGCTCAGTGTTCGGCGTGCTCGGTCCCAATGGAAGCGGCAAGACTACCTTGCTCAGCATTCTTATGGAAGTGCTGTATCCATCATCAGGTACATTTCAGTTGTTCATGCAGCCGCCTTCCCATGAGCTGCGAAAAAAAATAGGGACGCTGCTCGAAACGCCGAACTTCTATCATTACCTCTCGGGAATTGATAATCTTAAAATTGTCGCAAGCATAAAGGGTAGCGGGTATCAGGATATTGAGCCAGTACTGAAAAAGGTAAACCTCTGGAGTCGTGGTCACTCAAAGTTCAGTACCTATTCACTTGGTATGAAGCAGCGATTAGCCATTGCCTCGGCATTGTTAATTAACCCGTCACTGCTGGTGCTTGATGAGCCCACCAATGGACTTGACCCCGTGGGCATTGCCGAAATCCGTGATCTCATTACTTCCATGGCCAATGAAGGAAAAACAATTCTTCTTGCCAGTCATTTACTTGATGAAGTTGAAAAAGTTTGCACGCACGTCGCAATTCTCAAAGAAGGAAATCTGCTCATGACAGGAAGTGTGAGGGAAGTATTAAGAAGCGATGATGGAATGGAAATCGGGGCGGATGATATGACGCTCCTGAAAGCGATCATAGTAAAATTTCCATCCTTTAAAAGTCTGAATGAAAGTGATCATTTTCTGCAAGTGAGCTTTACCGGTGAAATTTCTGCCACTGATTTGAATCGCTTTTGTTTTGACCAGGGAATCACTCTGAATCACCTTGAGCGAACCAAAAAGAAACTGGAAACAAGATTCCTTGAAATCACTCAATGATTTTTTTGAATTATGATCTCATTACTAAAAACAGAATGGCTGAAGCTGAAATCGTATCGCTCTTTTTGGGTGATGATGGGGATGTTTTCATTGCTGTTTTTATTGGCTAATTATTTTATCGCACAATTTAATCTTGAGATTAAAGGCTCAAACACAGCGACGGAACAGGTAATAAGCGACTACTATGCCTTCCCTTACGTGTGGCAGATGACTGCTTATGTCGGCGGGTATTTTCTTCTTATTCCTGCTATTCTTTTGATCACGCTCATCGCCAATGAATTTACATTTCGTACGCACCGGCAGAATATCATTGATGGATGGAGCCGCAGCCAGTTCATCACTGCCAAGCTAATTATCGTTTTGTTGCTCGCATTGTTTTCAATGTTGATGGTCATGGTCACTGCTATAGTTATCGGTTACGTGCATTATGATGCTTCAGTGCAGCAAAATTTGTTTTCAAAATCCATCTACATTGTTTACTTCTTTGTTCAATCAGTAGCCTATCTGCTCATTGCGTTTGTGATCACCATTTTTTTGAAGCGTAGCGGGGCTTCCATTGTTGCCTACCTGTTGCTTGTTGCAGTGCTGGGCAAAATCATCGGGCTCTTAATGAATAAGTATCTTCATAATACCGGTTATTTTTTTCCTTCTAATGCTGCAGATAATCTCATTCAGAATCCAATGCTTGAGCTGACTAAAGGCAGTGGTTTGTTTGAGGTGCCTTTTGACGCTTCTTCATTTGTGGTAGCCTGCATTGTGTATTCATTACTTCTCGCAGGATTTATTTATTGGAGATTTAACAGAGTTGATTTGTGATCTCTTATCAATGTGATTAATCCTGCAAATCATAGTTCACGCATTTTTACTTCTATTTTTGCCGCCTTTGAATTTTAAAGTGAAATTATTTTTGAGTGATGAAAGGATATTCCATTGAAGAGGTTGCAAAGATTATCCGTGGCAAGTTTCTGCAAAAAACAGAAACACCCCTGATCAAGCATTTGATACTTGACAGCCGCAAGATTAGTTATGCGGATCAATCCATCTTCTTTGCCATCAAAGGTTCACGCCGCGACGGACATCAGTTCATTCCCGAGTTACATGAAAAAGGGGTGAAGAATTTTGTGGTGAGTGATGAAGTGCCATCACTGCCGAATGCGAATGTGATCAAAGTGAAAGATACTGTTGCTGCTTTACAATCACTGGCAGCACATCATCGAAAGCAATTTGAGATCCCGGTGATCGGCATCACTGGTAGCAATGGAAAAACGATTGTGAAGGAATGGTTGTACCAGTTGCTCTCACCTGATCACAACATTGTACGAAGCCCGAAGAGTTACAACTCACAGATCGGTGTGCCTCTTTCCATCTGGCAAATGGATGACTTTCACGACCTCGCCATTTTTGAAGCCGGAATTTCGCAACCCGATGAGATGACCAACCTCGCAAAAGTGATGCAGCCCACCGTTGGCATTTTCACCAACATCGGCAAAGCTCATGGCGAAGGATTTCTGAACATCCGCCAAAAAGTGAATGAGAAGCTGAAGCTGTTTGCGCATGCTGACATCATCATCTTTTGCCGTGATTATTCTGACATCAATGAATGCATCGTTGCCTACCGCGCGCAGATGAAAAAAGCGGATGCCGACTTTGATGGCTTCAAAACTTTTTCATGGTCAAAGGAAAATCCTGACGCAGATGTACAGGTGAAACGCATTGAAAAGAATTCTTCCTTCACGAACATTCAACTCGATCACAAAGGCGAGTCATTTCAGTTCACCATTCCATTCATTGATGATGCCTCCATTGAAAATGCGATCCACTGCTGGATGCTCATGCGATATCTGTCAGAAAGGACTCCGTCAGAACATGTGAATACCGAAGTGATTAGCGAACGCATGCCCGAACTCAATCGCGTGGCAATGCGGCTTGAAATGAACGATGCCATCAATGACAGCTCACTCATCAACGACAGTTACAGTTCTGATTTGAATTCACTCACAATCGCCCTGGATTTTCTCACGCAGCAAAAACAACATGCCAAGAAGACCGTCATCCTCTCCGACATTTTGCAGAGTGGTATGGACGCAGCAAAACTTTACAGCGATGTAAATGAATTGCTGAAATCAAAAGGCGTAGATCGCCTGATTGGAATCGGGAAAGAAATTTCAAAACAGGGATCTCTTTTCGGGAAGAACCAAAGTCTCACCGCTGAGTTCTTTTCTTCAACAGAAAATTTTCTTGATTCTTTTTCTAATGATTGGTTTCACAACGAAACGATTTTGCTGAAGGGCGCGCGCTCATTTGCGTTTGAGCGAATTGGAAAACGGCTGGAACAGAAAGCACACGAAACAATTCTTGAAATTGATTTGAATGCTTTGCTTCACAATTTATCAGTGTATCAATCGCTGCTGAAACCGCAGACAAAAACCATGGTGATGGTAAAGGCATTCAGCTATGGCAGCGGAAGTTTTGAAATTGCCAATGCTCTTCAGTTTCATAAAGTTGATTACCTCGCTGTCGCTTACGCTGATGAAGGCGTGGAACTTCGAAAGTCAGGAATCACGATGCCCATCATGGTGATGAATCCTGAGCAGAAAAGTTTTGAGACCATCATTCATTATCACCTCGAACCGGAACTTTACAGTTTGCGATTGCTGAAACAATTTATCACAAATACCGATGCTATCCCGATGGATCGGGATAACATCAGTAGCACCGGATATCCCATCCATCTCGAACTGGAAACAGGAATGAATCGTCTCGGTTTCGGGAGTGATGATATGAAGGAGTTGCTCCGGATTCTTTCTGAAAGCAAGTCACTTCTGATAAAATCAATCTTCACCCACCTTGCCGCAAGTGAAGATGCTTCGCTCGATGACTATTCTCATAAGCAGATTCATCGCTTCACTATGATGAGCGAACAGATCACCAAACAACTTGATTACCGGGTATTGCGACATGTGGTTAACTCAGCAGGCATCGTTCGTTTTCCTGAAGCACACCTCGATATGGTTCGGCTTGGAATCGGCTTGTATGGATTCGATGCAACAAATCAATTGCAGGAAAAACTCCGGAACGTGAGTACGCTGAAGACCACGATTTCCCAAATCAAAAAAATACAATCGGGTGAAACGATTGGCTATGGAAGAATGGGAATTGCCAACCAGGACATGACAATTGCAACGGTCGGCATTGGTTACGCCGATGGTTTGAATCGAGCACTAAGTCGTGGCAATGGGAAGATGCTGGTGAGAGGAAATCTCGCTTCCATCGTTGGCAACATTTGCATGGACATGACCATGATTGATATTACTCACATTGCCGATGCAGAGGAAGGTGATGAAGTAATGGTGTTCGGAAATGAATTGCCGGTGCAGCAACTCGCTGAATGGGCAAGCACGATTCCGTATGAAGTGATCAGCACGATTTCACGAAGGGTGAAGAGGGTTTATTTTCAGGAGTGAGATGGTGAATGGTCATTAGTCATTGGTCATTGGTGTTCTTTTTCAGAGGTTGAGTGCGAGTCCGATTCTTCCATAAAAATATTGTGAACCAAGATATGGATCATCTTGCCGCCACGTTTTGTCTGCAGCGGAAGGATCAAGATTGTGATAAAATTCTTCGGTGAACCCAAAAAACGTGAGCGGAAAATTTGCTTCTATTGAAAAATGCCGACAGACCGAATAAGAGATTACGGGAGCAACATATAACTCCCCGTTAATAGTGCTGTATCTTATTGGATAGGCAGGCAAATCAAAATATTTGTTGCTCTGGTAATTTCTCAGCAGGTGAGTACCTATTGCAATAAATGTTTTCAATTTTCCATCTTGTGTTTTGAGCAGAGAAATGTTGTAAGAATAACGGAACCCGATTGAAAAATGTGTTGATGGTCCCGGAAAAAAAGCAGGTTGATTACTAACATCGAGTTTCAAATCGCACAATTCTATCTGATGATAATTTCCTTTTCCTCTTGTTATAGCGAGTGCAAATGCAGGGCCGCCAATTTGAAAATTGGTGAAGCCGTAAAAATCCGTATTGCCTGACGGGTTGTTAGATTTAATAAATGTAACATACCCTTTGAAAACAAGATTGTGTTTTGCATCCTGTGCGCCTGCAGAAAAAACAATTGCGAATAGTAGAAAATAAAGAGCAAGATTTTTCATGAGAGTGGGGATTTCCTTTAAAGTTAGGTCATTATCTCCCGGTGAAAATTTCTGAAGCAATCAGACAATTTCCATGAGGGTTCTGAATGCGACAAATTTGCCTTTGTACCGGGCATTGTATTCATCCTGCAAAGCAGGCGCGAAATTTTTTAGATAAAATTCATAGTTCTCGCGGCTTTCACACCGGTATTGGATCACATACGTGGTGTCGTCATCTTCGGGCTGATCCAGCAGCTTGCAGATGTGGGAGCCGGCGAATTGCCCGCTGCTCATCACATCGGGAATATGTTTTTGCTTCATCCATTCCAGCCATTCCTGTTCTGCGTCGCGGTCAATTTTCACTGTAACATTGTAAAGGAGCATGGGAAAAAATTTTCAGAATGAAATTACTCGTTCAATTTCATTTCCTTCAAAGTTGTTAAAATAAATTTTGGTGAAGTATTAAGAATCTGTTTTGATTTATCACTGGTATCTGCTCTCATAGTTTCCGGAAATGACAGAGGAGAATGCCGTAACTTAGCCAACTAAATTTATCATATCATGAAAGGACTTTTTACTTTTTTCCTATCCGTATTCATTTTCAATTTTTCAGCACACTCCACCTGCTCGCTTCCGGCTCCCGGAGGTTTTAACTCACAGAATATTGCTGCCTGCCAATTCGGTATTAAATGGAATGCAGTGAGCGGCGCTTCTTACTATACGGTTCAATACAAGTTGAGTTCAGATATAACCTGGACCATCATCAGTAACGCAGGCGACGTTACTTCTTACATCATCACCGGCGTAGGGGCAAGCTCATCTTACAATGTGAAAGTAGCTGCAGTGTGTCCATCGAATGAGGCGGGTGCCTACACTACTGCCATCACGGTGAGCACACCTTCCTGTTCCCAGCCCACAGGAGTTGCGATTTCAGCCATCACTGCAACATCCGCTGTGGTTTCATGGTCGGTACCTTGCAGCGAGTCGAACTTCAAACTCAACTATCGCCTTGATGGTGGCACCTGGATCATCGTAAACGGGATCAATACGACCTCCTATACCCTCACTAATCTCGCCTCCGATAGTGTATACAACGTGAAAGTAGAATCGAAATGCAGCAATGGCACGCACTCGACATTTTCAACGACGGTATCGTTCACCACATTACCTGTTATTCAAACCAATCCGATACTGGCAGGAAAAAATGTGCTGCTCGTGATCATTGACGATGCACGGTTTGATACTTATGCCGCCAACAATGGTCCTGCTTTTTTTGCCGACACTAACATTTCGCGCATTGCCAATGAAGGAGTAAACTTTAAAATGAGTTTTCCGGCGCAATCGCAATGCGCACCCAGTCGCGCCTGCATCACCACCGGTACCTATCCTCATATAAATGGCATCAAGAACAATCCGTATAAATATATTTCCGACACCATCCTGCTGCCCACTCTTCCCGAAATTCTTCACGACAACGGATATTACACCGGGCTTATCGGCAAGTATCACATCTCGAATTTCCCCCAGCCCGGGTACGACTATTGGATGGAATGCCATCATTCGGATTATATTGATGTCACGTACAACGTAAATGGTGATGACAAGAAAATTTTTGGTCATCAGACCGATGTGGTGACTGATAGCGCCCTCGGATTTTTGCAGCGGGCATCAGAGAAGGGGAAACGGTTCTTTCTCTGGTTAGCATACCGCGCTCCGCACACACCCTATACTCCCCGACCACAGGATGAAGGCTTATTCGATAATGATATCATGCCGCTGCCTAATAATTTTGAACCCTATTCTGAAAACTATCCCGCATTTCTCTATGATTGCCATGACGCTCCTGATTCCGCACACATGGTTGATGACTGGCGGGGATATTTTGAATCGCTGAATGGAGTAAATACAGACATTGGCAAAGTGTGGGATAAGTTAACGACATTGGGATTGATGGACAGCACGCTTATCATTTTCATGAGCGACAATGGATACCTGATGGGCGAACATCACATGCTCGAGAAGATGCTTGCCTATGAGCCATCCATTAAGATTCCCATATTCATGCGCTATCCCAAATTGATTAAACCCGGAAAAGTTGTGAAGAAGCAAATGGCGATGAACATTGACATTGCTCCCACCATTCTTGATTTTGCCGGAATACCGCAAACTTTCGGCATGCAGGGAGTTTCATTATTCAAATTGATGAAAAACTCCGTGAAAAGAACTACCCTCCTATATGAATGGAATCACCAGGATTGTGTTCCTGACATGCGCGCCATTCGCACGTTCAGTGGCAAGTATATCCAATACTACTGCAATGACACCACGGAAGAATTTTTTGATTTGAATGCCGACCCGAAAGAAAACATCAACCAGATTTTCAATGATGCCTACGCTGACTCGGTGCAGTTATACAGGGACAAGATGGTGTACTGGAGAAATTATTACGCCGACTATTCCTATGATTCCATATATACCTGCAATCTGTGGAATATAGTACAGCGCTCTCCACAAGATATAAATGAACCATTCACTTTTATAAATGTATTTCCAAACCCGGCGCATGATCATTTCACTATTCACTTTATGAGTTCGGATCCTGCAGCAACAACGATTCGGATTTTGAATGCTATTGGTATAGTGGTGTATGAAGAAACACTCTGCGATGAGGAAGTAGAAATATCACGCGGCATCTCCACTGAAAATTTTGCTGGCGGAAATTATTTCGCGGTGGTGCAGCACGGTGCGAATACGTATGAGAAGGTTTTTGTTGTGCAATAATTTTTAGAAGGAAGAAAATGAAATGAAATCCGCGCGATGTTCAACGTCTCGTGGATTTTTTTGTATTATTACTATCGCAAGTTTCTAACAGAATATATTGATGGATAGAAGATAAAAGGCACAAGGTCTTGCGCTCACATTATATCTGCGATAAATACTTTACGGCAGTGTGGGAAAGAAAATTAATTTCTGTAGTAACTTTAGAAAGTAATTATGAAACAAAATAGTAGAAAAGATGCAATTCTTCTTTTGGTTTTGCTGGTCATATTTATTACCGATGGATTCGCACAAGCTGGAAATCTGGATAGCACCTTTAATAATGATGGACAAGTAATTACCTATCCTGCTGGTAACGATATAGCAGCAACATATTCGGTGGCCGTTCAATCTGATGAAAAAATTGTAGCAGTTGGATATTATAAAGAGTCTATGAGCGGGTATTATTCTGTTTTTTTAACTCGATATAATTCAGATGGATCCCTGGATAGCAGTTTTGGCTCACTTGGCAAATCCTTTGGCAGCGATGGAGAAGGAAAGTCAATAGCAATACAGCAGGATGGTAAAATTATTGTAGGAGGGACTTCACTTGATGGAGATGCGATTTTAAATCGGTTTAATACTGATGGTTCTTTCGATGATTCCTTTGTTTTAGCATCTTTAATTTCAGGTATTTATGAAATATCTTCGGTATCTATAGAACCAGATGGAAAAATTATTGCTGCAGGAAGTAACTCTGATTTTGCTGTAATAAAATGTATGTTTAACGGAAGTTTAGACAGCACATTCGGCAATAATGGCGAAGTAAATACTTCTATTGGTATTGGTGCTTCTGCTGCAAATTCAGTTGCTCTTCAATCTGATGGTAAAATTCTTGTTGCAGGGTATTCAAACAATGGTGCCGATGATGATTTTACATTAGTACGCTATAATACAAATGGGACACTTGACAGTAGTTTTAACAACGATGGTATTTTAACGACCGATTTCGGTTCTAATGATCAAGCAAACTCTATTGCTATACAGTCGGATGGAAAAATAGTAGTTGCTGGGGTTTCAGATAGCGACTTCGCTGTAATCCGATATAGTCAAGATGGAACACCGGATAGCAGCTTTGGAATAGACAGTAAGTTAACCACTGCCATCGGTATAAGTGATGATGAAGCACATTCGGTGGCCATCCAATCCGATGGAAAAATTGTTGCAGCCGGATTTTCAAATACGAGTTTTACTGTCTATCCACATTACAATTTCGCTTTAGTGAGATATAAAATTGATGGTACTCTGGATAACACATTTGGTTCCGTAGGAATAGGAATAACAGATTTTTATGCTACCTATGGCTCAAAAGCCTATTCGGTAATTATACAATCGGATGGAAAAATTGTAGCTGCAGGGTTGGCTGATAATGCATTTGCTATAGCACGTTATCTTTCAGGATTGAACGTAGGTGTACTTGACCTTTCAAATAAAAATTTTTCAACTCTCGTTTATCCCAATCCAATTTCATCACAAGTTATCTTGCAATATATTCTTAAGACAGGAGAATGTATAAGTATCTCATTGTTCGATATGCAAGGGAATAAGGTACAAACTTTTATTAACAGTGAAACCAGAAATCAAGGCGAGAACAAAGAGGTATTAGATTTAGATGAAGCATTACCTTCGGGTAATTATATTTTATCTATATCAAATGGTGTTCATCAACAAAGCATAAAGGTTACAGTAATGAGGTAGACCAAAACCCATCTCACCGCAATATCGCCAACCGGTCCCCATCCAGCTTCACCAAAATAAAAAGCAAAATCGTAAACGACCACAGCGATGACCCGCCATAGCTGATGAAGGGCAGCGGAATTCCAATCACGGGCATCAGGCCAATCGTCATTCCTATATTTATAAGTACGTGAAAGAAGATGATAGCGGCGACACCATAAGCATAGATCATTGAAAATTTTGATCGCTGCCGTTGGGCGATAAAAAGAATTCGCAGCATCAGTGCGAGGTAGAGCAACAGCAATAAGGCGCTCCCCCAAAAACCAAATTCTTCTCCAATGGTGCAGAAAATAAAATCGGTACTCTGCTCGGGAACAAAATTGTATTTCGTGAGGGTGCCGTTTAAAAATCCCTTCCCCTGCAATCCACCGGAACCAATGGCAATCTTTGACTGGCGCACATTGTAATCGGCATCTTTAACATCCACCTTCTTTCCGAGTAAAACATTCACGCGCTGCTGCTGATGTTTTTCCAGCACGTGATTAAAAACATAATCGGTGGTGAGCACATAGCCGGAAGATAACAAAAGTGCCGTGAGCACAATCAAAACCACGGTCCTGTTTTTCCGCGCTATATAAAACAAGACACCAGCGATGGCAAACAGCACAAGAATCAAAATCATTTTGTCAAACAGCAATGAAAGTACTGAGAGCACAAGCACGTAAACTCCGAGAAGCAAATAAGAACCCGGCAGACCGAAGCGGAATAACACGAGAAAATAAGACAGGAAAACAAGAGCCGATCCCGTATCACCCTGCAGGAGCACGAGCAATGCGGGCAGTCCGAAAATTCCGAGCGCCACAAAACGTGTTTGTAAATTTTTCATGTTCACATTCAATCCGCTGAGAAATTTAGCAAGAGCGAGGTTGGTTGCAAACTTGGAGAACTCCGATGGTTGCAACTGGAATGAGCCGATCTCGATCCAGTTCATGTTGCCATGCTTCGAGGTACCGATAACAAACACAGCAGCAAGAAGAAGCACCACAGTTGCATAAATGCCATAAGCTACCGTAGCATAAAATTTACTGTCAGTAATGAGAATTGCGCCGGCGAGAATGGTGCTGCCTGTGATCCACAGGAATTGCCTGCCATAAGATTTGTCAAGATCAAAAATATCCGGCTGCGATTCATCATACGTGGCAGCAAAAATCGCCATCCACCCGATCAGCACCAACACGGCGAAGAGCAGGATGAGTATCCAGTCAATGCCCTGGTTGATTCGGCGTTGTCCCTCGTAGCTCATGGATGAAGTTCAGTATTCATCATTCGTTCCTCAATGTATTTTCTCGGAGTGGAAATGGTATCGTTAAGATATTTCTCCACCATCAAGCTCGCAATGGGTGCTGCGTAGGCGGCGCCCCATCCTCCATTCTCGATTACAACCGCAATTGCAATTTTCGGACTATCAAGCGGAGCAAAGCAAACAAAGACGGAATGATCTTTTCCGTGAGGGTTTTGTGCAGTCCCTGTTTTTCCCGCCATGGTGATCCCCGGAATTTGTGAGGCTGCTGCCGTTCCCGCCGTCACCACTTGCCGAAGTCCCTGCACTACTACATTGAAGTTAGCTGTGTCAATCGGTATATAATGCTTCACTTTGAATTTGGCTATGGCAGAATCAGCACCTGCAATTTCTTTCACTACATGCGGCGTATAAAACCATCCGCGATTGGCCATGGCAGAAATCACGTTTGCCATTTGCAGCGGGGTTTCGCCAATCTCACCCTGACCAATTCCAAGGGAGACAATCGTGACAGAATTCCAGCGCTTGGCTCCGTATATTTTATCGTAGTAGGCAGAGCCGGGGACAAACCCATACCCTTCATTCGGCAAATCAATTCCTGTCTTCACCCCCAGACCAAAAGTGGCGAGCATCTTCTTCCAGTAATCCAGGCCATCGGCAACAGACCGCTGTGTATCGTAGTCAATCGTCTTTCTGAAATAATTGCAGAAGTACGTGTTGCAGGAATGTTGAATTGCTGCCGGAAGGTTGGGAACGGTGCCATGAACCTCATCGCACTTTACGTGCAAGCTGCCGACAATGTATGCTCCCGGACAGAAGTACGAGCTGTTGGGCAGAATAGCGCCCTCCTGCAAGCCCACGAGAGCCAATGTTGGTTTGTAAGTTGAACCCGGAGGATAGGGTGCTTTAAGCGGACGAACGAAGAGCGGCTTTAAACTATCGGTAAGGAGCTTCGCATAATTTTTTGTTCGCTCCTGTCCGGTCAGCAAATCAGGATCGTACGTAGGGCTGCTAACCATGGCGAGTATTTCCCCTGTGTTCGGTTCAATGGCAACTATACTTCCGATTTTTCCATGCATCAATAGCTCACCGTAGTGTTGCAGGTCAATGTCAATCGAAGCGATCATGTTGTTCCCGGGAATCGCTGCGGTGTCAAATTTTCCTTCGTTAAAGCTTCCCTGCTCACGATTGTGAACATCTACTAATACAAAGCGTGTTCCTTTTACTCCCCGCAATTGCTTCTCATACGATTGCTCGATGCCGCCGGTGCCGAAGTAATCACCGGGTTTGTAATATCCATTGCTCGCATCAATCTGTTTTTGATTCACCTCGCTGATGTAACCCACCACGTGTGCTGCACTCTTGTAAGGATAGGCGCGTACGGTACGCACCTGTCCATAGAATCCGGGAAAGAGATAAAGCTCTTCCTGGATGGCAGCGTACTTCTCCACTGAAATCCCCTTAACAAAAAGTGACGGCTTGTATTTCGAATACGCCGCAGCTTTCTGAAGTGTTTCTCTGAACAGAGTATCACTCATTCCCACCAAGTCACAAAAGCCCGGCGTATCCACATCCTTCACCTGCCCGGGCACTATCCAGAGATCGTACTCCTTTTGATTATCAATGATGAGCTTTCCATTGCGGTCACGTACTAATCCCCGCGCAGGAAACACCGTGATTTGTCGAAGCACATTTGACTTGGCGAGTTGCTGATAATCTTTGTCAATGATTTGCAGATAGAACAGCCGCGCGATGAAGATTGCAATCACGCCGATGATAACGTATTGTAAAACAAAACGACGGTTTGAAAAAATATCGGTCATGGAATTCCTGAGTTCTTGATTTTTGAGGTGGTACCAATCCGGCACCACATCCAATCAATCTCTTTGGGAATGGAGAGCAAAAGTAGAATTCAGTAATTTAAAATTCCGCAGGCGATTACTCTACCTTCCGTTTAAAGATGGCAGCATTCCAATAAACAATTTAAGTGATAGCTCTCGTTTTACGCTTGTAAAAAAGATATTGAAGAATGATCATCAGCGTAATCGAGACAATGCTGCTTACCACAATTTTTTCTATCACAAAGACCAACTGTGTGAAGCTGAATGTCTCAATGATGAAAAGATAGAGATGATGAATGAAAACAAGAATGGAGCAATAGGTTAGAAACCACGTAAATCCCATGGAGGAAATAGTCGGACGATCTTCAGGTAAATAACCACCTGTGGGCTTGAGTAAATTAAGCATGGCAGGCCGAAGAAAAGCTACCAGTACCGATGCTGAGGCATGCAATCCTCCGGTGTGAGAATACCAATCAATTACCCACCCGCTGAAAAAGCCGAGTAAGAGTAAGAGCCATGTGGGGGTTTCGAGAGGAAGCAGTAAAATGAAAAGAGGATAGAGATACGGATTGAACAGGCCATGCAGATGCACGTTATTCAGGATCATCACCTGCGCAAAGGTGAGCAGCACGAAGCGAATGATGATTGAAAAAATGTTACTGAGCATTCTCTGTTTTCTTTAGCAATGAATCCATCTCTTCGTGAAGCATGTTATTCACGACGTATGCATAATCAATTTTTCGGTAATTAGTAGCAAGCTTCACGCGAATCGTATAAAAATTTCCCGGCTCTTTCAATTTGAATTCGTCAACAGTGCCAATGGGAATGTTGTCAGGGAAAATTCTCGAAACGCCGCTTGTAAAAATGGTGTCGCCTTTGTGCAAAGTTTCCTGGCGCGTGATTTCTTCAAGGTTCACAAAATCGGGACTGCCTCCATACCAGCGAATGGTTCCGCGGCTCCCATCTCTTCTCACGCGTGCGCTCACCGTTACCTGTGAATGCAACAGTGAGAAGAGCGAAGAAAAATTCAGTGAGACATTTTTCACAATTCCTACAACACCGTCAGGGCCCACTACCGCCATGCGCGGTTCAATTCCTGCTTTCGATCCTTTGTTGATCACGATGTAATTGTTCACGAGATTGGTAGAAGTTTGAATTACGCGGGCGGGAATGTAGGTGTAGAATTGATGGCGGGATGAGTCCCGCGCTACATACACACGTGAAGTGTCAGTATACGAAACAGAAGGAAGCATGTTATGCAGCCGCGCATTTTCTTCCACTAACTTTTTATTCTCCTCACCGAGTGTGATGTAGCCGGTCACTTCATGGTAGAGAGTCATCGTTCTTCCAACCACTTCATCACTCACATTATAAAATGCAGCGCGTTGGAAGCTGTTATTTTCAATGATAAGATAAAGACAAACTATTTGCAGCAGCAGAAAGAGAAAGAATGCATGATAGCGGTAGAGGAAGAGGAAGAGGTTGCGCATGCATTCACAAAGTAATCACGTTTGCATTTAAGTCAACGCAGAATTTTCTTCCTTCAAAAAAATCGAGACCGAGTAAACCGTGATAATCAGAAGAAATGCCATGTACAAGAAAATCATAGACTTGAATTCTGAAATTATTTCTTACAACTCCAAAAGCAGCGATTTTCTTTATTTCAAATATTTCACTCTCAACAATTCCATTTGCAGTCTCATTAAATACCGTTGCGATTTTATCCTTCAATTCATATCCGGATAATTGAAGAGCGTTATAGTCAATCGTTGTATGAGTTGCACCAGTATCAATAGCCAATTTAAGTTCTTGTTTATTATCAAGCATAACCTCGACAATGATTAGCTCCTCGTCACTATTGCGCCAAAATGGAAAGTGTTTCACTTAACTTGCTTGAATAAACTGGTAATTTTTCTTCTTGCTTCAAATTGTCCGGTGTAAATAAGAGTGAAGCGATCATAATTAGTGACCATATCTTTTCCGCGAAATGCAACTTCTCGTTTGTCCCGGCTATGGTAAATTGGAATTCCGGCTATCACATTAATTCCGTCTGTGTCCTTTTCATGATTACCTAACAGCACCCATTCATCAGGATAAAGTTTTTTGATCTCATCAATGCCAATGGCTTTCATGTTTGGAAGATTTCAGAGTGCAAATTTACGAATTCTCGCTGCAGGAAAGAGGACTACGTCATTAAGAACGGGAACCTATGAATGTTCTTCAGCGCAATGCCTGTACCGCGAACAACAGCCCGCAGCGGATCATCAGCAATGGAAACCGGAAGCTTTGTTTTCAGTGAAAGGCGCTTATCCAATCCGCGGAGCAAGGCGCCCCCTCCTGTGAGATTTAACCCGTTGCGATGAATGTCGGAAGCTAATTCAGGTGGTGTTGTTTCCAGTGCTTTAAGCACAGCTTCTTCCACTTTCGAAATGGATTTGTCGAGTGCATGAGCGATCTCCTGGTAGTTCACGATGATCTGCTTTGGAATTCCTGTCATCAGATCTCTTCCGTGTACTGCATAATCTTCGGGTGGCTCGTCAAGCTCACTCATGGCTGCGCCAACATTGATCTTGATGGCTTCGGCAGTGCGTTCACCAATGAGCATGTTGTGCTGACGCCGAATGTAGTCCACGATATCAGCCGTGAACTCATCACCCGCCACGCGAATAGATTGATCGCAAACAATGCCGGCAAGTGCAATCACCGAGATACCGGTTGTACCGCCTCCTATATCAATGATCATGTGACCCACAGGTTCTTCCACATCAATCCCCATCCCGAGTGCAGCAGCCATGGGCTCATGAATCAGATATACTTCACGCGCACCGGCTTGCTCAGCTGAATCACGCACGGCACGCTTCTCCACTTCAGTAATGGAAGAAGGGATGCAAATGACCATTCTCCATGTGGGAGTGAAAAGAAATCCTTTTGGGTTGATCATCTTGATCATCTCGCGAATCATACTTTCGGCAGCAGCAAAGTCGGCGATCACTCCATCTTTCAATGGACGAATGGTTTTTAGATTGTCGTGTGTCTTCTCATGCATCTGCATGGCTTTCTTTCCTACGGCAACTACCTTTGTAGTGAGCCGGTTGATGGCTACAATAGACGGTTCATCCACCACTACTTTATCATTATGAATGATCACGGTGTTCGCGGTACCGAGATCAATCGCTATTTCCTGAGTTAAAAAATTGAATAACCGCATAGGGTTTCCTCTGTAAGGACTGTTTAGACTTAGATTAAACTGATTCCTGATCGCAGATTCCTACGGAAAGATTAGACCAATTGTTCAGAATACCTGGGATAATTTCATCGGTGTGATCGCTTTTTGCAATTTTGAAAATCGGTGTCATCCGGGTACAAAATTTGGCGCAAAGGTGAGAAAAAGAATGACACGAATTGAAATCCTCAAAGTATGTGCGGTGATTCTTTGTCTTGCACTCTTAATTTTTCAGGCGAAGAATGCTAAGCAATGAGATAATTTGCAGCGCTTTGCGTTAAGGCAAAGAGTCTTAACTTCGAAGGGCGCGCAGGCAGAATGAAGAAAATACTGTTCTCAAAAGTTCTTACATTTTTATTTGGCGTTATCATTTTGCTCATGGCAATTTCAGCGCATGCCCAAATCGCCTTCGATACTTCTTACACCGCAAAACAGCTTGTTGATTCATTTTTAACAGGGCAGGGAATGCGGGTTGGAAATATCACGTTCATCGGACCGCATGCAAGTATTGGTCATTTCAAAGCGGGTAACAATGCGATTGGAGTAGAGAACGGAATTCTTTTGTCAACGGGAAAAGTGATAGAAGCAAATGGTCCGAATAATTCGCCATGGACAACTACGAGTTTCTCTCCCGTGAAATCGAAAACGCGCCCGAAAGGTGATCGCGATTTGAATCGCATAAGCAAGAGCGTGACGTACGATGTGAGTTTTCTCGAATTTGATTTCATTCCGTTCAATAACCGCATTACATTTTCTTATGTGTTCGGCTCCGAAGAATATCCGGAGTACGTTGGCTCGCGTTACAATGATGTGTTTGCCTTTATTGTGGACGGGGAGAAACTTCGCCACGTCAATCTCGCCACCGTACCGAGAACCCTTCTTCCCGTAACCGTTAACAACATCAATTCAAAACAGAACAAAGGATTTTACATCAACAATGATTATTTCAAGAAAGTAGATTTGAAAAAAAACCTTCCCGGGAAAGAAAAAGTGAAAAAAGACAAAACACCATACAGTGATTACTATGAGACGGATAAAAAGAGATTGAAGAAGCTTAACCAAACCCTGGTGCAAACGGTGCAGTTCGATGGAATTACGGTGTTGATGACTGCGTCGTGCTACGTAGTTCCTTTCAAAAAATATCACATGAAAATTGCCATCGGTGATGTGGGTGATCCGCAGTATGACTCAGGGGTTTTTTTGGAAGAAGGATCCTTCCGCAGCGAGCGCGACCCGTCACAAACGAAGTTCAAAGATTACCCTGATCTAAGCAGCAAATTGAATTTCGACAGCATCTTCGGGTTGAAACCTATACTCACAAAAGTGACGAAAGACAGCATTGCAAAAGAACAAGAGGAGTACGAAAGATTCACGTTGACGAACATCAACTTTGAAACGGATAAATACATTATCCCTGATACTTCGAAAAATGAGCTTACGGCGCTCGGCGATTATTTGCTGCATCATAAAAATTTCCGGTGCGAGCTTTATGGATACACGGATAATGTGGGTTCAAAAAAATACAATCAGCACCTCAGTGAAAGCCGCGCATTTGCAGTGATGAATTTTCTGGTCGCTAAAAAAATTGATGCTTCGCGATTGAAGATTGTAGGTTACAATTTTGAAAACCCTATTGCTGATAATACGGATGAGCGGGGAAGGGCGGTGAACCGGAGGGTAGAGATTGTACTGGTGGAGGAGTGATTTTTATCTTCTCTCTTTTATTGTCACTCTGATCCCGATTGAGCGGGAGAAGAATCTAAGTCGAGTCCAAAATAGATGCGTCGTACCTCAGAATGACAGAGTTGTCCGTATCAAATTTTTATCGGTTGTGCTCTTAATGTAAGAAATGTCGCAGCCCTGTTGTAACCATCGCCATCCCCAACTTATTACAAGCATCAATTGATTCCTGATCGCGAACAGAACCACCCG
Source organism: Chitinophagales bacterium (assembly GCA_035638255.1). Lineage (GTDB taxonomy): Bacteria > Bacteroidota > Bacteroidia > Chitinophagales > UBA10324 > DASRAJ01. The sequence continues at coordinate 39,897 of DASRAJ010000107.1, forward strand.
GCTGTATGATTGCAGAAATTTTTTCTTCACCCGCAATCTCCACACAATCACTGAATGGAAAGAAAGCATCGCTTGCCATCACACTTCCCGTCAAATCAAAGCTGAATGATTTTGATTTTGCAATTGCCTGCTTCAACGCATCAACTCTTGAAGTTTGTCCGCAGCCCATACCGATGAGTTGCTTGTTTTTCACGAGCGCGATTGCATTTGACTTCAAATGCTTCACGCATTTTTCTGCAAACATCAGATCACCAATTTGAGAAGCAGAGGGCAAAATATTCGTTACAACTTTCCATGTTGATGGAGATGAAAGCGCGGCATCAATGTCCTGCTCAATAACTCCATTCAGCAAGCTCTTGAATGATTTCGGATTTTGTCCCGATTGATCGGGATCGGGTTTTCGATTTAATATGATTCGATTTTTCTTCTGCTTCAATATCGCTTCTGCTTCTTCATCGTAACCCGGTGCGATGATCACTTCAAAAAATATCTTGTTAATTTTTTCTGCTTCTTCTTTATTGACTGCCCGGTTAAAAACGATGATACCGCCAAATGCCGAAACCGGATCACCGGCAAGCGCAAGTTCCCACGCATGCAATGCACCGTCCGCTTCTGCGCATCCGCATGCATTGGTGTGCTTGATTACGGCGCATGCAGGATTCTCAAATTCATCAATCAAGCTTATTGCTGCATCAATATCTGCAAGGTTGTTGTAAGAAATTTCTTTGCCATGAAGCTGATTGAAGAGTGCATCGAAGTCGCCATAGAATTTTCCCTGCTGATGTGGATTCTCTCCGTAACGAAGTGTTCTGCTCTGCAAAATACTTTGCTTGAATGTGGAAATTTTTTCATCATGATTAAAGTAATGAAAGATCGCTGCGTCGTAATGAGATGTAACATTGAATGCTTTTGTGGCAAACAGTTGACGATCATCTTTGGAGGAGCTTCCCCTTTTGTCTTCCAACAATTTCAAAAGGTCAGCGTAATCATTTCGCGAAGCACAAACCAGGACATCATTAAAATTTTTTGCGGCCGCGCGAATCAGGGAGATGCCGCCGATGTCAATCTTCTCTATGATTTTCTGTTGCGTCTCCTCCTCACCCCGTCCCTCTCCTAAGGAGAGGGAGACCTCTTGCACAGTTTCTTCAAACGGGTACAGGTCAACAATCACCAAATCAATTTCAGGAATGTTGTGTTGCTGCATTTGCTTCACATCTTCATTCAATTCCCTTCTTCCTAAAATGCCTCCGAAAATTTTTGGATGAAGTGTCTTTACTCTTCCTCCCAAAATTTCAGGAAAGGCGGTAAGCGATTCAACGGTAGTTACGGGAATATTGAGTGACTTGATAAAACTTTCAGTTCCTCCTGTAGAAATCAATTGGACATTCAGCTCGTTCAGTTTACGAACGATAAGCTCCAATCCCTCTTTGTAATAAACTGAAATGAGTGCTGCTTTGATTTTTCTTTCGCTCATCGTTCAAAAAAATTTTGGTGCAAAGAAAGAAATGAAAATGCTGAAGTAAAGAAAAGGTTTGGATCAGGGGAAAATGCGGGGGATTTTTTTCAATCCCGCGGATTTGGTGCAAGCAATATGACTAAACTTTCGCAGCTTCAATTTTCTTCTCTCCCAAAATTGCGATCGGCTTTGGCCGTTCCTTTTCAAGAAGTTTGAATTCAAGAATAGCATGCTTGCGCAAATGCTCAGCAGCTTCTTCGATGTCATCGGTTATTTTCAGCAGGTTGAGATCTTCTACGCTGATTGTTCCCTGGTCATCCAGCTCATTGATGAAATTGATCATGGTGCTCCAATATTTTTTACCCATGAGTATGACGGGAAAATTTTCAATCTTCTTTGTTTGAATAAGGGTGATGGTCTCGAACAATTCATCGAGCGTCCCGAAGCCGCCCGGCATCACAATGAAGGCATAAGAATATTTCACCAGCAAAATCTTCCTCACAAAAAAATGATTGAGTATGATCCATTTATCGAGGTAGGGATTAGGTTTTTGCTCAACGGGCAATCGAATGTTGCAGCCGATTGAAATTCCTCCGGCTTCTTTTGCGCCGCGGTTAGCAGCTTCCATAATTCCCGGTCCTCCACCTGTCATCACAGTAAATCCGAGGTCTGCAATCATGCTTCCCACCTTTCTTGTCAACTCATAATATTCATGCCCTTCTTTAAAACGCGCCGAGCCAAAGACCGTAACGCACGGGCCCACAAAATGCAATGTTCGAAATCCTCTGATGAACTGCCCCATCACTTTGAGCAGGAATGAAAATTCTTTACTGCGCGAACGCGGACCTTCGAGAAAGTGACGCTCGGTGCTGGTTGCCGGGGGGGCGGGAGGATGTTGCTTTACAATTTCATTTTCCATCAACTTCATTTGATTTTTGTCCATAGGACTCCTACGGAGAGGGGAGTAAAAGTACCCTTCGCACTTTTTATGCGGCAACTACTCAAGGTTTTTTTATTTTTTTTACCAACCGCACTGCAGACATAAACAGATGCGCTGAACTTTCTACTTATTAAAAAGTGTTGATGGACGCATTATGGAAATAGGCCTCTATTCTTTTGTTGATTTAATTCCCAACCCGGATACTGGGAACAGCATTACTCCGGAACAACGATTTCACAATCTCATTCAAGAAATAGAGCTCGCCGATCAGTTAGGGCTTGACGTGTTTGGTATTGGTGAACACCATCGTAAAGAATACTTGTCTTCTTCACCTGCCGTAGTACTCGCAGCGGCGGCTGCACGAACGAAAAATATCCGCCTGACAAGCGCCGTTTCAGTTCTAAGTTCTGATGATCCCGTGAGAGTATTTCAGCAATTCGCAACACTTGATTTGTTGAGTGGCGGTCGCGCAGAGATCATGGCCGGACGGGGATCATTTATCGAGTCATTTCCTTTGTTCGGGTATGATCTTCATGATTACGATGAGTTGTTCGAAGAAAATCTTGACCTGCTGTTAAAGATTCGGGAGAATGAAGTGGTCACCTGGAAAGGAAAGCATCGTGCTGCCATTGACGGCCTGCCCGTGTATCCGCGCCCGGTTCAAAATCCATTGCCTGTCTGGATAGCAGTTGGGGGAACTACACAATCTGTCATCCGCGCTGCTACTCTTGGCTTGCCGATGGCGCTTGCAATTATTGGCGGGACACCAAAGCCTTTTGTTCCTCTTGTTGATCTCTATCGTGAAACTGCAACGGCTGCCGGTCATGAGCGCTCGGTTATGAAGGTGAGCATTAACTCACACGCTTATGTAGCTGACACTTCACAGCAGGCAGCGAATGAATTTTATCCTGCTTATGCTGATGTGATGACTCGTATTGGTCGCGAGCGCGGATGGCAGGGTATGACGCGCGCGCAGTTTGAAATGATGCGCGCACCACAAGGTGCCTTGCTCGTAGGCAGCGCTCAGGAAGTGATTGATAAAATTCTTTATGAGCATGAACTTTTTGCGCACGATCGGTTTCTTGCACAAATGACAGTCGGCACCATTCCGCACTCACAGATGATGCATGCGATTGAATTGTTCGGGACTAAAGTTGCGCCGGTGGTGAGGCGAGAGACTGCTTCACGTTCTAAAACTTCAGTGTGATTTTTTTAGAATGGAAACAATTGAAATCATTTCACGCAGAGACCACAGAGGTGCAGAGAAAGCAGAGAAAAGAAACTGCGGCCTCCGCTTCCCTGTTTCCTCTGCGTGAAACCGTATCGTTCTTGCTAAGTTCATTACTCTATGTTGCAAAGAGAAATCCCTTCATCAAAAAAATTGATTCCTGTTGTCGGGCTTGGCAGTTGGACAACGCTTCACTCCGAAAGCGAAGCAGGGCGAAACGTCATAAAATTTTTTGCAGAACAAGGTGGCAAGCTGATTGACACTTCTCCGATGTATGGTAATGCAGAACAGGTAATTGGAAATCTAACAACAGACTTAAACATTGCCGACAAACTTTTTTATGCCACCAAAGTTTGGACGCAAGGAAAAGAAGAAGGTGTGAAGCAAATGGAATCATCCATGCGAAAGCTAAAACGCAGTCAGCTTGATCTGATACAGATTCACAATTTAGTTGACTGGCAAACTCATTTAAAAACTTTGCAGCAGTGGAAGGAAGAAGGAAAAGTTCGCTACCTCGGCATCACTCATTACACCACTTCATCGCACGATTTGCTGGAACAAATAATTAAGACGGAGAAAATAGATTTTGTTCAGTTCAATTATTCCATTCGTGTAAGAAATGCAGAGCGAAGTTTACTGCCGGCAGCAAGAGATCGCGGTGTTGCGGTGATTATAAACGAGCCATTGGAAAAAGGTTCGTTGTTCAAAATGGTGAGAGGAAAACCTCTTCCCTCATGGGCTGCAGAAAATGACATGAACAATTGGGCGCAATTTTTTTTGAAGTATGTGACTGCTCATCCTGCTGTGACCTGTGTGATTCCCGCTACTTCCAATCCCAAAAATTTATTGGACAATATGAGTGCAGGTAACGGAAAGCTTCCTGATGAAAGTGTGAGGAGGAGGATGGTGGAGTTTATCGAGGCGCTGTAATCCAGTTGTTCACTTCTCAAGTTTGTCATTTATGATTTCTAAAATTTGTCCTGTCCCCATTACCGTGGAACCTTCTCTAAATTCAAAAGTCATTCCTTCTGTCAAACTGTTTACAAAGAAGTCAGGTGATAGCAATTTGATCTTTGCTTTTACTGTCTCGCCAGGGAGAACAATTTCTTGATCTATGAAAGTTTGTTGTCCTGAAGTTTGCATTTCAGTAAAATCAACTTTTACCTGGGGTCTGTAGCCAGAATGTGCTGGTGTTTTTCTTCCGCCTTCTTCGGTTGTTCTGTATTTAAGTTCTGCTGTAAAATCAACTTTACTAAATTCTTCTCCATAGTAAGTCAGGATGTTCATTAAAATTTTATCAAAGTCACTTTCACCACAAAATGCCGTTGACATTTCAATCATCTCTTCAATATAACATCCAGATTCGTCTCTCCAAGAATTAAATTCAGTCAAGGCCTTTATTTGGTTGGCAATATTTTTTACTGTCAGCGGTGAGCCAAAGTAGTTCTTCAACTCGGTTACAAAGCCAGCGATTTCATCTTGATTTTTGAAGGGTGGCCAGTCGTTCATAGCCTTTAGAAACAACACGGCAAGGTCTTTCACCTTATGAACTTTCGTGTCAAGGTCAACTAACCGATAAAGTGTTTGCTCTGTCGTTACTGTTATGTCCATTGCTGCAATTTAATTTCATTCTCGATTATTTGACTTCAAAACTTTTCTGCAATTGAAAGATGGATAGATTTGTGAAGGGAGGAAAAATGAGAACGCGTGCAGATAAAACGCCCGCCTTATGCGAAAGATTGGAATTTTTATTTTTTGTTTCATGTGGTGCACTACCGGATGGTCGCAGTCAGGTTTAAATGGAGAGTACATTTGTGACTTGCACACGAAAGCATATACGAAGGTATATACGCTGGAAATTTCACAGGATAGTTTGCATTTTACTTATTACGAGAAACGTAAGGCATTGCCTGACGTGTACTTTGAGATAAAAATTCAGCGTGGTCCTTCTCCCTGGAAGATTACGTATTCCAATACCACTTATTTTTTTTCACCCCGGTTATTTAAAGATTCAGAAGAAATTGCGTTGCATATTATTGATTCATCAAGAACTGATAGTGTAACCCTATTTCAATTCAGAAAAGAAAACTCTTCAGGGGCTGTACAATGGGAAATATATTATCCCCTCCAATTGTTTAGAGATACAGGTCAACCTTCCAGTTACACTACATACTACTTTGATACTGTATCGAATTGCCTTACATGGTGTCCAATAGCCGCTATCAAATTCAAGAACGGCTTAGTACCACGGAGAAAAATTCTTCTCTATAGCAAAGATGAAATTAGTGCCTATGAAACTGAGAAAGGCATCTCTAATCGGTTGAGTTCAAGAGGATGTTGCTGGGTCAAACAAAAAACAAAATGGAAGAAGGGAATTAAAGTAAGTAAGAATAAAAATTATCTGCCCGGTGAAAAGTTTAAGTCGTCTTGGTATTAAATGCAGCCTGAACCTTTCTGCAATTGAGAGATAGGTAGATTTGTGAGAGGAGGAAAAAGTCTTTTAATCATGAAACGAACATTAGCGTATATTCTTTTTAGTATTGGACTTCTCTCATACTTTGTTCGCTTAGGTTATCACAGTAGTTTTTATTTGTTGCCGGAAATTTCTTTCGCCATAAGTACTATTTGCATTTTAATTGCTCTTAGACTTTTTGCTACATCACGATCAACTAAAGAAATCAGAAGTGCAAATAGATATAAAGAAATCATTCAGGTTTTAAAAGAAACCGGTGAGAAAATAAAAGTGGATTTTTCACAGTGCGAAGTAAAATCAAATGACTACTCCGAAGAACGCGAGCGCTATGGTCCACGAACTCAATATTGGAATGCTATGGCAGGAGATGCAATAAGAAATACTGAGGTCGTCGATGTGAATCAGAGTGTCTTGATTTTTAAAAATAATGCTAATGGTAAGGAAGAAACTTTTGTAAGTCCGGTTATCTACAAAGATGAGATCACAATAAAGTTTCTGCTATCTGAAAAAAAGGAAACGACCCTGTACATAGATAAGAATGATCGCAGTCGTTATTATTTTGATTTGGAGTTTCTGCAATCAGATTAATGCTTAAAAAACTTTTCTGCAACTGAAAGACGGGTAAATTTGTGAAGAGAGAAATTGCCTTATCCCCGCAAATGAATTTGTGATAGTTCTTTTCCCAACTTTCTTATTCCTGTGAGAATACGCTCGGTCTGTTGTTCTGAAGGTTTTTTGAATCCTGAAACATATTGAGCCAGCAAGCTTTGATTCATTTCAATTCTCTCACTCAACGCTTTTGCATTGATCACCCTGTAGTATTCGAAGAACTGAGGCAGATCAAGAGTAAAAGCAATGTTCTTTTCGCGAACGATTTTTCCTTTGTCTTCAAAATACAAGTTCAAAGCCTCAAGGATATTGGTCTTTATCTTTTCTATTGTTTTGCCTGTCGTTGCCACAGGAAAATCTTCGGCGTACGCTGAATAGCCGGTACGCGTTTTTTCAATGATGACTTTTATCTTTTTCATAGACTAAATCCTTTGTTCATTTCAATTGTGCCTCTTTCAAAATTTTATTCGCCAGTCCTTTACCTACTTCATCATTCCCATGATCCGGTACTACAATCTGTCCTTCTTTCTTCGCATGTTGCATGATGAGATGACTTCCTTTCTGACGAACCTTATACCAGCCATCTCGTTTCAATTTACGAATGAGTTCGCTGGATTTCATTTTCACAAAGGTAATAATTCTATTACTTCACGACAAGGGTGGTTCTGCTAAAAAGATGGAATCCAATTTTTCTGACTTGGCCGGTGACCAACAATGAAGCGAGGTTCTCTGAACATCCTCCGGCTTCCACTACTTTTGTTTCCCTCATGAAACCGAAAGAAGAAATTTCTTCTCCCCAAAAACAAGAAGGCATCCAACTCAACAAATTCCTCTCGACAGCAGGCATTGCTTCGAGGAGAAGTTGTGCAGAGCTGATTAAGGAAGGCAATGTGAAAGTGAACAACAAAGTGATCACCGAGCCGGGATACCGCGTGCAGCCAACCGATGCGGTGTTTTTTAAAGGGAAGAAAATTTCATTCGGCGACAGCGGAAGAAAACATTACATCCTTCTCAACAAACCAAAAGACATTATCACCACCGTGAGCGATGAGCGCGGAAGAACCACAGTGATGGAGCTGATTGCAAAAGCCACTTCCGAAAGAGTTTATCCCGTAGGAAGATTGGACAGAAACACTACCGGAGTTTTACTGCTTACCAACGACGGCGATCTTGCGCAACGATTGAGTCATCCGTCAAGCAGGATAAAAAAAGTGTACCAGGTCACGCTCGACAAGGAGCTTTCAATTGATGACATGAGAAAGGTTGCCGAAGGAATTGAACTCGAAGATGGCGTTGCCGCAGTGGATGAAATTGCGTATGCCCATCCCGATGACAACCGCATCGTCGGCATTGAGCTGCACAGCGGCAAGAACAGGATCGTGCGAAGGATTTTTGAGTACCTCGGTTACCAGGTAACGAAGCTCGATCGCGTCATGTATGCCGGACTAACGAAAAAAAATTTGCAACGCGGAAAATGGCGCTTCCTGAAACCCGATGAAATTAATTTGCTGAAGCGAACCAAATAGTACGGTTAACTCCGGTGGAGTTTTTTTTACTCCGCCGGAGTTTGCGCGAGCGTGAGAGTGCTATTCATTTCCATCTATTTTTGTCACTAACTTCACCTATTCTATAAAATCAATTTGTTCAATTCAACGGCTATGAAAAATGTCTTCACGTTGTTCTTATTCTTGTCCAGTGTTTCCGTTTTAAAAGTTTCAGCACAGCAATTGGTCAGCGCATACAACTACAACCCCAAAGTTTTTATAGAAAACCGGGGGCAGATTGTTGACGAGCATGGCAATCGCAACAACGCTGTTCTGTTTCTTTACCACGATGACTTATTCAACCTTCAACTAAAGCAAGACGGTTTCAGCTATGAAACTTTTGAAATGCAGCGAGAAGGCAATGGTCTTTATGAGTCCGGAAAGCGGGTTGACGAAGACCAAAGTGAACCGCAAGTAAGGATTCAATCACACCGTGTGGATGTAACTTTTGAAGGAACCAATCAAAATGTAATGGCACAAGCCACTGATCCCATTGAAGGATATTTCAATTTCATCTACGCTCCTGTAACATCTAACCGGCAGTTACATGTTCAGGGTTTTCAGAAGATCACTTACCTTAATTTATATGAGGGAATTGATTTGGTGTTTTATGCACCCGCTAATTCAGAGTCACAAAATTTTGTGCCCCTGCGATATGAATTTATCGTGCATCCCGGAGCTGATCTTTCCAAAATAAAATTCCGGTATGAGGGCGCAACCGATTTCTCGCTTACTACAAGCGGAGATTTTCTGCTTCACACTTCCTGCGGATACATCCGGGAAACAAAACCGAAATATTTTATTGAGGGAAATGAAGAGGCAACGAATAGAAACATGACTTCCGCCGTGTCTTCCGCATTCCACCGTGTCCCGCTCTTACCCACAAATCTGCCGGCGGAGACACGGCCGGGGTACGAGATTATTGACGGAAACTTTCTTCTGAAAAAAAACATCAGGTCATTCAGCGCTTTCAACTACGATCACTCAAAGATGCTAATCATTGATCCCAACATCATTTGGGGAACCTACTTTGGCGGAGAGAAGGGCGATGAAATTGCTGAAGTTTCTATAGGCCCCGACTTCAAGCCGGTGATTGACGGGCATACCGTGAGCTTCAATCACATCGCATCATCCGGTGCATATCAGCAGGGTTTTGCCGGGGGACTCTATGATTGGTTCATTGCGAAATTCAACACGGATGGTTCTCTTGACTGGTCAACTTATTTCGGTGGAAACGATAAGGACTATTGCTATGCTTTGACTGTTGACAACGAGAACAACATTATCGCCACCGGAAATTCTGAGAGCCAGGGTCTTGCTACAGAAGGTGCATTTCAGGATACTATCAATGGCTCCAACAGTGATGTTCTGATCGCAAAGTTTGCTGATCAGGGAAATTTGATTTGGGCAACTTACATGGGAGGACCCGGTGCGGAGAACATGAGAAACGTTGTTGCAGATGCAGCCGGAGATCTTTACCTCGCCGGCGTAACGAGCAGTGAGTCTGACATTGCATCGCCGGGAGCATACCAGGATTCACTCGGTGGCTTTGATGATGGGCTGCTTGCAAAGTTCACATCAGGAGGTAACCGGGTTTGGTCAACTTACTACGGCGATTCAGGAGTGGATCGCTTTCATGTGCTCTCACTAGATCTGTATGGGCATGTGTATGCCGGGGGCACCTGCTCCAGCACTGATGGCATTGCCTCACCGGATGCACATCAAACCGGTTATGGCGGCGGAGAAGAAGATGCGTTTCTCGTGAAGTTTGACACTGCAGGAAATTTTAGCTGGGGAACGTACTATGGCGGCTCACGCGATGATCGCACCCGCGGAGTGGAGACAGATTCTGCAGGCAATGTTTATCTCGGTGGCTTCACAAACAGTGAGGACTCGATTGCTACGCCGGATTCATTCCAGGATCAATGGTATCCGGGAAATGATGGCGGAACACCTACTGATGATGCCTACCTGGCGAAGTTCTCGCCTGATGGTGTGCGCGATTGGGCGACCTACTTCGGGGGAGCGCACGATGAAGAGTTATGGGGAATGACACTTGACAAAAAGATCAACGCAATTTATTTCGGGGGATCAACAAACAGCGCTATCAATATTGCTCACGGCCATGCAATGCAGCCAATGAAAAGCGGCGGTACAGATTGCCTGTTCGCAAAATTTTTTACGGACGGTTCCATAGACTGGTCATCATATTTCGGCGGCCTGATTGGTGAACAGTTCGAAGACATAGCTGTTGATGAAAACAGTTTCGTGTATGCTGTTGCCAGGGCCACGGGTAAAGACATGATCACTACTCCACACGTGTATCAAACGATTTTCTATGGCGGCGTAAGCGACGCGATGCTCTATAAATTTTACGGAGGCAATGATTGCTACGATCCATTCGAACCCAATGAAACAATGTCGGATGCCCACACCATTTATCCGTACCTCACCACCGACACTACTGTGTATGGCTATGTTGCAAACATCAGGACCAGCGATGATCATGACTGGTACACATTCACGGTGAGTGACACTGCACCCAACATCATGGCGGTGATCAGCGATTATGCTGTAAACCTTGATCTCAATCTTTATAATGGAGTGGGAATATTGATCTATCAGTCAACAAATATTGATTCCATTCCCGATACTATTTCAGTGAACGGCTTGAGTGCCGGGGATTATTACCTCGAAATTCCTCACGCAACTAATGCCTTCGATTCAATACGTTGCTATCGCTTGCAACTATATGATAGTGATTCGCTTTTCCCGACTATTGGAATCCCTACTCAAATTTCAGAGCACATTCAGGCGCAAACATGTTTGGTTCATCCCAACCCGGTAAGGGACCGGCTTTCATTTTTTATACCTGCTGTTAACAATGAGAGTGCAACCATTGTAATCCGTGATATGCTTGGCAGGATTGTTTCTTCAGATGTAATGGATGTGAATGCGGGGGGAAAGCAAGTGAGAATTCCATTCGAAAGCTTTTCTGCCGGACTCTACTCGTTAGTTATTCAATGTAGCGGTGAGATTATGGTGGGGAAATTTGCGAAGCAATAAATTTTATTGACAAGAAAAAGAATGGGACTGAGTGATTAGCCCCATTTTATTTTTGGTTGAGGAAATTTATTTCGTCACCATCAATTTTTCCGTCTGCGAAAAGTCTGATGATTGAAGTTGAAGAAAATAAATTCCTTCATCCATCGCATTTCCTCCCGATCCATGGGGATTATCCCGCGAATCCCAGGTTAAAGCATATACACCTGCATTCAATGCTCCACTCGCAAGCGTGCGAATCAATCTTCCTTCCACATCAAAAATTCTGATAGAAACATTTTCATCCTTTACTAACTCAAAACTGATAACTGTTGTCTGAGAAAATGGATTAGGGCTTACTGAAAGTTTTTCATTATTCAAAACTTGTCCCGCTTTGCAAGTGATGTTTACTGTTGTCACTTTCGATGTCTTACTGCATCCGGTGTTTGTATTTGTGATGGTTACCTTGTACTTACCGCTTTCTGTAACTATCAACGCAGAATTCGTTGCGCCGGAAATATTTGATCCGTTCTTCTTCCATTGATAAGAATGATTGTTGCCGCTGTTGGCTGACAAGGTTGTAATGCTTCCTGCACACATGCTTACAATACCTGAAGGAGTAATGGTCGCCTTTGGTTTCTTAGAACAAGTTTGTCCTGCAAGGATTAGCTGATCCGGTATTGAGTTGTAGGCGTAATCCATCAAGGTAAAAGATGCATAGCAATAGTTGTAACCACCGTGTCCAACAGAAACGGATAAATGCACCCATCCATAATAAATCTGACCATCTGCAATTAGCTTGAGTCCTAAATATCCGGGTGCTGTCCAATTTCCCGAATAAGAAGAAAACGAAGTACAGTTGCCACTTCCAGCTCGAAGAGTGAGGCTTGGCTGATGATTAGAATATGGAAGACTACCACCAATGGTATCATTTAAATTCATATCAAGCGCACCACCATTTATTGCAACAGAATCACTCAGCGGGTATATTGAGACGTTTGCACCTGTATTATGACATAGACAGGCATAGCCCTGACAGCCCGAGGGCAGCGTGCTGTAAGCTCCTGTGGTCAAAGTGAAATCAATAGTTCCGTCATTATTTAAATCAAGATTATAGCTAGTGTTACTATTGAAGGTTTGATCAGGATTTACATCCGTGTAAACAATCTGCGCCTTTGCAAATTGAACGAAACAACTGAGTGCAACAATCAAAATCATCCCGATGCATCGGGAGAGTAATCGTATTGAGTTTTTCATTGCGTTTGTTTTAGAAATTTTTGAAAAGAAAAAAATTTGCGAAGTGATTTTATTTCACTGCGCAGAGAAGAAATTTTATTTCATCACCGACAACCGAATTGTTTCGGAATGATTCTGTGATTCAATCCGAAGCAAATAAATTCCCGCACTCATTGCATTACCGTTTGCGTCACGTCCATCCCATGTGAGTTCGTGAGTGCCCGCAATCATTGCATCATCTGCAAGCGTGCGAATCAATCTTCCTTCAACATCAAAAATTTGCATGGAAACTTTTTCTGATTGCAGAAGAGAAAATGAAATTGTCGTGAATCCCGATTGATCGGGAGAAAATGGATTAGGATAACTCGTTATTGTCTGCGACTCTTTATAATTAGCTGCACGATTGAATCCGGAACACTCGCCCAGTGAGCCGCCATGATTGAGTAAAGATTTAATGGCTTTGTGAGGAACACAGTAACTGTTTCCGCTGACACACATCTCAGTCATGTTGTTCCCGCAGGAATAACCGAGCGCTGAACCGTTGTATGTAAAAACTCCAGCCTTACCGCTTGCCCTGCTAAATCCTCCGCAAAATCCCGTGTATGAATTCACCATGTCAACAGCGAGATGATCAACACCGGTGTCAATCGTGATCCACGTGTTGCCATCATCCAAACTATATGATGATCCTATTCCGTGAAGCGCGCCATATTCCGAATTGACATCACCGCCGGTGCTAACCCACGTTGATGCTGTTCCGGGAACGTACGAAAGATCATTGGTAAAAAATGTTCCTGATGGTGTGACTTCATTCCATGTAATGCCTCCATCAGTAGTGCGATAAAGCTCATCCACAACTCCCCACAATCCGTTCATCGCATCGCGCATCTTGATGTTGCTGAAATCTATTTCTGTAATATCAGTAGCATTGGCAATCCAGTGCAAGCCCTTGTCTGATGTTTTCCATACACGTCCGTGAGTGCTCACGGTCCAGAACGTATCGCCTGCTGCTGAGCCTGAAAAAATATATCCGTTTTCTTCAGGATCATCTGTCGGCATATTTGCCTCCGGAACTCTCACCCAATGATTTCCACCATCAGCAGTTGTATAAATTGTAAAATATCCGTCCCGTTGATCTCCGTATACTAATCCTTCATTAGCGTTGAAGAACCAGATGTCGTCGAAAAAAATTCCGGTACCATCAGCGGTGGTTTGTTGTGTCCATGTTATTCCTCCGTCTGTAGTTTTCAGAATTCTTCCGTTGAAAGTTTCCCCTTCATCCAATGTATAGAGCGTTGATGCATAAGCAAGGCTTGCGCTTACCGGCGCAAGACCAATCAGGTAATCGTCAGGAAGATTGCTGATTGATCCGCTTGTCCATGTTTGACCACCATCTGTTGTTCGGGTGAATTCATTAATAGGCGTTCCGAAAGCATTAGTGCCATCGTAGGCAATTGCCCACGCCACTTTGCTGTTCACAGCGATCATTTCCATGATTCCCCGGTGAGGACTTGAGAAGCTGCTTGATTTGCTGCTCCATTGTGCATCTGCAAATTGATATGTGCAACTGAATGCAATGATCAAAATCATCCCGATGCATCGGGAGAGTAATTGTGTTGAGCTTTTCATCATTTTTTGAGTTTATTGTTTCAAGAATTTGTCTTCAAATATTCCCGCCCCACTTTTCACCATCACCCAATACATTCCGTCAGGAAATAGATGTGTATCAATTTTGGTTTCTTCAGAGACGATTTCACCTGAATAAACCATCTGTCCGAGTGCATTGATAATTTGCAGTGAGGCATCTTCATCAACCGGCGAGTGAATAATGAGAAGATCACTCACCGGGTTGGGGTAAAGCAAAAGCTTGTCTAACATGGTGGTGAATTCTTCATCGCTCCATCTGCATGGAACAGCAACTGTAATGCCTTGCGATCTTATCTTCCCGCAACTGTTCGTCACTCTGCACTTATAGGTTCCGGATGTAGTGGCAGTATAAGAAGCGTTAGTAGCGCCCGCAATGTCTGCTCCGTTCTTTCTCCAATGATATTTGTGAGCGTTTGTATTTGCTGTTAGCGTGACACTGTCTCCATTACAAAAAGTTAAAGGGCCGTTTGCGCTTAATGTAACTGCCGGTGATACTTCAACTGTGACGTTTAATACTGAGGATACCTTAGTGTTACAATTGTTTGTCACTTTGCACTTATACTTACCCGAAGCATGTGCAACATAGTTCTGCGAAGTTGCTCCTGCAATATCTCCTGCGTCGTTCTTCCATTGATAAGTGATAGCGAACATTCTGCTGGCGGTGAGGATAACGCTGTCCCCCGTACAAAATGTTAAAGAATCGCTGGCAGCTATTGTTGGGGCTTGGTCGCAGGCCTGACTGCAAAGGATAGCGCAACCCATAATACAGCTTTGGTTCCCTCCACAACCATAACCAGGAGTATTACAAGCACATTGGGCAATTGCAGCGTGATTCATCAGGCAGACTGCGATATTGGCTATCGCGATGAAAGCGAAAAAGTTTTTCATGAATTGTGTTTTCGTCGTTAAAGTTTTGGTAGAAAAAAATTAACGCGTCAAAGGTCAAGTGCAGCGTAAGCGATCACAATCGCATAAACATGCTATTTCATGACGCGTCAATGGTTTCTACCTTTGTTTAGAAGTTTCCATCCTCTTCAAGCCATTACGTGCAATTTCGATTGATCATTTTTTGCTCTCTTATTTTTTCGGTCAGTGTATGCCAACCTCAAAGCGTTCCAGTTTCTCATCCGCGTTTTCAGTTGATCACCACTGAAAATGGTTTATCAAACAACAGCGTGGGTGCCATTATGCAGGATAAGAAAGGGTTCATGTGGTTTGCAACCGCCATTGGGCTTGATCGCTTTGACGGATACACCATCAAAAAATTCAGTTACGATCCTGATCAACCTTACTCCGTTAGCTGGGGCGCTTTCAACACGTTACTGGAAGATAAGAGTGGCATCATCTGGATGAGCAGTAACACAGCAGGATTGTACAGTTTTAATCCTGCCACAGAAAAGTATTTTGAATACCGCCATGAAAACGGAAATAAAAATTCTCTTGCCGATGATATTACTTTCGGAATGGCGATTGACAGCAGCGGTACTATTTGGATTGCCACGCACAGCGGGCTGGATGCGTTTGATCCGAAGTCAAATTCATTCAGTCATTTTATTCGCGGCAATTCAGACTCTTCTTCCATCAGCAATAATGTTGTAATGGGCATTTGCCTGGATGATGAAAACAACCTGCTCTTGATTACACAGTCACGGGGAATAGATTGCTTTAGTACGAAGGAAAGAAAAGTGATTCGGCATCTTGATTTCAATTCTATTGACTTTACGTTTGATGACTGGTCAAATTACATCTGCAACATTTCGGTTGGTAGCAACCAGAATGTCTGGGTCAGCAGCGATAGAAACGGCTTCAAAGGATTTAACCTGCAATCAAAAAATACCATTCAGTTGCCGAAGGAAATTGCTGAACGGTTTGCTCTCGGCAAAACTACCGTTAGCGCCATGCTTGAGGATCATTCAGGAAATCTTTGGATTGGTACCACCGGTAAAGAATTAATTTATTTGGATCACGCTTTCGAAAAAAGTTTTTTCAAAGAAA
This sequence comes from Chitinophagales bacterium, assembly GCA_035638255.1. Classification (GTDB taxonomy): domain Bacteria; phylum Bacteroidota; class Bacteroidia; order Chitinophagales; family UBA10324; genus DASRAJ01. The sequence goes on from DASRAJ010000107.1 coordinate 56,067, forward strand.
CTTTATCAGTGATTCAATTGCCGTCAAATGCTGAAGGCATTGTTGAAGATCGGGAAAAAAATATCTGGGTTGCAACTACCGATGGAGGAGTTGCGATGGTGAATACACAGAGTAAAAAATTTATTTCCTATCAGCACGACTCCACCAACGTAAATTCTATTTCAAGTGACAACGTCCACTCATTCTTTCGCGATCGCGAGGGAGATTTCTTTGTCTGTTTAAACGGAGTTGATCTGTTTGATGAACGATCCGGAAAATTTTCAAAACTTATTATTGAGGAAGGAGGAAAAAATATTCTGGAAGCTGAAAGAGGTGCCGACAATAGCGTTTGGTATGTTTATCAGGATCGCTCCGGCATCCTTTGGTTTCCGACAGAAGTAAACGGGTTGATCTCCTACGATCCCGTGACGAAGAAACATCACTGGTATCCTTACGATCCTGCAGATTCAACTTCATTAGCTGCTTCTTCTTGCACCGGTATTATTGAAGATCGCAAAGGAAGATATTGGGTCACCACTTACGGAGGCGGCTTCGAAGCATTCGACCCGCGCACAGGAAAATTTCGCGCCTTCAAAGTTCATGAAGGTCCCAATTCCATAGGCAGCAATACCGTGGGCGGATTGATGGAAGATTCGAAAGGCAACCTTTACATGGGATCGCTGAATGGAGGACTGATTGCATTTAATCCGGACAGCGAAACATTCAGGATTTACAGGCACGATCCGAAAAATTCTTTTTCCATCGGCAGTGATGTCACTTTCCCTTGCTTTGAATCAACAAAGGGTATTATCTGGGTTGCTGTAATTGGTGGAGGCATCAACGCACTCAATCCTGCCACCGGGAAGTTTCGCGCATTCACTGAAAAGGATGGACTCTGCAGCAATGCTGTTTCCTGTTTGACAGAGGACAGACATGGAAATATCTGGGCAGGAACGTACAATGGAATCAGTTGCTTCACGCCACCTGCAAATCTGTTTGATCATCATTCAAAATTTCAATTCAGGAATTACAACATGAACGACGGACTTCCGGCGAATGAAATAAATTTCTTCGGTGCTTACACTGATACTGACGGAACCGTTTATTTCGGAACATCCTCCGGTGGAATGATTCGATTTCATCCCGATGATTTGAAAGACAATCCATACCTGCCGCCTGTTTACATTACTGATTTCAAACTCTTCAATCAATCAGTAGGAGTAAATGATTCAACACCGCTGTTGACTACTTCAATCGAAGACACGAAAGAAATTAAACTTAGCTATCAACAAAATGTATTTGCCTTTTCGTTTGCTGCACTCAATTATGTTCTTCCTGAAAAAAATCAATACGCCTACAAGCTCGAAGGATTTGACAAAGATTGGATATACACCGATGCAACAAAACGATTTGTAAACTATACCAACCTTGATGCAGGCACTTACATTTTCAGAGTGAAGGGAAGTAACAACGATGGTGTTTGGAATCCGAAGGAAGCAACGATCAAACTCATCATCACGCCGCCATATTGGGAAACGTGGTGGTTTCGAATTCTCGTAGGGGCAACCCTCGCGGTTGCCCTCTATGCAGTATACCGCTATCGCCTCAACCAGGTTTTACGAATGCAACGAATGAGAAATAAAATTGCCAGCGATCTGCACGATGATCTCGGCTCAACACTCAGCAGCATTTCAGTATATAGTGAGATTGCGCGAAAACAGGCGAAAGAAAATATTCCAATGCTCGAAAAGATCGGCGAGAGTTCACGTAAGATGATTGAAGGCATGAGCGACATTGTGTGGACGATTTCCTCTGAAAATGATTCATTTGAAAACCTCATCGAGCGCATGCGATCATTCGCTCATGAACTTCTCAGCGTGAGAAACATCGAATACACATTTGATGTGGATGAAAGCTTGTCGTCAATGAAACTGCGAATGGAAATGAGAAGAAATGTCTATCTCATTTTTAAAGAAGCCATCCACAACCTCGCGAAATATTCTGAAGCAACGAAGGCATCCATCGCACTTTCAATTTCTGATCACACTATCTCACTCTTGATTCGTGACAACGGAAAAGGTTTTGATCAATCGAGTGTTTTGTCCGGCGACCAACCTCGAAAAGGAAACGGATTAAAGAACATGAAGAAGCGCGCTGCAGATTTGAAAGCTGAATTGATTATTGAATCTGAATGCGGCAAAGGAACTGTAGTTGAATTGAAGTTAAACGCTATGAAAAATGGATGAGCAAAAAAGTATCCGGGTGATGATTGTAGAAGACAACGATGAGTTCCGCGACAGTTTAATAAACCTCGTTGAAGAAGCAGAAGGATTTGAATTCGCGGGAGCATTTTCTGACTGCAAAAGAATTGTACAACACCTTTCAGAATTTGAGCCCGATGTTGTGTTGATGGATATTGACTTGCCGGGCATTTCAGGAATCGAAGGAGTATTGCTCATCAAAGAAAAATTTCCTGATGCAAAAATTCTGATGCTAACGGTGTTTGAAGCCAACGATAAAATTTTCAATTCGCTCTGCGCCGGTGCATCCGGCTATCTTCTCAAGAGCACTATTCCATCCCGCATCCTCGAAGCAGTGAAAGAAATCCATGAAGGCGGTGCTCCGATGACACCGTCAGTAGCCGCAAGAGTGCTCAAGATGTTTCGCAGCCAGGCCGAGAAACCCTCGCTTGAATCTTTCACATTGAGTGATCGCGAAAAGGAAGTGCTGAATTGTCTGGTAAAAGGAATGAGTTACAAAATGGTAGCAAGCCATTGCTTCATCAGCGCAGATACCGTGAATGCGCACATTCGCAACATCTATAAAAAAATGCAGGTGCATTCGAAGAGTGAGGCGGTGGCGAAGGCAATCAAGGGGAGGATTGTGTGAAGGCATCTTTATCTAGAATTATTTCGAAGAAAATTTTTTCCCTCATCTTTAATTCGTGATTAAAAAGTTTTCCATCTTAGTTTATCTTCTTGCCACAGTTTTCTTCTTTAAAAACTCTTTTGCCCAGCAACAACCCTATCATCCTCTCCGCATCAACAATACAATCACACTCGATGGAAAACTCAGTGAACCCGAATGGCAACTCGCCCCGGTGATGGATGATTTCATGCAAACCGATCCTTACCCCGGCGACACACCAACAGAAAAAACTGAGGCGCGCATACTGTACAATGATGAATATCTCTATGTGAGTTTTCGCTGTTACGACAGCGAGCCATCAAAAATTCTCCGGCTACGGTTCGAGCGCGACTACAATCTCGGCGATGACGATGGAACAGGATTTATTCTCGACACCTATCACGATAAAAACACAGCCGTTTGTTTTTGCAGCAACACCCTCAATGCGCGCTGGGATTGCCAGATCCTGAATGATGGCAATGACAACAATGATTCTTACAACACTTTTTGGGATGTCGCCACGAATATGGATTCGCTTGGGTACACAACCGAGTATCGTGTGCCGTGGTCCTCGTTACGATTTGAGGCGAAACCGCAGGTGGTCATGGGAATTCGTGTGGCGAGGTTGGTGAGGAGAAAATTCGAGCTTACTACTTATCCCCGAATGGATCCTAAAACTCAAAACGGATGGGAGAATGTTTCATTCGCCAGAGATATTGTTTTTGAAAACCTGGTGGCGCGGAGTCCTTTTTATTTTTCTCCTTACGTAATAGCAAACTATTCGCAGGAGAATGTTTTGAATCCGGATGGAACAGGGTATGATAAGAAGAGTGAATTTCTCGTGAGAAAAAATTATGTTGACGATGAAACGCTTGACAAAATCCTTAGCAACATCGGGGCGGATGCCAAGTATGGCCTTTCTAAAAATTTTACTCTTGATCTCACGCTCAATACTGATTTTGCCCAGGCAGAAGTAGATGACCAGATCATCAATCTCACCAAGTACGAAGTAAATCTTCCTGAGAAAAGAAACTTCTTTCTTGAATCATCAGACAACCTGAGTTATGGTTTCCCCTCGGGAAATGATGTTTTCATTTCACGCAGCATTGGCAATGAGGATGGAGTGATTGTTCCCATCATCGGAGGGGTGCGGGTAACGGGTAAAAGCAATGGCTGGCAAATAGGAACGCTCGATATGCAGACGAAAGGATTTGAAGAAGATTCAATTGCACCTCACAATTTTTTTGTTTTCAGAACGCGGAAAGATATTGATCCACTCGGAAGTTTTGTCGGGGGAATTCTCACAAACAGAATCAATACGGATTCATCGCACTCATCCAATCAATCGTTTGGTGTTGACTTTGTAAAGAGATTTACTCAACAACTTTCCATGGAAGGCGGCATTGCAGCCACACTGCTGAATGCTGATTTCAAACCGGTCGCGAACAGCATCTATTATAATCTTGGAATTTTTCGATCTGCTACCAAGGGATTTGTTTACAGCGGATACGTTGATCTCGTCGGTAAAGATTTTAACCCGGTAATTGGCTACCTCGACGAAAGTGATCACGGTTTAGCAAGTGCCACTGTTGGGTATCAATTATTAGCAGGCGACAAGAGTTCGGTTGAATATTGGACTGCACAATCAAATAACAGCTACCGCTGGCGGATGACTTCCGGCAACCGGGAAACATTTTCATCCGATCTTTCCGGACAAATAGCATTCAAGAGCCAGGCGCTCATCTATTTCACACTGTATGAATACAAGATTGATTCACTCTTTTATGATTGGTACCTTGATGATCATAATGCTATTCCCGCAGGCACTTACAGGATGTTCAACAATTCACTCACGCTTAATTTACCGTCAAAGTCTGTTTACACCGGAGCGCTCACGATATCGTACGGTGATTTTTATGGTGGGAAGAGATTGTTCATTTCTCCCGATGCTTCCTACTCATTCAATAAACATTTTAGTGTTGGAGTTACTTATGAGTACAATCGCATTCCCTTTGATCACTACCTGCAGGCCGATTCATCCACCCTTTATCAAAGTAATTTAGTGCGGCTGAGAGTGGCCTACATTTTCTCAACAAAAGTTTCCTTGAAACTCTACACGCAGTTTGATGACGTCCATCATTCCATAACCAGCAATCTTCGCTTCCGCTACAACCCGCGTGAAGGAACAGACCTCTACATTGTAATCAACCAGGGTCAGAATACCGAGGTTGAACGCTTTGATCCGCACCTGCCTAGAATAAGTAATCAGGAAGTGACGGTGAAATTTGTGAAGACGTTTGGGTTGTGAAAGGGCATGGAGCCGAAATGGACTACTACATTTTGTATCCGTTAAGCTGTTCATTGCTTATGCCGCCCTCCAAATCCAATAAAAAGAACCATTTTGCTCGAAGGCTCATCCCTTTTAAAGGGCTGAGGGGCTGTGCAGGACAAATTTCCGGGATGAGAGACTATCCAGTGTACCTCGCATCACTTCGCAACATTTTCAATCCTTCAACATAATTCTGACTTAGCATAGCCGGGCATATTTTTTTCTGACACACAGTACTTGAAAATTTGCATGATTTCATCTTTTTCTTCTGAATTTCCGGCGAGATAAAATAATTCTTCAATCATCAAATTAAAAAGTGGAAGGAGTTATTCAAAGTACTATCTTAGCCAACTTTTCACATTTAAAAATTCTTTTCTATTCACACTCAAAATTCTCTTCTATGAAAAAACTCGTCACAATTCTCATCACCCTGGTTTTGATCAGTCCTGCCGTTATCCATGCACAATCATGGAATTTACTCGGTAATGCTGGCACTAATGTGAACACCAACTTTCTTGGCACAACCGACGGAAAAGCTCTTGTGATCCGCACAAATAATGTGGAGCGGCTGCGCATTACTTCAGCAGGGAGGTTCGGTTTTGGTACCAATAATCCTTCAACCTCTATTGACATTATCGGAACTTTTAAAGCCGGTGGGATAATCGGATTTTGTAAGATTGATACAACAGGAAATTTATTTCCTTCCGTTTCAAATTCATCAGACCTTGGCTCCTCCGGAGGGGGTTGGAAAAATATTTACATTAACGGAAGTGTTTTCCTTGATAAACAAAAATTCATTGACAACGGCGGGACAGTTAATACCTTCATCGGCCACACAGGCGTCTCCAGTACCAGTGGCAGTTATAACACTTTCGTGGGTGACAGCTGTGGTTTGTCGAATACATTAGGAAGTTCGAATTGTTTTCTGGGAGCACTTGCCGGGTTCAGTAATACCGGCGGCTACAACAATTCTCATTTTGGCGCATACTCCGGTTATAGTAATGGCACCGGCTATGAGAATTCATTTTTTGGAAAACAGTCCGGATACAGTAACACTAAAGGACATGATAATTGTTTTTTCGGATTTGCTGCCGGTAAAGGAAATACCCAGGGAAATAATAATGTAGGCATAGGTGATTCATCACTTATCAGCAATTCACAAGGCTCAAATAATACCTGCGTGGGTTATCGCTCCGATGTCACCTTCGTACTTGCAGGTTCAAATTCTACGGCACTGGGTGCTGGTGCCAAGGCAGATAACAGCAACAAAGTCGCTATTGGCAACACAAGCATTACTGCCATTCAGGGTCAGGTAAGTTTCACAACTTATTCTGATGCCCGGGTGAAAAACACAATACAGGAAAATGTTCCCGGTCTTTCATTCATTACCAGTCTGAGACCAGTCACCTATCATTATGACATTAATAAAGAGAATGAATTGCTTGGTGTAAACGACAAGACAACCTGGACCGGGAAATATGATATTGAAAGGATGCAATTCAGCGGTTTCATAGCACAGGAAGTAGACGCTGCAGCAAAAAAGATCGGCTACGATTTCAGCGGAGTAGATAAAAGCGGAAATATGTGGGGGTTGCGTTACTCAGAATTTGTAGTGCCACTGGTAAAAGCTGTGCAGGAATTAAATGCTGCTCAAGCCGGCAAGGATGCCGTGATTGCACAACAACAAGCTCAGATTGATGCACAACAAAAACAAATTGATGATCTGAAAGCACAAATGCAGCAATTTGATCAATCGCTATCTCAATGCTGCACTTCTTACAAGTCAGCTACAAGTATTCAATCGTCAACCATTGATCTTCCGATGCTGGAACAGAACAATCCTAACCCCTTCATTCAGGGTACCACCATCAAATTCTATCTCCCGCAAACAGCTACAAGTGCTTCGGTAAAAATTTATTCACTTGACGGAGTGGAATTGAAATCCTTCAACCTGAATGAAAAGGGATTCGGAGAAGTTTCTATTGCAGGAAACTCACTGGCCCCGGGCGTGTATGCTTACACACTCATCATTGATGGAAAAGCCATTGATACGAAGCAGATGATTCTGACCAAATAAATTATTGACTTTTAATTTCAATAACAAAAAGTCCAAAGCAGAAATGCTTTGGACTTTTTAATGCCTGTCGTGTAAGAGCAGGCGGTTGTTTTCGGGTAAGGCTCATTGCATCTTCACCCACTTCACTGTCTTCACAAATGCTCCTGCCTTCTCCGTGAGAGTGCTTGTAAAGATTTCCAGAAAATATATTCCAGGAGGAAGATCGGTGACATCAAGTGTTCCTGTATGCGTCCCGCGGCTTAAATTGCCCGAAGAAATTTTTTCCCTGATTCTTCCCAATGCATCCACCAGTTGCAATTGCGCATCAGCAGCGCTGGTAAGATGAATTTGATATGAAATGGTTTGCGATGAAGAATAGGTAATGCGAAAATCATTTTCATCACCTGCCGGAATTTGATTCACTGCAGTTGCAATTCCAAAATCACTCAAGGCCCGCTTCCAAATTGCATCACGGAATAATCCCGTGAACAGCGTGTCGCCTTTCACAGTAAATCCCTGCACGGAATTATTGGGTTTTGCATCCAGCCCTTCGGATGCAGCGGTGAATGAGGCACCGGAATTATCAGAGTAAAAAACTCCGGCGATGTTTCCGACAAAAACATTTTGATTGATCGCCTTGATTGCAAAGCCACCGCTCTGCGGAGGAATCCCATTCTCCGCGACACTCCATGATATACCATCATCAGTGGAGCGATAGACATCGAACAGGGAGCCGGCATAAAAATTTCCGGCATCATCAGCATCCATCGCCACGCCATCTGACACGGTGCCATCAGTGAAAGTAAAATGCACACCATTATCAGTTGAGCGATAAACGCCGCTGTTCCCGTATAATTCCGTAACGCAAATGCACACCACGTTACCATGCACTGCAATGCCTTCCACATAATCATTACTGTTTACACCGAAGCACGCTTGCCAGGTGAGCCCGTCATCAGTGCTGTAATACATTCCGCTGTAAGTGGCGGCGAGTAAATTGTTTCCTGATTTTGCGAGTGACGACACGCACAAATAATTTCCAAAATTCGGGTTGATGCCATTAGTGATGTGCGTCCATGTAGCACCGTAATCAGCAGACCGCCATAAGCCATTGCCATCGCCGCATCCTCCCGCCAGCAAAATGTTGTTGCCGGCATAGAGCATGGATTTAATAATGCTGTTTGGAAAAGTATCTATGGTGATGTTTGTTGCACCGGAGTGATTCCACGTGGTTCCTCCATTGGAAGAAACATATACCCCATCGCTGTGTGTTCCCGACCACATATCACTTCCCGCAGTGATCATGCAGTTATCAATGGTGGAGGCAGGAGGGAACCCATTCTTCGATTCCACCCATACAGCGCCTGTTTCTGAACTGTACACACCAATCTCCTCATACCCGAGCAAGAAATTATTTCCGCTATGGATGAAGGCATTCTGAAGTCGAAGCCCGAAGCGCAATCCGCTTGCAGGAATGTATTGCCACGATTGACCTACATCCGTAGAGCTATAAATTCCTTTCGCACTACCTACATAAAAAATATTTCCAGCATGCGCAATTCCACTGGCGCTGATGGTAGTATCTACCGTAATTGGTCCGCTCCATGAATTGATACCATCAGTGGAAACAAACACTGTGGCTGAAGGAAAGAAACCACCGCCCGTTACTGCCATCACAGTATCACCGCTGGTGTAAAAGTCATTGATAAAATAGTACTGTTCCGGTCCGTAATCATAATACCAGTTATCACCGTCATCTGTGGAATAAAAGACAAGATTATCTGCTGCAACAATCAGCTTTCCTGCAGCATAGCATATATCCTGAATTGATGAAAAGCCAAGAGAGCCCCCGCTTGCATCAACCCATGTATCTCCATGGTCGGCAGAACGAAAAACACCGAAGGCAATCGTTCCCATAAAAAGATAACCGTCGGCTACGACCAAACAGTTTGCAAAGTTTGATTGAATGCCGTTGTTGGCGGGCTCCCATGTGAGTCCATTGTCGGAAGAGCGATATACGCCGGAGTCACTTCCTGCATAGAGGTACGATGCATCCTCGGCAAACGAAAACACTTCAAGATTGGGAATGTTGCCATTCGCCGCGTTCCACGATTGTCCATGATCATCTGAGCGAAATACTCCTTTGGAATCAGTTCCTGCAAAGAGATAAGTTCCATTGTCGAAAAAGGAAAGAACTGTTATGCCGGATGGTCCATTCGTTTGTGTCCACTGTGAAAAAGAAATGTTGGCTGAGAAAATGCAACCGGCGACGATAATTAAAAAGCGATAGGCACCTGAATAAATGTTTTTCATGACATTAATATTTTTGAAGTGCTAAGATTATGCTCCTCAAAGTTGCCGCCAAAAAATTTCGACAGAGGAAAGGAAATCTTCTACTGAACAGGAGTTGTATCCGGCTGTACAGGTTGAATCGTTTTCAAAGGAATGCACATCACGACCGCAAAGCCAATGAAGTAAAATGCAAGTAATGGGATTCCCAACACGGATTCAACAAGAAATTTTGTTTGATCACTCTTGATAAACATGGTGACAAAATGAATTAATACGCTGCGAAAAAGGCTCATCAACTCATAGCTGAATTCATTGAACATCCAGGCTGAAATAAGCAGCACTAAAATGCTTTTTGAGGAAAAAGAAACCCGGTCTTTCCAGGTTCTTTTGCTAACTGCAACAGCAAATGCTACAATGGGGAGATAAATTCTTAATTCCCAAAGTACACCATGAGACCATTTTGCTGCGTCGTTAAAGAAATCGTAGGAATAGAAATCAAGAAAATATATTGCGGGATCAAAAGCACATACGATAACCAGAGTGAAAAAAATAACAGCGCCATCTACGATTGAAAAATTCCTGAGAAAGAAGCCCGGTGAGTATTCTTTTTTATCTCCCTGCATTCTGTAGAATGAAACAGCAAAGCATGCGATGAAGGCAAGGTAAACTGACTTTGACCAATCTACAATACTGTACACGTAGTTGTAACTGTATCGCGAATAGAAGCATCTCAACAAACTATCAATTGAACTGCCTGAAGCAGGACTATAGTTACTGAACCTGAAGAGAAGAGCCACGGCAATAAAAACTATAACGGCAAAAAGCAGGCAGAGAGAAAATGTTTTCCAGAAAAATTTTTTGTACTCGTCAAAAATTTCGATGAGAACTTCTTTTACAGAAGGCGAAGGTGACATTCGTAAGAGGGTTGCAATGAATATAGAAGTTATTGTCTATGGTTAACGGGTCAGAAATGCCTTTCAAAACGTGAAGTCTCTCACGGTTGTAGCGCTTTTAATTCATTCTCCGGAATCGACATTCCCAAACTCATGGCTCTATTAGCATCTTCGAGGGCTTCTTTTTTCTTTCCCAGCTTTTCATACGCCTGCATGCGGAAGTAATAATTGTTCGCATTGGTTGGGGCGTTTTGAATCGCCCGGGTGAGGTCAGCGATGGCCTGCTGGTAATTTCCAAGACGCACATAGCATTTTCCCCGGTTGTTTAGTACGTCTAAAAAATTCGGATCTACCCGGAGTGCTGCATTGTAATAATGAATAGCAGAATCAGGTTGGTTCTGCATCATGAGCAGGTTGCCAAGGTTATTCAGTACGCGTGCGTTGTCAGGCTCGTGTGCAATGACGAATTGAAAATCATGCCTGGCGCTGTCGAGTTTGTTGGCCATGGCGTAGGCGATGCCACGGTTTAGCCGGGCGTCCACGCTTTGAGGGTCAAGGTGAACAGCATGATTGCCATCAATGAGTGCAGAGTCAATTTGATTTTTGGTCCGGTAATAATCGCTGCGATTGGTGAGGGCATTGAGAAAATCGGGTTGAAGCCGGAGCGCTTCATCGAAATGTTTCTTGGCAAGGTCAAGCTGATCGTGTTTCTGATAATAAGAGCCAAGATTGTTTTGAGCGAGGGGAACGCGCGGATATTTTTTGATCACATCCGTCCAGAGAGTTTCACTCGTTTTCCATATGTGACTTCGGCTGTTGCACTGATAGCCAAGGAAAATTAACCACCCCGCTGTAATTAGTGTGAACGGAGTACTGAAATTTTGAAGAGAATAAATTTTCTTTTCCCACACCCGGGTAAAAAGAACTGTTAGCGGAAAAAAGATGCCCGTTGAAGAAAGATATGTGTAGCGGTCTGCCATTACTGCGCCGCCTACAGGAAGCAATTGCAGCACAAGAAAAATATTCACTGTAAAAAATGCCGCACCAAAAAAAAGCGAGGGAATTCTTTTTCTGAATCTAAAAACCAAAAACGCTAAAATGCAAACGATAACCGGTGCAGTGTAGATGTAGAAAGGATATATACCGCCGGCTTTTTCCGCAAAAGGATAATACGCTGATAAATTGATGGGAAGAAATGTTTTGATGACATAGGTAACAAAGGCAAATGCAGCAAACAATAACTGGATTAGAAAGGAGTGATCCTGAATTTCCTGGATGGAGGCAGATTCTTTTTGCGCGATGATTGCGATGATGCCAAAGATGAAGGACAGAATGAAGAATGGAATTTTTTCGACGATGCTTCTGAGATTGATTTTCTGTTCCAAATAAAAATCTATGAACAAAAGAATTACCGGAAGTGTGACGGCCTGCGCTTTGGAAAGATTGGATAAAATGAAAGCAATAAGTGCAGCAATGTAGAATGAGATTTTTTTCCGCTGTCCTGAAATGAACTTCAAATAGAAAATGATTGCTGCGAAATAAAAACCGGTGTAGAGTAAGTCTTTTTGTGCACTCACCCACGCTACGGATTCTACATGAAGGGGATGGATGGCAAATAAGATCGAGCACAGAAACGCGGTGACAGCGTTTTTTGTGAGAAGAAGAATGGCGTAGAATAACAGCAGCGCATTTATGATATGCAACAGCAAACTCACGGTGTGAAACCCTGAAGCGCTGTCGCTGAAGAAATGATACTCAATGGCTTGCATAAGAACAGTGACCGGATGATAGTTTCCCATTTCATACGTTGAGAAGATGGATTTGAGATCGACGGATTTTATGAGTTTGTTCTGCAGCACGTACCCCGGGTCATCCCAGTTGGTCCATTCGTTTTTCAGAGAAGAACCATAAACGAGGATTGTTGCAATGACGATGATGCAGAGAAGAAAAATTTGGCTTGGCTCCCGCTTAAGTTTTTTTTGAGCGACTTCTGCCTTCTTTGTTTTTGAGGGCAAATTTTTCCGCTCAGTCTTCTTTTTGCTCATGGGGTGAAGTTAGGAAAGAGCAGGATTGGTGAGGTGCGATTAGATTATTTCACGCAAAGACGCAGAGGCGCAGAGAAACACAGAACACGGAGAAAAAATCATTTTACTTTTTCCTTCCATTACTGTGCTGAGACTGCACAGATTTTCAAAATACTATTCTCACAAGTAAAGACGATCATTGGTGTAATCGCTTTTTGCACTTTCCACGATCGGTGTCATCCTGGCATAAAAAACAAAACGGATGCATAATGCGCACATCCGCTTTGCTTCCTAATATGAACTTGCAACCAAACGATATTACATCCGGAGTATTTTAAAGCTGATGGCTTCACCTCCTTTTGTGCGAATCTTAAGAAGGAAAATTTGCTGGGAATTTTCAGCGAAAGAAATTTCATTCACAGCATAATTGTATTTGATGATTTGCTCTCCGAGGATGGAATAAGCAGTGACATCTTTGATTTGAGAAAGCAGCTCGCCATAGTCAATAAATAAAAATTGATCAGTGCTTCTGTAAAATACTTTGATCTGCTCTTTAATAACCGGTGATCCGATTCCAAGAAGTGTGTCAACAAAAATGTGCGTAACACCAGAATCAGTAGTGAGAACATTACCATTCTGTGCTACCGGCCAAATGACAACAATGTTATCACCCACTGCATACTGCGGCGGATTTATTACATGGGTTGTATCTATAATCTGAATTAATTGTCCTGAATCAATTTGAACATTGTTAGTGAAGCTGTCGAGTACCTCCTGGTAATTATTATTGACTGAGTAATAAATGGAAATCTGGCCGAAGAAAGACTGATTCCCCGTATTCACAACAGAAAACGAGATCGAGACGGTATCATTGAAGTCCACGGTGCTTGGAGTCACACTGATGCTGTTACTGAAAATGCCCAATGATGGTTGCGCCTGAGTAAATTTCAGGAGTGCAATAAGGAGTGTAAGAAATAGAGCAGTTCTTTTCATATCATGAAAATTGAAGTTCCAAACTTAAAGTAAACTTCTTCTTTTTCTAGTAATTTTTTTAAAATTTCTTACTCATTCAAAAGGGATGATTATTTTTAGCTCATGGATATACTCAATGCCGTGATCTCTGATATGGAGAAGGAAGATGTTCGTTACTACAAGCTCTTTGCCAACCGCATGTATTATTCTCATGACCGGAAGGATATTCAGCTCTTCAATGACATCTACCAGGGCGGCGACCAGTTTGATGAGGAAAGAACGATGAACCGCTTGTATCATCGCGGCGACCGGAATTCTTTTTACAGGCTGAAGCATCGCTTATTGAATCACGTGAACAAAAGCTTACTGCTGCAGTACAGCGACACCGATGAAGCGATAAGCATTCTTTCGCAGGTAAGTTTGTACAAGTTTCATTTTTCAAGAAACAATTACAGGGCGGCGAAATATTTTTTGGAGAAGGCGGAAAAGAAAGCGCTTGCCATCGAGTTCCTGGAACTGCTCGACATCATCTATTCTGAATTCATACGGCTTTCGATTGAGACGATGGATTTTGATCCGAAGCATTTCATCGAGAAGCGAAAAATCAATTTGGAGAAGCTGCAAAGCATCCGAGAAATAGACCAGGTGCTTGCGGCTGTTTCTTACCAGTTGAAAATTTCTCAGAATTATTCTCCCGAAGGAAAATCATTCATCACGATGCTGGAGAGAATGGTGAAAGAACATTCGGCGGATAAAGAATTGCGATCAGGAAAATTGTTGCAGTTGAAGCTGACCGATGCTGTAAGCAGAATCCTGATTCAGAAGCATGATTTCAAAACGCTCGAGAGCTATCTCGCTGCCAAGCTGAAGGAGTTCAGGAAGAAGAAATTGTTTTCGAAGGTGAATCATGAGAGTTATCTGAAGATGCTTACCTACTTAGTGAATGCCACATTCAAGAATAAAAAATTTCCACAGTCACTCGCCTACACGAAACAATTAGAACAAGCGATGGAAGCTTATGACCGGATCTATTTCGACAAGTATTTTGTGTTTTACACGAATGCTCAGGTGATCAATTACTCGGTGATTGATCCTGAAAAGGCAATTCACCTGCTGGAGGATTTGAAGAAAAGCACCATGCGGAGCAAGCTTTCCTTCTATGAAATTTTCATGTATCTCAATCTTGCGCTTTTGTATTTTGAGAGGAAAGATTTTGATCGCTCCATCAGGCAGATGATTGACCTGAACATGCTTGAGAGTTTCAAGAAAGCTGATGAAGTGCTGAAGCTGAAAATTGCGGTGGCAGAATTAATGATTCGCTACGAACTGGAAGATTATGATGTGATCGAATACAGAATCGGGCAGATTCAGCGCAGCTTCAGAGCTCCGCTTCAAAACAAAAATCAGAAAGCGGAAAGTGAAATGCTTTACATTCTTCGTAATCTCATTCAAAATTTCACCCGTCACCGGAAGGAAAAGTTAGAGCAGGCGATGGCACAATTCATTAAAGCATATTCAAAGCCCGTGGCGGAAGACAGTTCGCTCATCAGATATGCGCCTTGGGTAGAGCAGAAATTGAAGGCGGTTTCAGCCTCTTTTCCGGTTTAAGCATTTTTTCCAATTAAATTTGAACAGGTAAGATTTATGAATTTATTGTTTGGCAGGCGCGGCTCCGGCTGATACCTTTGTCGCAACAAAATTTAAAAAACCAAAACTTATGAAACCACATTTTACTTTTTCTGCCATGAAAAAAGTCGGCGTTGTTCAACGTGCACTTGCACTGCTCCTTTTCGCTGCGCTCATTTCCTTTTCAAAAAATTCTTCTGCCTGCAACGCTTCATTTATTGACAGCACTTATGGCACCAGCGTTCAATTTATCAACGTATCTGTAGCAGCGAACTCTGCATACTGGTATTGGACATTTGGTGACGGCACCTGGAGTGACCTGGAAAACCCGGTACACGTCTATAATGCGTACGGACCTTTCCTAGTTTGCCTGACCGTACATGACACTGCAAACAATTGTATTGATACATACTGTGATAGTGTCTATTTCAGTAACGGTGGCTGCCAGGCTTATTTCAATTATAATGACAATGGGCTTAACGTTGATTTCACGAATCTTTCAACAGGAAATTACACCAGCGTAATATGGGACTTGGGAGATAACACTACTTCTTATTTCAATAACCCATCGCACACATACGCCATCGGCGGCTACTATTATGTATGTGTAACCGTTAGTGACACGGGGAATAATTGCAACGACACCTATTGTCAATACATTTATGTAAATGATTCAGCCCAACTGTGCAATGCGGCATTTTCTTATACAGGCAATGGAACTACTATTCAGTTCTTCAATAACTCCTTCACATGCAACTATGCTAACTGGTACTGGACGTTTGGCGATGGCGCATCGTCAACCAGCTTTGATCCCTCGCACCAATATGCTTCAGCCGGATATTATAATGTGTGCCTGAGTATGTACGATTCATATTGCGCATGTGCCGATACAGTGTGCGAAACGGTGTATGCGGGAGGAAACAACCTTCCATGCAACGCTGAGTTTGTATTGTATCCTGATTCATTTCAACAAGGTTTATACTGGGGCTATAATTATTCCACAGGAAATAATCTTGTTTACTATTGGTCATGGGGTGATGGCGGTTATGCTACCGGACCCTATCCTTCGCACGTTTACATTGATTCAGGGTATTATACTATTTGCCTTTCCATCCT
This sequence comes from Chitinophagales bacterium, assembly GCA_035638255.1. GTDB lineage: Bacteria > Bacteroidota > Bacteroidia > Chitinophagales > UBA10324 > DASRAJ01. The sequence goes on from DASRAJ010000107.1 coordinate 72,261, forward strand.
CGATACAGTCTCACAATGCTCTGATTCCGTTTGCACCAATTACTACATCCTGAAACAGGAGAAGCTGGATCAAATTCATGAGGTGATCTTTGTGAATGCTACAGCAGTTCCTCCGGTGACCGGCTCTGACAATATTCAATGGAACATCTTCCCCAATCCTGCTTCTACCGACATTCGAATTGAAACGAATGCAGGTAAAATTGACGCGGTCAGAATTACGGATGTGAGCGGAAGAGTGATCAAGCAGATATTCTCGTACACAAACGATTTCATTTCACTCCAATCGCTCCCGCAAGGAGCTTACATTGTACAGACATTGATTGGAGGAACATGGAGATCAAAGCTTCTGATCAGGCAATAAAAATTTGCACAATGAAAAATAAAACGGGCGCAAGTCGAGCGCCCGTTTTAGCTTTCAGCAGGGAACAAATGCCGGTTTTCATTCTCGCGGAGGCACTTAGCTTCTGATTTTAAAAAACAAAACTTATGCAAACACAAAGTGCTTTCCGTGCAGCAATGAGATTTTTTTTCCTCCACCACAAAATAATTCCGTGCCTTTTTTTGTTGCCGTCTTTTTTATTGCTTACCGGAAAATCCGTGGCCTGCACGTCTTCCTTTACTTACACCTATACCGGCAACACTGTGCAATTCACCAACACATCAATTGCACCAATCACAGCTACTTACCAATGGTATTTTGGTGACGGAAGCAGTTCTGCCGATACTAATCCCATTCATGATTATATCTATCCCGGTAACTATTATGCGTGCCTCGTAGTTTCTGACACGGCCAGTGGCTGTTACGAATATTTCTGCGACAGCGTTGAGTTGCCCAATTCATGCACTTCTAATTTCACCGATTCATTGATTGGAAATACTTATTACTTCACTGATAATTCTTCAGGCAGCCCAACACAATGGAATTGGAATTTCGGAGATGGGGCTACGGCGAACACCGCCAACCCTTCTCACTCTTTTGCTGCCATAGGAACTTACTGGGTTTGCCTGACGATTAGTGATTCGGGAAACGCCTGCTACAGTACTTCCTGTCAAATCATTCATGTTCTTATTGATTCAAGCCAGCAATGCATTGCTTGTTTTACGAAGCACACGGGAAGTGATTCAGTATTGTTCTATGATTGCTCTTTAAGTGTGAATCAAATCACGCAATGGTTTTGGGACCTGGGTGATGGATCTTCTTCTACGCTTCAAAATCCGGTGCATACTTATCCCGGTCTTGGAATTTATGACGTATGCCTTACCATTGAAGACACTGCAGGTTGCAGCCATACATATTGCGACACGGTACGCCTCATCTTCACGAACTGTTCAGCAGCATTCACTGATTCATCAAACGGAAGCAGCGTACAATTCACCGATCAATCCAATGCCGGAACTCATACCGACGTGTGGACTTTTGGTGACGGCACTTCTTCCACTCAAACAAATCCATCTCACATTTACACATCGAACGGGAACTACACAGTTTGTCTTACCATTGATGACAGCGCTTTTTGTCACAGCTATTCTTGCCAGCAAATTTCTGTAGGTGGCGGCGGAGTTCTGTGCAATGCAGATTTTGTCCTGGTTCCTGATTCATTTCAGCAAGGGTTGTATCATGGTTACAATCTTGCGACCGGAAATAATCTTACATACTTCTGGAGCTGGGGTGATGGCAGCACGTCAACAGGTCAATATCCTTCTCACCAGTATGCTGATTCAAGTTTTTATTACATCTGCATGGGCATTCATGACAGCATAAGCGGATGCGTTGATTCCTTCTGTGCAAATTATTTAATTCAGAAATTGCAAAGACCAATGGGGATGCACAAAATAATTTTTGTGAATACTACCGGGGTGGCACCTCTGAATCATGATCAGGAAATTCAATGGAGCATTTTTCCGAACCCGGCTTCAAATAATATTCGCATTCAAACCAACGCGAATAAAATTGAAAGGATCAGAATTATGGATGTGAGCGGAAGAGTGATGAAGCAAATTTTTTCATACGACGGAGATTTCATTTCACTCGCAGTATTGCCACAAGGAGCTTACATCGTTCGAATATTGATTGAAGGAGCATGGAGTTCAAAGCTCCTTATCAAGCAGTAGAATTTTTTGGTTGTTTGAAATGAAAACGGGCGTCGAAGTTGAGCGCTCGTTTTCATTTATGGTATCGGGAGGTACATCATTGAACAACAAGCTTTCCGGCTTGGGAAGAGTGATCATTGAAAGTGATTCGGTAGATAAACAATCCTTTTCCCAAGCGATCGCTGTTCACTTTCAGAATAGCATTCTCATTTGTTTCAGAAGCAAAAAGTTTTCTTCCTGCGAGATCAAAAATTTCTACCCGTGAAAAATTCTTTCCTGTCCGGGAGGACTCCTTTGGAGAAAAATTGATGACGGAGGAAGCGGCGACAGGATTTGGAAAAACAGTCGCGGATTGTTGTCTTGATGAAACATTTCTGATTCCACACAGAGAAACATTATTGTCAAAATAGTTTTTTGCGCAACTCGCTACACTGTCAATCGTAGTGAATGATGGACATGGATAAATAGAAGTATTATCCCATACCACTGCTGCGTCAAATGTTTTTGTCTGCCCGGAATGCAATGAGAATGGACCGGAAGAGACAATGATCCTTCTATCTGAAAACGGAGCGTTGGTTGAACACATTGACCAGCCATTTGGATTCGATGGATCACCACTAAAAACATAATTGCTGTTTGTGAGGCCGCCCTGGCCATTTCCTCCATACGTGAGATGAGTACCATCTTTCCAAATTGATTGGAGGTATTGATAATAATCCTGTGCAATTTCAGGATTACCAATTACAGAAAAGTCATTGTAATATATCATGGAATGATCCAGGTAATGAATCACGCCGGCATCATCCATTGGTCCCTCCAGAATTTGGATTGCTATTACAGGACCTATACCGGCAGTATCACCATTATAGAAGACTCCGAGGTGGTTTGCGCTATCAGTACCCATGTAATCATCAAGATAGTTTCCAAAACCGGCATCGGCGAAAAGCCCGATAAAGACGCTGTCATAATCGTTTTGACTTTTATTGATAACGCAATAGTGATAGAAGGTTGTACTGTAAATGCAAGCGGGATCATTTGCGGCGTAAAACAAACATTGTACTTCTATACCCAAAGGGGCGCCGCCGCTTCCATGGATGTTGCCAACATCATTGATTACAAACCACAGCGCCTGATCACCGGGAATGTCCGGATAATCGCCATTAGCAGGATTAAAAACAGAATCACCATTCACATCAACAAAGGGCGCCAAACTCTGGTTAGGCAGGAACGATAAGTTGGGATTTCCCTTCCCCGGCCATTCCTCAATTGTTGCGGGTGGTGTTGCAAACAATCCTGCGGTGAATGAATCAATTGTTGACATGTTCACTTTCCAGATGCGGTCGAAATCACTGCAGGTTTGCTGTGTAACATTTCCACCTGAATCAAGCGGGCCCGGAAAAAAATCATTTCCATTTTGACGAAATGTTTGTGCCGCAACATGTAAATTTCCCTGTGCATCTAACCCGCCAATCCACAGTGCACCTGTGCCGATTGATGAAGCATTTGCAGTTTGGGGAACAAAATATTTTGGGCTATGGATTAAATCACACCACATATCTCCGCCGTTATTGATGCGCGCATTCACATTGTTGATGTCGAGAGAATCATACGCAGCAGGTGGATCGCAGTTTTGTGCATGTAAAATTTTTACAGTGCTGAAGCACAGGATAAGGAAAAATTTTTTCACAGCTGGAAAGTTTTGCGAATCAAACTTACCCTTTAGTGCCGCGAAGTAGTAGCCCTAAACCTTCTTATGACTTAGGACTGACAAAGGAATAAGCACCTCCTTCTTCCAGGTTAAGCAAAAAGTCATCATTGAACAACAAGCTTTCCCGATTGAGAAGAATGATCGTTGAAGGTGATTCGATAAATGAATAACCCTTTCCCCAACCGATCGCTGTTCACTTTCAGAACATCATTCTTCTTTGCTTCAGCATCAAAAAACTTTTTTCCTGCGAGATCAAAAATTTCTACGCGGGAGAAATTCTTTCCTGAAAAATTGATGACGGAAGAAATGGCAACCGGATTTGGAAAGACATTCATCCGATCATTTGCTGAAATGAGATTACCGCTGGAGGTGAAAACGATGTCGCTGTCAAAACTTTCTTTTGCACAGTTCGCCACATCAATAAGTGTTGAATAAGACGGGCAGGGATAAACAGAGGTGTTATCCCACACCACAGCGTAATCCAATGTTTGTTTGCCTCCCGCTTTTAATATCACCGGTCCCGATGAAACAATGATCCTGAAATCCGAAGGCAGTGAATTCTCAGCGCACATTGACCAGCCGTTTACATCAGTCGGGTCAGAAGGAAATGCGTAGTTGGTAATGTCATTGGTGAGAGGGTTAACGAGATGATCTCCCTGCTTGTATACTGATTTAAGATACTGATAATACTGCGCTGCATTTTCCGGATTTCCATATAGTGAAAAGTCATTCAAATATAACATGCAATAATCCATGTAATGAACCACCCCGCTTTCATCCGTAGGGCCTTTTAGCAGTTGAATGCCGAGTATGGGTGGTTGATTTCCATAGTTATCGGGACAACTGTTGGCATCAACCTCTGTGGAATTGTAAATGATACCGAGATTATTAGCACTGTCGCATCCCGCATAATCGTCAGTATAACATCCGAGGTCGGGATCAGTCCATAACCCCATGTAAATGCTGTCATAATCATTATAGCTTTTGTTGATGATCTTGTAATGATAAAAGGTAGTGCTGTACGTGCAGGCTGAAGAGTCTTTGAATCCGTACACCAGGCATTGCACTTCTATTCCGAGAGGGCTGCCGCCGGTTTCAGTGTGCGTGTTTCCCATATCATTCATCACAAACCACAACGCCTGATCGCCGGGTATGGCAGGGTAATCTCCGTCATCAGGATTGTAGAACTCATCGCCATTCATGTCAATGAATGGAGCGAGTTGCTGATCAGCAGAAAAACCAAGATTGGGATTGTTTCTGCCTGGCCATTGAGAGATGGATGGCGGAGGGGAAGCAAACAGTCCCGCCGTGAATGAGTCAATTGTTGACTTGTTCACTTTCCAGATTTGATCGAAATTATTGCACGTTTGAAGATTCACATTTCCTGATACATCGAGCGGGCCGGGGAAAAAATCATTTCCGTTTTGCCGGTACGTTTGTGCAGCAACGTGCAAATTGCCCTGTGCATCCAATCCACCGATCCAAAGAGCTCCGGCGAAGAGCGAAGAAACATTTCCGGTTTTTGGTACAACGTATTTTGCTGTGCCGATCAAATCCCACCACATGTCACCGCCATTATTGATCCGGGCTTTCACGTTGTTGATGTCGAGATAGTCAAAAGCTGTTGCAGGAGTGCAGCTCTGTGCATGTACCAATGAGCAGATGAAAACGGCAAAAAAAAGCAAGGAAAATTTCTTCGCTGAAAAAAATCCCCCCGAATTTTCCCCGGGAAAAGGCGGAGCCAGGCAGGGCTCCACAACTTGTTTTGATTTGCTAGATGTGCTTAACATGGTTGGAAGTTTTGGTGAATCAAATATAATTATTGATTCAGTAAAGAAGCAGCATTGATTTTGTTTGTGACGGATGATTTACAGAGGGAGCCACCGCATATTGTGGAAACAAATTTTTCGGCAACAATTCCTTCGCTGAAAATTGTAGTACATTTCGCAAGGAAAATCTCCAATTCGAAGTGACGAATGAAAATATTGTTTCATCAATCTCCAATTCCAAATTCATTTCCTCACCATAAATTTTCTCATCATGAACTGGAATAAGCAACTCGATTTGTGGGGTGAAAAACAACGCTCTGCATTCATGCTTGGTTTACGAATCCTGCTTGGTTTAATCCTTCTTATCAAAGGCTATCTCTTTATGTTTCGCATCAATGACCTCTCTGAGGTGGTAACAGCAATGAAAATGGGATCGTTTAATGTTACCCTTGCGCTCATCATTGCATGGTCGCACATGCTGGGAGGTTTAGCAATTATATGTGGAATACTCACGCGCATCAGTTGCGTGATTCAGTTTCCAATCCTGGTCGGCGCTGTTTTTTATGTAAACCTCAGGCAGGGATTCATCACGAACACTGATTGGATTTTATCAGTAGTGATCCTGTATTTGCTGGTCTTCTTTTTTGTGTACGGAAGCGGAGAACATTCACTTGCGAATCTGTTTGAAGGAAGAGAGGGTGAGGATGCTATTCCCTCACGGGAAAATAAATAGCGATTGCAATTTTCCTTTCCAATTTATTTGGTGACTTGTTAAACAGAAAACAGGGGCTCTTCTTCGCGATTATTACAAATTCATGTGAACAAGCTGATAGAAGGTTTTTATTTTCTCCGAATGAAAATGAGATTCAAACGGTGATCCGGATGTGCCTTGCATAGCGAGGAATATTTTTTTCTTGTATTGGATAGAAATATGAGAATTACCTTGCCAGGCCTGAATTCTTTTTCAAGTAGCTGGTTTTTAGCGCTGTCGCTTGCTCGTGTGGCCAATAGCTTTAGAGTGGCTAAATTTCTCTTGCCTCAGTCGTCGATAAGCAAACAGCATCAATGGCAACAATTATTCTTTAATTATTTTTCCTGTCAGGATCTTCTTTTCAGTTTCTACTCTTAAAAAATAAACTCCCGGCGGTAATGATTTAAGGGTTACGGTTATTTTTCCGGCATCATTCCCTTTAACTTTTTGTTCTGCAACTTTTTGACCCAGTGTGTTGGTTACACTCAACTCTGATATTTTATCATTTTTATCCTGAAGCTGCAGGTTTAAATCTTCTGAAACCGGATTGGGATAAAGTACAATTCCGGAATTGATTGATAAAATATCCAAATTATTTATTCCCGTTTGTATAGGAGAACAAGTACTATCAATCACTACTGCCTCAGAAAGTACCGGTAAATAATAGACTACTGACTGATTTGCAAAATCAAAATAATCATAAATAACAGAATCTATGTGTTGGGTATTTGTAGTCCCCCAATAGTTGCCATCTGCATAAATATCCGGGGCGCCGTAGGGAATACTATTATAGAGTTCATATTGGGAATTTGGGTCCTGAAAATTGTTAAATTTCATATACACAAAATTCAGATTGGCATTGTTGTTATCACCGACAATATTAATAATTTCATTAGCTTCATTATCGCTAAAATCATTATGGTGAATCTTCAAAAGTTGTTGATCTGTCAAAACGAGATTTGAAAATCTACAAATACCTGACAGCGATAAGTTGTCTTTCAAAATATTATTTATGAAATACATTGGATTGTAGTAGCCCACAGTAATATCAGCAACAAAAAAAGAGGAACTATTTCCGTCAAACAAATTATTAGCTATAATTCCTGAATCATAAGGAAGATACATTTCAATTACAACCCCATTGCCTGTTTGGTTATTTAAAAATTTATTACATTCTATATCAGCTCCTAATAAACCGGAAATGGTGCTGCCAGAATTAGACATAAATTCATTTTCTGTAATTTTAATATTGCCGAGACCGCTTGGAGTAAAAATTGCTCCGCCAGTATTCAAATAGAAATAATTATTCTTTATATAATGCAGACAAGGTTGATGTGGAGAATCAAAGGTTATCCCACAACCATTATGTTCAAAAGTATCTCCTTGAATAACTAAACCGCAACCGTAATAAAAGTAATTGCTAAAATAAAGTCCGGATTCGACACAGTCCTTAATTACGCTTGAATCAATTAAATAGGTAGAACCGCTAAGATATATCCCTGAGGAGGCGCTATTTAGAATATTGCAATGGCTGAAATATGGAAAAGAATTTACTATGTGAATTTCTCCAAAGCCCAAACCACCGCCATAAAGAACATCACAGTATTTCATGATGCACCCGGAAACATAGTTTCCGGACGAATCAAATACTGCACTTACACAAGTGTCGGCGAAATGTACCTTTGCCCAATCTCCGGGAGAAGGGTTTGGTTGATTGGATGTAAACGTAATCCTGTTTACCGGGGTACCGATGGCAATTAATTCCCCGTCAATCTGCAACGCTTTATCGGCATTAAATTTAACTGTTACTCCGGGATCAATTGTCAACGTGTATCCATGGGAAACCAGGGCATTGCCAACAACTATATAAGGGCTTCCTGCTAAATTCCATGTTGTGTTTGCGGAAATAAATCCACTGACATTCGTTTGTCCGTTCGCAATAAAGCAAATAACAGTTAGAAGAAGAACTGTTGGGAGGATCTTGTTTGCAGAGTCTATCATGTAAATATCAGTAAATTTATTGAAAAAGTTTGCAAAAACTTATATTCACTTTTTTCCCCTAAACGTTAAAACAACTCGTTTTTACCTGCTGATGAGAATTTTCCCTCTTTGAGCTATTTTATTTTTGCGGAAGACAGCATAAAAATAAATTCCGGAAGGAACTGCAGTAATTTTAATAATGTTCACTCCTTTTCTCAAATCATATTCAATTATCTGTTCACCCAAACTATTATTCACAACTAGGAAATTAAAGTTATCGTTTTGTTCCGGGGAGATACTAACAAAACAATCTCCGTTTGACGGGTTAGGATAAATGAAAATATCCTGATCTTCTGCAATTGTATTTTCACTGCCGGTACCTAAACAAAAATTCGTAATGACGGGACTGTAATTCGGTGAAGCCATTATTAATGTTGAAGGAATAATGTTATTAAAATTATCCCAGGACGATATTGCAGAATTAGTCACAGCTACATTGATGTTATATACGCTATCTAAACCCGCCGGACGATAGCCCTCGCAAGTATTTCCGTTTGCATCTGTTCTGATAATTGCTGAAAGGAATTGAATAGAACTTAACTTTGTCTCCCCGGTAAATACCAAGTCGCCGGAATTCGTTTCCAGGATTGATCCGGAGTAAAAATATCCATTATGTGCTGCGTCTGTTGAATCGGTTCCATAAGCATGGGTCCATAAGGTATCACCCATGCTGTTTGTTTTAATCAGGAACAGATCGTTAACAGGTGACCCGGCAGAGGAAAGAAAAACAAATCCCGAATCGTTAGTGGGTGTTATACTCACTGCCTGCAATGAAACAGGATTCTTGCTGTATCCTTTACACCAGCTCACAATTCCGGAACTATCTGTCTTAAGCGCGATTATAGAATTGCCGGAGTTGCCTATGATGATACAGCCATTACCCAAAGTTTCCTTTACTTCATATCCATTCGCGAAAACAGGATTGTATTGTCTCCACCATAAAATATTCCCCTGTGAATCTGTTTTACTTAGTATCGCATGAGAATTTGCGGTTCCCGCCATAAGAAAAAAATCATCGTGTGTAATGATTAATCTGCTGACATCTTCATAGTCACTATTTGTTCCGTATTTATTACTCCAAAGAATATCACCCGTATTGTCAGTGTAAATAATAAAGCCATCGTCATAGGTGAATGCACTCGTAGCTCCGCCGCTCAGCACGAAACTACCGCCTGAAGTCTCGGCGATGGAAACATTTTGATAAGTTCCAACCAGCGTATCATCAAATTGTTTATAGAAAGAAAGATTACCGTATTTATCTGTTTTCATTAAGAAGAGAAAAAAGTTACCCTGAAGAAAACCGCATACTGCAAAACCACTATCTTCAGTTTGTATAATTTGCCTTATGATAGGGTTGTCTGAAGGATCAGTAAATATTTTTGTCCAGAGAGTATCGCCGGTTGAATTAAACTTTATCAACTCTATTCCTGCAATGCCATTATTGTTTATGCCTGTCAAATAATTACCATCGGTGGTAGCGATAACATTAGACAGGTGACCGCTTGAAATGGTTTTATGAAAAGTAGTTTGCGAAGCAGCATTGCTTATTATAAAAAGCGCGATTATGGCCAGGAGTTTATTTTTTTTCATCGCTGTTAAAGCTCCCTATTTGAATGAAACCACTTTCTGATTCAGCAATTTATTGAATAAGAACGTTCCTGGTAAAGACTGCATGGGTGCAGTCCGTACTACTGGATAATTAGCTTCCGAATGTAATTCTTTTTCCCATCATGAACCTTTACAAAATAAAGTCCTTTTTCTTGCGCCGATAAATCTATTGCTGTTTTGTTAGCGGCGATTTCTGCATGATAAATAATAGTACCAATAGCATCATAAATTTCTACTTGCGATTTTCCTGATTCATTAGTTTCAAGTTCAAAAGTACCGATGGAAGGATTAGAAAAAACCGAAACACCCGGTAGATTTTCTAAGTCATTTATTCCTACAGCGACGGAGTTCCATTCCCAAAAATCATCGAGGTTCGTGCCATCGAACCCTGTTCCTATATATCCCAATGTACCAATAGAAAAGCCAACGGCGCGATATCTTGCAGTTCCGCTAAAGTCGGCTTGTTGCGTCCACGTATCCGTCCCTTGATCCCATTCCCTGAAATCCTGGTAATTACCCCCATCATATCCGGTTCCTATATATCCTTTTGTGCCGATTGAAAAACCAACAGCGCCCTGCCTTCCTGCTCCGCTAAAGTTAGCTTTTTGAACCCAGGTATTGGTTCCCTGGTCCCATTCCCAGAAGTCCTGTGTGTAGGTTCCATCATATCCTGTCCCGATATATCCTTTTGTACCTATGGAAAAACCAACAGCAAAGTATCTTCCCGTTCCTCCAAAGTCAGCTTTCTGCGTCCACGCGCCTGTGCCCTGGTCCCATTCCCAAAGATCACGGTACATGGTGGCGCCGTCGTATCCGGTTCCTATATAACCCTTAGTCCCGATCGAAAAGCCGGAAGCCAGCCATCTTGCCGATCCGCCAAGATCGGTCTTCTGCGTCCAAAGATTTGTAACCTGATCCCATTCCCAGAAATCCTGTTCGGTAGTGACACCGGTCCCTGTTCCTAAATATCCTTTTGTGCCAATGGAAAAACCAACAGCATATATTCTTGCGGCGCCAACAAAGTCGGATTTCTGTGTCCAGGCATTAGTACCCTGATCCCACTCCCAGAAATCCTGCTTGAAGCCACCATCGAACCCTGTTCCTATATATCCTTTTGTGCCGATAGAAAATCCAACAGCACCCCATCGTCCTGTTCCTCCAAACGTGGCTTTCTGAGTCCATGTTCCTTGTGCATTTATGGCAACTATCGAGGTAACTAAAATTAAAGTTATTGTGTAGGTTTTTTTCATTTTGCTTATATGAAATTTTAGTATTCAAAAGTTTCACAGTGAATTACCGTCTCTTCAAATTCTAACAGGTATTTTTCATCCTCTTTATAATATTTTGCTTTTTCGAAATCTTCCCCGGCAAACTTCTTTATACTTTCAATGCTATCCCACCTTGTTACCGTCCAGAAATGACAAGTATCATTTTGCATTCTCCGTAATATTGTTGCAGATTTATTGCCGGGAGTATCTTTGTATTCCTTAATTCCGGTATCTTCTATATATTTTAAATATTCATCAGCGTGTTCTGCTTTCGTTTTTCCGTGCCAGATTCTTGTTATCATATTTACAGGTTTTGTCTTTTGCCCGGAGCCGATGAATTATTCATCAGTCAGTCTTTCAGGAAACTTCTTCGCGACTGGCTCTGCTCGAATTGTAAGAAGTTTCCTGAATGACTGATTTATTTCTAACCTGGAAAAAAAAGGATTGCTATAATCTTTTCAAGTTTGAACAAGTATTAAAAAAAAAGCAGACAAATTACCACTTAGGTTTGATGAAATAGAGAGAGGTACCGTCAGGATCGCTAAAGTGCAGAAATTGTCCACCCTCCTCGTCCCTTGTTGTTACAGGGATAGCAAGTTTCTGTAAATGAGATTTTGCTTCTTCCAGATCATCCGTGGTAAATCCAATTGAAGTATTGCCTGATCCTCCTGTTAGGTTATTCTCCCTGGTAGGATGCAGTCCGATCACAATTCCCGGTGCTGTCAATTGCGCATAGTAATTTTCCCAGCGATTCTTTACTGCGAAACCGATGGATTGGTAAAATGAAATGGCTTGATCCATATCTTTTACGTTAATGGTGAGGTTAGTGTCTTTGATTGTCATGTTTAGCGGGTTTAAGTTTAGTGTAAGTTTATTGTTAAGACTAAAATCCAATCTTCAGGGTTGCCTTGACCAACCGATTATCACACTGCTGACTTATCCAATGCATCGGTAACCTGTGTAAGTTCAATATTGTCAACACTATCCGGATTGATTCAAATCACTTCTATTTTTTTAACAAATTCCAACAGTAGGTCGCATATTTTGATTCACTTGCTTTATCTGATACAAGTGAAAAATATTCATTCGCTTTTTCCCTGTTCTTATTGTCAAGATAATACTTTCCAATAAAGTAACAGGCTGCACTTTTATATAAGAAATTGTCGGAATTAATAAGTTTATCCCAATTTTGATTGGCTTCGGTTAAATTTCCGTTTTTATAATAAGCCCAGGCGAGATAGAAATAAATGTCTTGCTTCTCTGAGTCGGACAGTTTATCCGTCTCGATTTCCTGAAAAGTTTTAATAGCATCACGATACCTGTGATTGTAGGTCATTGCCTCGGCATAGTTAAAAGCAGGCAGAAATTCTTTTGTATGATTCTTATAATAAGCATGAATGAGAATTCTGTAAGCATCATTTAATTTAGTTTGAATTAATTCTTTATAAGTCTCTATTGAGCTGTCAAACGTTTCGCTTAAAAGCAAGCGGGTCAAATTAAGAGCTGCTGTATCGTTTGATTTTGTCTCAGAATATTTTTTCAAAGTCAATTTCCATTCTTTGCCTTCATTGAGTTCAACCAATCCCTGATAAAATAAGTAATCATCGTTTTTCATTTCCTCGGATTTTTTTCGGATCATTTTTAACGCAGCCGGATAATCCTCCAGAACAGCATAAATAAAAAAAGCATTGCCATAGGTCATGGCGTCAACATCAGGTTTGGTCAAAGCGGCATCTGCATACTCTTTTGCTTTGGCTAAATCACCATTGGAAAAATATTCTCCGGCAATATCACTTAGTAATCCTCCATTCCGGGGAAATAATTCGGAAATCTTCAGGTACACTTTTATTGCATCATCAAATTTACCTCTGTCTTCTAAATTTCTTGCATAGTCTGCAAAGTTGTAAGGTGTATAAGAGTTAATTTCTGTATTGTCTTTTAAGACAGGTAAATAATTAATCAGTTTGTCAGTTTGCAGAGAGATTGAATAGATATGGCAAATTCCTAAATGAATATCTTCTCTTTTTTTATTTATACTCACGGCTTTCAGCCACATTTCTGTAATTTGATCAGCTGTTTCTTTTGGAAGAATTAAAATGGGCTCACTCATAAAGCCAATTGAATTATCATAAATTGATTCATTCGGATTTGCAGCCAAAGAAATGTCGGGTTGTTTAAAAGTATATTGATAATAAATGATATTCCCCTTCATCATTAACGCATCAACATTGTTGGGATCTTTTTGAAGAAAACCGTTTACCTTTTTTTCTGCCTCATCAATGGTCTCCGGTTTCAGAAGTGGTTTTATTTCTTCCACGATGTTTGATTGTCCAAACATCGTCAAAGTCAGGGACGTAAGAAGTAATGTCAAAAATTGCTTCATTATTGATTTAGCATTTTAGATAACAAATCAAAAGAGTCTTGCTCACGCAAGGTTTCTTATTACCTGACCAAATGTAACGTATGTTGGAAACTTCACATCACATCTCTCCCAACATCCCTCCTGAAATATTTCCCCTCAAACTCAATAATCTCCGCATTACGAATCGCCAGCGCCTGCGCATCCTTCAATTCCCTTGAAAAAGAAGTTACCGCGAGCACTCTTCCCCCATTCGTTTCTATATCACCATTCGCGCGCTTGCGTGTTCCTGCATGAAACACAAGACAGTCATGAGTTTGCTGTAAACCGTTAATCAGCTTTCCTTTCTCATAATTCTCAGGATACCCTTTTGACGCAAGCACAATCGTTGCGGCCTTATATGGCAACACTTCAATTTTTTTCTCGTCAAGATTACCTTCATGAACAGCGATAAGCAATTCAACAAGATCACTTTTCAGTCGCGGCAGCACTGCCTGCGTTTCAGGATCACCCATGCGGCAGTTATATTCGATCATATAAGGTTCGCCGTAGCAGATCATCAACCCTAAGTAGATGAAGCCCTTGTAGATAATGTTTTCATTTTGCAATCCTTTAATCGACGGTATCACCATGCGCTCTTCAATTTTTTTCATCAGTCCCGATCCATCGGGATCAGCAAACGGAACAGGCGATACAGCTCCCATGCCTCCCGTATTCAAGCCCGTGTCGCCTTCGCCGATGCGCTTGTAATCTTTTGCGGTCGGGAGAATCCGGTAGTGGATTCCATCCGTGAGCACGAAGCAACTCATTTCAATTCCCGAAAGAAATTCTTCGATCACTACTTTATTTCCCGCTGCTCCGAATTTTCCAGAGAGCATCCCGCGCAATTCTTTTTTCGCCTCTTCCTTCCCGCTACAGATCACGACACCTTTTCCTGCAGCAAGTCCATCGGCTTTCAAAACAATGGGTGTGGAATGCTGATCAATGTATGCCATAGCCTCATCAGCCTGGTCAGCAGTAAAGGTTTCGTACTTCGCAGTAGGAATGTTGTATTTCTTCATGAATTGCTTCGCAAAATCCTTGCTGCCTTCAAGTTGTGCGCCTGCCTGCGAAGGACCGATGACGGCAACATGCTGAAGCGCCGGATTTTTTCCGAAGAAATCATAGATACCTTTCACCAAGGGATCTTCAGGACCGACAACCACCATTTCAATCTCATGCTTCATAACGAAATCACTGAGAGTGTCAAAATCAGTCGCAGCAATGGAAATGTTCTCACCATGTTTTTCCGTTCCTGGATTTCCGGGAGCGATAAAAAGGTCTGAACACAGCGGGCTCTTCGCAATCATGTATGCGAATGCGTGTTCGCGACCACCGCTGCCGAGGAGAAGAATTTTCATTCAGAAAAAATTGAGATGCAAAGATGCTTAATGCGCGATTTTTTGTGAGCAATTTCTGATTGGCAATTTCATCGGCAAAAATGATAATTTGCATTTTTACAGCACACGCATCTTCAGTTATCAAAAATTTCCATGGCCCGCATTTCAAAGCAAGAATGGATTCGCAAGGGATTAAAAGTCTTAAGCGAAGATGGGTATCACGCTATACGCATTGATTTACTCTGTGCAAAATTCAGGATCACGAAAGGTTCCTTCTATCATCACTTCAATAGTCTTGAGGATTATGAAAGAAAACTGCTGAGGTATTGGGAGAAGGAAACGCTGAACGGTTTGACTAAAGTTTTAGAGGAAGTGGAATCGCCGCAGGGCAAGATCAACAGGATGGTTCAGTGGGCTTTCAGCGTTTCGGGAACTCTTGAATTATCATTACGTGCATGGGCGCTGAATAATAAGCTGGTGGAGAAATTGCTGATAAGCATGGAATTGAAACGCATCAAAATGGTCATTGACTTATATGTTGAGGTAGGAGTTCCGCGCAAAGAAGCACGCGAGCTGGCTGAACTCGGTCATGCCGCGTGGATCGGTATTCAAACATGTGGCGTTGAAGGAGTGGTGAACCGGGAAAAAAGTATTCGTCTGATCAACGAGATGATGAAAAATCTGGTGAAGAGTCTTGTGACGAAAAAAGAGAAATAAGAATTCTTAAATTTTTTTCACCCAACTAATAAACTGACCATTCAATAGCAGGTTACCTTGCAATCACCAGCATTTTTGATTTGCTGAAATTATCTGATTCAAATTTGCAGATATATGTACCGGGAAGAAAATCGTCTGCGGAAAAAATTTCTTTATGAAAACCCGGTGAAAGTATCCTTGATGAAACAGGAATCGCAACAATATTTCCCCTCAGATCATAAATTTTAAGAGTCACGTGTGCATCACAAGGAAGAAAGAATGAGAATGCGATTTCCGATGCTGTAGGATTCGGATAACAAGGATAAAATTGCGGAGTGCTTACAACACCATCAATCGGCAGTGAGCCAAGCGCGATGGAACTATCGAGAATGATGTCCTCATCTCCCGGCTCATACTTCACTGCCATATAGAAATAACGAAACATTTCGTCCGTAGAGAATGGCCCATAGCTAACGTCAATCGGGGGATTGTTCGGATTCTTTGGATTGTTAACCGTGTTATCAAATGTTCCTTCAGAATACAGCATGGTTCCATCCTCAAGCTTTTGGAGTGAAGTGAAATTGTAAAAGAGCTGCCAGTCAAAATTCCATTTGGGAACATTCACCAATGGAATCGTATCGCCAAACGGATTTACTGCATACACTTCAAATGACGTGCACAACTGATGTGCATGCGGTGAAATGCCGATCCAGGAAAGATCACCATCATCAAGCTGGTATTCTGAATGAAAAGTGGTTACAGTATTGGCCGGAATAAAAAGCCCTGATGGCTCAATGATTTTATTTTCCGTCACCTTCAGCGGCATTACCAGTCTCGGAGAATCAACATCACTGTAGAAAAGGTTGATGGAAGATGAATCAGTAGTGGCATAAGTGAGTGGTGCATAGTGAATCTGGAAAATGATGTCCGTCCCTGCATGAAACTTATAGGCCATTCCTTCCGGCAGTAATCGCGCATTCATTCCGGGCCGGTACAGTGTAATAAATTCTGACATTAACAGCGCGCTTGCCGATCCTTCGAATCCATACTCCGGAGTTTGCGCATCTTCAGCGGCAACGGTACCAGTGGTGTCAGTATAAATAAATACATGGTGTATGGCCGCCTTATTTCCGGGCCTGAATTCAATCCCTGAGATATTCTTGTCGGTTACGAAAGAAGAAGGCAAAACGAAAATCATGTAGCGATCCAATCCATCGCCGGCAATATGATATGCTTGTGCCATACTAAGCACCGTGTCGGGTGTTCCCAATTGTGATCCTTCAGGAAATACAGGTGGATCAGGCGCTAAAGAAGTATCACCCTCAGGAGCACCGGCATCTACCCATTCGGCAATCGCGTTTTTTTCACTCTCACTCAGTATTCTTTCATCTAAGTAGTGACGATAATTGGGGTCCGCAGGATACGGAGGCATTAGTCCGGATGAAGTCTGGGTCACCATTCCTGTAGCATTCAGCACAGCATCTTCATAGCTCATCAAAGAAAAAGGCGCAATCTCACCCGGGCGATGGCAAGTTGAGCAATTGTCATAAACAATAGACGCAATGCTCGTACTCCAGTCGGGACTTTGAGAAAACCCTGCTTGCATGAGAAGGGAAGTGAAAGCGAGAACAAGAAAATAATTTTTTATCATAGAATATTTCACGTCACTAAAGTATGTAGAAATCTCAAAAGAACCATTTCTCCTGTCAACTTGTCTTCATTATTTCCAAGGAATGATCTTTGACAATTCAAGCCAATCCATACTAAACCGTTGACCGGGTTTACAACCTTTGTTAGGGTTTTCGAAATCCGCAATCCCTTACCTTTGTAATCCTTTTAAAAGAGCGCACAGAAAATAGAAAAGCATGTTTGAGTTCGTAACAAAACTTTTTGGCGGCAGTAAATCTGAAAAAGATGTGAAGCTTCTTGAGCCGTACGTTGAGCAGATCAATGAAGTATTCGAAACGCTACAATCTCTTTCTAACGATGAGCTGCGCGCAAAGTCAAATGATTTTCGTCAGCGCATAAAAGATTATACGGCAGGAATAGATGCCGAGATTGAGTCATTGAAATCAGAAGCCGAAAAAGAAGAAGTCACCTTCGATCAAAAAGAAGAGCTCTACAAGCAAATTGATCAGCTCGAAAAGGACCGCGATGAGAAATTAGAAGAGGTGCTGAATGAAATTCTTCCCGAAGCATTTGCTGTAATGAAGGAAACTGCACGCCGCTTCACTGAGAATGAAACGCTTACTGCTACCGCCACCGATCTTGATCGTGACCTGGCAGCCAAGAAAGATTTCATCACAATCGAAGGAGACAAAGCGATTTACAAAAACACCTGGCTTGTCCGCAACATTCCTGTGCAGTGGAAAATGGTGCACTATGATGTGCAGTTGATCGGCGGTGTTGTATTGCACCAGGGAAAGATTGCTGAGATGGCCACCGGGGAAGGAAAAACGCTGGTGTCTACGCTCCCTGCTTATTTGAATGCGCTCACGGGCTTAGGAGTTCACATCGTGACCGTGAATGATTATCTCGCACGTCGTGACTGCGAATGGAATGGTCCGCTCTTTGAATTTCTCGGGGTGACTGTTGATTGTATTGACTATCATCAGCCGCATACACCTGAACGCCGCGCTGCCTACAACTGCGGCATCACTTACGGCACCAACAACGAATTCGGTTTCGATTATTTGCGCGACAATATGAGCCGCTCGAAAGAAGAACTGGTGCAGCGGAAGCTTCATTATGCGATGGTGGATGAAGTGGACAGCGTGTTGATTGATGATGCAAGAACGCCACTCATCATTTCAGGTCCTGTTCCCAAAGGAGAAGATCAGCAGTTCCAGGAAATGAAACCGCGTGTATTGAAATTGGTGGAAGCACAAAAGCGCGCGGTGAATGGTTTTCTGAATGAAGGGAAGAAATTAATTGACGCAGGAAAAACGGGACCGCTGGAAGGCGGACTTGCATTACTGCGTGCCCATCGTGGCATGCCCAAGTACGGCAACCTTGTGAAGTACATGAGTGAAGAAGGCAACAAGCAAATCATGCTGAAGAGTGAGGCCTATCACCTCGCCGACAATCAAAAGGAGATGCCGAAAGCCGACGCTGAAGTATTCTTCACCATTGATGAAAGAAATAATTCTGTGGACCTCACCGAGAAAGGAATTGAGCTGATCACTGAAGCAGGAGAGGACAAGCACTTTTTTATTCTGCCTGATGTCGGTGGCAGCATTGCAGACATCGAGAAAATGAATATTCCGGCAGAAGAAAAATTGCTGAAGAAGGATACACTCATGCAGGACTTCTCGATCAAGAGCGAGCGCATTCATACGGTGCAGCAGTTGCTCAAGGCATACGCCCTCTTCGAGAAAGATGATGAGTATGTGGTGATGGATGGCAAAGTGAAAATCGTAGATGAGCAAACCGGTCGTATCCTCGAAGGAAGAAGGTATTCTGACGGACTGCACCAGGCCATTGAGGCGAAAGAAAATGTGAAGGTGGAAGCAGCAACACAAACGTTTGCTACGGTGACGCTGCAAAATTATTTCCGCATGTATCACAAGCTCTGCGGGATGACGGGTACTGCAGAAACCGAAGCCGGTGAGTTGTGGTCAATCTACAAGCTCGATGTGGTGGTGATCCCTACCAACGTTCCATGCATAAGAAAAGACGATGAGGATTTAGTGTATAAGACCCGGCGCGAGAAGTACAAGTATGTGATTGAAGAAATTGAAAAGCTTACCACGGCAAATCGCCCGGTACTTGTAGGAACAACTTCTGTAGAAGTTTCAGAGTTGTTGAGCAGAATGATGAAGCTGAAAAACCTCAAGCACAATGTTCTCAATGCAAAGCAGCATCAGCGCGAAGCAGAGATAGTAGCTGAAGCAGGATTGCCGGGAGCAGTTACGATTGCAACCAACATGGCAGGACGCGGAACGGATATTAAGCTCGGTCCCGGCGTGAAAGAAGCAGGCGGGCTTGCCATCATTGGAACTGAAAGACATGAAGCACGAAGAGTAGATCGCCAGTTGCGCGGTCGTGCAGGCCGGCAGGGTGATCCCGGCACAACGCAATTCTATGTTTCACTCGAAGATGATCTCATGCGCTTGTTCGGCAGTGATCGCATCGCGGGCATCATGGACCGCTTTGGTTACAAGGAAGGGGAAGTGATTCAGCATTCGATGATCACAAAATCCATTGAGCGTGCACAGCGCAAGGTGGAAGAAAACAATTTCGGCATTCGTAAAAAGCTACTCGAGTATGACGATGTAATGAATGCGCAGCGCGAAGTGATTTACAAAAAGCGCCGTCATGCCCTCTTCGGTGATCGCCTCGTGTATGACCTCTATAACATGATGTTTGATCTTGCTGAAGACCTCGTGGAGCAATATCAGCAGGCCAGCGATTACGAAGCCTTCAAGCTCGATGTAATCCGCTTCTTCTCTACTGACACTTCCATTTCAGAGGAAGAATTTAAAGACGGAAAGCTGAATGATCTCGCGCAGAAACTTTATTATGAAGTCACCGAAGTTTATCACCGGAAAACCAATCACCTTGCTGACCATGTTTTCCCGGTCATAAAAGATTTGTTTGAAACCCGCGGCGAAACAATCGAAAACATTGTAGTTCCGTTTACCGATGGCAAGAAAGGAATCCAGGTGATTGCAAACCTGAAGAAATCTTATGAGTCGAAAGGAAAAGAAGTGGTGCATGCTTTCGAAAGAGGAATCACGCTTTCAATAATTGATGAAGCCTGGAAGGAACACCTGCGGGAGATGGACGATCTGAAGCAGAGTGTGCAGGGAGCAGTGTACGAGCAAAAAGATCCGCTGCTCATTTACAAGTTCGAAGCATTCGGTTTGTTCAAGAAGATGATGGGCGAAGTAAATCGTGATGTGATCTCATTCCTGTTCAAAGGTTCATTGCCGAATCAGCAGTTGAACCAGGCACAGGCCCCGCAGCGCACAGACTACAGCCGCATGCGAGAAGGCAGGGGAGCGGAAATGAAAGCGCCGGTGAACAGCGCGAATGGAAGCAATGGGCAACAAGGAAACGGAGAACAACAAGAGCCGAGAAAGTTAGAACCCATTCGCGTGGGACCGAAGATTGGGAGAAACGATCCTTGCCCATGTGGTAGCGGGAAGAAGTATAAGAATTGCCATGGGAAGGATGTGTGAGGAACAAGGCGTAAGAAATAAGACGAAAGAGGTAAGACAACTCGAAAGCTATAACTTAAACGTATGCAAAAGGACCTTATCAAAATTGATTTTGAAAAGATGGGAACGGTGATGAGAGAATATGTGCGTAAGAAAGCACTTGATGCGGGAACCACTATTGTTTATCAAGAAGGCGAAAATATTATCGAAGAGGATCCGCGAACCCTGAAGAAAACTATTTTAAGTAAGGCAAAAAATTACAAGAAGCCTTAAAAAATTATTCATTTCATTCCTCTTAGCATTCATTCACAATAATTTTCTGCAAAAAAATTTGTTAGAAATTGAATCAAGCATTCTTTTTGAAAGCTTGAGGAAGAAACAAAATCTGAAATGAACGAACTCGCATCAAAGATTGACCACACGCTCTTAAGGCCCGAAACCACTTCTGAAAAAATTAAAACCCTCTGCCTCGAAGCAATCGAGTATGGCTTCGCCGCAGTTTGTATTCCTCCGTACTTTGTTTCGCAGGCAAGAGATTTTCTTGGAGAAAGCAATGTGAAGCTGGCTACGGTGATCGGGTTTCCATTCGGATATTCTCACTCGCTCATTAAAGTAGAGGAAGCAAAGCGCGCCATGGAAGATGGTGCCGATGAGCTGGATGTGGTGATGAACTTCGGAGCCTTCTTTTCAGGCAACGACAAAGAAGTACTAAAAGAAATTCAGAGCATCACCCAGTTAGCAAATCTTAAACACAAAACGGTGAAGTGGATTATTGAAACCGGAATTCTCTCTGAAGAAGAGATCAAGCGCGCATGTAATCTCGCGGTGAAAGCAGAAGTAGATTTTGTGAAAACTTCTACCGGCTTCAATGGCGGCGGCGCTACTGTTGAAATTGTAAAGATGCTTCGCAGTCTTCTTCCCAAAAAAATCCTCATCAAAGCTTCAGGCGGAATTAAAACAAAGGAGCAGGCGCTTGAATTGATTCATGCGGGCGCCGATCGCATCGGCACTTCCTCCTCACTTCAAATCATCAACAGCGAGATTGCCACTCTTCGTGAATTGTTTTAAAGCACTGAGCGATCAATACCCATGATGCCCCTTCTCCTGCGAAGAGATGCGCAACAATGTCAGCATGACAATCGCTCTTATAAGCTAACCTCATAAACGCAATGTGGCTTGTTAGAAGATCGTGCATCGTGTTACGTGTATCGTATTACATATATCGTGCATCGTTTATTTCGGCGGAAAAAAAACCTTAATCGTCACCTTCACCCGCTTGTCTTCATTTTTTATTTGCCCTGGAATCCATGTGGGCATTTGTTTTACTGCGTGAACAGCTTCAGCGCCACAACCGCCACCAATGTCCCGCTTCACCTTCACATCGCTGAGTGTACCGTTCTTTTCCACGATGGCACTCACTTCAGCAAGACCGATGACCTTATCCTTCTTTGCAGCAGCAGGATATTTCACATTTTCAGTGAGCCACAGTTTCATCGCATCACTTCCTCCGGGAAATTCCGGCGGCACATCGGAACTCAGGTAAACGGTGTTGTCTTCTTTCACGGCTGAAGAATCGGTGGACGTAGAATCTGCATCAACATCCGATTCTTCTGTATCAGCCGCATTTTCTTTTTTTTCCTGGACAATAGAATCAATGATGTACCGCAAATGATACTGGGCGGATTGATAATCGAACGTCTTTTCATCAGGTGAGAACACTGCTTTACATTCTGCGTCATTATAATCCAGCACTGTGTAAAAGAATCCGGCTTCCTGCCGTTGCTGGCTTTTGATATCGAGATACAAATGCGATTCACCCTGCTCGATGGTGATGTGTAGGCTGTCAATGTAAATCACTGAATGAATTTTGCTCACCGACTTTGAACCGATATCAACCGACCGTGAACTGTAAAGGGTAAATTGCTGTGCTGAACTGACTGAAGAATTCAGCAGCAGTAAAAGGAAAATTTTTTTCAGGTTCGAAAGCATATTTTGAATTGTGGCCGCGAAGGTGAGAAGATTTTTAATGCTCATTAAGAACGACGATGAATATTTGAATGTTTTTTCTGCTCTCTGAAAAAATTACTTTTGCCCGCTCTTATTTAAGGGATTAACAACTAACGAATAATTTTCAACTTCTGATGTACCGGACAAACACATGTGGTGAGCTAAGGATTGCTGATGCAGGAAAGCAGGTAACGCTTGCCGGTTGGGTGCAGCGCATACGCAATTTCGGAGGAATGATCTTCATTGATCTTCGTGATCGCTATGGCATCACGCAACTCGTGTTTAACCCTGAGCACAATCTTGTGGTAAGCCAAAATGCAGACGGCCTCGGGCGCGAGTTTGTAATAGCTGCTTCAGGAAAAGTTGTGGAACGCTCAAATAAGAATAAAGAGCTGAACACAGGAGAAATCGAAATTCTTGTTGATGAGCTGAATGTTTTGAATGCATCCCTCACACCTCCATTCACCATCGAAGATGAAACCGATGGCGGCGATGAGTTGCGAATGAAATATCGCTACCTCGATCTGCGCAGAAAACCGGTACAACAAAATTTATTGTATCGTCACAAAGTAGCGCAGGCAGTTCGTGGTTACCTTGATCTGCAGGGATTTGCCGATGTAGAAACGCCACATCTCATCAAAACTACTCCCGAAGGCGCAAGAGATTTTGTAGTTCCGTCGCGAATGAATCCCGGGCAGTTCTATGCGCTCCCGCAATCGCCGCAAACATTCAAGCAGCTGTTGATGGTCAGCGGCTTTGATCGCTACTACCAAATCGTGCGCTGCTTTCGTGATGAAGACTTGCGCGCGGATCGCCAGCCTGAGTTCACACAGATTGACTGCGAGATGGCTTTTGTTGAGAGAGAGGATGTGCTGCAAATGTTTGAAGGCATGGTGAAATTTGTTTTCAAGCAATGCCGCAACATTGATCTTCCCGATTTTCCGAGAATGAGTTATGATGATGCAATGATGTGGTATGGAAATGATAAACCCGACATCCGGTTTGAGATGAAGTTTGTTTATCTCAAGCAGGAACCATTCGGTTGTGCGTTGCTCGAACATGATTCTGACAATGCCGGCTTCAAAGTTTTTGATGATGCAGAAATTGTAGTGGGCATTTGTGCGAAAGGTTGTGCTGAATATTCGCGCAAGCAATTGGATGAGCTGGCAGAGTTTGTGAAGCGCCCTCAAATCGGGGCAACGGGTTTGGTATATATCAAGTACAATTCTGATGGAACAATCAAATCCTCCATTGACAAATTTTATTCTTCAGGACGATTGAAATCAATTGCTGAATCGTTTGAGGCTGCTGCCGGCGATTTGATTTTGATTCTTGCGGGAGAAAAAAATAAAACAAGAAAAGCGCTTAGTGAATTACGATTGGAAATGGGAAATCGTCTTGGTCTTAGAAGCAAAAAAGATTACAAGCCACTCTGGGTTCTTGATTTTCCACTGCTTGAATGGGATGAAGATGGGAAGCGATGGAATGCGATGCATCATCCTTTTACATCATGGAGAAAAGAGGACGATACGTTTCTTGAAACCGATCCCGGCAAAGTGAAAGCCAATGCATACGACGTTGTAATCAATGGAGTAGAAATCGGCGGTGGTTCTATTCGCATTCACAATCGCGAAAATCAAATGCGCATGTTCAAAGCGCTCGGCATGTCAAAAGAAGACGCTGAAATGAAATTTGGTTTTATCCTGAATGCATTTGAATTCGGCGCTCCCCCACATGGGGGAATTGCACTTGGCTTTGATCGTTTTTGCTCTATGACGATTGCGAACCAGGAAAACATCCGCGACTTTATCGCCTTCCCGAAAAATAATATGGGACGAGATATGATGCTCGACGCGCCGAGTGAGATTGATGAGAAGCAGAAGAAGGAACTTGGGTTGAAGTGAAACCTGCTTCCCGTAATGGCAAATTTTATTTTGTCAAAATTTTTGACAAATTATTTCTTGCCAACCAAAAGGCATCCGTGACTTCATGGCGTTTCCGAAAAACAATATGGTCTATAACTCTGCATCAATCAAATTCACGTATAATCTCACTTCACCTTCAACACCTTCCTCACGATTGCACTCTCATCAGTTTTCATTTCCACAAAATAAACTCCTGCTTCTACAGGACTGAAGATGAACAGATGTCTTCCTTTTGAAAGCGTAACATCGTCAGCTAAAGTCATCACAATTCTTCCTGTCACATCATAACACGTGAGCGAAACAGGCGATGAAGAGCTAAGATCCAATACGATCGTTGTTTCTGTATTGAAAGGATTAGGGAGAATTGACATTGAATTGATAACTGCTTCTTCACCAATTACAGTCGGCAGAAGGACGGTGACGGTGTAATCCTCAAACTGACCATAGGAAGCATTCGTGCATGAAGAAGGAACGTAGTAGTAATAATCAGAACCAATTCGCATGCGCAGGGGCGTATTGGCCACAGCAGTTGCCGGAACGGTGAAAGTTGCCGAATGATTTGTAAGTACATTGTTTGAGATCATTACAAGTTCGTCATCGGTGAAAGAACCATCATTATTCCAGTCAATCCATGCCCGGGAATTTTCCAGGTAGTAAGTTCCCGTAGTTACATAAAGCGTATACTGATTTGAAATGGTCACCTCAGTTTGATAATCACAACTGAAGTCCTCATATCCTGCGGAGCCGTCCGCACTTGAGTGGTTGATTGTATTAAAGATAACATTCGTGATACCCATTCCACAGCAATAGAAAGAAGTTCCGGGAGAACATGCGGCTGCTATCGGACCGCCCACGTTTAGAACAGAAACTGCCTCAGTTATACTGTCACAGCCATAAGCGTTGCACACCAACAGCTTCACAGTGTAAGTTCCCGCAGCAGCATAAGTATGACAAGGATTTTGATCTGAAGAAGTATTGCCGTCCCCGAAATTCCATTGCCAACTCGCAGCCGATAAACCGGCGTCAGTGAAGCAGACAGTTCCATTGCAATCCTGAACCGAAGAAGTGAACGCAGGACAAGGTGCGCCCTGAACAGTGAGGGTTACCGGAATCGTATCTAAAGGATGTAAAGGATCATTGGTGCCGACTACAAGCTGTGTCGTGTAAATGCCATCATTCAAATTCTCACTGCTGATAGTAATGTATGTGATGATAGTATCACCTGAAATTAAGCCCGCCGAGTCGGGAGAAACCGTTATCCAATTTGCTCCGGCTAAACTCTTCAGCCAGTTAAATGTATTTCCGATTATCTGACTGGCGTTTAGATCGTAGTAGTAATAATCAAAAGCAATAAACACAGCTTCACCGCTGCCTATGTTGCGATATGAAACCACATCATTGCCGTAATAATCAACAAGGGTGTTATTATCACCGTTAGTGATGTTCATGACGTAGGTAAAATAAGGTCCATAAAAGCTGGAAACTACACCACTGGTGATCGGATGATTACCATTAACAACAGAAACGATGGAGCCGGAAGCGCTGCCATAATAGCTGCCGTCAAAAAGACCTGTATTGGTGATGCAGTCCGTCTGAGTACCATAAGTTCCGCAGAAAACAACAGCTCCTCCGGCATTGACGAAATCCTGAAGCACCGATGCAAATCCGGCGTAGACAGAAGATGTTCCATACATCGGATCAGTCATCAGAAAAACATCTTTGCCTTGAAGCGCACTTTGCAGCGCCGAAGGATCCGTTGTGTTGATCGTTGACAAAGTGTAGCTGGTGAAATATTGATTGATCGCTGCCAGTGTATTGGGGTATGTATAATACAAGTCAGCTCCATAAGTAAGTGCAAGAACTTTCAGGGAATCGTTTCCACCGTTAACTGTAAAAACGAGATCACCGGTGCCGGAGTTAGTGATGATTACCGGAATGGTCACCGTGCTGCCGCAACTCATGATAACGTTAATTGAATCCGGTGAAGATGAATATGCTGGAGCTTCCTGAACTGTTAGCGGTTTCATAATGGTGTCTGAACTTGTGCAGCTAAATGCAATCAGTGTCACATAATGAACTCCGGCCGTACTGAAGGCATGAGCCGGATTTTGCACTGTTGAAGAGAAGCCATCTCCGAAATCCCAGGACCACGCAACCGGTGAATTTGTGGTGAGGTCAGTGAATTGAGCATTCACGTTCAACGGAGGTGTCGTATTGTCAATTGAGAAATCAGCAATCGGGGCAGGTGTATTGAATATAGTCGTGCTCCATGCAGCGCCATAGCCACTGCTATTCACTGAGTAATTGCTGTACCAATAGATGAACATGTTGCCGGAGGTGGCCTTAACCGCTGCCGGCAGACTATTTCCGGAGGCGTAGAGAATTAACTGGTCGAAGTAGCTCGTTCCATCGTAGACGTAGATATAATCTCCGGGATCAGTGTTGAATTCTATAAACGAAAGTGTTATGGTATCAGCACAGGAAGGGCTTATGAGGAAAGAACAATACTCACCATCCTGATAATTACCCGTTGGTCCGCCTGAATCGAAAATAATTCCGGAGGGCGCTGTGGTGGATGTTGCAGAACACATACTTACGGAACTTACAACATTGATGTAAGCAGTCTTCAGAATGGAGTCTGATCCAAATGAGTTTGAGGCAAGCAGTTGCACTTCATAAATCCCTGTTGCGCTGTAAGAGACAACCGGATTTTGTGACGTTGAAGAGGAAGGGTTTCCGCCCGGCAAAGACCATGACCATGAAGTTGGTGCATGAATGGTGAGATCGCTGAAGGAAATAGGGAAGCCAACATTGACTGTTGTGTAATCTGCTATGAAATCAGCAACCGGAGGCTGTGTGTTTGCAACGAACTGCACGGTGTAATCTTCTCCTTGTCCCTGTTGAGGATTGTAACATGAGGATGTAATGGAGTAGTTTGAAGTTTCATCAATCACTCTCATTCGAAGCGGTGAATCAAGGGTCGCAGTTACCGGGGTGTAAACAATTCCTGTATGATTCAACAAGTGATTGGTTGATGAGTAGACGCTCTCGTCATTGATGTTGAAGTCACCGTCGTTGTTGTAGTCAATAAAAACTCTGACGTTCTCATAGTTTGTCGTCCCTGTTGTGACCTGAATTGGTACAGGATCACCTGCAGTGATAACCGTAGAATTCGAACAAGTGAAATCCTTATATCCTTCAGACGCATTACCCGATACATTGTCAATGGTCCCAAACTGCACATGGGTGATTCCAAATCCGCAGCAATAGCTTATCGTAGAAGGTGAACAGGAAGCAGCAACCGGTCCGCCGCCATTGGTAACAGAAATAAATCCCTGCATCGTGAGCGTATCGGAATTTCCGCAAAGAGCAACTCCATTTGCTATCAGCGTTACATCATACACACCTGCGCTGGTATAGCTGTGAGTTGGATTTAAGTCGGCAGAAGTGTCCCCGTCGCCAAAATCCCAATGAAAGCTCGTGCCATTGATACTGTTGTTGTCGAATGAAACGCTTGCGGGAAGAATACACAAGTAGTTGCTCGGTACACTGAATGATGCAACAACAGCATCAGCAAAAATACCGCCCACTCCAACTGCATACCATGCGTTTGTCGTTTGTATCACCTGGTCAGAACAGTTGCCAAACAAGTCAATTGCAGATTGTATTGCGTAGTAGCGCGCGTCGGCATAAGTTGCATCAGCAGTAAGGTAATAGGCATTGGTACGGTATGCAATCGCAGTTGCATCATCAAAACCAATCGGAAGAACAGTGTACGCATCTCCCAGATCATTCACATCAGAGCCACCTTCCACCAGGAGATAATACCAGTAATTCAATATGCCGCTGAGCACGTGAGGGTCGCCATACCCACTCCAGAAATCTCCACCATAAGTATCGGGACAATTATACTGTTTACAATCTGCCATGTTTCGAAATGGTGTTCCCCCAAAATGACCCGAGACAAGCCAAGTAGCGGTCGTGGGATTGTTCTCCCAGTCAATTGCTTGTCCAAATACATCGCTGAACCCCTCATTGAGTCCGCCGGATTCACCCGAATACACTAATGCCGAATGCATTTGGGTTACTCCATGTGTGAATTCATGTCCGACGATCATCACATCAGTGAGTGGACTGTAAGTATAGTTATCACCATCACCGAAGTGCGCTTCGCCTCCGGTCCAAAAGGCATTTACATAAAGTCCATCATGAGCGTACGCAACAAGATTAAATCCTGACCCATCCAATCCATTCTGACCAAAATGATTCCAGTAATAGTCATAGGTTGCCTCAGCACCGAAGTGGCAGTCAACAGGTACAGGATCAGAGTCCCAGATATTATCCGTGTCGTAACAGTCAGTAGTTCCGTATGGTCCGTTGTAAGTTATTACCCCATTCCCGCGAGTGACATCGTGGAGGCGAAAGGAAGTGGGATTGATGCTGTCAGTAACGATCGCTCTTGTTCCGCTGTATTGAGTGGAAGCAGTTCCATGAGCAACATCGGTACAAATGCGATTGTCTGACTTGATCAGCTTACCGGTATTTGCATCCATAAAATACCATTGCCGGCTCAGTGGACTTGAAGCATACACGTCGCAGCGATAAGCAAGATGATAGGTTCCTTCATAAGGAAGAATTATGAGCTCATTGTTGCTGATGTCTTCCTTCTCATGCTGATAAACATCTGCATGCACATAGTCGAGGGCGGCCTGGTAGGCTTGTGCCGGGCTTAGTTTCGCTTTTGTTGGAAGATTAATGTTAGCATACCACTCTCCATTCGCTGAAACTATTTTTCCTTCAAGCGTATGCACATAATACACTCCATACTGCACAGAGATATTCTTGTAAGTTTCCTGGTAGCGAAAATGAGTGTAGCCAATGTTGTCGCTTTCCGTTTTGTAAAGCTTTACGTTTTCACCTTGCTTCAGAGAAAGTGCGGTTCTTAGCCACGACCCATTTTCTGATGCAGCAATAAAATTTGCCGGAGCGAGGTGAATGAAGGACACCGTATTCCGGCTGTCATTGATTGCAACTTTATCACAACCCCTGACAAGTTGCGCCGCTTCGCTTCCTGTAAGAATCTTGTTTTGTGAATTTGAGAAGTTGGCAATTAAAATACTTATGACTGTTATAAGGAGTAGTTTGATAGAGCGCATACGCTGAAGTTTTGTTTGAAAAATTATTTATTGAGGTATCAAATCTAACTTAATCCAACCATGCGTCACCTTAATTCTTTTTTTGATGAGAAACTTTCCAGCACTCACTGTAGCTCTTGCAGCTCAAATAGGCGGCGTAACGATCCGGCATTCAAAACCTCTACTGCAATACATGCACGTTCGCTGATACAAAATACTTCACTCCAATAACCGATAAGATCAGGTACTCCGCAATGAAAAAACGATCATCTAAACCCGGATATAAGAGATAATGAAAGATGATGTAAAGAAGGAGCAGCAGCACAATCCAAACATCCCTATTGGTTTTCCAATTCTGTAGGGAATGCGCCATGAACCCCATAAAAGCAATGGCAATGAAAATAGTGACATGAGAATACCGAAGCTGCAGGAGAATTTCGGCAAGCTTTCTGAAATAATTTTCAGCGGTGTTTGACGTCGCATCTCCCCAGTTGTAATATTCGATAGCATTTGCTCCGAAGTTGCCGGTGAAAAAAGAAATCGTCGCAGCCATTACCATCACCAACGCAGAATAAGTGTAGGCAGTCACGCGCGAAATCTGACCTTCCTGATTAATCGGAATCATCATAAAAGCAATCATCATGATGGCTAATAGGGCCAAATCAAGCCGGACTAAAGTAGCGACCAGCATGAGGACAAGAGCTACAATGCTTTTCTTTTTCCCGATCATAAAATAGAAAGCTGAAAAAACAAAGAGGGCTGCAAAAGCATCGGCAGTAGAATATCTTGCTGCAACCCAGAATGGCGGTGACAACATTATTAATGATGCGATGATGGTGGCATACGGCGGGGATAAATATTTTCTGAGCCAGAAAAAAAATAACAGGCCCATACACAGCAAGGATGCGAGAGAGGGGATCAAGGTCGCCATGACAAGCGGAATTCCCGCCCGGTACAGGATGAAGACAAAAAAAACATAGAGTGGTTTTATCCAGTACAATTTCAATCGTGTGTGAAAAAATGATGCATCAGAAAAATTTTTCTGCCGGTATTCATTCAATTGCGTGAGCGTCACGAAATCTTTTGCAGGCAGTTCAAGCTGTGCAGCCCGATAAGTTTTTGTGTGAATGGAATCAATATTTTTTTCTTCCATTGAAATCACGCAGCCCATATTACCAAGCATATCCCAGTTGTAATAGGGTCGCAGATAGCAAACCACAATTTGTGACGACAGGAGTAAAACATAAAATAATGTCCAGGGTGATTTCATAATGCAACCGAAAGGTAATAATGTTCATCTCAGGAAATCATTGTTGGCAGGTAGCAAACCCTGTCAAAAGTTTTTGAGTTTTGGAAAAGGTGATAGCACCAATTCCTACATTTACAATCACACAAACTGTTACGCATGCGAAATTTTTTTCTTCTCCTGACGGCTATTCTTTCATGTCTCAGAAATGAGTCCTTCGGACAAGTTTCTTTTTCTCAAAAAAGCGACTCGCTCACATTCCGCCACATCTTCGATTTTGCTCTCACAAAATCACAATGCTTTGAAACACTCACTGACCTCACCTCCATCGGGGGGCGATTAACTGCATCGCCTCAAGCAGCACAGGCAGTTGATTTTATGAAAAAGATTTTAAATCAAAATATGTTCGACAGTGTCTGGCTCCAGCCGTGTTACGTTCCGCATTGGGTGCGTGGTGACAAAGAAGTTGCGTATGCAGAATCAAAAGGCGTGAAGACAAACCTTTCCATTACCGCTCTTGGAAATTCTTCCGGTACAGGAACAGGTGGAATTTCTGCGCAGGTAATTGAAATAAAAAATTTCAGAGAACTTGATTCACTCGGTGAAAAAAATATAAAGGGCAAAATCGTTTTCTACAATCATCCTTTCGATGAAAGCTTTATTGATCAGTTCCGTGCGTATGGTGAAGCGGTTGGGTATCGCTGGGCAGGTCCGTCGCGGGCAGCGAAATATGGCGCGATCGGAACAGTAGTTCGCTCGATGACTTCTGCCCACGATGATTACCCGCACACGGGCGCAATGGGTTACAATGACTCCTTTCCTAAGATTCCCTGCTGCGCCGTGAGTATCATCGGCGCAGAAAAATTGATTGAGATGATTCATCATGACCCGAATACAAAATTTTATTATCGCTCGACGTGCGAGATGAAAAAAGACAGTGTGCTTTCTTACAACGTGATCGGTGAGTTGCGCGGAACGGAATTTCCGAATCAATTCATAACCGTTGGGGGGCATCTTGATTCATGGGAGACAGGAAGAGGCGCACAGGATGATGGAGCCGGAGTAGTCCAGTCGGTGGAGGTGTTGCGCATTTTTAAGGGACTTGGACTTCGGCCAAAGCACACGATCCGTTGTGTTTGTTTTATGAATGAGGAGAATGGCGGTAAGGGCGGAGCGAAGTATGCTGATGAAGCGAAGAGAAAAAAAGAAACTCATTTGTTTGCTATTGAAACGGATGCAGGAGGATTTACACCAAAAGGATTCGGGTTCACAGGTGACACAACAGCAATCCGTAAAATTCAGTCGTGGAAAAAATTGTTTGAGCCGTACCACATTTATGAACTGAACTTTGGAGGAGGCGGATCCGATATCGAACATCTCGAAGGATTTTGTAAAATCCTCTGCGGCCTATCACCCGATTCGCAGCGCTACTTCAACTATCATCATGCTGCATCAGATGTTATCGAAAACGTGAACAAGCGCGAGCTCGAACTTGGCGCCGCCGCCATGTCCGCCCTGATTTATTTAATTGATGAGTACGGTCTTTGAAAAATAGTCTGACAAATGTCTTGCCTCTTCAGTCAAATGTCTTAGATTTGTAGTAATAAAAGATAATCCCAAATGAAGTCAATAAGAACTAAGCCGACCACGAAGGTGGCGAAGGCAATACCATATTCCGGAGATGAAGAGCGTCTTTCATTGGTGCACGAAGCATCCTCAGGCGTTTATGCCTCCATGTTTTTTGATCTCGCTTCGTTGTTTCATTTCAAAAAGGAAGAGCTTGCCAATTTGTTTCACGTTTCATTAAAGTCACTTATGCGCTACCATGCTTCGAAGCAAAAACTGAATCCGGCACAAAGTGAGCATGTGCTTAAAATGATTTCACTTCACCGTCACGGCATGGAAGTTTTTGGTGATGAATATGCACTCCACCGCTGGCTACAAAAGCCCGCCTATGGCCTTGGAAACAAAATTCCGTTCCAGCTCATGAATACTTCAAGCGGCCTTGACTTAATCATCAATGAATTAAAGCGCATCGAGTGGGGCGATCTTGCATAGCGATTCTATGACAGTATTGAGAATCGTGCGTGAGCGATGGTCACATGAGCTTCGCGCTTCAGGTAACGAGGCGCGGTGGAATTCCGAAGGCAATTTTATTATTTATACTTCTGCTTCAAGGGCACTCGCCTGCCTTGAAAATTTTGTTCATCGCAGCGGAGAAAATTCAAAGCAGCTATTTGCTACAATGGTGATAGAAATACCTGCAAAATTGAAGATCGAAGAAATCAAAGTGAAAGATTTGCCTCATGGCTGGAGTGAGCGAATGAATTTTTCTATCACACGAAAAACAGGAAATGACTGGCTATTGTCATTGTCATCGGCTGTATTAAAAGTCCCTTCAGCAATTATTCCGGAAGAGTACAATTACCTGATGAATCCTGCTCACAATGATTTCAGGAAAATTAGGGTACTTAGAAGAGAAGTGTTTCGGTTTGATGAGAGAATGGCGTGAGAAAGTTTATTTCAGAGGTTTCATTTTTTATTGGAGGGTAGATTAATGAAAATGTTTGTATCGTAATTTTATTTTTCAATGAAACATTCCGGCACTGCTGATTTGCCTTTGCATTATGGACAGGTTCCAAAATGGCTTGCTCAGCGCATGAGTTTGCTTGGCGGTGCTATTGTTGAATCACTCATTATTCAATACGGAAGAAATGAAGTGCTGCGTCGCATGAGTGATCCTTTTTGGTTTCAGTCGCTGGGTTGTGTGATGGGGATGGATTGGCATTCCTCGGGAATCACCACCTCTGTGATGGGTGCGTTGAAATCTGCGATTAATCCGAAGGCAAAAGAATTGGGATTGTACATCTGCGGAGGACGAGGAAAACATTCGCGACAGACTCCGAATGAATTGATGAAGATCGCCGATGATACAGGCCTCGATGGGCATCATCTTGTTCATTGCTCAAAACTTTCTGCGAAGGTTGACAACACCGCGGTACAGGATGGCTTTCAACTTTATCTGCATTCATTCATGCTCACAGTTGATGGACAGTGGTCAGTGATTCAGCAGGGAATGAATACCGAATCAGGAATGGCGCGGCGTTATCACTGGCATTCAGAGCAACTCAAATCATTTGTCGAAGAGCCGCACACATTTGTACTGGGGAAAAATTTAGGATTGATTTTAAACCTCACGGATAAAGAGGCCGCGCAGACACGCGATGGAATTGTTCAGGTTGCACAAGAAAATCCTGCACGATCCATTTCCGAAATCCAAAAGCTCATGATGCCGCGTCATCATGATGTGAGAGAAAAAGACGTAGACATAAAACGATTGGGTGCTATTCTCACTATTGCACAGGAGAAAGAAGTAAATGATTTTGAATCGCTGCTCTTGTTGAATGGAGTAGGTCCGCGCACATTGCAATCGCTTACACTTGTGAGTGAAGTGATTCATGGAACGCCGTCACGTTTTTCTGATCCTGCACGATTTTCATTCGCTCATGGAGGAAAGGATGGACACCCGTTTCCTGTGCCGCTCAAAGTGTATGATGAAACGATTGACGTGCTAAGGAAATCGGTCGAGCATGCAAAACTTGGCATAACAGACAAGCAGGAAGCAATTAAAAACCTTTCGAAGGCTGCTCAACACGCTGAGCAATTTTTCAAACCTGAGAACAGATTGAATGAGCTGATTGAAAAAGAGAGGAATGATTCGTGGAAGTATGGAGGGCGAACTGTTTTCGGAAAGGCAAAACCGAAACAGAATCAGTTGTCATTGTTTTAAAGAAGCGCTGCAAGTTTCCTTCCTTTAAAAATGCTATAAATGAAATTGATGATGAAGAGAATTTGCGCGAAGAACACAAGTATCGCGGCCAGTGTGATAAACTTGTTGAGATTTCCGAACATGTCGAATGATTGGAATGCATTAAATGAATAATAGCGGCGCGGAACATGGGCAAGGCCGATATAATGTAAAGGCCAGAAAATCATGTACGCTCCAATGAAAGTGATCCAGAAATGTATGTAGCCAAGTGTGTTATTCATCATCCTTCCGAACATTTTCGGAAACCACAGGTACACACCGGCAAACATTCCGAAGAACGCTGAAATTCCTATTACGATATGAAAGTGTGCAATCACGAAGTAGGTATCATGAAGAGGGATGTCAAGCGCAGAGTTGCCGAGGTAAATTTGGGTGAGAAAACCGAAAATAAAAACCAAGACGCATCCCATGCCGAATAATGTGGCCGGCGTTAGGCGAATATTTTTATGCAGCTTCATGTAAGGTTTGTTTTTAACCGGGGAGGATTCAGCAAGGAAATCAGAGTTTATCCCACGTGGTTCCTTCCTTCCCATCCTTCAACTGTATATCCGCTTTTAGCAATTCATCACGGATTTTATCAGAGGTTGCAAAATCCTTCTTCGCTCTCGCTTCATTGCGAAGTGTGATCATCAGCTTCATCACTTCATTCAACTTTTCGTCTGAAGCTTCAGCATTTTCATTCTTTAATCCAAGAATACCGCTGACGAATGTGTTGAAGGTTTTTAGGAGTATTTCGAAAGTTTCTTTTTTAATCGAAGAAATTTTTAGCTGCTGATGCTGGTATGAATAAATTTTAGAAGCCAGTTCAAACAATGACGCCATTGCCATTGCGGTGTTGAAGTCATCGTTCATGAATTGAACGCAGGACTCACTCAACTCACGAACCTTCTGATCTTCTTCCACTATGAAATCAGAAGCATTTTCTGAGTACTTAAGCTTATTAATCGTTTCAAGCGCGTTCATCAATCGCTGTAATCCTTTCTCAGCTGCCTTGAGCGCATCATTAGTAAAGTCAAGTGTACTGCGATAATGAGTTTGCAAAATGAAAAAACGAACAGTCATTGGTGAATAGGCCTGTTCGAGTAAGGCCTGTTCGCCTGAAAACAATTCCCGCAAGGTGATGGTGTTGTTGTAACTCTTTCCCATCTTCTTTCCATTCACCGTAATCATGTTGTTATGCATCCAGTATTTAACCGGTGCCGAGCCACAAGCCGTTTTTGTTTGTGCGATCTCACTTTCATGATGAGGGAAAAGCAAATCCATTCCGCCGCCATGAATGTCAAAAGGAGTTCCGAGATATTTTGTCGCCATGGCGGAGCATTCGATATGCCAGCCGGGAAAACCTTCTCCCCATGGAGATTTCCATCGCATCAAATGTTCATCAGGGGCATTTTTCCAGAGAGCAAAATCGGCGGGATCACGCTTTTCTCCCTGCGATTCTAACTCACGGCTGCCCGCAATCATCTCGTCAATTTTTCTTCCTGATAATTTTCCGTAGTCATTGTTCTTCGCATACTTCCTCACATCAAAATATACAGAGCCATTTGCTACATACGCTAAACCTTTTTGCAAGATATCTTCGATCATTGTGATCTGCTCAACAATATGTCCGGTTGCGGTAGGCTCAATGCTGGGTCGCTCGCAATTCAGTGCATCCATCATGTCGTGATAGATGTTCGTGTATTTCTGCACGAGTTCCATTGGCTCGAGCCGTTCCACTTTTGCCTTCACGGCAACTTTATCTATAGCCTCGCGATCTTCTTCCTCAAAATGTCCTGCATCAGTGATATTGCGGACGTACCGCACTTTGTAGCCGAGATATTTCAGATAACGAAACACCACATCAAACGTCACATACGGCCGGGCATGACCGAGATGTGTTTCACCACTCACTGTAGGTCCGCACACATACATGCCTACATGAGGAGGGTGAAGAGGAATGAAGACTTCTTTTTGGCGAGATAAGCTATTAAAGATTTTGAGTTCAGTCATTCGTTGCAAAGAGTATTTTGATTGGTGCTGAATTATATCGAAACAAAAGTAGCGAAGGGAAATTATTGTCAAAGCACCCGATTACAAAGACTTCAGAATAGAAATAAACTTATCAATGTTAATGACCTTTACAGGCGGGAAATCCACCTTCGAAAGAATTCGGTAATCGCGATCATTTGTGACTAAATAATTTGAATTGGAATTCAGAGCACAGTCAACAAATTTGTTATCATCAGCATCGGTGATGAGAAGATTCCATCGGTAGTAAATTTCTGTGCGAATAATATTTTTCTTGAGCATGAGACCTCCAACCGTAAGGCCTGACACTTCAGAAGAAAAAATTTCTGTGAGTTTTTCTTCGTATTCAAGCAGGATTTCTGTCGAGACACTTAATTCATATTTACCTGCCTCAAAATCATCAAACACGATTCGATATGGAGAGTAACGAGAAAAGGAACTTAGAATAATATTGGTGTCAAGCACCACCCTCATTTGTGATTGGTTTTGTGTAACCATTCACGAAGTTGCTCTTCTCCATAATTCTTTTCCAGCCAAATTTTATCAGCTTCATCACGCGCTTCATTCAACAAATATTTTGCAATGAGTTCGCTCACTTCCTCGAGTTTGTCATCAGGAACACCTGCAGCGTACAGTTTTAAAAGCTGCTGTTGAATATTGCTTAAAGGTTGCTTTAGTGTAAGCATAATTTGAAGTGTGTGAATCAAAGTTAGTGAAATTCATTTTTCTTTCGCTGTTGCGATAGGAAATAGTTAACTGCCACTCTAAAATAAATTTTAGCTTGTGTTGTTTGAATCCCCCCAATCCCTCTATGGAAACACCTTCACTCCTCGATTCGCATCAACAACTGGGCACGCAGATCTGTTACACTCAAGCTCATTGCCATCGGAATTCTCATTCTCATTTTTCTCATGACGGAGGGATAAAATCCTGTACTGTTCAGCCATAACGGGAAGAATGAATAACCTAAGAATTTATTTCCTGCATGGGACTTAATTTCGTTCCTTATTCTTCTATTCATTTCCATCATTTATCACAAAAATTTCTTTACATGAAACATCGTTTCCTCACCTTCATCATTATACTCGCATCAACACACTTCATCTCCGCACAGGTTGCAGGCAATCCTGACTCCACCTTCAATGGGACGGGCATTGTAACTACTGACATCACCAACAACCACGATCATCCGACAGCTCTTGCGATTCAACCTGATGGTAAGATTGTTCTTGCAGGAAGTACCTACACAGGATATTTCATGGTTGATCCGGGGGATCTCGCTCTTGCGCGCTATAATACGGATGGAAGCCCGGATAATACTTTCGGAACCAATGGAACTGTAGTCACTGATCTCGGAGGATTTGACTACGCACTGAATCTGAAAATTCAAACCGACGGAAAGATCGTGGTGTGCGGAACTATGGATCACGAATTTTTAGTGGCACGGTACAACAGCAATGGCACGCCCGATAATTCTTTTGGTGCAAGTGGAAAAACTGTAGTTGACATGAGTCCGGGTAACGCTTATGGAAATATTGCTTTTGATCTCGCCATTCAGCCCGATGGAAAAATTATTGCAGCAGGTTATTCTTCTCCTGTTTATGATGATGATTTTGCTTTGATCCGTCTGAACAGCGACGGCACTCTCGATAATACTTTCTCCGGCGATGGAATGCTCAATGCTGACCTCGGTGGTAATGAATATGGAAATGCTCTCGCGCTACAGCCGGATGGAAAAATAATTATGGTCGGAAATCAACTCAACAATTCTTCCGATGTGGCCGTGGCGCGCTTTAATGCTGACGGAACTTTTGATAACACCTTCGGCAACGGAGGAATCGTGATCACCGATGTATTCGGCAGTGATGATGAAGGCACCAACGTGCTTGTGCAGGACGACGGAAAAATTTTAGTCATCGGTGATGCGTACAATACCACAGCGCTCATTGACCTGCTGTTGATTCGATACAATGCTGATGGAACTCCTGACAACACATTCGGTGGCGGCGACGGTATTGCCACATCGGACGTGATGAACAATGCGTATGCGTGGGGCACTGCCGCGGTTATTCAACCCGATGGTAAAATTGTAGCAACAGGATATCGCAGTCCGCCGAATAGTTTTGCTTATGACTTCGGCACGGCACGCTTCAGTGCTGATGGCATACTTGATCCCACTTTCGGAACCAACGGCTGGGTAGTTACAGATGTTGGTACGCAGGACAACCAGGCATACGACGTTGCATTACAGGATGACGGGAAAGTTGTGATCGCAGGCGTTGCAAATATTCTCGGTGATGAGGATTTTGTTGTGGTGAGATACATCAATGATTTGAACATCGGCATTGATGAAATAAACCCGTTCTCCTCAATTCAGTCATATCCCAATCCTGCAAGCGATGCTGCAATAATTTCGTTTGAATTGAAAGATGCCGGAAATCTAAAACTCTCTTTGTACGATGAAGAAGGAAGATCATACTATACAGTTCGGGAAGGGAATCTTAGTGCCGGGAAACTGCAATTGCAATTAAACTTTCCTTCGCAGTTAACAAGTGGATTTTATTATCTGCGTCTATCAACAGCTAATGGAAACGCAGTGGTTCCGGTGGTGATTGAGAGGTAAGAATGAATAGAGATACTTTTTTTTGAGAAGAAAAAAAATTCAAAATAAAAATGATCCATAGTAAATGGAAAAAGACCACCTGCTATGGATCATTCCTGATTTAACCTACTGCCAACACTACTCTATGCTGAAGGAGCAGGCATCGCACCAAGCTGCTGCATCACACCCACCATATCCATCTGCACCCAGTTCTCGGTCGCTTTATCATTTTGAATTTTCCATACGTCAATATAGTCAGCACGCACTTGTTTGCCTGTACCGGGAATGCCCATGAAGTTTCCTTTGTGTGTACCCGTCCAGTAGCCTCGTGTTACTACAGTATCTCCTTCTGCAATCAAACTTTCCTGGTAAACGTGCATATCAGGAAAGCCATCAGTGAATTGTTTAACTATTTCTTTGAATCCATCAGGACCGGTCGTTGCGTTGGGGATTCCGTGATTCACGAAGCCGGGCGCGATGTATTTGCCGGCTGCATCAAGGTTTTTTCCGTTGATCACTTCAGTGAACATTTGCTGAACGAGGTTTTTGTTTTGATCTGGTGTCATGATATTTGGTTTTTAAATGTGAAGAAAAAATTGGGACACCGAAGCTAACTGTTTTTCAGAACAGAGGGAAAAGTTATCGGGGGAAAATTGAGAGATGCGCCCTAACAATAGGATCTTCCCGCCCTTAACAACTAAATTCTAACTTATCTTCCCTAAAATTTTCCTCTATGTCGCGAAGAAGAAAAATTCAATTCTCACAATTGTTTGCCATTTGTATAGCTTGGACAATTGTCGCTCTATGCATCCAAACTTATGACTACTTTCTGCTGCATTCGACTGAAGTGCTGGTATTCGCGAAAGACTATTCCTATGTAGCAGGTGTGTTATTCAATGTGATGGGCGCATTGATTGGCGCATTGCTTGCCGGAAGTCTGTTTGTGTTTTATCTCAATGTAAGATTCAAAGACAAGCCTTATGGTTATTCTATCTTCCTGAACTGCATAGTTTACGTGGTGATTATGTCAATCATCATTCTGCTCATAGGTTTTATGTGGGTGCCTCACTCCACAGGAATTAATATAAGCGATCCTGAATTCAAACAAGCGTACTGGAAATACCTGGTTGACCCTTATCATCTGAAGGATATTCTTGTATGGTCAATTGTAACCGCCATTACTCAGTTTGTTCTGCTGATGAACACCAAATTCGGTCACGGTATTCTGTGGGATATCATCAGAGGCAAATATCATTTGCCCAAGGAGGAGATGCGCATTTTCATGTTTGCCGACCTCAATTCATCTACCACGATTGCTGAAAAGCTGGGCAATGAACGCTATCATGAATTGCTGCAGGATTTTTTCAGTGACGTCACCAATCCTATTATTGACAACAAGGGCGACATTTATCAATACATCGGTGATGAGGTGGTAGTGGCATGGAAGTATGAAGATGGAATTGCGGGCAGCCGGTGCATCCGCTGCTTCTTTGATATGAAGCTCCAGATTGAGAAAAAAGGCAAGCACTATCTTGACAAATTCGGGTTGGTGCCGGGTTTTAAGGCAGGCATTCACTTCGGTAAGGTGATTGCCGGTGAGGTGGGCATCATCAAGCGTGACATCACTTTCTCCGGCGACGTACTCAATACCACCTCACGCATCGGGAGCAAATGCAAAGACTTTAATGTAGATGTAATTGCTTCCGATGATCTTCTCTCGCAACTTTCTTTCGGCGATCAGTTTATTTCCAAACATCTTGGCAATATTAAATTGAGGGGGAAGGAAAGGGAAATGGGGCTGAGTGCGCTGTTTGCCCGGGTTTCTGTATAAAGAAAGATTGAAGTAAATACAATTTTTGATCCCCTGCGCCCGGCAAGTCATAGACTATAATCAACACTAAGTAAAGATTAATTATCAGGCGCTCCCTGCGCCACCCATAATTCAAATTTCTCCAAAGCAGAATCTGTAAGTTCAGTGGGGGTATCGGAGAAAATGGGCGGCATGCCACCGTTTGAATTAAATACACGGGATTGGATGGAGCCATTGTCAACTTTGTCTTTTAGTCCCTGGTAAATAGTGAAATCACCAAGCGATCCCTGGTTGGTATTACTTACGTGGCAAAGTTGCTGACTGTTATCATTCGGGTATCCTTTGCCGTAGCAGTAAGTAGTCAGGATTGGAACAATGTCATTGTGATAGCTGATGATTACCGTGTCATTGATAAGATCGGGGGTGATAACATAGTTAGCTTTATGAAATGTGCAGGATGAAAATATCATTAATGCAGCTGCCATAAATTGAATTCGTTTCATAAGAAGAGGTTAAAGAACAAGGACAAAGAAAATTTTCTTCGCCCTTGCTGATTGTCAATAAAAATTATTCTTTAATGAATTTTCCAATTACTACAGAATGATTAAGTGCAGAAAATTTTACCAAATAAATTCCCGGGACTAAACCGGTCAGCGTTAAGCGTTCACTATTGGATCCTTTTGTGACGCTCACCTCTTTGCTCATCACTGTATTTCCGGTGATTCCCACCAGTTGGATTTTTGCAGATGCAGAAGTGAGCGATTCAAAATTCACATTCACCACATTACCTTCAACAGGATTCGGATACAGTGCGAACTGTGAAACCTGGTCACCAATGGATGCAATGCCTACAACGCCCACCGTAGTGACAAAGCAATCTGCGCCACGAATCACTTGTCCTCTTATTTCACCACCCGGATTAGCAGCAGTGTGAACGTTGATGTAAACACTGTCATTAATAAACAG
Organism: Chitinophagales bacterium; assembly: GCA_035638255.1. Lineage (GTDB taxonomy): Bacteria > Bacteroidota > Bacteroidia > Chitinophagales > UBA10324 > DASRAJ01. The sequence goes on from DASRAJ010000107.1 coordinate 114,622, forward strand.
GTTGGAGGAGGCGATAGTAAAAGGAGTGGCGTCATCGTCCGTCCAGTAACCGAAAGCCGCATCGCTGGTACCTGTTTGTGAAAACCAATCCGTGACTTCAAAGATTACTCCACCGTTTTGGCCGAATACATTTTTGTGAAATTGAGCGGCGGTAACAGATCCTGAAAGTCCATTGACAACTACCATGAGGTGAACATTTTCCTGGAAGCGGTCCATCGTAACAATACCGGAACCTGTTGCTGTGGAATTGGTCGCAGGATTTTCCTGTGATCCATCCATTCTGAAGGTGTACCCTTCGCGCGCATAGCGGTACACCTGCCCGCGAATCTCACCACCCGGATTAGCAGCAGTGTGCATGTTAAAGTACATGTCACCAGTGAGAAATGAGTTGATGACAGAAGGCGTAAGAGTTGTTCCTGTTACAAAACCATCCACCCTGTTTCCGTTGATGTCAGCAGTTGTATTAATAACCACCGGTCCGCTGATTCCGGGAGCACCCGTATGAAAGTGCGCACCGGTTGCTGTTGCACTCAATCCATCGGCTACTACATGATACCACAGTGTATCGAGGGTAGTATTCAGCTTTACAATTTCAACTCCCGAAGCCGTGGTCACTACAGGAGGTGTTTCCTGCGCCCCATCGAGGGAGGCATCAAAAGCAAGGTTCGCATCAGTAGTAAGCTGCCCTCTTATTTCTCCGCCAGGATTGTCAGCCGTGTGCACGTTGACATATATATTTCCCGCAAGAAGATCACTGAGATACGCCGTGGGATCCACTTCCCCTTCGATCACATTGCCGGATACCATAGTAGTTAAATCCTGTACCACACCTCCGCTTACTCCCGGAGCACCCACATGCAAATGCGCACCGGTGATGGCGCCACTCAATCCCTGGACTACTACATGAATAGTAAGCGCCTTATAATTTTGATACAGATCAAAAACACCAAGCCCATACGCACCCGTATTCACTTGTGGAACTTCCTGCGCCCCATCCATCATGGCTGAATAAGCATAATCCGTTTCGGGTAGAATCTGTCCGCGGATTTCTCCACCCGGATTTGCGGCAGTGTGAACATTGATGTAATAATTTCCGCTCAGCATTTTCGAAATAACTTCCGGGGTGAGCACCGATCCTGTGATGGTGGCATTGAGATCATTTCCTGAAATGTTGGCAACTAAACTTATAATCACTCCACCGGAAACACCCGGCAGTCCTTCATGAATATGGGCGCCGGTAATAACACCGCTTAATCCTTCGAAGCTTGCGTGAATGCAAAGGTATCCCGTGTTGCATTGAGTACAAAGCTGGCAACGCCGATTGCATTGGTTACCACAGCGGGCACTTCCTGTGCCCCGTCTAATTTTGCTGACATGGTTAAATTACCACTGAGATGATTGGCAAAACCGGTAAGGGCAATGAGCATGCTTACCAGAGTAATTGTAAAAACTTTTTTCATGGTTATTTTTTTTGTTGTGAATTAATAATCTAAAATGAGCGGCGTGAGAAAAACCTGTGATATGCGGGCAAAGATCATGACGCAGATTTTTTATTAACTGTTAATCAAATTGAATGGAAACACACAACGGCTGAGCGGGAGTTATGATCTTCTGAAGCGGAATAAAGAATCAACACACCCGGAAAGCCTGACTAATATATGACGGCGATAAATCCAGACGGGTTGGGTGAACGACAAATTTCCGCGCAACGCTCTAATCCTCCGAAGAAAGTCATGAGTCCTGCGGACAAATACGGAAATTTGACATACACCAAGCCGTACACCAAACAGATTTTAAGGAAGAAGAAATTAATTTTCAATTTTTGAAGATTGGTAGCCATACGGGAACGAAAAAATCTTCTATATCCTTGTAACCATTTTCCTTCAGCAAAAAATTTCTTTTCACCCCTTAAAACTACCATCATGAATGCAACAGCAGACCAAAACAAAGAACTTGCAAAAAGATTACTGGAACTGGCTTTCATTAAGAAAGATGTGAATGCAGCCGCTGAGCTCATCACGGATGAGTACATCCAGCATAATCCCAATGTGCCCACCGGGAAAGCAGGATTCTTAGAAGCCATTCCCCATTTCTACCAAATGTTTCCCGATCTGAAATGGGAATTGAAACACATTTGGTCTGAGGGTGATCACGTGATCGCTCACTCACACTACCACTTTGTGAAAGAAGGAAACGGCTCTGCCGTAGTGGACATCTTCAGAATTAAAGATGGTAAAGTGGATGAGCACTGGGATGTGATACAGGACATTCCGGAGAAGATGGCTCATAATAATGGGATGTTCTAAGGGGACAGTTCGCCTTATACGATACACGATACACGTAACACGACTCATTTAACGATATAGCTCGCGAGTGCTGAGTCGTGTTACGTGTATCGTGTATCGTTTAGTTCGGCTTAGGAAAAATCATTCTTACCTTTAACTTTCTAACCCGGTTAGTGTGCAAAAAATCCTCCTGATAATTCTTATCTCCTGCATCAGCGAAAATGTTTTTTCACAAACTCCTGATTGGAGCACGTCAATCGCTACTATACTTTATACTAATTGTTCTACCTGCCATCATGATGGTGGCATCGCACCATTCCCGCTCATGACATACAATGATGCCGTGCTGAATGGTTTCAGCATTCAGGCGGATGTGAATGCGAGCAAGATGCCGCCGTGGCCACCTGATCCTTCCTACAGTCACTTTCGTGATGAGCGTGTTTTAGCAGATAGTGAGATTTCACAGATCAACTCCTGGGTTGATGGGGGAATGCCGTTGGGTGACTCTACCCTCGCTCCGCAGCCACCCGTTTTTACCAGCACAGTTATCATGCAGAATCCTGATGATACTTTAATTCTTCCTTCGTTCACGCTCACCGCTAACTCCGATGTCTACCGGTGCTTTGCTGTTCATTCTGATTACGCTGAAGCGAAATATCTGAATGAAGTGGAAGTGATTCCCGGAAACAGCGCTATCGTTCACCACCTGTTTTTGTTTCATGACACTTCAGACATTTCTTACCAGCATGATCTGGATGATCCGCTGCCCGGATTTTACGGAGGGTTCCTCGATGGATTTAGTCCTTTCGCGGTACTCGATGTTGGCTGGACACCGGGCAGTACTATTTTTTCATTGCCGCCTGACATGGGCATCGAAGTACCGGCAGGTTCTGATTTTATTGTTTCCATCCATTATGCCCCGGGACATATCGGTGAAACTGACAGCACAAAAGTTTATTTGAAATGGAGTGACAATCCAAACGTACGTACCATTACCAACTACCGGCTTTTACACTGGCACGTGCCTTCACTCCTGAATCCGCCATTTGAGATTCCTGCCAACGAGGTAAAGACTTTCTATGAGCAGTCCACCATTTTCCCGCAGGATAAATCTTTGGTAGCGCTGCAGCCGCACATGCATCTTATCGGAACATCCTTCGAAGTGTTTATGGTAACCGCGCAGGGTGATACTACAGGATTGCTCTACATTCCTCAATGGAATTTTTACTGGCAGTTAGGATATTTTGTAACCAAGCTGATTAAAATTCCGGAGGGCGCGCAAATTTTTGGTACTGCTGTGTTTGACAATACAACCAACAATCCAAACAATCCGAGTAACCCGCCGATTAATGTGGCAGCAGGCGAAAGTACTTTTGATGAAATGATGTCGTGCCGGTTTTGGATGATGAATTACCAGCCGGGCGATGAAAATATTTTACTCGACAGTTCAGTTTACACTTCATGGGATCATCCCAATCAACTCAGCAATTTGCAGGTAGAAATTTTCCCGAACCCTGTTGATCATTCATTTCATTTTGTGACCTCTCTTCCTGAGCATCACATGAAGTGGACGCTAAGCAATCAGCTTGGTATGTGTGCAAGATCGGGTGTCGGAAAAAATATTCCCGATGGAATTTATAGCCGGGAAGTAGTGGTGAGTGATCTTCCTGCCGGCCTTTACATTCTCACCGTGCAATCAGGAATGCAGCGTGCGGTAAGCAAAGTGATGATTGAGAAATAAGGCTACGGAATTGACCTGCGATAATTCTTTGTTGATGACGAAGAGCAAAGAAGAAATTTATCCCCGGTGAACTAGTTTACAATACGATACACGATATACGTAACACGACCCTGGACTCGCAACCTTTGTCGTAAAATGAGTCGTGTTACGTGTATCTTGTATCGTATTAATGTGTTGCTCCGTTCGCTTCAGACATTTATTTTTGAGACGATGAAAATAACTGCGGTACTTTTTATTGCAGCCATCTTTTCTTTTTTGATTGCCGCAAGGAATTCGAGCGATCCGTTTGATCTGCAATTGGTCATTCAGCAGAAGGGAAAGGACATTGCTGTGAATGATACATTCAGTAAAATCACTTTGGCGCGAATGCCGTTTTCTTTATTCTTTAATTCACTGCCTTATGACACGATCGGAAATAAATTTTATGCCACGCGAATAGCAGTAACGCTCGAAAAAAAAGAGATAAAGGAAATAGCAACAGGAAAAAGTATTGATGACATCCCCTATTTCTCTCCGGGTACAGGCACAGCAACATTGGGTCCTTATGAAAAATTTTATTTGAACGGCGGACATCAATACATCATTTATGAGACAGAAGGTGAACGGAGAGCCTCGCTCGTGAGCGAGGACAACGGATTGCTGCGGCTTACCTGCGATGTGCCTGCACTGTTTGGTGAGCGCACCATTGAGTTCTCTTCAAAAAACATTAACAGGTTTTACATGATCGTATTGAGTGACATGAATTTGAATGGCATTGTTGACGCCGGTGAATTCAGAGCTATTGAAATTGATCTGCAATGAAGTTGTTTACAATACACAATACATGATACACGTAACACGATACACGAACACGTAACACGACTCAGGACTCGCAATCTTTGTCCTAAAATGAGTCGTGTTATGTGTATCGTGTATCGTAAAGAACAATCCATTAGACCGGAGCCGAATAGTGCTTAACCTTCTTACTCTTTTCTACAGCTATTAAATGCTCCTTCATTTCTTCATCGCTCACTTTTTTCTTCAGCATCCTGAACCTTCTTGAATAAAAAACACTCACAACAGGACCGATAAAAAGAAACCAGATCCATGAATTGCCGGCATACTCGTCACTCAAAAGCAAGGCGGTGAGCATAACGACTACACCAAAACCGCTCACAATTATATTCATAAACATTTCTGTTTTCAGGTTAAAGAGTTCGACATTGTTAAGTGAAAGTTCTGTGCGCTTGTTCCAGGCATGAAGAAAAAGAAAAAACAACATGAGATAAACAGCGGCAAACCCGGCGCTGTAAACAAGCATGAGTTGCTTGACTTCATAAACAAAACTGATGCGATGTACCTCTGTTCCATCCTGGTTCACCACATTGCCGGTGGTGAGCAGCGAGAATAAAAACTTGAGCGGATACACATAAAACAGTACCACGAAAATGAGGATGGAGTTCAAAATAATAGTAGTGCGGTCGCGCAAACCGAAGTAGCGGAAAAACAGGTACTGCTTGTACCAGATGAGAACAAGAAAAACGAAGCAGATGGCAAAGCCGAACATCCCGCGCATGCTTTCCATCAACTCATGAAAGGTGAGCGGTACCTCGAGCGAAACAACGGTAAGTGTTACTGCAAAAGCAAACACGGCATCGCTGAATGCCTCGATGCGAAGTATCTCATGGTTGCGCCACACAAAGCGGCTCGACCTTCGCCCAACATTTTTCAAAGCTTTCCCTCGCAGCATATTGATTTGATTACAGGCGGAAGGTAGGAGATAAAAATGGGGATTAGAAGACAAGAATATTTTTCTGGCTGCGGTTTATTACGGATGAGAGTTGGCGAGGGAGTGATTTATTTTTGCGGGCTGACAAAATATCGGTAGAAACGGAGAATGAAATAATCCCAGTCCCGTAGAAGGGACGCAAGTCATCGCGGACCTAACGGCACGCAAGAGCACTCGTTAATCAATACCTACCGATATTAGATCCCTACGGGATTTTTGGACAGACACTAAACCCCTGAAATAATTGCCTGATAAGGATTGTGCGTGATCACGATTTTGTTTGACTTAACGCGTATACGATTAATCGGAACAAGCTGTGCGTGATTAGAAGACGAGGAGCAACAACAACTTGTCAAGCCACCGGTGGGATTTCGTACTAACTTAACTTCCTGAAAACTTAATCCCAATGTCACGAGGCAGAAGAATTCAATTCGCCCAACTGCTGGCTATCATTTTGGCCTGGCAAATAGTCGCCCTTTTCATTACCGGCTATGACTACTCACTTACACATGCAACCGACTTCCAGCCTTTCAGCGAAAAGTATCCCCTTGGTCTCAACATCATCTTTAATGGGGGAGGCGCCTTCTTCGGCGCGTTGATTGCCGGAAGCTTCATCGTGTTTTATCTCAACGTAAAGTTCAGAGACAAGCCGTATGGTTATTCCATCCTTGCCATTTGCCTTCTTTACATAATCACAGTGATCCTCGTGCATTTGGCAATAGGATTCTTTTGGGTTCCGCAAGCATCCGGAATTCAGGTGGGTGATCCCGGATTCAAACAAGGGTATTGGAAATATCTTAGAGATCCATACCACATCAAGGATATTATGGCATGGTCAGTTGTTACTGCTCTCACACAATTTGTACTGCTGATGAACAACAAATTCGGTCATGGCATTCTGTGGGATATCATTCGGGGCAAGTATCATCTGCCGAAAGAAGAAACGCGCATCTTCATGTTCGCCGACCTCAATGACTCTACTACCCTCGCTGAAAAATTAGGGAATGAACGCTACCATGAATTGCTGAAAGATTTTTTTGCCGACATCACCAACCCCATCGTAAACAACAACGGAGATATTTACCAGTACATCGGTGATGAAGTGGTAGTTGCCTGGAAATATGAAGACGGAATCACCAACAACCAGTGCATCCGTTGTTTCTTCGACATGAAAGACGAGATTGAAAAGCACAAAAATGAGTATCTCACTAAATACGGATTGGTGCCGGGCTTTAAGGCAGGTATTCATTTCGGTAAAGTGATTACCGGCGAAATCGGCATCATCAAGCGCGACATTACTTATTCGGGAGATGTGCTAAACACCACCTCGCGCATTGAAAACAAGTGCAGGGAGTTCGATGTGGAAGTGATTGCTTCTGATGACCTGCTGTCGCGGCTTTCTTTAGCCAATCAATTTATTTCGCGGCAGCTCGGCAGTTTTATTTTGAAAGGCAAGGAAAAAGAAATCGGGCTCAGCACGCTGCTCGTACACGTTTCTGCGTGAAAGAAAAAAACATTTCAAAAGAGATGTACTACAAATTTCCGCTCATGATATTACTCGCAAAGGCGCAGAGGCGCAAAGAGGAGAAACAGATAAATTTTTCGATGAATTTTTCTTTGCGTCTTTGCGTGAAAAGGATTTTTGTCGTACATCAATTCAAAATGTACAGCGGCATTCCTCTTCTTTTTTATTTTGTTCTAAAAAGTCAATCTTCAACTGAAATTTGCTGAGGCTATAAAAATCTTCTGCAGGCGTTTTCAAAATCTTTAGGGATGGAATGTTTCCATTGATATTCCACATCATCTTTGGCAATGCCTGACATCCATTCGTCGAGCAAATCGAAATAGTCATTCTCTGTCCAGATGTTCACCATGTTTTTAGACAAGACAAGCTTACCGGTTTCTTTACTAACGCTCTGCAACCTTGAAGCAAATCCCAACTCGAAGCCGGTTGCGTTTTCCCTGCCGCTCAGGTCGGTCAAAATGCTCACATCACCAATATGCGCCACACAATACGCATTAATCCCGCTGCTCTCGAGTATCGCCATCAGGCAATGCGAAATGTCGAGTATGGATGACAGATCCGGAGTGCAAAGGAGGTAGTAGCCATCGCCGGTAGGAAGAAAAAGCTCCACCACAGGAATAGGAATATTGCTCTCCAGCCTTCGTTGCCGTTCCATCATGAATTTGCTGTTGATCAGGTTCAGGGTTTCCATCTGTTTTCTGTTGATCAGCTCAACATCAGGGTTGCTTTTATCCTGCCCCTGGTAGAGGAAATCTTTTACGTCGAATAAGATGATTCCTTTTTGCATGGTTGGTGTTTGCGCAAACATAGTGAAAACACCATGTTACCATGTTACGCTCGCCGCGTCCTTTTCCATTTTTGAAGACACAAGTGGATGTTTACGGCAGAGAGAGGATAGCATGTGTTATGAGCTTTGAGTACTGAGTACTTTCTCAGCATGGCTGATCCGCAGCTACAACAACTTGTTCCGACGTGTCGGGATGTCGCGTATATGCTCCAGGAATACGAAGCCGGAGTTGATGTCCGTAGGACTCTATGAGTAAGAAGTTTTCTCCACCGCAATGGTTTTCGATTTCGGCTGCACGCTAAAAAATTACCCGATGAGACGAATATTGTTTTGAACAAAGAATCAAAGCTTGTATCCGGAAATTATTTTGAAGCAACAACATTGATGAATTGCCCGGGAGAAAGAATTTTTGCCTCCGAAAACTTTCCCAGGATTAGCAGATCGCTGTCACCTGTTACGAGATAATCTGCGTTCACAAATTCAGCGAGACGCAGAATTTCATTGTCATCTTCGTCTTTACACGCAGTCGGAATTTGGTTAGATGGAATTACAGTTCGAAAGATTGACTCTATCAATTCAACATCACGGGATATTTCATTAGCACGAATGTTGAATTTTTCTTTCAGCTTTTCGCTGAACTCATCAAGAATGAAAGATGAAATGAAAAGCTCAGAACGCAGATTAATAGTTAATTCGATTGCCTCAAGAGAAGTGCCGCCAAAGAGAAAGGCTGAAATGAAACATTGGTGTCGAATACTACCTTCACGATACTGCATTGAAAATACCTGCTTCACTCTTGTAACCGAGCTTCGAAATTTTCTTCTTATTTCTTGCAGCGCTCTTTCTGAGTTCGCGAATAAAGACATAACGATTAACAGCATCCATCACCAACTTTGACTTTTTCACTCCCATTTGTTTAGCCGCAATTGATAATTGCTCCTCAAATTTTTCCGGCACTATGATTCTTAACTCTGTCATCGATAAAAAAATTTTTTCAAAGTTAGTGAAATGAATTGTGGTTTCTTTTGAAGCAACTTACAGTGAAAATCTTGAACGAATGAACCCTTTTTACCAAAGTACCTTCGTGCCATGGCTGATGTGCATGACAAGAAAACCCGCAGCTACAACAACTTGTCCCGACGTGTCGGGATGCCTCGTATTCGCTCAACCTGTCCCGCCTGTCCCCCGATTCATCGGGGGGATTTTCTTCGCGAAGAATACGAAGCCGGAGTTGATTGTCCGTCCGAAGGACTCCTAAGGGAGCAGGACTCTATGAGTAAGAAGTTTTCTCCACCGCAATGGGTTTCAATACCTGCAGGCAGGGCCCGACAAGACCCGATAATTTTCTTCTTCGATTCTCACCAATAAAAATTTTCGTAACGGTATTTTTTCTTAGCAGTATTATCTCCACTGCAAAGGGTTAGCTTTGGTGATTAATACTCCCGATGCATAGAATATTGTTCAATCTTATTTTTATAGCTCTTCTTTCTCCTCAGTTGTTCAGCCAAACTCCGGGTCACTTAATAGGCATCTATTGCATTCCTTCTCCCGCTAAATCAACGTACGGAATTGCTGATGTGGATCCGGCCACCGGGATTGCAATTCCATTAGACACCTTTGTGGGGTATCAGGCAACGTTATCTGCGAGCGGCGTATTCGATGGGTACCGTAATTTCCTTTACATGATTACGGCAGATTCTATCAACACGTACCTCATGAGCGTCAACATTGCAACCGGACAAATTTCAGTACTCTTCGAGGTGGACTCAACCGGAAGTGGAATACCGGGCACCGTTACAGTAGGGAACTGCCTTTCCGAATTGTGCTTCAATTATTCTGACAGCAATATTTATTTTCTGCATCTCAGAAATAGATATGCTACTGTACAATATTTGAGTAAAATAAATCCGGTCACAAAAGAAGTGACCGACCTTACCACCTTGCCGGTGTATTGGTCAGAGGCATTCCCGTTAAATCCTGATTGCAATCATCAGAAAATCTTTTTCCAGAGATATGACCGGGCTGAGATGCGATACTCTATCGGAACGTATGATTTGGTTAATAACTCCTTCGATTCAGTAGCGCTTGACCGGGCAACAGATGCCAATGTTACTTATACTTTTACTTTCAATCCCAATGATAATTTTTTTTACGGTTACGAGCAGGATCGCCGCGACTTTGCAACGGACAATCTAAGTGCGTTGCGCATGGTGAGAGTTGACCCTCTCACAGGAAGCATCGGGTATCTTACACCAGTGAGCAGAGTAAACGCAATCGGGGAGATTATGGATCCCGTCCTGAACAGGAATTATTTTATGGCACAAACAACCAATCCCGGCATGTTACAACTCGATCGTTTTGATATAGCCACGAACACATTGACGTCGAAGCCATTTGGGCACCTTAATAATAATCCTGACTCCTGGGTTCAGGTGCTTGATTTTATTACATCGTTTGATCAGCAACCCGCATCCGACTTTACTTTCAGCAACGTTTGCCAATCATTCCCTACTGCATTTTCTCCGAACGTAAATGGAGGTTATTTCCTGTGGACTTTCGGTGATCCTGCATCCGGCAATGCGAATGAAAGCATACTCGCAAATCCTGATCATACTTTTTCAGAAGCAGGAACGTACGGGGTAACCATGATTGCTTATACCTGTTACAAGTCAGATACCGTCACCCGGCTCGTCACTATTGAACCATTTCCGCACATTGGTTTAGGCACCGACACCGTCCTGTGTTCTAACCAACCCCATCTGCCTCTTGAGCTTGATGTAACGGTTGCGGGCTATCACTATGTCTGGCAGGATGAAAGCACTTTGCCAACATTCACCATCACCCAGCCCGGAACTTATTGGGTGAATGTTTCGGGATCGTGCGGAAATATTTCCGATACACTTAACGTTTCATCACAAATTTGCGACTGCGGAATTACACTCCTCCCGAACCTGACTGAGCATACTATCAGTATTCATATTGACTGCGAGGTCACAACGTATCATCACCTTCATCTTGAATTATTTGATATGCTTGGAAGAAAAGTAATGGATAGACCTGTATCAAAAAATGATTTTGCGATAGATATCAACCGGTTCTCTGCAGGTGCTTTCGGCTACCGTTTCAGAGATGATAATCATACTATTCAAACCGGAAAGCTTGTGGTGATACATTAACTGCTCTCAACAATGGCTGATGCACGATAAGAAAACCCGCAGCTACAACAACTTGTCCCGACCTGTCGGGATCTCCCGTATTCGCTCAACCTGTCCCGCCTGTCCCCCGATTCATCGGGGGGATGTTCTTCGGGAAGGATACGAAGCCGGAGTTGATTGTCCGTAGGACTCTATGAGTAAGAAGTTTTCTCCACCGCAATGGTTTTCGTTTTCAGTGAATGATTATTTTTGAAGAAAGAAATTACCATGATTACTGAATACATACAGGCTGCGTTGCACGGAGCGCACTATGAATTTTTGCCAAATGATAAAAAATATTACGGCGAGATTCCGGGATTTGATGGTGTGTATGCGTCTGCGGAGAATCTCGAAGATTGTCGTGAAGAACTGCGAGAGGTTCTCGAAGATTGGCTGTTACTGTCTATTCACAAGAATCTTCCTGTTCCGGTGATTGAAAATATTTCTCTCGAAGTAAAAGAGGTAGTCTGATGCCAGCCTTCAGAGCCGTTAACAGGTGTGAGTAAGAAGTTTTCTTCACTGCAATGGTTTTCGGTTTTTATTGAATGATTATTTTTGAAGAAAGAAATTAACATGATTACTACCGCTTCAAGAAAAAGAGCACGAATGATCTCACGATACGCTGAATCACTTTCTGTAAAAGAACAGGAACAGTTGCTTGACAAGCTGAAGAAAAAAACGCTGCTTGAGAAAGTGAAAAAGCTGAAAGGAAAAGTGAAGCCCAATTCAATTACCATGGATGAGATTCTCGAAGAAATCGAATTGGTGAGAACCTCTCGCAATGGATGAGAAGAAATTTATCCTCGACACAAATATCTGGATCAGCTATATCGTCACCGATACTCTTGGTGAATTGATTGAATCTATTGTTCTTAAGGAATTGACAATTTATGCTGACAGGCACCTAATGAATGAGATCAAGAACGTTTTGCTGCGACCGAAATATAAAAAATACCTAAAAGCGCCGGTGTCACAGTTTATCGAAGTGATTGAACTGGGAGTTACCATGGTTAATACACAGCCACGTGTCTCACATCTTCCTGATCCCAAAGACAATTTCCTCATTGCCCTCGCGCGCGCGTCGCAAACGATAAATGTGGTAACGGGTGATAAGGCCTTGTTAGCATTGAGCGTCTATGAAGGAGTTGAATTTGTTTCTCTTGCTGATTTTAGAAAATTGCTGAAGAGCGAAAGTAATGGCTGATGTGCACGATAAGAAGACGAGGAGCTACAACATGAGCCGTATTCGCTCAAAGAATACGAAGCCGGAGTTGATTGTAAGAAGTTTTCTCCACCGCAATGGTTTTCGGTTTCGGCTGCACGATAAAAAATTACCCGGCAAGCCTGATATCGTTTTGAAGAAATACAAAACAGTAATTTTTGTGCATGGGTGTTTCTGGCATGGACATTCAAACTGCAAGTATTCAGCATTACCTACAACAAGAAGGAATTGGTGGAAGAAAAAGATTGAAGGCAATAGAAAAGTTGATGCGATTGCTCAAGTGAGTTTGAGAAATAAAGGTTGGAAGATTATTGAAGTTTGGACGTGCAAATTGAAAAAAAAGAAACAAGAAAAAACTTTAGCTCGACTTGTTGAGATGATGATCTAAATGTTCTTTAATATTCTTTGACTGGATATAACTGAACTTAGGGGGTAAAGCATTCCCGATTAACAAAGCAAGAGCAGTTTTAGAAATGTCTGTTGGGAATTTGTAGCTTTTAGGAAATGATTGAAGCAAAGCTGCTTCTCTCGCGGTGATTGTTCTGTTTTTAGTTGGGTGAAGAAATCTACCTTTTGACGGATTCAAACATCCTCCTGTAATTGTGGTTGAATAATCATCCCAGCGTAAACGACCATAAACATCATCGAAACCAATGTTCTCTGCTTTATGGCAATTCAAATCATATTCTTCGGGCAAGTCTTTCCAGCTTCCACCATTTTTAGGTGTTCGTTTTATTCTTTCTAAAACATTCGGAGAATGCTTTGGATATATCTTGTGGAGTTTGTCTTTTGTTTTACTTGTTGGTTCGATATTTTTTATCGCATCCCGAACTGTAACTTTTTCGCCTGTTTCTTTTGCAATATTAATTTCTCCAAGGCGTGAACCTATTAAAACTAATCTTCTTCTATTTTGTGGCACCCCATAATTTTTCACATTCACAACTTTGCAATCAATCCATTTGTAACCGGCTTCTTTTAACATTTCAATCGCTTCTTTCAACAAATCGTAATTGATTAATCCCGGAACATTCTCCATCATTATGGTGTATGGTTTCAATGCTTTCACAAGCCGGACATATTCCATTATCAGATTGTTTCTATCGTCATATATCGGTTGAGCTCTATTCAATCTTCTTATCGAACTGAATCCCTGACAAGGGGGGCACCCAGCGAGTAAGTGAATTGTTTTACCGTTCAGCTTTCTTTTGATTTCAGCAATAGAAACTTTGCGAATATCTTTTTGAATTATAGTGGTTTTTTTGTGATTTAACTGATATGCTTTTACTGCATCATCGTCAATTTCAATAGCAATCTTTGTTTGAAAGGATGCCTTGTGCATGCCTTCTGTTAGGCCGCCACAACCTGAATAAATATCAGCTGAACTGTAATTCATATCAACTCTGTTAAGTCAACTACTTTATATTTATCATAAGTGTTCTGAAAATATCTTAATGCTGCTTGCCAGTATTCTTTTCTTAGAGGATGCCCAATCGGATATCCATACCTATCTGATTTGTCATTAATGAAAATTTCATTATTCTCAGTAATAAACATTTCTCCACCATGATAGGCCTCCTGTCCACCTGTAATATTGGTGTGCTTAACCTCTTTATCAGGCTCATCACGAAAATTCGGTGTTCCCTCATATAATATTTTTATACCTCCATCGTCTAAAATCCATAAATAACAAAATTCTTTGTTTCTCTCTTTCTCTGCTATAAAATCCCGCAGCCATTCGGAATTGCTCTTGTTAATTCGTTTTACCTCGTTAGGATAATCCGGCAGTCTATCCGCAACAGCATCATGAATTTCATTTTCAAAATCCTCCTTTATCCAATGCGCCTCTTTGTAGTGATCATCATAACTCTTTTGGGGATTACGACCGAAGGGAGTTGTTGAAGGCCCGAAGGACGCGATGTCGTGAGAAGTTGGTCTAGCCATATATAGATTAAGCTTTTGCGATTCCTCTTTCCAAAAGGTCCTTAAGTTTTTTAAGACCTAATATTTTGAAAGCTTCCGAAAGAACAACTTGATGAATCCCGTCAAACTCCTTTTCCTTTAAATCCGAGGTTTCATTAAAAAAATATTTTTTGTCTTTAGTCGCATAGACTGTTAAAGGCGACCTGTCTAAGATTTCTGATATTTTTTTTTCGTCAAATACGCCTCCAATATTTTCTAATTCTTTTATGAGTTTACTTTTTCCAATAATGGATTCCAGATACAAAATATCCTTTGTATTTTCTAATTTTCCTGTTTTGTTAAAATGAATTTTATTGCCATGTGTTGATACTGTCGGATTATTATCCAGAAGGTTTGCTACATACTGATATATGAATTCTTCAGATGAAAAAATGAAATCTTCACCTCCTTTTTTTAAAACTTGTAATTGGTTAGAATATTTATCGAGCTTGTGCTTAAATAATTCAATTGGTATCCTTTGAGCTAAATTTGAATAAATAAAAATGAATGCTTTTGATTCTTCTATTAACTCAGTTAAATTTGAAATAATTATTTCAAGGTTTTGCATGACATTGTATTCCCAATCAAAAACAATTAAATCAGGCAAGTAGGTTTTAGCTTTAACTGCACTTAAACAAAAAGAAGGATGATATGCCCATTTAAGAGCGATTTTTTTTTCTTTAAAATATGGAGAAGACAAAAACATTTTTGTTAATGATTTCAATGAATCATCAGTCCACTTCACATTTTCTTTTAAGGTCTTAATTATGTAATCTTCATTTATCAATTCAAAATCTTTAATTTTAAAAAATCCCTCTCCTGTTTTGGGAAGCATGTCATCAATTATTACGATATTGTATTTGCCTTTTGTCATTTACTTTTTATTCCTTGAAAAGTCCAAGGTGAATTGTGCCCCGGTTAGATTTTCAATTCTATCTTTTTCATTAGTTAAATAAATATCAGCTTTCATATCTTGCATATAATATTTACAAATATAAAGTCCCAAACCACTTGGTGGAAATTTCAAACTATATCCAGGCTGGAATAAATATGGGAGAATAGATTCATGAATTCCCGATCCGCTATCAGCAAAGACTATTGTTTTTCTAAATGAATCAAGTTTAAGTTGAATTTTGTTTATTTTTGTTTCATCTTTTGAGAGCCAATAAACACTATTGTCAATCAAGTTCGTTAATACTTGGTTGACTGCGGCATATCTTCCATAAATTTCAAAATCTTGATTTACATTGTATGAGAATTCTATTTCTTCCCTTTCAAAAACCTGTTTGAATACCTCATTGCAAAACCTTATTGATTTTGAAATATTAAATTGAATTGGTTCTTCATTCTTAATACTTCTTAAAGGTGTAATTCTTTTGAGTTCTGCTTGCAACGATGAAGATGCATCTTTTAATAGTTCAACTTTATGCAAATCAAATTTCTTACTTTTTAAGAGCTCGGCAATGCCATGATAAAAGTTCGCTGTCGTTTTAGCAATCTCATGTATTACAACCGCGATACTGATCCCAAAACCCGCATGTTCTTTTAGTAAATCTTCTCGTTCTTTAATTAGTTCAAGACTCTTTTCTAAATTTTTTAGTGATCTCTTAAGATTTACTAAATTAGTTTTCCTTTCATGCGATTCTCCAAGCTGCTTTAATATGCCTAGTGGATCTTTTGGAACATCATACTTCTGATCAATAGTGTCAAAAATTTCTGCGGCAGTTTTTGCTACATTGGTAAGTCGTGGTGTGTCTTTGATAAATTCTCCTGTCAATTTGTTATATTCATCCCTTTTGCCGATCACGTCGTTTTCAAGTAATAATATCGCACCACGTATTAATTTTGTAAAATCATTATATGCTCGATTTTGAATCATTCCTTCTCGATTGGTTTTATCTATAACGTCAAAATTTATAGTTTGCTCCAATTCGACATTTCCAATCATTGTATAGTATGATATTCTAAGCCCTCGTTTAATATGTCTTGTGCTTAATTCGAGCCAATCAGTTTCAGTTCCCAGTTTTGCAGGAAATACATTTATTCCGTCTCTATAAACAGAAATTCCTCCATATTCATCAAGGTAATCAAAGAAATCTTTCGAAAAAGGCCCTTCAACCCATGGCGCACTTCTATACCAAAGTTTAAGATGAAAATAGAAAGAACCGCAAACCGGTTTTCTTAATAGTTTTGGATTTTCAGGGGCTTGCCAATATTCTCTTGTTGCAGAAACCGTTCGCAAATCCATTACTTTATTTTTCTTTACCTCTTTAGGCATTGGAACTGAAGGCGGCGGATTAAAACTTTGATCATATTCAAACTTACCCCAATCATCGACAATACCTATCATTTCAAATATAGGATCAAATTCTTCTTGAACAGGTCTTTCATGACTGAGTTCATCGGCTAATTGTGGGCATTCAAATATTACTTCAAATTCCGCACGTTTTATTTTCGGATTCGGATTTGGGGAATTAAGATCAAGCAGCGTTTTGTTTATTTCCTTTATTTCATTTACGCTTAATTCAAAACCTTCTCTTCCTCCGTAAATAATAATTTGAGTTCCCGATTTTTTTGCACCGTAATTTCTGGAAGGTTTTTGCCTTGTTAAACTAACACCGATTGATTCAAGATTTATAAATTCATTTGATACTTTATCAAATTCGTCCCAATTAATTTTTAAAACATATTCATAACTTAGGTCTCGCACCTTTGTTTTGATTAGAAGATTCCTTCCTAAACGATGAGTTGCAAATCTCCCAACTCCCTTCTCTCCCAAGGGTATTCTATTATTATGAAGCTTTTTTAAATTTTTCAGGAAGCGTTCATATGTTGCCACTGACCCTTTCTCAATTGCTTTCTCTCTTTCAATCCGCATTCGTTCTTTAATATTGGTCTTTAATGTTGAAGCAGGTCGCAACCAACCATTCTCAATTTCATTCCAAGACATACCCTTTCCATCATCTTCAATTACGATTACAGGGTTCTCAAATTCATTAAACTTATATTCTGATTTAGATATTGTCGGTAAATCCTTTACCTTTTCTATTCTTACCTTAGAATAAGTTGCTCCTGCATCGTAGGAGTTTTTTACTAACTCTAAAATGCCGACTCTTTCGGAAGCAATTAGTTGTTCTCCTAAAACCTTTACAAGGTGAATGTCTGATTGAAAACTAAGAAGGATACCCCCATCTAAACAAATCTCTTCTAAAGTTTCCGATTCGATTGTGCGTACCGCATTGGTAGCGTTATAGCCAGGTCCAGTTTCTCTTTGTTTGCCAGACCTGTCTTTGAATGGTACTGACTTAGAAAATTTTTTGAAATCTTTTATTTCAGCAAAAAAATTACCAGGTTCTCTTTTATCCTCAAAAACTTTTTCAATCTTTCCATAACCAAAATATTCTCCTGCTCCCCGTTTTGATGGTTCGTAGTAAACAAATTCAATGTTTGGCTTAGAGAGTTGTTTCAAATATTTTTTTGGAAAGTGGTAGAACTTTCCAATAAAGTCATTGTATTCTGACTCCTTGCGATGCTGAAGTAAAACGTAACAATTTCTTTCAGGCATTGCCCAAATTTTTTTCAAAGCTATTCATTAAGTAATACACTTTCTCACCTTATTATTTTTTTATACCCACAATCGACTTATGAAATGACTTAGCTTTTCGATTAATTTCTTGAGCGAATTCATTAAATAACTTCTTCGCCTTTCTAAAATTCCTTTCTCCTGTAACTTTTTTCGACAAGTAAATGCAGGTGTACAACCATCTTTGATAAGTAACTTCTTTCGGTTTTTTTTCTTCGTACTCAAATCCATGCTTCAGCAAAATAGTTTTGAGCCATACAGGGATTTTTCCTCCAACAATTATTGCCCAACGAGGTGAAATGTTATCATTCGCATCATGATACCGAGTGTGAAATCCGGAACTTCTTGTAAACACTCCTGCTTTGTTCAAAGCAGAGACAGCATTGTACACAGGAACTTCAATGAAAGTATTTACACCAGGATTGTAGACTTCAACAAATCCTTCTTCATTCATTCTTCTTTTCTTCATGATTCAAAGATCGAATCATGTTCTTTCAAAAACAACCTACAATAAGTAGCATTCCTCTCCCCACTTTCAATCCCCGTACCTTTAAGAAAAATTTCTCATGGCATTACAGGTAATCGGTACAGGGATGGGAAGAACGGGCACCATGTCACTCAAGGTCGCGCTGGAGCAATTGGGATTTGGAAAGTGCTATCACATGTTCGAGCTGTTTGAGCATCCTGAAGACATCACCTATTTTCAAAAAGCCGAGCGCGGTGAGCCGGTGGACTGGAACAAGCTGTTTGAAGGATACCACTCTGCTGTTGACATGCCGGTCAACATTCATTACAGGCAGCTCATGGCGCTGTACCCTGAAGCCAAAATGATTCACACCATGCGGGATGCAGAAGCCTGGTATGCGAGCGCCATCGAAACAATTTTCTGGGCTACCAAGCCTTCGGTCGGTCGCATGCTGAACCTGATGGTGCGCATGCCTTTTTCACCGGTGTTGCGCAAGCGCTTCCCGGTACTGCAGTATGACGGCAGGATGGTGGATAAAGAGTTTGGAAAAAACCTGCACGATAAAGCAGAAGTGATCAGGAGATACAATGCTTACAATGATGACGTGCTGAAAACGATTCCTAAAGAGCGCCTGCTGCTGTATGATGTGAAAAGCGGTTGGGAACCTTTGTGTGCTTTCCTGAATGTGCCGGTGCCCGCCGTTCCATTCCCGAAATCGAATACGCGGGAGCAGTTCATGGACCAGGTTCGGAAAATTTCTACCGGCGTGAAAGAGCTTGTGTAGTGAGCGCTGCTATGTAGTAAATTTTCAGCAGAAGTATTATTTCATATAACCTGTTCACGGAGTCCTTTGGACAAAAAGCAGCATGCAATTCCTAACACCCTCTCACTATCCAAAAAAATTTTATCACCATATTCGTCCGGTAAAATTTACTGACCATGAAACTCCATTCCCTTTCCATGCTCATCATCCTGCTTTGCTTCAGCCGCGCATCACAGGCGCAATTCTTTTACAAGATGGATGATGATTTCAAATTCAACGGACTTAACCTTGCGCGCACCGATGACAACAAAACGCCGCTGAAGAATTGCACTCTTATTGAGCACACCGACTGGGGCGACCTGTACAAACCGGCGAAGGATGAACTGAAGACAAAAGGCTTTACGCTGCAGAACATCCGCTACTATACTGATCTCACAGATCAGCGTTATGTGTGGCTGATCACTGCCATCGCCATTCGCGGCATCATTGATGAGCCGATCATCAGGGGAGATATGGCTTACGGCAATGAAGAAGAGAAGAGCCGGGATGCAGGTGACAGAACCTGGCATTCTTACAGGCACATGCGCACGTACGAAATTTTTTCGCGCAGACCCAACAGCGATACGTCGGATGTTCTCATCGTGCTGAGATTAGTTGCGGGGTACGCGAAGGACTACCTTGATTTTTATGATTTCATCAAATTGCTCGGCGTGGATAAGCAGCAGGAGAAATTGCGCAAGTACATTTTCTACTGCGGCCTGCCTGACAAGGTCGTGCGCAACGGTAGCACCATGCAGTATTCATACTACGCCCGCGGCACGGAATTAACACTCACCAATGATACGCTCGCTGACTTTACCATTTATAATCGCTACAAAAATTTTCAGGCCTACCAAAGAGAAGCCACGGGCATTCTTCCTCTCAGCTACATACGCCCGCAGGTAGACAAAGAATTGGGTAAACCATTCTGGAATAATGAGAACAAATCAGTGTGCCGCTATCATTATTATAATGCGGACATCACCGTGGTGTTTTCAAATGATGAAACGAAAGCAGTGGAGGGGGACAGCGATACGATTGAAAGCATTACGTTTAGCAGGAAGTAGATCGGTTTAGATTTCGTGCTGCTATTGATCCGCATATACATGAATCAGGACTTCATAATACTTCAGGGAATTGTGCAGCGCCAATTCAATCAATGAATATTGATCTGATTTATCAGTGGAGAACCATTGTGCATCCATTTGAACTTTTTCGGATACATTTTCTTTTACATCGTCTTGTTTTAATTTTTTACAGGAGAACTGTGAGTTGTTGATGGCATCCTTTACCTCATCGAAGAGGCGCTCCGCATTGTCGAAGTTCATGGAGTCGGGGCAATTAAAAGAGATGATGTATTGCCTTACTGATCCTTTTGTTTTCACGATGCTATGGCTTGTGGATCCGTCAATGTTCGCAGAAGGATCCAGCCAAACCGAATCACCACCTACCGGAGTCGCTTTTCCGCTGATGAGTTCGTTGAATCCGCGGGGAGCGCTGCAAAGAATTTTCTCAAGCTGTTCACTGAATTTCTGCTGGATGAAAGGCGCGGGACATGCGTTAGACGGTGTTGCTTCTTCAATTGTAAAATCATTTGCGTAGATGCTTGCCTGGTCAGAATAGAAGCCTGCTTTATGACCCATGAAGGGTAAGGGATCACAGGTGTAAATGGTGGTATCACCGACAACAAATTTCCAGCGCCAGTCTTCCAGCGTGATTTTTACGCTCATAGAATTTTTATGGTTGACGTCGAAAAAAAGCTGTTTGATTTTTCCGCCCTCAATTTTCACGAAGTAGAACCACTTGTACCTGTTAAAGAAAACACCATAGCCATTCTTTTCATCTTTCGCTGCGAACATAATCCCGCAGCGGCTCTCCTCATAAGGGATGTAACCCTCTTCCATGTTTGATTCTATCCTGTAATTTTTATGCTCATCAAACGGCAGATCAATGAGTGATACGATTGGATTTTTTCCCTCATCGTTGTAAATGCTGTATTTGCTGCTGTTGAGTTCTACAGAAGATTTTTTCACGTCACCGACGAACCAGTTGTTTTTGTTGTCGTCAAATTCCTCTTTGAAGAAGGGTGTGTATTGTGCCCTCAATGGTTGGATGAATAAGCCAAACAGAATAAGGCAAGCAAAATTTTTTTTCATGTGTGTGTGTGTGTGTGTGTGAATTTAGCGCTAAGAAAATTAATTAGGATGGGATTTGGAAACCTGCACACGGATTTCTTCTTCAACGCTCAAAGGTGGGCAGAGGCATTATTTCATATAATCTGTTCCAAAGAAATCCTTTCCATAGGAATCCTTTGGACCGGACAATTAGCATCATCAAATACGCGGAGCATTAACAAAGATAGTTTCATTGTTCCCTTACCTTTTCCGGAGATGACGAAGATTTTTTTCAAATGGAAGAAAAAAACAAGAATCAATTAAGCGAGCCGGAAACTGCTTACAATAAAAAGCGGATTCATTTTTTCAAATCGTTTGAGGAGGAAGAAGAATTTACACTGATAGCACGATTGCGAATGACCCCTGAAGAAAGACTTGCGCTGGTAACACAAATGCCGGAGCAACTTTACGAGGAGGAACTCAGGCGACCACATAAATATTATCGCATCACCTTCGACTGCTAATGCAGATATTGTTAAAGGAACATCGCCCGTTTATCAAAGCGTTGCTTGATGCGCCCGGAGTTTGTCAATTGTTGATGTTCTTGGAGAGACTACAACTTTTTCCATTCATTTTCACTGAGACATAGTCATCGTCATTGTGGAGTCGCTCACCGGTAGATGCCTCAAAGAGCTTCAACATCTTTGAGGCAAATTGCTTGTCGTCAATTTCTTTTCCGTCAACATAAAAAGCATGAGCAGTCAGCTTGAACTTGTAATCGCATTCGCTTTCGATCAGTTTTTCTTTCAGTAATTCCTTTACAACATCTTCTATCCAGTCATCATCACTGCCGAAAGTGCATTTGCATTTTTTTGATGTGGCTGTCCACACGTGCTCTTTGCTGCCCGCTTCAGTACGGTTATTTACAACCACAGTAGCTGAAACACTGTCATTATCTGTCGTTACTTCGGCAGAGACGCTGGTATTTCGCGATGCGGCGCTCTGTGTTGAATCTGATGACGCTGATGAAAAACTCACTGCTGTTTTATTTTTCCCGGGTCCGGGAACTTTCGCTTTTTCTTTTTTCGGTGAATCTGTCTGCAGGATCAGCGGCTGTTCAACAACCGGTGCAATAGTTTCATGCTGAACATTAGGCACCGGGGTGATCTCTTTGTGTGCAGGGCGCGACAATAGCAGCGCCACAGTAACCACGGAAGTAATTGCGATCATAGGAAGAAAGTTTTTAAGAGTTAACCAATTGAAATGCGGCTGCGCGGGAATAACAGGATGGTGGATCACGAATTGCTGAATGCTGAGGAAATCCATCTCCGGCTGCAGTGTGCGGATCACGCCAAATGTTTTTTCTATGGGAACAATTCTGTTCATAGCGCGATGGTAAAAAGGGTTGACATCACTGAATCTTCTTTCACGGTGAGGGTCTCATCACTCAGCATCTCTTTCAATTTCTGCCGCGCGCGGCTCAGCCTGGTTCTCACGGCTCCTTCATTCGATTGCTGTATTTCACTGATCTCTTTGACGGAGAAACCACTCACTTCAAACAGCAGCACGGCATCTTTCTCTTTCGGATGCAGTTGATTCAATGCCTTGTAGAGGTAATGGACGTCGAGTGCCGTTTCCGGATCATTGATTTTTGCCTCGAGCTTTTTCAAGGCCTCTTCATCAAAGGGTGTTTTGAATTTGTTTTTGCGCCAGCCAGTTTTCATGATATTTCCTGCTACCGCCATCATAAAAGGCAGCAGCTTGTTCTTATCGCGGATTGAAGAAAACTTTTGCAGCGTAATGAGAATTGTTTCATGAACAAGGTCTTCTGCTTCCATCAATCCATAAGCGTGGCTGCCGCAATAGCGGGTGAACCGGTCATGTATGGGTTCATACAGTGCAAGAAATTCCTGCTGATGCTCAGTCGCCATGCTTGCTTTCGAAACGTTACTTTACTAAAGTAGCTTGAGCGGGCAAAAGGTTACAGCGAGGGTGAACTATTTTTTTGGAATTGCGGTGATGATCTTTTAAAGTCCCGAAGGTCGGGACTGTGAAGGATGGCGGAGCTATGGTATGCATTGCCGAAATGGCTTGAGATGCTTTTCACGAAAGCTTTTTTTCTCTCAATGTGTTAATTCCGCGATAGAGTCTCCTGGCAACTTTTATGCAACTTTTTTTGAAGCAATGCCGGGACCGGTTATTTCAGATAACAACTCTTCGAGCTTCGTTTTGTTGAGGGGCTTGTGCATGAAGCGGTTGACAAATTTGTTGCGGGATGCGCGGACATCATCATCAGCATCAAGGGAAGAAGTGAGCATCATGATGATGCATCGCTGCTTCACTATTTCAGGCAGGTTTTCATACACGTCGAGAAACTCGAAGCCATTCATCTCCGGCATCCTGATGTCGAGAAAGATGAGTTGGGGCAACTCTTCAGGCGTGCCTGCCAGCGATTCAAGATATTTCAGAGCGCTGCGTGCTGAGTCCTTCAATACCACTTCTTTGGCAAACGATGTCATTTTCATATATACTTCTGCGAGGTAGCGGTCAATGTGATTGTCATCAATGACCATTACTTTTTTAAACTGCGTTTGGCTTTTTAAGTGGTTCATGGTTTGTTAATTGTTAGGGATGCGTATATTAAAAGTGGTTCCTTCACCTAATTCTGAATGAAAGTCAATTTGCCCGTCTAACTTTTCAATCATTTCTTTTACGATATAGAGCCCGAGCCCTGATCCTTCTGAAGCGTTAGAAACGCGGTAGAACATATCGAATATTTTAGGTTGATATTCCTTGCCGATGCCAATGCCATTGTCCCTGATCATGATGAGCGCTTCGGTTTCTGCGGTATCCACTTCAATCTTTATAAACGGGTCTTTTCTTTCCGGGTTCTGATAGCGGATGGAATTAGCGATGAGGTTGTTGAGGACTACATTGATCCGGCTCTTATCAGAACTAAATTGCTTTTCATTGTTCACCTTAATATCAATATTCACCTTGAGATTGTCTGATGCCATATACTTCAGGTCATTCGTTATTTCATCTAAAATTTCTTTGAAGTGGATTACTTCGTGTTTCACCTCCACCCTGGAATTTTTTGAGTACGTGAGTATGTCGCTGATGAACCCATTGAGCTTCCCGATCGTGGTTTTGAGCATGGCAAAATGCTCCAGTGCAACTTTATCTTTAGTAAGTTCTTCTGATATTTCTATCACGCCCAGCATGGAACAAAGGGGCGCGCGCAGATCATGAGAAACACTGTAGACAAAACGGTCGAGTTCAGTATTTGATTTTATAAGTTCTTCCCTTTGTACTTCTGCCACCTGTAACCGCCCGATTTCAAAGCTTTGCTGAATGTGCCTCTCACTGTAGCCCTTAAATTGAAAAGCCCACAGTCCGCAAATGAAAAATATGATACCTGACAGCAATAGATGAAGGGTGAAAGTTTGCAGGTCCATAGAATTGAGCTGCGTGAAATATGCATTGTGAATGCCGGCAAATTTGAAATAGCCAAGCATAGCATGGTGAGCTATGACGATCACTGCGAGGGGAATTTGCAGTTTCCAGTTTTGATAGGCAATGAGCAGGACGCTTCCTATTAAAGCGAGAAAGTTCATTTCATATAATCCATGCATTTCATAGATGTACTGCACAACAAAAATTCCGAGAACAGCACTTAATATGTATTGATATAAATTGGAATGCGGCCAAATCCTTTTTACAGAATAATAAGCGAGAAGCAGGACACTACCCGCAACCATGGCTGCCACCCAGGCATCATAAAAGAAAGCAAGAAATAATCCTTCTAAAAAATAGCCGATCAAAAAATAATTGATCATCGAATCTGACTTATTTTTTATAAGATGATAAAAGACATCAAGGTGCGGTGTTCCTTCACTATTTTGTTTTGGTAATGCGTTCTTCATAATTCCAATTGCAATTAGAAAGATTAATATGTAAGCTTACCTTCTGATGAATCAAAAAATTGTCAGCTAAACTATGAGAGGTGCCGTTTGCATTTTTCTTTGAAAAAATATTTCAAATCATGCTATTCGACTACTTCAGGGTGCTCCAAGGTTTACGGGACTTGAGGTGGGGATGTTTCATATTCCCCGGGTGAACAATGGATTTGAATTTTTTGCCACGTTAATGCCAATAATGAAGTGGTGCTCACAACGGGTCCGAAAGAGCGCCTGCTGTTATATGATGTGACAAGCCGTGAGGAAGAATTCAGAAGCAGCAGGCTTCAGCATAAAGCCAATTTCACAGAGGACGTTCTGTGGCACCGGAACAGGTTAGGAGGATGCAAAAGTCCGGTTGGAAAGAAAACAACGGTTTTGTTCAGGCTACTTTATCTACAGGAGTATCAAGACAAGGTTGGTTGGCTAATAATGATTCGAGTTTCACCCTGTTCAGGGGCTTATTCAGAAACTGGCTTACAAACTTGCTATTTAATGCGCGGTCATGATCTTCAGGATCGAGGGAAGAAGTGAGCATCATGATGATGCAACGCTGCTGTACCGCCTCAGGCAACTTCTCATACAACTCCAGGAAAGCAAAGCCATCAAGCTCCGGCATCCGGATGTCGAGAAAGATCAGTTGCGGTAAATCGGCAGGACTCATCGCATGGGATGCAAGGTATTCCAAAGCGCTTCGCGCAGAATCCTGCATCACCGTTTCTTCGGCGAACGAGGCCCTCTTTATAATTATTTCAGCCAGGTACCGGTCTATATGATTATCATCAATGACCATCACCTTCTTAAAGGGAGTTTTTGTTTGTAATAGTTTCATGCTGTTGCTCTTTGTTGGGGTATGCGTAAACTAAAAGTTGTTCCTGTACCTAATTCTGAATCGAAATCTATGGCTCCTTCTAATTTGTGGATCATTTCTTTCACGATATATAATCCGAGCCCGGAGCCTTCTGAGACTTCAGAAACCCGGTAAAACATGTCATATATTTTAGGATGAAATTCCTTGCTGATGCCGATACCATTATCTTTCACAAGAATGCTTACTCCGGATTCAGTGTTCTTTACTTCCACCTTTACATAAGGGTTTTCTGTTTTAGGATTCTGGTAGCGGATGGAATTAGCAATGAGATTATTCAGCACCACATTGATCCGCCTCTTATCGGAGAAAAATAATTTTTCATTGTTAACCTCTATATCTATATCTACCGCGCGATGTGTCGGTGCCATGTACTTCAGGTTATTGGTGATGTCAGTCAGAATTTCTTTGAAATTGATTTCTTCGCTTTTCACTTCAAGCCGTGAGTTCCTTGAGTAATGAAGGATATCGCCGATGAAGCCATCCATTTTACCAATGCTGGTTTTGAGCATACCGAAATGCTTCAGCGTCAAACTATCTTCGGTCATCTCTTCTGTTATTTCTATCACACCAAGCATGGAGCAGAGGGGTGCACGCAGATCATGGGAAACGCTGTAAACGAAGCGATCGAGTTCCGTATTTGATTTTTGCAGCTCTTCTTTTTGCGCTTCTGCCACCTGTAGTCTGCCAATTTCAAAGCTTTGCGCAATATGCCTTTCACTATACTTTTTAAAGTGATGCGCCCATAACCCGCACATAAAAAATATGGCGACGGCAAGCAATATATGTATGATAAAAGTTTGCAGATCCATATACTCGAGCTGTGTGAAGTAAACCTGGTCGAAGTTGAGATATTGAAGATAGCCAAACACTCCGTGGTGAATAGCCACTATTAAGATAATCGGGATCTGCAGCTTCCAGTTTTGATACGTGATGAGCATGGCGCTTCCTATAAATGCTACAAAGTGCATTTCAAATAATCCATGCATCTGATAGATGTATTGCGCCATAAAAACGCCAAGCACCGCGCTTAATACATATTGATATAAATTGGAATCGGGTAAAAGAATTTTTGCAGAATAGTATGCTATGAGTGCTAAGCCGCCCACTCCGATAGCTACCATCCAGGTATCATAAAAGAAAGCGAGCAATAGACCTCCTAAAAAATAACTGATCAAAAAATAATTGATCAGCCGGTCAGATTTATTTTTTATGAGGTCCAGAAAACCATCAAGCTGCCTGGTCCGTTCGGGGTGTTGTAATGCGAATACGTTCTTCATATTATTTATTACAGTTAGGAAGCTGACACCCGTAAGCTTTACTTGCCGACAAGCCAAAAATTGGATCTTGCTTATAATTTAATATAGAATCTATAGCCATCTGTGCATAGTTACTTTTCACATCGGTGCAATAGCGGTTCTTATTGTAATTGCCTCTGTAATAAAGCTTGCGATCTTTGCCAAGCAGTACTGCCTGCGGGGTAGAATATACTCCGCAGGAAATAGCGAGCGTGGTATCGAATGAAACGGGAATTGCCAAATCAAACCTGTTCTGTATCTGCTCAACCGAATAAGAATCTTTACTCATCACTACGATTGCAAAAGTGACCCGATCCCCATATTTTTTTACCAGCGATTTAAAGTGCGGGATGTTGAATTTTGAGCAGGGACAAGTTGGATTAAAGAAATGAAGAAAGACCGGTTTGGCCGTATCTGTTTGAAACTGCCTGCTTATGTCAACATATTCTCCCATCTGCCGGGTGATGTGCTTTTTCGGAACAGGAGTAGGTAAGCTGTAAACCCACTCATTGTACCAAAACAGTGAAGAGATTCCGGCAAATAAAATAATCAGCCAAATTATCAGGAGGCCTTTCCGCATGATTCTAATAGATTTAGAAATATTAATTAATTATTTCATTGAAGTATTAAACCCTTACGAGTTGGTAAGCAGGGATGTTTCAAAACTGATAATTGGTAGAGATGTGGGACTGCTTTGAAAGCCGCTCTCCAAATCGTCATTCCGTCCTGCAGTACTTTTGGATGATCTTCGCAGAATCTTTGGCAAGAAAGGTGATGGAATTATCAATAGCTGAAAAAACTTCCAGTACCAAAAAAATCATCATGCAATCTTTCAATGAACTCATTAAAGGAAGCAAACCCGTTCTGGTAGATTTCTTTGCCGAGTGGTGTGGTCCTTGCAAAATGATGCCTCCTATTCTTAAAGAAGTAAAGTCAGGAGTTGGTGATGCAGCAACCATCATCAAAATAGATATTGACAAAGCTCCGCAGGTAGCAAACACTTATGGCATTCAGGCTGTACCTACCCTCGCGATTTTCAAGGAGGGAAAAATGGTGTGGCGACAATCAGGAGTGCGCCCGGCGAGCGAGCTTAAAAAATCGCTGCAGAGTTTCGTGTAAAGATGCTAGCGAAACCTCCCTCAGTATTGCAGGATTTCACGTTATAATCGTGACTGAGAAATACCATCAGAACCAGAAACGGGATCCACTTATTTCATTCGGCATAAAAAAACGCGTGCTCCATTGAGAACACGCGCTTTAATAAGAAAAAGAAAAAACCTCGTACAAAGATCATCATGTGCTTCAACATCAGGAAATTGGAATTTGCTTCGGCTCTCTCTTTTTCGCTTCATCCTTTTTGGGCAGCGTTAGCTTCAACAAGCCATCCCGGTAATCCGCGCCGATCTTATCTGCATTGATGGTGTCAGGAAGCGTAAAAGTTCTGCTGAAGGAACTCTGACTGAATTCGCGCCGTGTGTAATTTTCTTCCTTCTCTTCTTTCTCTTCCTTTCTCTCGGCAGAAATCTCAAGCAGGTTTCCATCTACTCTGATTTTGAAATCTTCTTTCTTCATTCCGGGGGCAGCTAATTCAATTCTGAAGTTGTCGCTATTTTCAATCACATTTACCGCCGGCTCATTCATGGGACGGGAAAAAAATGCAGGGAAAAAATCCCTGTCGAAAAATTCGGTGGCGGGAAATAACCTCGATTCCCCGTCAGGTTTTCTTTTTGCGATTTGCATAATAAAGATCCTCCTTTTTGATTTTTGGTTATCATTTTTACCACAAATTTTTTACCACTCAAGCATCCAATTTTTCATCCTTTTTCATGAAGAAATCCGATGCAGAAAAAATTTATGGTTGAAATTTTCAGCACGTGGGAAATTAATTTCCTCAGAGTATTCCGGACTCATTCTAAATCCCGCGTGATAAAGTCTGCCTTAATCATTTTAGATATTCGAGGTGAGAACTGTCACTATCGCACCTGTATTTTCTGATGTTGTTTTTATCCATAAATTGAAGTCATCGAAGAATTTCGGATGAAAAGTTTCCACACGTGGGGAAATTAATTTCCTGCGAATCTGCTGATGATTTGATTTTCAGTTCAGAAAATTGCTGAGAGTCAATGGCATGTTTTTTCCGCATTGATATTCAAACATGCCCGACAAGCCCGGGAGGCGGAAAAAGAATTTCAAACAATCACAACCAGGCAGCGCGCTTAAAATAAAATCACATTGCACCATCTATTTTTCTTTTCACACTAAAATAAACTCAGCATGAACTTACTAATCGCAATCCTTGTAGCAGCACTCGTTAAAGTATCGCTAACTGTAAGCAGCACAGCATTTCAGAACAATGGAATGATTCCATCAAAGTTCACCTGCGATGGTGCGAACATCAATCCGCCGCTGAAGATCGCAGGCCTTCCTGCTGATGCAAAGAGCATGGCAATAATTCTTGATGATCCCGATGCTCCCAATGGCACTTTTGTTCACTGGGTGATCTGGAATATCAAGCCAATGGACATGATCGCTGAAAATTCTGCACCGGGTGTGCAGGGAAAGAATGGCACTGGCAAAATGGGATACTTCGGACCTTGCCCGCCAACCGGAACACATCATTATCATTTCAAAGTCTATGCACTCGACGCGACCCTCGACCTGCAGGAAGGTGCTGATAAGAAAGCATTGGAGACAGCAATGAGCACTCACATCGTTGGCTATGGTGAACTCATTGGAACTTATGCCAAAGCGACTAAGATAGAAAACAAGTGAGTGTATTAATCAGGACGACAATCATTCCGCAAGATTTCAAAATTTCTTCGGCATCATTGATGTTGAAGATTTGGCACATCAATTTGGAACTGACTTGACTTAACAAAAAAACCAAAACAAAAAATGGAAGATCACTTATTTATCCGTAAAGAAATCATTCTCGATGCTCCTGTTTCAAAAGTGTGGGACTCATTAACAAAGCCAAAGTATACGCGGCAATACATGTATGAATGCGATGCAATTTCTGATTGGAAAAAAGGAAGTGAACTTATCTGGAAAGGACACCATGACAGCAAGGTCTACGTGAAAGGACACATCGTTGACATTGATCCGGAAAAACTCCTTCGGTTCACCACGTTTGGCACGGACAGTAAACTGCCTGACATCCCCGCTAATTACTCGACAGTGACTTACACGTTAACTCCTGAAGACGGGAAAACAAAGCTGATCATCACCGATGGTGACTTTGCCAAAATCGCTGATGGCCAAGCCCGGTACAAAGATTCTATGGGAGGATGGGATATGGTACTTCCCAAATTAAAAGAAGCGGTGGAAAAGGAAAGTAAAACGGCATGACAAAAGAGGTGAAAAAATTATTTGAAGAATATGAATGTGCCTTCAGCGACGCTGATAAAAAACGAGACAGGAATTTTTTGGTGAATCTTTTCTTTTTACACTTCAACGTTGCAGCGGGGCGAACGAATGAATTCCTTTCTGAACAGGGTTCATTTCAATCGTTTCATCCTGAGAAAAAATCAGCATATTCACTTTACCTGATGGAGGATGGTTCAATGGTTCGTGAATGAGTTTAGCTTCCTCATTTTGTTTTGATGATAGAGGAACAAGAGAAGATGGTGACGGCTTAACATCGCTATCCAGGCTTCCTGACTGGAAAGCGAACATACCGAGGACAGAAAGGGAGCCACTAATTATCAGCCATATATTTGAGAGGCGCATAGCCATAGTAGAGGAGATTACAGACATTTATCGAAAGTTTTGAATTTTTATGTATACTAGGTCTACGGCTAACCAATCTTAAGGTTTCAGTTACTGTGGATGACTACGGTAAAAGAAAAAGAATAGTGAAATATTAAATAAGGGAGTATTTGACCCGGAATCCTATTCGGTGTTCGATATTGTTCCCTTACTTGTATCCTTCTTCTTCTTATTTTTGTGGTTCAATTCATTGTATGACTTCTCCCGGAGAACACGAACGCATTGAACAGTACAAAAAAATTACAGCGCTGGTTGAGCCGCTGCAGGTTATCATGGATGCAAAAAAGAAACTGGAGCAATCTGTATTTCTCAGTGAAGAAGATCAGCAGATGCTTGACCGAATCAATACCACGCTCGTGACAGTGCGCGCCGAGTTATTGAAATTGATCGGGCAAATAAAAGAGGACCAAAGGATGTTTGCTACACGATCTTACTATACCCTCAAAGAATTTGCAGCAAGCACTGACGATGAAAGTGTGATGAAGATATATGAGGAAGCAAAAAAAATGTTCCGCGAAATGATTACAGATTTTCTGAAGGAGAATGAAAATTAATCGGCATCATTTCAGCCTCGTTTAACTCTATCAAATAGTATCCATGTTCATCTATGTCCCCCGGCTTACGGCTGCGACCTATTGCGCTATCATTATTTTATTCTTTCTTCCTTTTATCAACATCAAATGCAATCACGAAGAACTGGATCGGGTGAAAGGAATTGAGCTTGCCACAGGTTGCAGGATTGGAAATCATTCAAACGATTCTTTGCAACAAGCCATTAATGCAATGGATTCCATTGCCTCTTCACCTCATCTTACAGGCACTGAAGTGAATCGCGGGAATGATACTAATATGAATATTGAGAGAAATAATTTTGCCACCGCATCATTGCTGCTTGCTATCGGGGGATTGGTTCTGTCATTCTTAATGCAATGGAGAAGAGAAATGCTTCAGGGCATCATCGGCCTGGCAGGAATGATGTCATTGTTCTTAATGCGGGTTCAATTCGATAATAAGTATTCACATCCAAATAAAATTCCGGATGAAAACACAAACAGTCTTATTGATAGGAATATTACCATTGAATACGAAACGGGATATTGGCTCGTCATCATTTGCTTTTTACTCATTGCAGCAATAAATATTTACAGCTACATGGAGCAGATGAAAAATGGCAAGATGGAAATCAGCGATGGCTTGCCCTCAGGTTGAGTGCGTATAGATTAAGCGGTTACCGCGATCAATTGAGAAGTGTATCAGGAAGTACAGCATGAGCGCTGCCAGGTAAGTCCCCGATAATCCCGATTGATCTGGACTGAAATCAGCCTTTACTGATTAAATCGAGCAATGAATTTTTATCTTCACCGCGAACTTGAATGTAAGGTTGACGGATAGAGCAGATCACTGCATTTTTTTCTTTTTATCTGCCTGATCAGTGAGAACATTTTCAATTCACCATTCACTCATTCACCATTCACCACATGAACCGAGATGAACTTTTGTTTTCCCTCATCAACAAAGAACTCGAACGCCAGCGCCAGGGTATTGAGTTGATTGCTTCAGAAAATTTTGTGAGCAGGCAAGTGATGGAAGCCATGGGCAGCTGCCTCACTAATAAATATGCGGAAGGTTATCCCGGAAGAAGATACTATGGCGGTTGCGAAGTAGTAGATGAAGTGGAGCAACTGGCGATTGACCGCGTAAAGGAATTATTCGGCGCCACGTATGCAAACGTGCAACCGCACTCCGGCGCACAGGCCAACTCAGCCGTTTACCTTGCTGTGTTAAAGCCGGGCGACAAAATTCTGGGGTTGAATCTGTCACATGGCGGGCATCTAACGCACGGTTCACCGGTAAATTCTTCAGGCAAATTATACCAGCCATTTTTTTATGGTGTGGAACAGGGAACCGGAAGGATCAACATGGATGATGTAGCGGATGTTGCAAGAGCAGAAAAACCAAAGCTGATCATCTGCGGCGCCTCTGCATACTCACGTGACTGGGATTACAAACGCTTCAGGGAGATTGCAGATGAAGTGGGCGCGCTGCTTATGTGTGACATGGCACACCCTGCAGGATTGATCGCCTGTGATCTGTTGAATGATCCGCTCCCCTATTGCCACATCGTTACTTCTACCACTCACAAAACGTTGCGTGGTCCCCGTGGCGGGATTATTTTGATGGGAAAAGATTTTGAAAATCCCTGGGGTATTAAAACCGCAAAAGGTGAAATAAGAATGATGTCATCGTTGATCGACTCTGCAGTGTTTCCGGGTCACCAGGGTGGGCCGCTCGAGCATGTGATCGCCTCAAAGGCAGTTGCATTTGCCGAAGCGCTGACTGAAGAATATCGCATTTACATCCTTCAGATACAGAAGAACGCCCGGGCAATGGCTGCATCATTTACAAAGCGTGGTTACAATATCGTCTCGGGTGGCACTGACAATCATCTTATGCTCATTGACCTCCACAATAAAAATATTTCGGGCAAGAAAGCAGAGAACACCCTTGTTCGCGCCGAGATCACGCTGAATAAAAACATGGTTCCTTTCGACGATAAATCTCCGATGGTTACTTCCGGAATTCGTGTGGGCACTTCCGCCATCACTTCACGCGGAATGAAAGAAGGGCACATGGATCAAATTGTCGAATGGATTGATCACATCATCATGAATGCTGATGACGAAAGTGTATTAGCCGGAATTCACAGCCAGGTGAATGAATTTATGAAGCAGTTTCCTCTCTACACTTAAGGTTCCCCAATTCCTCCTGGTAAATAAAAGATTGCGTTCTTAAAATATAGAGTGCACAGTCTATAAATACTGCGCCTTGCGCAACCCCTGCAAAAGACTTGTACGATTCTGCTGCGAAAGACCTATAAAAACATTGTAGAAATGTTTGCTCCTTTTGGGTAACTTTTTAAATTTTCATGCGTTGGAAGATGAAAATATCAGTTAGCCATAAAATATTACACTAAAATATGAAAAAAATCCATTTACTCTCGATCAGCTTGTTTGCTCTTATCTCGATTTCCTTGCTGGACGTGCAAACAACCCTTTCCCAGGCTCCGTCAAGCATGGGATTATCAATTCAAAAAACTTTATCACCAACGTGGCTTGGTTACAACGGCCAATCAACTGTTCGAAATGGCGAATCGTGGAATGAGCCCAACCTGATGGCTAAGCTTCCTGCGCTCAAACCTAAAGTTCTGAGGTATCCTGCCGGAGGCAATTCAAATTGGTGGGATTGGAAAAGAGGGTGGTTTGTTAATTCACCCAATCTTCCGTCAAATTATGCCATTCTTGCGAGAGTGTCAAACTACCTGGAAAATTTTAAGATAACAAAAGACTCTTGCCATGCTGAAGCGATATTGTCCTTGAACATGGTAACCTCCACGTTGCAAGACCAAATGGCGATGTTGAGACACGCCGATTCTATTGGCCTCGGGGTAAAATTTGTGGAGTTGGGTAATGAGTTTTATATCCAGGGCACTGAAGACGACTCGGGGCCTGGTATTGTTTACGTTGACTCGGTTTTTCATTATGTAAAAACCTATGCTGACATGTGCAATATCTGGATAGACACCATTCATCACTATTTTCCTAATTGCAAGGTCGCTGTCCAGGGATGCTTTGAAAAAAATAATAGGCCCAAGCGGGTGAAATGGAATGATTCAATGCAGCTATTAATAAATCACCGCGAGGACGTATGGACTTATCATACTTACTTTGGTTCGCATTGGATGGATTCTACTGCAACGGCTGCGGAAAAAGCTGCGGTAACTATTGATGAAGTTGAAGATTGGATGTATCAGCCGTTTAAAGGCTATGGTCTGCTTGCCAACGCATCAGTGAATAATTTGTCTCCAGGTAAAGAGATTTGGATTACAGAATACAACATGACCGATAAAGATCGTCCTGTAGGTGGTCTTTGGGGACATGGTCTATACCTTCCTCTGCAAAGCATGCTGTTCTTAAATGATGAGCGTATTAAAATGCTTACTCCGTGGTCTATTGATGGCTCTGCTGCATACGGACAGTATTTCTTTTCCACCAACGGTTTTTTAATGGGCGGAGAGAGTGACGCATGGACGACTATGCCAAACCCCCCAACCACTGTTTATTGGGGATTGACGGCAAGCGGAAATACTATGAAAATGCTGGGTGAGGCCGCTGATAAAAAGACCTTTGCTTCACCCTTGGTCTTTACACCCGTCCCGCAAGTGACGGTGGTAGAAGTTTTCGGAACACAAACCAGAACCTATGATGGAGTGTATGGTTGGCTTTTCAGCAACTCAACCGGATCTGACGCTATGATTCTAAATCTTACCGGAACCCCTGTTACTATAGCAACAACGGCTTTCTTCACTACGGGCACTTATGTTCAGAAATATGCTAATCCTTTGGCTCCTATTGCAAACAGCACTACTGACGTTACAACACTAAGCGGGACTTTACCGGCAACGCTTGTCCTGCAACCCTATTCGGCAACTAAAATCACAAGCAGTTTTGTTCCGGCTGCTCCTCCCACTGCAAGCATCCAGGTTGATGGAGCTGTTTCCATTTGTTCAGGCGATAGTGTTCAACTTGAAGCCCCCACTGGATTTGTTAACTATGTTTGGTCTACGGGAGCTACTACCAGAACAATTTGGGTAAAGTCAACAGGGGATTACGGGGTTCATGTTTATGCTCTTGCGGCAGGATATTATGGAGCTGCCACGGTTCACATCACTGTTAATCCATTGCCCTATACGCCTACGATCAGTGTTACAAATTATGCTGTGAATATTTGCCAGGGTTTTACGACTGAATTGGTTGCAAACCAGACTTACAATGCTTATCTGTGGTCAAATGGCGGAACTACAAATTCCATTACAGTAGGCACTACCGGAGACTATACTTTGACAGGTATAGATGTTAACGGCTGCAGGGCAACTTCTCTTCCTAAAGTAATTACTGTATATCCACTCCCGACTCCTGTTATTACGGCTCAGGGGCCAACCACATTCTGTGCTGATCAAAGCGTGATCCTTGCTGTTACCACTGCTTACTCTACTTATTACTGGTCATCGGGCAATTATGGTCAAAGCAGGACAATAACAACCGCAGGAAGTAACTTCTGTACTGTGACTGATTTACATGGCTGCATAGGAAATTCCAATTCAATTGTTACTGCCGTGCACACGGTTCCGGTACCTATTGTGACAACGAGCACAGGCGCTCTTACTTTTTGTGCTAACAGCGGTGTATATTTCAGTACATCAACTACGGGATATAATTATCAATGGCTCATGGGTGGAGCAAATATAAGTGGAGCCACTAACCAAACTTATATACCAACGGCTTCCGCAACTTACAGGGTGCGACTCACCGATGTTTATGGTTGTACAAACAGATCAGAAATTATTAGTCCTGTAGTAAATGCTGCTGCTAATCCTGTCATTCAGGGAACGGCTAAAATCTGTCAGGGACAATCCACCGCCTTAAATACTGTCCTTTCATATTCTTCATACTTATGGTTAGGGGGAGCAACCACGTCTACTGCTACAGTGACTGCCACTGGCAATTATACTGTTCTCGTAACGAATTCAAATGGCTGCTCCGGTATATCTGCCGTACCTAAAACTGTTACGGTGAATCCTTTACCTACGCCCACCATCACCGCGGGAAGCGCTACTGCATTTTGCACAGGTGGAAATGTGATTTTGAGCGTTATAGGTACCTATAATCCCTATTTATGGTCAACGGGTCAATTTGGACAAACTCATACTTATTCTGAATCGGGCACATACAGTTGTATGGTGACCGACACAAATGGATGCATGGGGAATTCAAATCCCATTACTGTAACAGTAGGAGCACTTCCAATCCCCGTAGTAACGAGCAGTACGGGCTCATTTACGTTTTGTAACAATGTAGGTGCATACTTAACCACTTCACTTTCCGGCTATAATTATCAATGGCTCAAAGGAACAACGGTACTCACCGGCGCGAGCAATCAAACCTATGTGCCGACTTCGAATGGCGGTTATAAAGTGCGAATAACAGATGATGGCGGATGTACCAGTACATCTGTCAGCAAAACTATTACTATCAATTTGGCGCCGGCACCAGTCATCACCGGATCTCTTTCAATTTGTCAGGGCGGTTCTACTTCGTTGGGCGCGAACATTTCCGGTATTTCCTATTTATGGTCAAATGGAGCCACAACACAGTCTATTCCTCCATCAACAGCAGGAACCTTTACGGTAGCAGTCACTGATGCAAACGCATGCAGTGGCCTTGCATCCGCAGTAACAACGACAGTTTACTCGCTTCCAACCGTTACCATTACTTCTACCGGCTCAACTACTTTTTGTGATGGAGGAAATGATTCACTTAAATCAAACACGGCAAGCAGCTACCTGTGGTCCAATGGAAAAACAACACAAGCTATTAATGTTACTGCAAGTGGTACCTTCACAGTTACCGTAACTGATTCTCATGGATGTTCAAATGCTGCTTCACCAACAACAATAACTGAATGGATACTTCCGACACCTGATCTGACCAGCAGTACTGGATCATTGACGTTCTGTGATAATTCAGGCGCCTATTTAACCACTTCAGTTACCGGTTATTCCTACCAATGGCTTAAAGGGGGCAATGTAATTGTCGGTGCAACTGCTCAGAATTATATACCAACAGTGGGTGCCACTTACAAGGTGCAAATAACCAATGGTTATGGATGTACTAACCTATCAGCAGGTTCTACCATTATCGTTAATGTATCGCCGGTGCCAACCATCACCGGTTCGGCATCCATTTGCGAGGGTGGTTCAACTTCGCTGAGTTCAAGTATCGCAGCAACTTCTTATCATTGGTCAACTGGCGCCACTACGCAATCTATACCTTCTGCAACAGCAAGTACCTATACTGTGACGGTGACGGATTTAAACGGATGCACGGGAGTTAGTCCAGCAGTAACTACCGCTGTATATGCACTTCCAACTGTCACGATCACTTCTGTTGGGGCATCCGATTTTTGTGATGGAGGAAGTGATTCACTTAGATCAAGCGTTGCATCCAGCTATATTTGGTCAAACGGAAAAACAGCACGATCTATTTATATTACTGCAAGCGGCACTTTTACAGTAACGGTTACTGATTCTCATGGATGTACAAAAGTTTCTTCCCCGGCTATAATAAATGAATGGATACTTCCTGAACCGGTCATAACGGCGGTAGGTCCTACTACCTATTGTAAAAATGCACCGGGCAGTTACCTTTCAACTGTTTCCGGTTATTCATATCAATGGCTGAAAGGAACTGCTGTACAAAATGGAGCTACGGGTCAAACCTGGGAGCCGGGTGCATCGGGAACTTACAAAGTAAAAATTACAGATTCTCATGGATGCAGTAAAACTGCAGCTACAGGAGTGAAGGTGACGGTGAACAAGCTTCCCGTAGCTTCTATCAGTAACTCAGGGGCATCGAATCTTTGCGGCGGAGCGACTGTTACGCTTACGGAAACCACAGCCACCGGCAATATTTATCAATGGAAAAATAACGGAACCAGCATTGCAGGAGCTACCACCTCAAAATATATAACAGGCTTGGCGGGTACTTACACATGCTTCGTCACTAGTACTGCCGGTTGCACACTTACCTCCAACTCCATCACAATTACGAATAATTGCAAGATGGAAGATGGTCAAACAATCGGTAATGAGCTAAGGACTACCATGAACCTCTATCCTAACCCTGCCTTCGACGGCATCCATATTAATGCGCAGTTTGCATCGCAAGCAAGCGGTGAAGCCACATTGGAAATACGCAACTTGCTGGGTGAAGTGATGTATAGTGAGAAGCAGACGGTTGATGGAGGAAAATATAATAGTGATATTTTATTCAATCAGCGGTTTAGCGCGGGTTCTTATTTCGTGCGAATAACCTTTGATGATGACCGCGTGATGCAACAATTCCTGATTGCCAAATCAGGAAGATAAGTTTTGAATGAAGTGAATGAAGAAATGAGCAGCCCTATAGTTTTCAGGGCTGCTTTTTTGATGGGATTAATATGCGGGACTTATAAAGCAATAATATAATTTCCCCCGGCAGATTGCAAAAACGTGATACATTTACATTTCATTGCAACCATCAAACTCCGGAAGCATGAAAATTCTTCTTGCAGTTTTAATTTGTGTCTGCTCTATTCATTCCTATTCTCAATGTACCGTAACGAAGCCAAAAAATTTATTCATCACCAATCAAACGGGGTGCTCTGCAACACTCTCATGGCATTCGGTTAAGCATGCCAGTTACTATACAGTCGGATACAAAAAAGTATGCTGTAAACCCTGGATAATTCCGGCGACTCAAATCACTGATACCTTCTACACATTTACCGGACTATCACTTAACTCTCCTTATACTTTCGAAGTGAAAAGCTGGTGCTCTTCGTCCGTTTCCAGCGGATATGCGAGGATGGACCAGGCGGGTCATCCATGCAGTTCAGTAACCAACATTACCGCTGTTGCTTCAGCAGACACAGTTGAGTTTTCATGGTCACTTTGCAGCACTTCTTCCAAAAATCAAATTCGATACAGGGTAGCAGGCACCAGTGCATGGAATTATTTGAAGACTGCCTCCACACCCTCTGCTACAATTACTTTTCCAACTGATGATCCTGTTATATACCAGGTTACAGCATGCACTGATACGGCAAACCATTGGAGTCTATTGGATACTTTTTATTTTCCCGGAGCATCGTCATTGAACCCAAACATCATCGTGATTCTCCTCGATGATTCAAGATACGATACCTATAGCTGTAATGGTGCGCCTCCATGGTTTCAATCACCTAACATCGATCGTATTGCTAATGAAGGAGTGAATTTCAAAAATGCTTTCGTTATATATTCATTATGCAACCCAAGCAGGGCTACCATACAGACGGGATTATATGCAAACAAGAACGGCGCGGTGAATAACAAAACCATGTTCGATACTTCGCTGCCAACCATTGCTACCGTACTAAATGAACGCGGGTACTATACTGCCTTTATGGGTAAGTACATGAACGCCGGTGATGATAATCCGCTTCCGCAACCGGGATGGAATTGGTGGATGGCGCGTGTAAAATCAGGACAAAAAAATGCAACGTTCGATTATAATGGAACTAACAAATATATGTCTGGTTTTGTAACTGACGTGCTCACCGATTCTGCCGTCGCACTTATCAACCGGATCCCGCATCCCTTCTTCATTCAAATGTGTTTCTCCGCCACTCATCCCCCCTATGTACCGCGCACCGCTGAGAAAAACCTTTACCTGAATGATACGATGCCCTTTCCGGATAATTTTTATCCCTACACACAAAACTATCCCAGCTTTTACAGCCAACCCAATTTCACACTCACTGACTCTCAAACGATCGTTGATGATTATCGTGGATATTTTCAAACAATGAAAGGCGTAGATGAAGACCTAGCAAAAATTTTTTCAGCGCTAAGCAATAAACAAATTCTCGACAGCACTCTGATCTTGTTTACCAGCGACAATGGCTTCCTGCTTGGCGAGCATCAATTGGATGGAAAGCGGTTGCCTACCGAAGAAAGCATGAGAGTTCCTATGTTCATCCGTTACCCCAAGTGGTTTAGCCCGGCTACTATTGATACGAATCACCTTGTTTTAAATGTTGACATTGCATCAACACTTTATGATGCTGCAGGAGTTGCCACTCCGCCCTCATCAGATGGAGCTTCAATGAGAAAACTTTCCACCGATGAAATTGCGAGAACTTCATTTTATTATCAGGCAACATCAATTAATGATTCTGCAGTCAATTGCCGTTCTGTTCGCTCTTATCAATACAAATACAATTACTATTTCTGCGACAGTATTACAGAAGAATTTTTTAACCTGATCGCTGATCCGCAAGAGAACATGAATCTGATCAATACTTCTTCTTACCAGGTTTTGATTCAACAATATCGGGATCGTCTTGATAGTTTCAAGCTTGCTCTTGACGACAACACAGTAGAAAGCATTGATGATTGTCACATTGCCAACCCTGTTTACACGAAGCAGTTGGAAGCAGATGAGAGCCCCGGCATTCAAACATTCCTCCGTCTTTATCCTAATCCGGCCACCAACAAGATCGATGTTTATAGCGTGATAGAAAATGATAATGCTTTATGCCAAATCGAATTAAGAAATATTCTGGGCGAAGAATTACTCCAGCAATTCATCAAAGTGAGCGATGGCATTCTCGAGGTAAATCTTTCACTCGATCAACTCAACAGCGGACTGTATCTCCTCATCATCAAAAGCAATGTAGTTCAAACTATGCCGCTCCTCATTCAAAAGTAGAGACGAAAAATTTCCCCTCTCTGATTATGAAATTTCCTCCTGTAAGGATAACTTCTTCATTATCTTGAAAAAACCCTGAGAGGATTTCTTTGATGCATCAAAGTAATTTTAAGTGGAATGATTTCTGCTAACGCCAACCTAATGAGTTGTTAATGCGAAGAATTACTTGAGTTTCGCACGGATCATAAGTTTTTAGAGAGGGTTTAGACTTTCTCCTGGACACACCAAAGCCACACACCCACCATGTTCAATTCTACGCATAAGTTATGCGTGATGCTTTTACTTACGGCAACTATTTGTTGCGAAAGCGTCCGCAGTCAAACCACATACGATATGGCTCTCGGCTATCGCCGGTCATTGAACAGTGATTGGTTCGGCATCAACACAGCGAACGTAATTCACGATTCAATAGGATTATCAAATCCGTACTTACTGGACAAACTTCCGGAACTCAAACCTAAAAATCTCCGCTATCCCGCCGGCGGCACCGCCAATTGGTGGGACTGGAAAACGAGCTGGTTCGTGACCCGACCTGATCTTCCCCCGGCTTTTGAGGGCTTTGAAACCAAGGATGCTACCCTCGAAAATTTGAAACAGCTCATTGATAGCACTCAGGCCAATGCAATTCTTTGTGTGAACATGCTAACCTCATCGCTGCAAAACCAGATTGCTATGCTTAAGCATGCCGATTCTATCGGGATCGCTGTCAGCTTTGTTGAATTAGGAAGTGAATTTTATCTGGAAGGCGGTGATGATTCTATCGCTGTAATCACCATGTTTCCAACTGCGCAGAGTTACGCTGACTCTGCTTCACGCTGGGCTGATACTATTCATCACTATTTTCCGAATGCAAACGTAGCCGCCCAAGGTGCCTTTAACCGCAACAATGCATTGCGAAGAAAGACATGGGATGAAAATATGTTCCCCACTCTTCATGGGGAAAATACAATATGCTATCACACCTACATGTCAGCAGATGAGTTTGATGAGGATTCATACATCTCACAAACTTTTACTGTTAGTGATCTTCCTGTGATGCTTGGGCGCCCGTTTAAGATGTGGAGCATCTTATCAACTGAGGATTTTCCGTTGATACCTCAGGGAAAGGATATTTGGATCACCGAATACAATTTGCGCGATCATTCGAAACCCGTACATGGTTGTTGGGGGCATGGATTGTTTTTGGCCACGCAAACCATGCAGTTCCTAAATGATTCACGCATCAGTCATCTTGCCTGTCATGATGCTTGTGGCAACGTCATAGCCGCAGCATACTTCAATACGGTTAAAGGTTATAATTTTGGAAATGCAGGAAATTTCTATCCTCCCCCCAATGCTCCCCCCTCCACCCAATACTGGGGGCTCACACCCGGGGGGTACGCTATGCAGCAATTAGGATTGGCGGTGAAAGATGCCCGCTACGCTTCGCCCATTGAGTTTAAATACATTCCCTTCATCACCGCTTTTGATGGGAATGATACCGTCAGTTATCCTTCAGTGTATGGCTGGGCCTTCATGAGTGATAATTCCACGCAAGCATTAATTGTGAATCTTTCCGCTACAGATGTA
Organism: Chitinophagales bacterium; assembly: GCA_035638255.1. Taxonomy (GTDB): domain Bacteria; phylum Bacteroidota; class Bacteroidia; order Chitinophagales; family UBA10324; genus DASRAJ01. The sequence continues at coordinate 157,879 of DASRAJ010000107.1, forward strand.
AAAGTAAAAACTGACTATATCTTTCCTTCAGGCGGAACCTATAAACGATTCTATGCCGATCCCATGCTGTTCGTGGCATACGAGGATGAGGTTTCGCGCAGCAGCCTCCTTAGCATGCCATCCGAATTGCTCATTAAAGCATACTCTATTACCCGGCTTATCGGTTCAACGCTTCCTGATTCGCCACCTACGGTGAGCATTAGCGTAATTGGTTCTGCCTCATTATGTTTAGGTGATAGTGTTCAGCTTGATGCCGGCCCAAATTACGGTGAATATCGTTGGTCAACCGGTGACAGTTCGCAAACCATTTGGGCAAAAGTGGATGGCGATTATTGGGTGCATGTCCGCAATATTCCTAATGGCTATTATGCCGGTGATAGCGTGTACATCACTGTGCATGCCTTACCTGATACTCCTACAATAGGTATAACGGGACCATCTGTTTTTTGTCAGGGGAAAACAACCATTTTGAGTTCTAAAAAAACCTATTTTTCCTATTTGTGGTCAAATGGCGGGACTACTTCTGACGTTACCGTTGGTATCTCAGGAAACTATACTTTAACAGGAATTGATTCTAACGGATGCACAGCGACATCTATTCCTAAAACAATTACCGTGAATCCGCTTCCGGACCCTACTATTATAGCGGAAGGGCCTACTGAATTTTGCTATAAGCAAAGTGTGAACCTTAGTGTTGCGGGAACATATAACACATACTGGTGGTCTACAGGTAATTGGGGTAAATCAAGAGAAATAACTGAGACAGGAGATTACTTTTGTACTGTGACCGATTTCAACGGATGCACGGGAATTTCTAATTTTATTTCAACCACAGTTCATGAGCCCGAGGACCCCACCATCACCGTCTTTGGCTCCACCACATTTTGCAATGATAGCAGTTATTCGTGCAAGCTTAGCACCATTGGCGGATATAGCTATCAATGGCAAAAAGCCGGCACACTTATTCCGGGAGCAACAAAAAGATCATACATCCCTACCCTCACCCGAACATATAAAGTTATCATCACCGATGATTGGGGCTGTACAAAGTTATCTGAAGGAACCAAGATTACTGTTAACTCACTTCCGGCCACTGCCATTACAGTAACCGGCGGGAAAAATTATTGCCTGGGGGATATTATTACCTTAAGTGCAAAAGCAGAAACGGGCTATACTTACCAATGGAAGAGGAACGGAACAAATATTTCAGGTGCTATACTTCCAACGTATCTTGTAACCTCGCCGGGTGATTATACCTACGCAGTAACAGATTTGAACGGCTGCAATAAAACTTCGAACACCACATCCATTACAAGTAACAATTGCAGAGAGAACGATAATACGGGTTCTCAAAATGAAATCAACACCGTAAATATTTATCCCAATCCCGCTACTGATGAAATCAATGTTGAGCTTTCGATCGGTAATTGCCCGGACAAAAATTTCACACTTGAAATCAGAAATCTCCTGGGAGATATGATTTATAAAAGAAGTTGTGTTCAGGAAGATGAGTTATGGTCCGGTGAATTAAAACTGAATGATGATTATTCGAATGGGATTTATTTCGTTATCATCAAAACAGCCGATGCGGTTTTCAGAAAACAATTTGTAGTACATAAAAATTGAGAGAGAGTTTGGCTTGTTAACCGAATGGGCTTTTGCACTCTTTAGCGTGATGGCACGGTATATAATAAAAAGTCCCCCGATCTGCGGAGGACTTTCCGATACATTAAATCCTGAATATTATTTCTGGTAGGTGATCTGCCCTGTATATACCCGATCATTCACGGCTACCTTGACTAAATAAATTCCTGCAATCGCCTCGCTTTGCAATTGCACTTCCTGATGAAGGGTTCCTTCACTTATAGGAACAATTTCCTTATAAATCCTTTGACCAATTTCAGAAAATATTTCAATGGTTGCTGTTGTCGCAGAAATATCTTCCACCATCAGTTCCACCACAAATCTTTCGCCGAATGGATTGGGATAGAGAGATAATTGCCCATTGCTACTGCTACTGATAATAGAATTTTCCCTGCATGATTTAGTAACCTTAGTTCCGTCTGAGGTTTTGCTGCATCCCTTTTGGTTGGTTACAGTTACCTTATAAGTACCTTTGGCAGTGGCGGTGTAGTTTTGGTTGGTAGCCCCGGCAATAGTGTTTGATCCTTTTATCCATTGATGTGTGAAATTTATTCCGCCGTTTGCCTGCAAAACTACCGAGCCGGTATTGCAGATGTCAAGACTGGAGAGTGGAGTAATTGTAGCTGCCGGAAGTGCTAACTTTGAAATGGTAGTGGCTGCTGAAGTAGATGAGCACCCAAAGCTGCTGGATTCTCTCACCTTATAATCTGCTGCTCCTGAAGTGCTACAGGTTTGATTGGTTGCTCCGGAAATGTCCATATCATTTTTCATCCACTGATAGCTGATGCCGGAACCGCTGTTGGCAGTGAGCGTAATATTAGTGCCTTTACACAATGCAACATTTCCAGGCGGTGATATGCTTGCGATAATGGCGTTCTCATCAACTGACCCATTGCAGTTGTCATCAATGCCATTACACTGCTCAACGGCGTCCGGATAAATCGTTGCATTTGCATCATTACAATCGCTTCCGTCCGAGACATAATTCGGAGGAGCTGTACATACAAATGTTGTTACGTTGGCATTCCCGAACCCATCGGCATCGGCATCGGCATAAAATGTTGACTGCTGACATCCGATGAGTGTGCAAGGCAGGTAAAGAGTATCACGGCTGAATGTATCAATGGTAGCGATTGCCAGCGAATCGAGTAAGGTGCGTAAGATGTTGAGCGTGTCAGCATAAGCAGGGTCATTTACCACGTTGGAATTTTCTTCGGGATCAGCAACAACGTCAAAAAGCTCTTCTACATTCGACTCACAACGATGCCGAATATATTTAAAGCCGAGTGTTCTAACAGCTCTCCATGATGGTTTTAGAACCGTTCTCGCTGTATCAGTTCTTATGTCCTCAAGATAAATGGATGTTCTTTCATGTCCCGGCTGCAAAAGGTAATTTATAGATTGTCCCTGAAAATTATAGGATTGTGTATTAATTCCGGCAGCATTGAGAATGGTGGGACATATATCATGCAGGGCAATCAGGTTGTTGCAAACAGTAGTGCCAGCCGCGAACCAAGCCGGATAACGAATAAAGAGAGGTATAGCGCTCGACGGCTCCCTTGCATCACCCTTACTCCATAATTGATGTTCTCCAAAGAAAAAGCCATTGTCATTGGTAAAGATGATCATCGTGTTATCTAAAATCCCGCGACTCTCGAGAACCGAAAAAATATTCCCAACGCCACGATCAATTTCTGACAGGATTTCATACGTTTTCTCCAGGTCATCCTTCACCTCATTGCTATCTGCGATCTTTGCAGAATCAGCATACAGGAATGAGGGATAGTCGTGCGTATATCTAAAAAAATTATCGGGTATTGCACCTTTACCGTTATAATCATCTTTATAAGAATTTACCACACCAATTGGCGTATGTGTTCCTATATGCCCTACGCCAAAAATGAAAGGTGTGTCAATAGTAGCTAACCATGCTTCAGTGCTGTCATCAATAATAACTGTAGTGCTTCCGATGAATGATTTTTTCACACCGTTGTAATACATGCTTGGATCTTTTTGATCAACTACAGAAATCGTCAGTGTCTTCCCTATTCCGGGAATGTTCTTATTCTGCTTATTTGAATACTTGCCTACATAGGCATTGTGATAACCATGGCCTGCAGCAATGGAATAGAAGGTGGGTAAGTCAGGTCTTGGTAAAGTAACATTGTCTATGGCTCCATGAACATGAGGATACATGCCGGTGAACATACTGTAACGTGAAGGATTGCAAAGCGGTTGAAGGCAATGGGCATCACAAATCTGTAATCCTTCCTGATAAATTCTTTCTATAGAAGGGTAATTAAGAAAAGAAGGTCCAAGAGGGGGCACTGATGATTCGTTTGCATCATCCAGCATAATGATGACAAAATTAGGGCGTTGTGAAAACACGGTAGTTGATACAGGAATCGTTGCAATCAACAATAAAAGGAAAGTGAGTATTTTCATAACTATAAGTTTTTAGGGCGACAGAATAAAGGTTATTTTTCAGTCAGTATTTGATGCTTTAGAAAATTATAAGCGGCTCCAAATATGCCCCTTTGAAACATTGGTTGAAATCATAACAAAACAAAGAGTGATGATTAGCAACAAACCATTTTTCATCGGAGTGTGAGTATCTTTTTTGAGGAACCAATATAAGAAATAACAGCAACAACAGGTTCTTCGACAAATATCGCAAAAAAAACTCAATGAAATTTATAAGTTTTACTCTTTCGTGATCACATTGTTTCATTCAACAGAGAATGCGCAATGCTCGCTCAATTCACCGGCATCGTTGGCTTTGAACATAGTCCTGCCATTGTGTTTCCCGCAGTCAAAAATGTTATGAGTAACCAATTAATGTTGGGTGGAATAATCTCTTAAAACTTAAACGAGACTGCCGATTGACAGTCCCGTTTAAGTTTTCTTCTCTCTCAATTTTCTTTATGCAACCTATCTCCTCGTTCTGAGTGCAAACACCATCAGTTCGCATCTTTTTCCAGCATAACAGGCACAGGTGAACCAACATGAGATATTTCTTTTTCCTCTGTACTGATTTTTAACATTCCGAAAACCCAGGATTTAAACCTTTCATTCAATAAGTACATCACAGGTACAACAAGGAGGGTAATGAATGTTGCATATCCCAATCCGAACACAATGGTCCATGCAAGAGGTCCCCAAAACACTACGTTCTCACCACCGAACCAGATGTCGGGATTAAAGTGAGTGAATAATCCGTAGAAGTTAATGTTCAAACCAATTGCCAGCGGAATCATTCCGAGAATGGTTGCGGTTGCAGTAAGCACAACAGGAGTCATACGAATTCTTGCGGCTTCCACTACAGCTTCTCTCAACGGAACACCCTGTTCAATTAAAAGATCAGTGAACTCGACAAGCAGGATTCCGTTTCGAACTACAATACCGAGCAAGGCAATAACACCCACACCGGTCATGACTGCAGAAAAAGTCATTCCGGTGATGCCATAACCGAGTAGCACGCCAATGATGCTGAAGAAGACTTCTGCGAAAATGATTAGCGGTTTTGAAATAGAATTGAATTGTGCCACAAGAATTATGATGATAAGAAAGAGTGCAACGAGTCCGGCTACACTGAGGAAGCTGATGGTTTCCTGCATGTCCTGACTTGCACCCGTATAGCCGATCGTTACACCTTCGGGTGTCGGATAGTTTGCAAGAGCAGCGGTCACTTTACCCATAATCTCGGGTTGCTGACTATCAAATCCTGACAATAAATTTGAGCCGAGTGTCACTACACGTATCTGATCAATGCGCTTGATTCCTGAATAGGTGGTAGAATATTTAATATCAGCAAAAGCGCTCAATGGAACCTGGCGCACCTTTCCGTTGGTTTGATCACGGAATGTAATTTTGAGATCTTTCAACTGATCAATGTTCTTGCGCTGCGCTTCATCATAGCGAATCATGATGGGAAAGTCATCGTTGCCTTCTTTGTATTTAGAAGCTTCCCACCCATACACTGCATTTCGAATTTCAAAGCCTACTTGTTGTGTTGAAATTCCTTCGCGATTCATTCGCTCCCGATCAAGATCAATCGAAATCTCTGGTTTGTTAGCCTGAAGATCTGTTCTCAATTCTTCAATGCCCGGAATATTCAATGAGTCAAGAAAGCGCTTGATATTGTAACTCGTTGCAATCAGCACATCGAAGTTCTCCCCCGAGATTTCAATATTAATTGGCTTACCCTGAGGAGGACCACCATGCTCAACATCAACCGTTATTTGTGCACCCGCGATTCCTTTTAATGCTTTCCTAAACTTCTCCACATACGGTTGCGACTCCCTGTTTCTTCTTTCAGCAGGATCAATGAAAGCAACTGAAACTTTCCCCTTATTTGTGTTCACACTCTGATCAAATGGATCTTCACTTGCTCCTATGGATACATTAGATATTACTGATTTTACAATTGGATTGTTTTTACCAAGCACGTCATAAATTCTGTCTTGAACAATTTGAGTAACTGAATCGGTAACTTCCTGATCGGTTCCTGTCGGCATTACCACATAAGCATAAATGAACTTGGGATCACCCGATGGAAACTGTTCTACGCCCGGCCACCGGAAGTACAACAAACCACACGCAATCAAAAGTGTAAAGAGGATTGAAGAAAACAGCATCACGGGATGTCTCAAAGTCCATCGCAAAACATTCGCATAACGATTTTGAAATGCAGGCCATAGTTTTTTCTGAAAAACGCGAACCCACCTGGACAATACCAGTTGATAGAGCCAGAATACACCAACAAACGTAATGATCACATTCCCCAGCAACCTGAATCCAATTAAACTAACCATGAGGCCAAAAAACCCAATAATGAATGACCACCAGATTTGCCTTCTTCTGTTGGGCCTGGCATTTACATCGTGCGGTGTCATGAAGGTTGAGGCAAACACCGGGTTAATCAGGTATGCCACCACGAGTGAAGCAGAAAGCGAAAAAATTAAAGTCACCGGCAACCCATGCATGAAGGAGCCGATCACACCCGGCCAAAATAGCAGGGGAAAGAAAGGCGCCAGCGTCGTCATTGTTCCCGCCAGCACGGGGGCGAACACTTCTCCCGCGGCATTTTTCGCTGCAAGCTTTATCGGCACTTTCCCATTGCCGAAAATCCGGTGCGTGTTTTCTATCACCACAATTGCATCATCAACCACGATACCGAGGCCCAGCAAGAAACCAAAAAGTACGATCACGTTCATGGTCCAACCGGTTGCACTCAATGCAATGAAGGCAATGAACATGGATAGCGGAACAGATAAACCGACAAACATAGCGTTGGTAGCGCCCATGAAAAACATCAGCACGAGAGTTACCAATATGAAACCAATGATGATGGTGTTGATGAGATCAGCAACCTGCGTACGCGTGGTGGTAGATGTATCACCGGTAATCGTTAGCTTCACATCACTAGGAATATCCTTTGCATGAACTTTTGCGACGAGAGCACGAATGCTGTCTGATGCCTGAATCAGATTAGCCCCGCTCTTCTTGATTACATTCAGAGTGATTACTTTTTTGTTATTGAGGCGCGCAAAACTTTCCTGTTCTTTAAAGCTGTCTTTGATTTCAGCAACGTCCCTCAAATAGATGGGTTGATTCTGCATGTTGTTAACGGTGAGATTCTCAATCTGACTGACATTCGTAAACTCACCACTCACTGAAATACTTCGGCGCATGTCACCGAGCTTCATTGTTCCGCCGGACACAATTTTATTTTCACTGCTGATGGCGGAATAGATATCATACATCGTAATCTGCGCTGCCTGCGCTTTGTACATGTCAACGTTGATCTGAATTTCCCTCTCCGGCGCACCGATAATATCCGCTCTTGTGATTTGCGGAAGAGCTTCAATTTTATCCTGCAACAACTCTGCATATTTTTTCAACCCGGCGAGATCATAGTCGCCGCTGATGTTCACCTGCAAAATCGGGAATTGAGAGAACTCAACCTTTGCTACATCAGGTCCCCACGTAGGGTCAAGATCGCTGGGCAGATTGGGTTTTGCTTTGTCAACGGCGTCTTTCACTTTTTGATTTGCATCATCAATGTTGGTTCCTGAAACAAATTCTACCTGTATGGAGCAATAGTCCTGAACAGAATTACTGGTGATCTTATTCACGCCATTGATGGCACCTATTTCTTTCTCAAGAGGTTTGGTGATCAGGTTCTCAATATCAGCCGGAGCGGAACCCGGATAAATAGTGGAGACATAAATCGTGGGCATGGTGACATCCGGAAATAATTCCTTTGGAAGATTATTGTATGCCATGATGCCCATGATGGTGAGCATCGCCGTGACAATGAAAATCGTAGTACGGTTGTCTATCGCCCAACTGCTTGGCTTGAATTCTTTAAAAACGTCTTTCATAATGTTTCAGTTATTATTTGTCGTGAATCGTCAATCGTGAGTCGTGAATGAAAAAAGTCTTAACCTTTCACGTTTCACGTCTCACGATTAAAATTGTATTGCCTGTCCTCCAACAAGATCCTGGTAACCGACTGTAATCACTTTATCACCCGCATTTAATCCGGAAGTAATTTCAGCTTGTCCGTTATAAATTTTTCCAACCGTAACTGTTTGCCGCTTCGCAACTTTTCTTCCGTTGGCTTCTGATGCTACATAAATAAAAGAGGCATCTTCTGATTTTTGAATGAGGTTTACGGGTAAGTCAAAAGCGTCCTTCTTTTCATAGTCAAGAATTTTCAGGATTGCAATCATGTTCGGCTTAAATTCATCTTGTCCTGAAAGTTTTGACTCCACAGTAAATGAACGTGATTGCTGACTGATCACTTTTGCTGCATAGCTGATCTTTGAATCAATTTCTTTATTCAGATCGGGAAAGAAAATTTTCACTTTATCTCCCTCGTGAACTAATGATGAATAAGATTCGGAAACCTCACCCTTCACTTTCAGATTACTGAAATTCACTACCCGGATGCCGGCATAGCCCGGAGCAGCAACCTGCCCGTTTTTAATATCCACCTGGTCCACAACACCATTGATAGGAGAAACAAGTTTCGTCAATTCGTACTGTTGATTCAGAATGTTTACCTGCTTCTCAAGTGATTCTTTCTGATTTTTGGCAGTGAGATATTGCACTTCCGTTCCAATGTTCTGTTCCCAGAGTGATTTTTGTTTTTCGTAAAGCGTGTTTGCCAGTTCCCAATTTTTTTTGATCCCTTCTAATTGCGCATTGATGGTGGAAGCATCAAGGGCGGCAAGCACCTGCCCCTTTTTTACATTCTGCCCAACGGTGACATAAACATTTTGGATGGTACCCGGCATTTGTGGTGTTACAGTTACATTATCTTCAGCATCAACCCTTCCCTGCAGTTCAATGTAGTGGACAAAAGTGGCAGGTGTAGCTTCCGTCACCGAGACCAATATTGCTTTTTCAGAACGGCTTGAATCGCCCTTAGCAATTTCCGTTTCGAGCTTTTTGATTTTATCATCAAGCTCCTTCTTCTGCTTTTTAAAATTTTCCAATTCAGCTTTCTTATCACCCGCGCCGGATGAACTGCATGCAACGATGGTAGATACAATCGCTGAGATTAAGAGTAACTTTTTCATGTTGATCAAAATAAGGTTAGAGTTTAGAGTTTTAGGGTTGGGTTTAACTATTCATTTCATTTCGCTTTCTTATTTCTGAAAGGTTATTGTTCATTGTCATATTGTGTGTCGTGCATCGTCTTTTTGTCTACTGCCTTCTACTTAGTCTTTCATTTTTTATTTGACTATTTCTGAAAGGATCCTTGTTCATTAATTCATTTGTCGTATTACGCGTATCGTACATCGTCTTTTTTGCCTGACTATTTCTGAAGGCTATTGTTCATTTGTCGTATTACGTGTATCGTTCATCGTCTTTTGCCTACTGCCTATTGTTTCACCAGCGTTCCCAGCGACTTCTCCAAATCCAGGCGTGCCACCCATGCATCGTAAAGTGCATTGAGGTAATTTGTCTGTGCATCTTTGAAAGAAGTTTCTGCATCGGTGACTTCCAGGCTTGTTCCTACTCCCAGCTCAAATTTCTTCTTTGAAATGGTCTTGATTTCATTGGCAAGATCAAGATTGCTCTTCTGTACAATCAATGCCTGAATCGCATTTTGCATACTTGCTTTGGCACTGGTTACCTGCAGGTTCATGGCATTTTGGAAGTTGAGAATGTTGTTCTCATTCTGCTGCATGCCCAGCTTCGCCTGCTGTATTTGTCGCGCCTTTTGAAAGCCGTCGAAAATCGGGACGTTCAAAGTGAAGCCGACGAAAGCTGTGTTATACCAATCTCCTCCCTGGAAAAAATCAAACTTGTTTCGCTGTGCCTGCCAGTTGACACTTCCGATTGCATAAAGCGAGGGAAGATAACCGAAGCGGTACTGTTGCATGTTCATCTTCGCAAGTGATTTTGACGTCAGCAGCATTTGGTACTCGATCCGGTTGTTGATGTCCGGTGTCGCTGCATTTTGCAACACGCTTTGAAAATCGGCCTCGCGTAATGTATCTGTGAGTGCGAGGGGTTGATTCACATCCATGCCCATCTGAAATTTCAAAGTATAAATGGAGAGCACTTTAAACTTATCGGTCCTTTCTTTTTCAGCGAGAAGATTGTTGTAGCTTACTGCAATGCGATCCACATCAATTTTCTCTACAAAACCACTTTTGTAAAGTGCTTGAGTATTGTCATACGTTTGCTTGAAGCTGGCGATGTTCACATTCAATTCTTCAGCGCGCTTAAAGGTGATGAGGGTGGTGAGGTATGCCTTCATCACTCCTTCAGCAGTTTCTATTTTCGTGCGCTTCACGTTCTTTTGACCAAGATCGCTCAAGGCCTTCGTCGCCTTTAGGCCAAGAAAGTAACGACCATCAAATACCAACTGCTGAGCCGTTGCACCGATAGTAGCATTGTACTGTGTGCCGAATTGAAGAGGAACGAAGGTGCCCGGTTCTCCGCCAAAAAATTCTGCAGGGATAAGTGATGTCGGAAGCTTTAAGAAATCGGTAAAATCTGCTTTTCCGCTTACCTGGGGCAATCCAATTCCAGTGTATTCCTGTGACCTGCGCTGTGAAATTTCAGCATCGAGCTGCGCATTTTTCATGTCGTTCTGATGCTCGTAAGCGTAATCAAGACATTGCTGCAAACCCATGTGCACGGTGTCTGTTGTTGCAGATTGCGCAAATACAATTGCTGAACTCAGAAAAAACAAAATGGAAAATGATAATTTCTTCATGCTACTGCTTTTTGCTTTTTGGTTTTATGAAGTGACTGGTATTGTTGAAGCACCTTTAACCCTTTAAGAGTGAGAATGCCGTAGAGAAAATGTTTGAGCAACTCGATCTCCACCTTCTTCAGATCAAAATCATGCGGCGGATACACATGCGGATTCATGCCGAGAGAGATCTCTTCAATTCGCAACCTTGCAAGCACAGGGATGTTGATGTCACTGCGGTACAATCCCTGGCGAATTCCTTTTTTCAAATTGAGCATGACCGCACCGAGTGAATGTTCTTCAGTGAACTTCCTGAACTCATTCCATGATTTTGGATGGAATTTTTGAAGATCATAAATCAGGTTGGGATGAAATTTCGTCAGCTGGTCGGTCATGCATTCCATTACTTGTAAAATTTCATGCACTGAATCTTTTGCTCCGGCTCCAATTTCCTTCATCATGGTTTTGTTTTCTTCCAAATCCCACTGTGTCAGGGTGTGAACAATCTGGTCTTTGTCTTCAAAGAACTGGTAAATGGTTTTTTTAGAAATGGATAGATGGTGAGCGATGTCATCCATCGTGATGCTGCGAATTCCATAACTGAAAAACAACTCCTGCGCTGCTTTCAGGATGCGTTCCCGCGTTTCAGTTCCATTACCGTTTCCGCTCATTTCAATTTTAAAATCGGCGACAAAACTACGGAAACGTTTTGCATTTCCAAAGTTTCCGTCAAAAATATTTTCTTGCTTCGACCAACTTCGTGTTTCATCAGACGAATCAGAAGCCATCATATTGCAAACAAAGCTTCAGGTGAGTACGTGGATTGTTTATTTGCCGGGAAGGAGATTGCCGTGCCTTGAATTGCGATTCGCGATACGTGTATAGCTATACACGATGTCCGCTCCGGGAAAGGACTAAATTATTTAGTCAATACCTATATCTTTGATTTTGCAAATTGCAACCGTGAAGCGCCCCCTTCCCCACTCCAATCGAAAGAGGCTAATTAAAATTTCAATTGCCGTCATTGTTATCCTGGCAATTATCGGACTCCGTTACCGGGAATTGCACCCCGGCACATCCTTCATTGATGTTCGAACAATAGTCAGGATTGACACATTCAGCAACGCACCATTCAGGTATCGTCTTTATTACAATGAAGCTACTCACTTGCAACAGGGGGGAGTTGACATCAATGACGAAGGCTTTTGTGTAGGTGACACGTTCTACATTGAGGGTGACACCAAAACTGGTAAGTCCAATTGGCGACGGTGGAGACAACCTAAGAGTGGTCAAAGAAAAATAAAGTGAGAGATCTCAAAGATTTCATCCCGCCTTTGTATCGGCAAGACCTCCGAGGTTTGAAATAAAACCTCAAGGTCTTGCGTGGCGCTTCTGATTACTAATGAAGCAATTTTTTCACTTTAGAACCTTCCAGAGCTCCGTTTTCAAGTCCGCTAATCAAATTCAATCCTGGTTTCTTTCCCACTTCAATACTTCCCACTTCATTTTCCCATCCAAAAAATTTTGCACCATTCCATGTTGCCCACTGAATGAGTTGTTCCGTTGTAAAAGATGAATCATGTTTCTGAATCGTCTTCATCTCCTCAAGAATTGAAAGCTGATGGTTGGATGCAAGCGAATCAGTGCCGATGCAAATGCGATCAGAATGTTTTTTCCAAATCGAATAATCCGGCAATTTGCTTTCAATGTAAAGATTTGCATTCGGACAGGTGCAGAAAAATGTTTCAGGGTTTTTTCTCAATGCCATCCTGAAATCATCTTCCGTAGATTCTGTGTTATGAACGAGAAGCATTTTTTTATCAGAAGGAAAATATTCAATCACCGATTGCAAACTATTCTTTCCTGTCGGATGAAAAATGGAAAGCGGCAGGTTAAAATGCTCAAACAGTTTTATGAAATCGCCGGAACCGCTTTTTAAGAATTCATTCTCTGCTTTCGATTCCTGGTTATGATAACTGAAGAGTGGAGGATGATTTTCATTAAATGAAAAAATGCGTTGAAACAATTCCGGTGACACGCTATAAGGCGCGTGCGGCGTAAGCGAAACAAAAAGATTTTTTACAATTGCTTCATGAAAAACATTTAGTGACTGTTTGAAATAGCTCTCAGATTTCCCAGGATAAAATCCAAAGCATTCGACAAAAGTGTGATACTTCAATGGAGAGCGTGCCTTGAAATCAAAAGTGTAGTCATCATTGGAAATATCTCCAACAGCTACGATTCCATTCTCAAACATTTCTGATTCAGATTTCCGGATAGCGTCGTAAATAATTTCGAGATAATCGTTTTCCGCAGAAAGTGTAAATCCATTTCGATAATCAAGCAGGTCTATAATGAATTGAATCATTCTGCTGTGTTCGGGAATTTTTCCCTTCATGTAACTTAACTCCAGGTGGCAATGTGCATTGATAAATCCGGGGCAGATGATGCCGTGATGGATTTCCAGTTCCGCATCATCGAAGTTTTTTCGTTCGCCAAGCGAAAGTATTTTTCCAACATCGTCAACAATCACAACTCCATTTTGAATGGGAGAAGTTGTAACAGGAAAAATCCAATCGGCAGCGAGCTTGCGCATAAGGAAATGGTTTCACGCAAAGACGCAAAGGCGCAGAGAAAAAAATTGCTCTGTGTCTTTGCGACTTGGCGTGCAATTATAAGTTGTTTGCGATTCGGTGAATTCCATCTTTCATGGGTGCCTCATTAAAGTTAAGGAGCAATCCGAGCTTTAATCCGGTTAATCGTAAGTAAGTTAGCAGTTGCTTGTGATGAACGGGAGCAAGTGCTTCAATGGATTTGATTTCAATGATTAGTTTTCCTTCAACAATAATGTCAGCTCTAAATCCTAAATCCATTTTAACGTCTTCAAACACTACCGGAATTCCTTTCTGGCGTTCAATATTCAGTCCTCTTTTTGACAAACGATAGGCAATGACTTCCTCATAAACCGATTCAAATAGTCCGGGACCTAAAGTTTTGTGGATGTAAATCAATTCATCAACGATGATGGATGCAATTTCATTTTCAGTCATGGCAGTGAGTTTTTGTTTCTCACAAAGTAGAAATTATGCTTCACGTCAGGGAGCAATGACGTAGAAGATTCTTTTTCCTTTGCGCCTTTGCGTCTTTGCGTGAAACCCTACATTTGCGCCGCTTAAGAATTTCTGAATGAATATTTTCGAATCGAAGTACAATCACCCATATGAATATGCTCCTGAATACAGCAAGCGTGTTGCATACTTCTGCATGGAATATGGGATTGATCAGGCGTTGAAAACTTACAGTGGTGGATTGGGATTTCTCGCCGGCTCACACATGCGCAGTGCTTTTGAACTGAAGCAAAATCTCATCGGCATCGGCATCCTGTGGAAGAATGGTTACTACGACCAGGTTCGCAAGCAGGACCAGAGCATGGATGTTTTGTTCCTCGAGAAAAATTATTCTTTTCTTGAAGACACTAACATCCGCTTCACCATCGAGATCAACAATCATGCTGTGTGGGTGACGGCAAAATATCTTTCCCCAAAATATTTTAAGACTGTACCGATTTTTTTTCTCACCACCAATATTCCTGAAAACGATTACCTCGCACAATCTATCTGTCACCGGTTATATGATTCTGATCCGGCGGCGAAAGTGGCGCAGTTTATTTTGCTTGGAATTGGCGGCGCAAAGCTTCTTGACTATCTCGGATATGAAGCAGAAACAATTCATTTGAACGAAGCGCATGGTTTTTCTTCAGCATTTTATCTCTATCAGAAATACAAAAGCACAGATGAAATTCGAAAGCGATTAGTTTTCACCACACACACGCCTGAAGCAGCAGGAAATGAAAAGCATGACATTCACCTCCTGCACAAGCTGGGATATTTTTGTGGATTGAAATTAGACGATGCGAAAAAGCTCACGGACACTGATGGTGACACGTTCGATCATTCCTTGACGGCGTTGCGTTTTGCACGAATGGCAAATGGCGTCTCGCGATTACATGGAAAAGTTTCGAATGAAATGTGGAGGAAGTATGGAGGTGTTTGTCCGATCATTTCGATCACCAATGCACAGAACGCAAACTACTGGGCGGATCATTCGATGTATGAATACCTGCATAAGAATCGTGTAAAGCTGCTCGTACATCGTAAGAAATATCTGAAATCACGATTGCTTGAAACAGTGGCTGATCAGACGGGAAAAATCTTAGACCCTGATGTGCTCACCATTGTTTGGGCAAGACGCTTCGCCTCTTACAAGCGGGCTGATCTCATCGCACAGGATGAAGATCGGTTTGAAAAACTCATGACGCGAACAGATATGCCGGTACAAATTATTTGGGCAGGAAAACCTTATCCCTCTGACTATGGTGCTGTGTCAACCTTCAACAAACTCGTACACCTCTCGAAAAAGTACAAGAACATGGCAGTTCTTGTTGGCTATGAATTGAAGCTTTCGCGAAAATTAAAAGCCGGCGCTGACATTTGGCTCAGCAATCCGCGAGTCCCCCGCGAAGCATCGGGCACATCAGGAATGACGGCGGCGATGAATGGCGCCATCAACTTCTCAACCATTGACGGATGGATTCCTGAATTCGCCAACGACAAAAATTCTTTTCTGATCCCCCTCGCCGATCCGGAAGAAACAGAACTGATGCGGGATGTGCAGGATGCTCAGCATGTCTACAATATTCTCGAGCGAAAAATTATTCCGATGTATTACAGGCAAACGCATACATGGGTGCGCATCATGAAGCAGAGTATGAAGGATGTGCTGCCGGTGTTTGATTCCAATCGAATGGCGGATGAGTATTATCGAAGATTGTATTCATAGGCAGAGTCCGGATTCAAATCGGTCTCCTGTTAGAAATAGCCTGAGTTGGCGACGTCCTAATTTGGTTGATAGAGATAAAAATACTTAGCAAGCTGCTCGCTAGATCGCTTGTAAAGTGAATGACTTTTCCCTTCAGTAATTTTAGCAATATAGTTAAGGACAAAAAGGGCATCGTTAATTTCTTTGTGATGATCTTTCTGCACCTCGGAATCCTGTGAAGCATAGAAGACAGTTTTTTGCTCGAAATAGTTTTCAATCTTTTCAGTTAAGTTGTTTCCCTTTCTTTTTGCGCCTGCATTATAGTAAACTTTACAAGCAAGTACGGTGGAAAAATTGAAGGGAATATTTTTTTCCGGAATTGTGAGTTGCATTTTATCAAGAACCGCAATTGCGCTTGCTTCATCGCCGGCATCTGATAGACTTTGAGCTAACTGAATAAGGAGGGATCTTAAATTAGAGATCATGGAATATTCCATACCAGGTGCCTGGAAATTTGAAATATCCATCCCACTCCATGAAAATTTATTCATCATATTATAAAGCATCAATTCATTTTGAATATGACCCGGCAAGCCACCATTCGAATTTTTCCTGATGGGTACAATACGATAAGCAAGACCTTCCTGTTGAAGGTATTCATCGAGACCAAGAAAG
Organism: Chitinophagales bacterium; assembly: GCA_035638255.1. GTDB lineage: Bacteria > Bacteroidota > Bacteroidia > Chitinophagales > UBA10324 > DASRAJ01. The sequence goes on from DASRAJ010000107.1 coordinate 174,236, forward strand.
TTTTCTGCTGCACAGGAAATTGCAAAATAGATTGGGCGCGAAGTCAGGTTGTGACTAATAATCTGTAAAATCATCAAATCATTTTTGTATAAAATTTCCTTATTGATCAGCCACTTAATTGAATCAACTATTAGTCCCGAATCGGATAATTGTACCGTTCCATCAGTCAAAATTTTTAGTTTATCAATTGGAATATAAGTTTTCCGAAAGGGAAAAGCATACTTTTTCAAATCTGCAGTATCAATTGGGGCATGATTAGAATCGAAGATGTCAGCCAAAAAATCCTGCAGGGCTACTGGTGTGTTTAGATGAACCATGGTATCTCTTTTCACATAGTTATTAGACCCCCGGTAGAGATTCGATGGTAACGCAATTATTCCACTGTCTTTAGAAAGGGAATCCACGTATAAAACATACTCGCCTGCACCCAATAATGAAATGTTGACGACAGACACATCTTTACGAAATCCAAATTGTTGTTGCGCATAGAGTAACGGATAGGTGTCATTGTCACCCTGGGTGAATAAGATCGCATTGCTTGCACACGAAGAAAGATAGTTTTTCGCGATAGAAAGAATTGCCGGATGATATAAACCCTCCACGATGAACTGCTGTGCTTCTTCATTAAAACCTGCAATTGATAAGTCAAGATAGGCAGTGAGATAATCATTGCTCAAATGCATTAATGATTTACCAATAGGAGTACTGAAATCCGGGTATTTGGATTGCAACTCCTTATCAGCCTGAATACACAATCGCATGAAATCCACGTACGCATCTTTATCAGTTTTGTGCAGAACAGAAGTGGTATCATCGTAATTGTAAACCCAGAATTGGAAAACTAATTTCTTTCTTGCGAGCGATCCACAGGCAGTTGAAAGAGCATATAACAAAGTATCGTTAAGATCACTCTTGCCTGATAAAGCCCGGAACACATCTTCCGCCCAGTTTGAATAACCAAAAAAGGGTGTGGCATCATAATGAAAATTATCTACATCATTACCTGCCTTCTCTTTAATCCAAGTTGCCTTTAATGATTCGTCCTTCATTTCGGGTAAATCGAGCAGCAGAAATTCGTGAGTGCTTGCCGACCAAAACAGATAGTCTGAATCCACTAAAAGTCTTTTCCGGTTTTCGTCATAATCTAATAGCCAGACATGCCATCCGTCAACTTTCTTTGCAAAATTGATGTAGTCTGTAGAGGGAATATCCGGAGCGTAGAGCGAAAAAAAATTTTCAACTACCTTTTTGTACCCGGGATAAATTGGAAAATCAGCTATTGAATGTGCTTCAATTTTATTTACAAGGACAATAAAAAAAACTATAACTAAGGGTGATTTCATAAAGATCAAAGATACAGGCATGCGCATACATGGGTGCGCATCATGAAGAACATCATGAAGGATGTGTTGCCGGCGTTTGATTTGAACAGGATAGCGGATGGGTATTACAGTCGATGATGTAATGCACAATCACCTCGGTAAAAAATTTGTGAATTCGTTTGACTAAGATATGACGCGCAAAACTTGACAAACGCTATCGGTAGAAAGTACTTTTATATCGCCTAAACTTTCTGCCATGAAAATCAAACTACAAATCGCTGAACTGAACATCGAGAATTCCTGTCATGAGGATTGGAACAAAATGCTTCCTGAAGATCAGGGAAAGTTTTGCCTTTCCTGCAAAAAGGCCGTTCATGATTTCACTTCGAAAACCACTGAAGAGGTCATGGAATTTTTTCAGAAAAGAAAATTAAAAACAGCATGCGTTCGCGTTAATTCAAATGTCCTTAATCAGCCAAAGGTGATCGCTGTGCAGGGCCTTGATAAATTATTAAAAAAGCGTCTTGCGTGGTTTGCTTATGCATTGTACCTGGTTTTTGGTTCGGTATTGTTCTCCTGCAATTCTGCCGTGCAAAATGATATGGCAAATCCGAACG
>DASRAJ010000108.1:0-74527 GCA_035638255.1 Chitinophagales bacterium
CATCATGAGCAGCGTGACGATGGTGCTGGCTGTCCACTATGGCACCCATGAAATGAACCGTAAGAAAGTAGCGAAGTGGTTATTCTTTACCATTATTGGCGGAATAACATTTCTAAGCAGCCAGGCATGGGAGTGGCACCACCTGATTGTTGATGAAGGCATGAACATGTACGGCAATCCTTTCGGCGCTTCTGCTTTCGGATGGCTCTTCTTTACCATTACCGGATTTCATGGCTTTCATGTGTTTACGGGCGTTACAATTAATTGTATTGTATTGAATAAGGTGATGCGGGGTGATTATGACAAGAAAGGAAGTTATGAAATGATTGAGAAGATAGGATTGTACTGGCACTTTGTTGATCTCGTGTGGGTGTTTGTGTTCATGGCGTTTTATCTTTTGTAATAAAGTTAAGTCAGGTAGAAAAGTAAGTTTAACAGAATTCTAAATCAAAATTGAAATAGCAATGTCAGAAGTAGAAGGTATAGACATGGTAAAGCTGATCTGGAGGACATTCTGGATCCTGCTGGTAGTTACAATTGTAGAAGTGGCCTGCGCGATCTCCCTCACGGGACACGTCCCCCAAATGATCCTTAACGTGTTTTACGTTCTGATGAGCGGGGCAAAAGCATATTATATCGTTTCGGTATTTATGCACCTGAAGTTTGAAGTGAAATACATGATGATCACCATTCTCACTCCCATGTGCTTTTTGCTCTTTGCTCTCGCTGTATTTCTTGCTGAAGGAGCATCATGGAATTACATGAAGCACTATTGATCCGGGGCATTGGTTTATTAGGTTATTGGTTTATAAAGGTTATTGGGAAAGCAGCTATTGGTTTCATACGAATTCATAGTGACCCTACTTGATTCTCTGATTCCCCAATTTCCCAATTCCCGAATTCCCCAATTGCACTTGATAATTCACTTTGACCTTACTTTGCACCACTATTTTTTCCAATGAAAAGTAAAGTTCCCTCGCGTCTGCAAATGCTGCTCATCATCCTGGTGATTCCGCTGGGGTTCTATTTTTATTACAAGAAGAAAATTGATGCGATCCCGAAGATTGCCACCTACTGGGATGCACCATCTTTCAAATACGCAACCCAAAACGGCGACTCACTTTCAAGCGATTCATTGAAGGGGAAAGTGTATGTGGCTGATTTTATTTTTACCAATTGCGAAAGTGTTTGCCCCAACCTTTCAAAGACGATGGCACAGTTGCAACAGAATTTTATTGACAATGGGGATGTGAAACTTGTTTCATTCTCTATTGACCCCGCCCGTGATTCTATTCAGGCGCTGAAAGATTATGCCGGTCGTTACGGCGCCATTCGGGGAAAATGGTATTTTCTCAGAGGCGATACCACCACCATTTGGAACACTGTTGAAAAAGGATTTAAAGTTTCCGTGGGCTACGCACACGACAACACAGGCACAGGATATTCTTTTACTCACTCTGAAAAATTAGTGCTGGTAGATGAGAAAGGAAAAGTGCGTGGGTTCTACAATGGTCTCGACAAGGCAGAAATGGATTCACTGTACAACGGAATTGCTTCGCTCATGGTAGCGAAAAATTTATGATGAGAGACCGTTATATCCACATCGCCATCGCAATTGTTTCCATCGCCATTCCGTTCGTAATTTTTCTCCTTTTCTACATGAAGCCATCCAATGTGCATGTGGGTTTCGATTTGAGAATTCTTCCGGCGCTGAATGCTTCTCTCAATTTCACCACTGCAATTCTTCTCTGTGCCGGTTACTATTTCATCCGCAACGCACACATTCGCAGTCATCGCCTTTGTATGATTACCGCGTTTATATTGTCGGCCTGCTTTCTGATTTCTTATGTCACCTACCACTCGATGACGCAACCCACTCACTTTGGTGCAACGGGAATCATCAGCTACATCTACTTTATCATTCTCATCAGCCACATCACGCTTGCTGCAGTGATTGTGCCACTGGTACTCATCACGCTCACACGGGCTTTGAGCGCACGATTTGATCGTCACAAAAAAATTGCGCGGTGGACTTTTCCGCTGTGGCTCTATGTGGCGGTTACAGGTGTGATTGTGTACTTGATGTTGCGACCGTATTATTGAAATTGAGTGTGAGGCTTTCTTTTGCCGGTTGACTTGAAAAAAAATTCTTTGACTTACGGGTAGAGTTGACTGCAGTTTATTTCAGGAATCGCTTTTCAATCCATCCATATTGATAGAAATTGAAGCCGGCCAAATAGTTTTGCTCCTCATTCGTGTTGATGAGCATGACAAAACAATATGCTTTTCCAACCGAAGATTTTTTTTCAGCTAATACGATGCACTTTGTACCTGAATCTATTTTTGCTATCGCTTTATTTGTTGTCATGTGAAAATACAACCCATCCTTTTTGAAATCAGTATCAGATGGTTTCATTGCTATTGGGGTCAGGTAAGTCGCGGCATTTGTAAATACTGTATCACTTGATTTTAATTCTTTTGGAAAGTCAGTTCCAAGAACATAGGCGAAATGGCTTTTTATTGTAACACAAAACGATGAGTCATTTACTTGTCCGTAAGCATATTGATAAAAGTCGTCATTCGAATTTTTAGGGATAAAACAGTCTCCTGATTTAGAAAACCCGTAGTTCTCAATTTGATAAATATAGTCAGCACAACAAGGTGATTTTATTATTTGAAATCTAATTGGAGATGATGTACTACTCTTTTCGATCCCGGAAAAGTTTCCATTCAGTTTAACAATTAAGCGTAAAGAATCCTTTTCATTGAGAAAAAATGCCACGTTGTCTGTCTCAATACCCGGCGGATTTCTGCCTTCATAAATAATATCCATCAGACCGTCTGAATTAAAATCAATTAAATGATATTTGTCACTGTCATTGCTAAATCCAAAAGGAGTAAAAAATTTAGAACCAACCAATTTATTCAGGTAGTTTAATTTTTGTTTTTCAGGCAATTTTACTTCATGCATTGTCCAGTCAAAAATGCCAATGACCTTGGGAGGTAAATCTTGCCCTTGTGTGACGATGACTATGGTTCCAAAAGTTAGAAGGAGCAGTGTCTTCATAAAATGTCCTGAATGGATTGACGAACTTTCTTTGTAAAAATATCACTGAAAATCAATTGTAAATTTAACGAGCGACTCCCGCAGATGGTTCGGCAAACTCACCGTGGCCAGCGTGCTGCGACAATTTGATATATCCCCTTTCAATTTCAGGAGCAATGAAAAATTATTTTTGTCGTACTTTTGATTCATCATTTTCAATTCATGAAACGCATTTTCATCTCACTGATTTTTGTTCTTACACTCGCATTATCGTTTCATTTTTCTTCCCTGGCTCAATGCTCTCTCTGCAAATCAAGCGCTGAGTCATCACTCAAAGAAGGTGACACCCAAGCCAAAGGTCTCAACATGGGAATCATGTACCTGCTGGTGATGCCCTACTTACTGGTGGGTGGCATCGGTTACTACTGGTATTTGAACAACAAAAAGCAAATAGTGGAAGAATCATCTTCAGATTAATCAGGAGTACTTTTTTTGCCTATTGCTCCCGATTGATCGGGACTTACTGCCTGCTATTTTTTTCCTTTCTTTATGTAAATGAAGTCTGAGAAATTTTCTGCCGCTGCATTGCTGCTCATCGCTGTTGTCAATTTATATTTTCTCATCGCCGTTAGAATTTGTGATTATCACGGCACCAACTGGCAAACGATTATTTACAGTGATGGAAAAGGATATTACGAATACCTGAGGGCTGCTTTTATCAATCACAATCTGTCCAAGGAAGATTCATCACTCGGATACATTCGCGTAGGCAATCACGGACCAGTGATAAAATTTTTCTGCGGTACCGCCATCGCCCAGGCTCCGTTCTTTACTGCCGGCTACGTGATCTCACTCATTCGTTCTCAGGTCACCGATGGTTACACGAGTGAATTTCAAATATTGATTGTGCTGGCAGGATATTGTTACCTGCTTCTTGGTTTGTATTTCCTGAAAAAGATTTTGCAGCAATTTCATTTCAGTGATTTCATTATTGCCGTCACCCTGTTACTGATCACTTATGGAACAAATCTTTTTTACTACTCCATACTTGAGCCATCCATGTCGCACGTATATGCCTTTGCGTGCGTGGCGGGATTTATTTTTTCTGCACATCGATATTTCAAATCTCATCTGGTGAAGCATTTGATTCTCGCTTCCATCTTCTTCGGGATAACCATTCTCATTCGTCCCACGAATGTTGTGGTACTGTTCATGATTCCATTTTTGATTGGCAAGAGGGAAAATTTTTTTCTCTTCCCGAAAAATACCCTTCACTTGTTCATCCCTGTCTTCATCATCGGAATTTTTGTTTTTGTGCAAATGCTTTTTTGGAAGCTGCAAACCGGAAACTGGATCGTGTGGTCTTACACAGGTGAAGGGTTTTATTTTACACGACCCGCAATCTTCAGTGTCTTATTCAGCTATGACAAAGGATGGTTTGTGTACACGCCGCTTGCAGCGATAGCGGTGTTTGGATTTTTTCCGCTGTGGAAAATGAATCGTAGTGCAGCTATTTCAATCGCGCTCACATTGATTGCTGCCATTTATTTCACTGCTGCATGGTGGTGCTGGGATTACGCAAACTCATTCGGCATGCGACCGCTGATTGACTTCTGCTCAATAGTTGCAGTGCTGCTCGCCGCATTGATTTCCTCATTAAGAAAAACCGTTCTCAGAATTTTCGCCGGAGTGTTACTCCTTTCAGCGCTCGTATTAAGCGGAGTTCAAACGTATCAATACTACCAGGGAATAATTCAGCATTACAGCATGAACAAAGGAAAGTACTGGTATGTCTTCATGAAAACCGGCGATGCCTTCAAGAATATTCTCGGCGGAAATGCTGACCTGATGCCGTACACTAAAAAATCACCCGAACTAATTCTTGAAACTAAAAATGATTTCAGCACTGACATACCGAACTGGCTCACATTTTTATCAGTACCCGGTGAGGATAAAGCAAACAGGTATGGGCAATTTGATTCCGTAAGCACGAGACTTTTATATTCTACGGCGATTGATTCTTCCTTCACGAATACAGATGAGCTTTACGCAGAAGTTTCGTTGCGAAGACTGGAATACACCCAACACTCATCTTCATCAGCCAAGTTGATTGCAGAGTTAAAAAATGATAGTCAAAGCATTTTCTCATACAGTTTTGCCATGAACGATTTTCCTGATCCACATACAAATGAATGGCGAACTTTTCATTATGCCTTCTGGATTCGAAAGCAGTACAAAGCTTACAACACATTCACTTTTGAAATTCAAAACCCCGCAAAGCAAAATTTTTTGGTGGATGACGTGGAGATAAAAATCTTCAGGATGTTTCAGCAATAGTGGACGGTGTCTGACACTTTTTCGTGTCTGACACCTGAGCAATACTATAAGATTTTTCTCTCTTGTTCGTCTGAAATTATTTGATAAGAATCCTCATAAAATGAGTTGAGATTCAGGTCAAGCATTTCTGTCGCTAACGACTTATTACAGAGATTGCCTTTTCGCAGATTCAGATAATCAGGGAACGAAGAAAATTTCCAGTTCTCCATCTTGATCACCAATCCTGCACGCATAGCATTTTGATGGATGTAGTGAAATGCAATCAGAGAATAATTCTATCTTTCATTACTTACACATTTACTCTTCGTCTTTTGCTGAAATAAGTTTCCTGTCCTATGATATTTCTCATTTATTTTTTGGCGTAGCTACTCAACGTTAATCGAATGCCATCAGCGAGATGCTGCATCGGTATGTTTACGTTAGGAGTTGGAATAATGCTTTTGTGATTTGCATGAACAAGAAAATGGAAATGGTTCGGCATAAAACACCAGTCAAAAATATCACAACGGGGCTTCAAGTAGAGATGCGCTTTTTCGAGAAAGGAAAAATAGTCTTCTTCAGAAAAAAAAATTGTTTGCTTATTATTTCCCCGGTTATAGACGTGATAGAGCTGACCTTCTTCGAAATGCATGAGGTGAAAATAGCGATCTTAATAAAATGGTTGAGAATTCTTGTGGGTGTCAGAGACCATCCACTTGGTGTCAGACACCCTCGCGGCTGCAAATACACCACCGCAGGTGTCAGACACTTTACTCCAAGTTAATCAACTATCATTTTCCCCCGGTAAATAATTCCATCTTCATTCACCACGTGATAAAAATAAATTCCGGGATGAAGGTTTCCTTTTTCAAAAACAGTATTCCTTCCCGATAATTTTTCGCTCTTGATTTGCTCACTCAGCGCATCGTAAACAACAAAGTGTTGATCACCTTCTATCTTGTTCCCTAGCATTTCAATAATGCAGGAAGAGGTAACAGGCATCGGAAAAATGCGAATAGAATTTTTATTCACGTTTTGTATTGCTTCGGTGGCAATGGTTGAAAGTTTGGTAACAAAAATCCAAAAGCCATCACCCTGCAAAGAGCTGTTTCCGAAATTATGCGTGCCGCCATCATAAAACTCTCCCACTGCGTAAACATTGCCTGAGCCATCCGTGGTCAAATCAACTCCACGATCGCCACTTGCTCCTGCTGTTTCAACTGCCCATTGGCAAGCTCCATTTTTGTCGTACGCAGCAACATAAAATCGTTCGCCGCCGGGTACAAGGGTGATATTTCCAAAGTTGCAAGTGTCAACAATGGATCCTGAAATGAAACAGTTGCTATGAAGATCGGTTGTCACCGCAAATCCATAATGATTGCCAGTTCCTCCACCTGCTTGCTGCACCCACAGGCAATTTCCTGCTGAATCAGTTTTCGAAATAAAAATAGCTGCATCGCCACTGCTGGTAAGATTCTCGCAATCAAAATCAACGGTGCTGCTGAAAAATCCCGTCACGAGGATATTGTTATCAGCATCGGCATTCACTGATAAACCTCCTTCATTCATGCTTCCGCCAAATTCACGAGCCCATTGCCAGTTGCCCTGTGAGCTGCATTTAGCCAAATAAACATCTTGTCCGCCAATGGGTGAAATGACAATTGCTCCGAACTGCGTTTCTGCAATGAAATATCCGGTAACATATAAATTGTTATCATGGTCAACAGCAATTCCACCCACATCTTCAGGGTTTGCTCTTTGAGTCCATGAGCAATTTCCGGATGAATCAAAACGTGTGAAGAAAAAACCTTTCACACCAGAAGCGCATGGGACATCGGTTGAATCATTCGCGATGCCTGCGATAAACACACTTTGTGAATCACCACACACTATTTCCCGGCCTTCTGTAAAATCACCGAGAGAATGCGCCCAAATTGCCGCACCCGAAGAATTGAACTTAGCGATGTATCCGCCATCGCCGTAGAACGCGGTATCCCCGATGACTAAATCATTTTGATAGCTACCGGTTACATAAATATTTCCTGCACCATCCACTGCCACATCCCTCGCAAAATCATATTCATTACCGGAAGTTCCCCCGATCTTCACTAACCATTGCTCAACACCTGAGGAATCGAACTTCACAAGAAAACCATCTTCGGATGCAATGGAGTTCAGAGCATCCGTGAAGATGCACAGGTGTTGAAAGGAACCGCACACATAAACATTGCCTGACTTGTCAGAAGCTATTCTTGAATTAGTTTCAATGGTGCCTTTGCCATTGTGTGCCCACTCAAAATTTTGCGCGTATGATGCGAAGTAAAACAGCAGCATCACGAGGAGGAGGTTAATATTTTTCACTGCGGTGAAGTTTCGTATTGGGCAGGCTTACAAATCTACAAGTTTGTTCCCTATGAAGATTGTTAATTTTTTCATTTCGCTTCTAATTTTCCACCCAGTCCCCGTTTTCTTTTATCAGGTTGATCAGCTCATCTACTGCAACATCAGTATTCACTGCGCGCTTCACGATTTCTTTCCCCCTGTACAAAGTAATTTTTCCAACGCCGCTTCCTACGTAGCCGTAATCAGCATCAGCCATTTCACCGGGACCATTCACGATGCAACCCATGATGGCAATCTTTACGCCTTTGAGATGGTTGGTGCGCGCGCGAATATTCGCTGTTGTTTCCTGAAGATCAAAAAGCGTTCTGCCGCATGAAGGGCAACTGATGTATTCTGTTTTTGAAATGCGCTGCCGTGTTCCCTGGAGAATTCCGAAACACAAGCGATTCACCATCTGAGGAAGATACTGTTCTGCCTGAAGCCAAACTCCGTCACCAAAGCCATCGAGCAGCAAAGCGCCGAGATCAATAGAGGCATAAAGGGTAAGCTCTTCAGCTGAAATATCCTGAAAATGTCGCCTGATGATTACCGGTCGCTCAATTCTTTCATCGAGCAATTCAAAAAATACCCGGCGCTGCTCCATCATGCCGTTGAAGTTTTCAGTGCTGAGTACAATCACCGAGTTGGTATCTTGTTGCAAAGCTTCAATCAGCTCTTCCGTGATGTCATCTATGGAGAATTGAATAAAGTTGAGGACAGAAGATTTTTGTTCGGCACTCAAAAATTCTTCCGCGGAGTAAAGAGGATAATGCCGCAGTTTTTCAGAATTATTTTTCAAGGAAGAAAAATTCTGAATGACCCCAAGTGTTCCCGGAATTTCAAAATCAATTACATCATTGCCGGTGAAGAGATAATCGGCTGCTGCATCGGCAATGTTCCATTTGTCAGAAGCAACATCGTAAGAGTATCCTGCCGGGAGAAGTGATTCGGCAGAAATATTTTTCTCCTGAGAATAGTCCATCACGACAACCGGCACGTGATGAGTTCCCATATTCAGAACAGGAGAAGATTTTCTTCTCGAGTATTCAAAAGGATTAACCAGTGATGATTTTACGGTCCGTAAGGACTCCTTCGGAGAGGGAATCTTCGGCACCTTTCTTTTCTCATCATATCGCTTTGCTAATGTTTGCGCCACCGGAATTTCGAACTCCGGCTCTTCGGTGAGTGAAACACGAATGGTGTCGCCGATGCCATCTTCGAGCAAGGCTCCAATGCCTATGGCTGATTTAATTCTCCCGTCTTCACCATCACCTGCTTCAGTGACTCCCAGATGAATCGGATAATTTCTTTCGCTCTCCAACATCTTGTTCACGAGGAGCCGGTATGCCTCCACCATCACCTGCGGGTTGCTTGCTTTCATCGAGAGCACGATATCATAATAGCTTTCATCTTCTGCTATGCGAAGAAATTCAAACGCGCTTTCCACCATACCAAGGGGCGTGTCACCATAGCGGCTCATGATGCGATCACTCAATGATCCGTGATTGGTTCCGATGCGCATCGCCGTTCCATACTCTTTGCAAATGCGAATGAGCGGAATAAATTTCTCGCGAATGCGATCAAGCTCCTCGTTGTAATCAGCATCGCTGTATTCGATGATCTGAAATTTTTTCTTGTCAGCATAGTTGCCGGGATTGATGCGTACCTTCTCTACAATTCTTGCCGCCAATTCGGCGGCGTTGGGCGTGAAGTGAATGTCGGCTACTAAAGGAGTTTTGTAACCGCGTTTTCGCAATTCACTTTTAATTATTTCAAGATTTTTCGCCTCATTCATGCTTGGGGCGGTGATGCGAATGAGTTCACTACCCGCTTCAATGCAGCGTACGCTTTGTTCCACGGTTGCCATCGTGTCCATCGTATCGGTTGTGGTCATTGTTTGAACACGAATGGGATTGCTGCCTCCAATGCCTACATCACCAACTTTTACTTCGCGTGTTTTGAAACGGGAATATTCTGTGAGGGAATTGCAGTAGGTGAAATTCATGGAGCAAAATTACGCGCTGTATTTTACAGAGAGTTTTTCTTTTTGCATCGATGCCTTTGGCATGAAATAAATATTTGCCAGACAATGGAACAACGTTGCGAAGCATTGCTAAATTTGATGTTAACATTGATTAACAAATATGTATGCGCAGATTGAATTTTATTGAAAATTGCCTGCGATGAAAAAAGTTTTCTTTTGTTTTTTTCTTGCCCTCTCTGCATTAGGAACCTCTGCACAAACATACATAGTACCAAATGCGCAGATTCAGCCGCAATGGGCAATGCCTCTTTGGTTTGAGAGCGCCGATGGCCAAAAAGATACGCTCTACTTCTGCTACGATGAAGAGGCTGCTTTTGCTTCAGATACATTATTTGGAGAAAAAATTATGAAGGTTGATCCTGATAAATTCAATATGTTTTTTGAGTCACCATTAGATAATGATTCAATGCGCCTTAAAGTCACAGTCATGCAGGATGACATTCTACCATATGGATTAGCTATTTTATCAGCGCATGCCTTATTGCCTCTGGTAATCCGATGGGACCGTAATTTGTTCTACAGTGATTCTCTTCCATTTCCCTCTCTTAATCCGGCACCCAAAGCTCAAGGAGAAATGTATTATGACTCTCCTCTTGAAACTGAGAATTGTCAGCCAAGTTTTTCAATTCTTATGACCGATACTGTATCTGTTCTTTACTTTCAATGTTATAAGACTGACAGCATTGTTTTCACAGGATCTGGAGTCTCCTATCTCGTTTTTTCGGTACATACATGGATTGGCTATATTTCCGGAATTGGCAATGTGAAAACAAATGATGCTATTCAACTCTTTCCAAATCCAGCTACTAAAGATTTAACTATTTATAACAACGAGAGTAAACAGACCTACGGGCAAATTGGAGATTTGAGCAACCGAATAATCGCAAGAGGTCGGTTGAAATACGGAGCTACTACAATTGATGTTTCAAGTTTCTCTTCCGGTTGCTATTTTTTTGATGCAAAGACTCATCGAACAAATCAAAATACAATTTTCATCAAGCAGTAAACTCATTCCTATGCAACAAATCTTAATAGCCGCTTTTTTCAGTTTTACTTGCTCTCTCAACAGTGATGAAATGAAAGCACAAAGCTTTGTAAAATAATTAATCCAATAACTCAAATTCCAACAGCATGACACACTCAGACAAGATTTCCAACAAAATCGGAACAACCGAAAGATTCTCCCCGGCAGGAAAAACAATCTTCTTCTTTTTGACTATTTTAATTATAGCCGGTTTAACTCAAAGTCGCGCACAAGGTACATGGGTGCAAAAAAATGATGTTGGCTTGAGCGTTTCTAATGGACCAACGGAGCGCAATGGGGCTACAGGCTTTAGTATTGGCAGCAAAGGGTATATTGGTACAGGTTATAAATTTTCCTTTCAAAAGGATTTCTGGGAATATGATCCTACTGCTAACACCTGGACTCAAAAAGCCGACTTTGGCGGTACAGGGAGAGCGAGTGCAGCTGGCTTTTCCATTGGCAGCAAAGGATACGTTGGTACCGGCAATAATGGAACTGCCTTAAAAGATTTCTGGGAATACGATCCTGCTACTAATACATGGACTCAAAAAGCTGATTTCGGAGGCGTATCAAGATATGGAGCTACCGGTTTTTCCATAAGCTCTAACAGTAAAGGATATATCGGCACAGGTTCCTATTATTCGGCGGGCGATCAATATCTGAAGGATTGGTGGGAATATAATCCTTCTACAAATACCTGGACTCAGAAATCAGATTTTGGAGGAATAGCAAGATCATTGGCAGCAGGTTTTTCTATAGGTAGCAAAGGGTATGTAGGAACGGGATATAACATTTCCAATGGAGCATGGTACAAAGATTTTTGGGAGTATGATCCTTCCACAAATAACTGGACACAGAAAGCTGACTGTGGAACGACTGGAAGATCGGGAGCAGTCGGCTTTTCAATCAGCTCTAAAGGTTATATAGGAACTGGTTATAACAACGGCGCCTGGTACAAAGATTTTAGAGAATATGATCCGGTTGCGAATAGCTGGACACAGAAAGCGGATTTAATAGGATCTCCAAGATATTTAGCAGCAGGTTTTGCAATTGGAACTAAGGGGTACATTGGCACCGGATACGTCAATTTAATCGGTGATCAGGATCTCAGGGATTTCTGGGAACTCAACCCCACCTCAAATACCTGGACTCAGAAAGCTGATTTCGGTGGTGCACAAAGAGAAAGGGGTATAGGTTTATCTATAGGAAGCAAAGGATATATAGGCACAGGCCTCAATGACGTATTTCTGACAGATTTTTGGGAATATGATCCTGGTAATGGCACCTGGGCTCAGAAAGCCGATTTCGGTGGCTCCGGAAGATGGCAGCCTGCTGGTTTTTCCATTGGCAGCAAAGGATATATAGGTACGGGCTTTCCTTCATCAAAAGATTTTTGGGAGTATGATCCTGTATCCAACACGTGGAGTCAAAAAGCAGATTTCGGAGGTTCAATACGAAGCGGAACCGTTGGCTTTTCCATTGGTAATAAAGGATATATTGGTACTGGTGGTAATGGGGGATCTCAATATAGGGATTTGTGGGAATATGATCCCACTACTAATATATGGACATCGAAAGCTTATTTTTTAGGCACCAAAAGAGTAAATGCTTCAGGGTTCTCTATAGGTACTAAAGCTTATATTGGTTTAGGAAGTAATAGCAGTCTTAATATTCGTTTTAAGGATTTCTGGGAATACGATCCTTCTTCAAATGTTTGGACACAGAAAGCCGATTTCGGAGGCACTGCCAGAGAATTTGCTGTTGGCTTTTCAATCCAGGATAAAGGATATTTTGGCACCGGTTATAACAATGGTACTTTGTATAAAGATTTTTGGGAGTATGATCCTGCTACTAATAGCTGGATCCAAAAAGCGGATTTTGGTGGCACATCACGTTATGCTGCTGTGGGTTTTTCAATAGACAATCATGGCTATATAGGTACCGGTGATGATAACAGTGGCTACAGACAGGATTTCTGGGAATATACCCCTGATGCAAACGTTGTCTGCGAACCATGCCCGTTACCATTATCCGTTTATATATCTGATATTTCTGCCACAAAAGCAACAGTACATTGGACGGGGAATAGTTGCGCTTATAGTTATCGCGTTCGTAAGCGACCGGTAGGGAGCTTTAATTGGATTAAATCCAGTGTAAATGCTCCTGACACTTTGAAAAAAATAGTGAATAACATCCCCGACACTACCTATGAAGTGCAGGTGCAAACCTATTGTGATTCCTTAAAAACGGATTCTTCCGGTTACACGGCATCCGTTTATTTCAATTCGTCTGGTTGTATTTATTCAAACATTTTTGGAATATCTGCATCAGTAAATCCAATTTGTAAGGGCAATAGTACCCTACTAACGGTTACGGGTGATCTCAATAATGCCACAGGATGGTCGTGGTACACTAATAGTTGTGGCGGTACTACTGCAGGGACCGGAATTTCTATCACAGTATCTCCATCATCTGCTACTACCTATTATGTCCGGGGTGAAGGGGGTTGTATCGTTGCAGGTGCTTGTAATTCTATCACCGTGAATGTAAATTCAAAACCTAAGGCAACGATCACTGCGCTTGGCAATCTTGACATCTGCACCACGGGTTCAGTAGATTTGCAGGCAAACAGCGGAACCAATTTTTCTTATCAATGGAAGCTAAACGGGTCCAATATTTCTTCTGCAACCAATCAAATATATCATGCAACTCAAACAGGAGATTACAAGGTGACCGTTACTAATAACCAGGGATGCAGCAAGATCTCTCAACTCACTACTGTATATACCTCCTGCAAGTCCGGGGTGCCATCCTCAAATGATCCAACTTCTTCACTCAGGTTTTATCCGAATCCATTTGAATCTTTTGCTGTCATTTCATTTTTATTGCCGGAAGATTCGCGGGTTCAGATTGATTTATATGATTTGACCGGCAGAAAACTGCAAACGGTGCTTGATAAAAATATGGATGCGGGAAACCAGGATGTCAATCTCAGTTGTGATCAACTTGATGCCGGGATTTATTTTCTTCAACTGACAATGAATAATGAAGTGGTAACAAAGAAAATTGTGATTGAATAGTTTTTGAGACCATAAATGCAACAACTAAAAGGCACAAGCCGAACGCTCGAATTTTGCCTGTGGTAAAACTTGCCAATGTAGAAGGCAAGTCTGTGAAGGAGGAATATAAATTCCTCACTCTGCTATAACAGTCATGTTCCATAAGTGATTTCCGCCTTCGGAATCATCCTTCAGGGAAACAATCAGCACCCCTTTGTATGGAGGCAGGGAAATGATTGCATCTGACTGAGGCGTTGCGGAGAAATTCTTTTCTTCATAAAGCAATCTTCCCGTTACATAATGCACCTGCAGTGTGGCATGGCTCACATCAACAGGAACATGAATAGCAAAACTGCTTTGAAACGGATTGGGATAGAGGGTAAGCGTTGCATTATATTTTATTGCTTCAACACCGGTCGCATAGTTTTCACAGATGTAGTTTAGGGGATTCAACTCGATGGGGGCACCTGGTGTAAGTGACTCACCGGCAAGGCCGGGATATTGAGAAGGAATAAAAGTAACACGGAAGCAGGTGTTCGCCACCGGAATGTTTCCCTGCGTGAGGATACCGGCATAATCAACGGGGTTTATATATTCCCAAAGGTTATTTCCTAAACTGTCAATCTCTATGAATGTTCCCGACGCACCATCACAGATGAGGGTATTTCCATTATATAAACGCTGAGCCCCTCCTTCTATAAATGAATATAATGAGGTGGCAGGATCCGCTGTATATATCCAATCCTGCGCCGTTGGCAAGTAAGCCGAATCTGTGCCGAGCGGATAACTATAGTTCACAACAGCAGGAGGAATGAGGGTTTCTACGGTAGAATAGTCATCACCGGGGCGACCGACGCCATTATTGAATACAAGAATTTTTCCGGCTCCCGGAAGTCCCTGCGGAATCCAGGTTGTATTGTGTTGCCCGTAAAATTTCTGATCATTCGCTGTTCCCTGGTCATAATTCTGAGTGTTTCCCCAACGGTACAACAGGTCTCCGCCATGACCGGAGTTACCGCCAGATGCCGAAGCTGCCTCAGCCATGGTAGTGCTGTGGTCAATGATGTAAACTTCATTCAGATTATGGCAGCTCATCATTATTTCGTCGAGATCAGAATTATAATCCAGCCCGTTGATGTGAAGCCAGTCCGTGTTCGTATTATCGAGCGATCCGAGGTTGATGTTGATCCGCTCCGGATGATCGGCTATCACTCCATAATTCAGTTTTGTGCTGTCAACATCCTGGATTAAATGATCCCAGGCACGCCATTGCCAAACAATGGTTGCTGAATCCATGCCTTCCGGCTTAATCTCTACGATCTTTTCAGACCACATAAGGTTTCCGACGGAAACACGGCCATTATTTTGTGCATCTATCTTGGTGTGAGTTTCCCAAACGATTGCCACGATGTTTCCATTCGGCAGTTGAATGGCATCGTGATGCTGGCATTGACTGTTGTCAGAAATTAGATACGACCATATTACATTACTATTCCAGTCCAGCTTTTCAAGAAGGCCGCCTTGTCCGCCGCCAAGGAAGTTTAAATTATTGACATTTCCGCAGCGAAGGAGTGCACCATCATTCAGAAGATAAGCAGCCAATCCCGGGTGGTAGGAGCTTGTCCACTGATGAATGCGCTTACCGCATTTGTCAATTAGGTAAGTAGTATCACTAAGGCCGGGAGCAAATAAAATGTATCCATCAGCAGCCCCGGGATAGTTATAGATCAATCCCACAGTTTGTGAGCGGGCAGCAATAGAAAAGGTACAGAGGAGAAGGAGGAATATTTTGTTCATAAAATAGAATTCTTGAAGGCAAACTTAAGTTGAAGTTTCAATGTTGGCAAAAGAAATTCGACGAAACGTTAAATCCATTGCTGCGTTGTTGATTCCGTTTTGGTCTTTGCATAGCTCGAGTAGAGCCAGACCAACAACTGATGGAATGGGTTTAACTATCCTGCAATATGCGCGAAGTATTGCGGGATTGATCTACTGCGCAGTTGCATTCTAAAGATCAACAACGACATCAAATTGTTGAACATAAAAAATCCGGAAAGTCAGCCCGGTGAAAGGATACCGGATTCATTCAATTTTAAAATTAAAATCAGCCCTTAGGGTGTCTTTTATGATATAAAATTCAGTCTCAGTAATTTTTAAAATATCTTCTTCATATTCAGTGGTAGAAACATCTATTAAATAATAATAAGACCATGAAGGAGCAGTTCTTTTTTGCTGAATGAGAATTTTGGTCTTATTCGCAAGAACATATACAATATCTCCAGTAATTAAATGCTGCCAACTATCTTTTCCATGCTTTATACATAGTGACTTTCCCGATGCACTTTCATCTTCAACAAGATAAAATCGACCTGTGATATTTTTTTTATAATAAAATGTCCTTTCACATCCTGTTAAAAATGACACAACTATTAGTAAACCAAATAACGTCAATATTTTAATCATCAGTTGCGGGCTGGGCAGTTTTGTAGTTTCAACTTTAATGATTCTTACTAATGACCTGCCCTACAGACATAGAACCTTCCTCTTTAGTCAAGCAATTCCCCCATATAATAGTGCTCCGTCTTGGTCACCTTCCCATTCTTATCATAGTACTTCCATTCACCATGCGGGTCGTCAAGAAAATAATTCTCGATGCGCTTAATTTTTCCATCATCGTAATAATATTTGCAGGTGCCGTGCTTGTCGGCGTAAACATAATTTTCTTCTGCGATGAGTTTGCCTGCAGCATTGTATTGCTTCTGCGGACCGTCCTGGAAATTGTTCTTGTAATTACGCTCTTCCACTACTGCACCGGTAGGCGAATAGCGGACAAATTTTCCTTCACGCCATCCCGATTTATACTGACCTTCAAACGCTTTTTTCTTGCCGGGAAAATAAGTAGTGATGGTAGCTGTTTCTTTTGCGATGTCGATGGGCGGGAGAAGATTCCCATCGGGACCGTTATAAGTATAGGAGAGTAAGTTATCATCCTTGTAATTCAACAGGACATACAATGATCCGTCCTCATTGTAGATCTTCACCGGCCCGTTGCGAACATCATCTTTAAATGTTACCTGTTGTTCTACTTTGCCGGAAGGAAAAAACCAGGTGGTCACGCTGTCAGAATTATCATCTTTGAAATGATCCACGGAATAGAGCTTCCCATTTTCATATTTGAATGTCTTGCCCTGTTTGCTGTCTTCATGAAATGTGGTAACGCTTTCAACATTGCCGAAGTTATCATACCATTTCCATTCGCCCTCCTGCCAATCGTTTTTATAGGAGCCTTCCGTTGCTGTTTTTCCATTTATATGATAAAACTTTGCCGGGCCCTGAAGCCACCCGTTTTTCAATGTGATCTCTGAGCGTTTCTTTCCATTAAAAAAAACAGTGTTGACAGGACCGCTGCCGTTCTTCAATTTAACCGTGTTGATCACCTTGCCGGTAGTGTCAAAGTTAATTACCTCCTGGAGTATTTCATCTTCCTTCACTTCAACGCTGTAGAGCTTGCCAACATCATTGTAGTATTCCTGCCTGCCGTGCTGAGTGCCGGCGATATAGTATTCTTTCGCAGTTAAAATACCAAGCGGATTGTATGAAAGCCAGGTACCGCTGCGATCACCGTTTTCATACCAGCCCTCGGTATGAATTTTTCCATTCTGAAAATACGATTTAAAGTAGCCATCTTCTTTTCCTTTTTTATAAGAGTACTCGTACTCAAGCGTGCCGTTCCGGAAATAGGATTTATAAGAGCCTTCGTGATCACCCTCATCATTATAGTGCTCTATTTCCTTCAAGGCCCCGTTTGAATAGTATGTTTTCCATTCCCCTACCTGCTGATCATTCTTAAGCTGACCCTTGAAATAGAGTTGTGCATCAGGATAGTAGGCCGTTACATTACACGTGCCGCGCGTGCGCTCATTCTTAATAATTACTCCGCCTTTTTTATCGTAGTAAATTACCTCACTCACCTTGCCACCTTTTGAGATGATTTTCAGCCAGAGTTTTCCGTCGTCATCATTTTCAGTGTATGATTCTTCAGTTCCGCTGTTGTCAAATTTTGTCTCTGAAAGCAGCGTTCCATCTTCATAATATTTCTTGTCGGAACCCGTGGGTTTTCCGTTATTATCAAAGGTTCGCTCTTCGCGCACCTTACCCGATCTGTAATAATATTTCACCGTTCCTACCGGCTGATCATTGACGTATTTTGCTTCGAGGTATTTTTTTCCGTTTGAAAAATAGGATACGTAGGCCCCCGTGAGCTTGCCATCAGTATAGTTGCTTTCCACATCAATGTTTCCATTACGGAAATAGGTCTTGTAACTGCCATCGAGCTTATCATTTTTATAAGTACCTTCTTCCTGCTTGTCGCCATTTTGATTATATACGGTAAATTTTCCGTTGCGCATTCCATTGGAAATTTCGAGTTGCCGGTTTGGCTGACCCGAAGGATGATATGTTTTCACGGTGCCGGTTACCTGGTGATTTGAATAATTCAATTCCGATTCCAAAGCTCCGCTCCGGTAATAAGTTTTTAAAGGACCTTGCACCTCGCCTGACTTGAACACATGAGTTTCTTTGAGTGTGCCGTCATCATAATAGAATTTCCACTCACCGTCTTCCTTTCCTGAATTGTCGAATCCTCCTTCCTTCCACAGGTAATTATTCTCGTGAAAGAAATACCAATAGCCCACATCTTCGGTTCCGTCAGCGTTTGTTTTGCCGATGGATACCACTTTTCCGTTCTCAATCCCGTGGGGCAGGTTATAAGGTTTGCCATTTACCATGATGGGATATTGAGCACTGATGTCGCGCATTTTATAAATTACGAAGTGAGCGAACTGCTTTAGTTTCTTATCATTCTTTTTATTCCATGCCTGAATATCCGGTTGATTCGCTGCTGCAAGAAAATAATAACTGAATGTTTCAAAATAACCTTTCTTAAAAAGATCACTATAAAGCGGCACATAGGTTCTCATGCAGAATCCTTTTGCATCGGCTGAAGGCTCTAATTTTTCGCAGAGTACCTGCAACTGTTTCACAATGTCATAATGCAGTTTCGATTGCGATTTATATCCTTTGTTTAGTGCGATCTTCGATCTGAGAATAGTTTCCTGCTCTGAAAAATCATCTTCATCCGGATTTAACGGCAATGTGAAAACGTCGCTGTCACTTTTGTATTCGATCTGCGCTATCTTTTCAAGAAGCCCGATCACATCATTAGCTCTGCCTGATTCCGGACTCACAAGGAGAAATGTTGACAATCCAAACATGGCAGGCACCATTTGCTGCGCCTGCAAATACATGAGCCCGAGCATGAGATGGCTGCCGGCATGAAAAGGATTGATCTCGATTGATTTCTGAAAACTATTTACCGCTTCAGGATATTTTTTCAGATTGCGATAGGCGATGCCGAGATTGTAATAAAGCAAATTCACATTTGGAAATTGCCCGATTCCTTCCATAAACACTTTCACGGCCTCTTCCGGTTTATCTGAAGCATCCAGCGCATTGCCAAGCGAATTGTAGAATGTGGCATGATATGCATTCTCCTCCGCTAAAAAGCGCCTGCTGATATTAATGACTGAGTCATAATCGCGATGCCCATAGTAAGAATTAACCAACTCTCCCATGGCCTCGTAATAATTGGTATCGTTGGCAGGTATAGTGCGCAATTGCTTGATTGCTTCGATATAGTCAGTGTCAATCTGCAGTTGAAGGGACTTGCTGATTATCTCACCCGAGTTATTGATGAGCGGGTTGTGTGCCTGTGCCAGCAATGATTGATGAAAAATTCCGAAGCATAGCAGTAGCACAACGGTTGTACGAGTAACTTGCTTTGTCATAATGAATGAATCTTTAAGACTGGTTTGTAGGGGGGGCGAAGGTAAAACAATTGAGGAGAGGAAAAATCGTGAGTCGTGAGTCGTGAGTCGTGAATCGTGAGTCGCGAATCGCGATACGCATATCGCGATTCGCGAATTTCAATACCCCCCATTAAATTTCCTGATCCCCCACTCTATCGCAAGCAGCAGTAATATCGGAATAATGAGCCACCGAAGGTTGATAAGCGGCTCCGTACGGGTGGTACTGTACAACACCGGCTTGATTTCTTCTTTTGATTGAATTGCCTTTGCAAGTTCATCAAGTTGCGATGGATAAAAAAGCTTGCCTCCTGTTTTTCCACTGAGCAGGTAAAGCAACTGATGATCAGCGCGCATGTTTACAAATTCAAGCTGGGTGGGTGTGATGGAGAATGTTCCGGAAGCCGTGAGGTTTTTGTTGTTGTAGCTTGTTCGTGCGAGATATGAATAACTTCCCTGCTGAAAAAAGCCTGCATTTAGCGTGTAAGTATTTCCTGTCTTGCTGAAGATGAAAGGAAATTCTTTTCCTCCTTCATCTTTGACCGTCATGGTTACATCAGGATCGTTAATGAGTTCATTCGATTCGTTCAGCAACTCGGCATCAAACACCACCGATTCATTCTCTGAAAAAATCCTGTTACCGGCGCTCTGCATTTCTTTTTCCAGTCGCACACGAAATTGTCTTTCATCAGGACGAACGGCGAGGTATTGAACCACCGAGGAAATCAGCGCATTGAATGCATCCTGATTTTTGTGCTGCAGGTAATCCCACATGCGCCAGCGCCATAAGCCCTCTCCGGCAATCACGCAGGTACGGCCATCGAGGTCTTGCTGAAATAAAATGAGCGGGTATTTTGTAGTGATGTTCCCGATTTTTTGATTGAACAGAGCAACGGCGCCGGGCGAAGTCCTGTATTCTCCAAACGGAGATTGCAGCGGCGGAAATGCAGTAAGATTTTGTTTGACGATGTCAGGAAGATTGAAGAGCGTGAAGTCGCCATTCACAACCGGTAATGCATCAGTAGTTGAATTGTTGTTGCCTTCAATCGAAAGCATTTGCTGTGCATTGTTGAACATGCTTACGCTTGTTTGCGCGCCGGCAATAAAGAGGACTGATTTTTTCTCCTGATGAATTTGTTCAAGTAACGATTGAACGGGATGGCCCTGTGCAGGAAGCTGGTTGAAAATTATGAGCGAGTAATCCTTGATGTTGCCGCTGTAATCACTTCCGATGTTTACATCTACCCGGTAATTCTTTGTCTCTTCGATTGTTTGTTTCAATGCAGCCACATCAGGATGCGGTGCGTTAGCGAGTATCAAAACTTTCTCCTTTTTCTCTTCCACTTCTACAAAAACATCTTTTGCGTTGTTCAATTCTGAAGCTTCATTGCTGAGCATTGAAAGAGAAATCCGGTAGTGCTTTAATCCTGCTTCACCTGCCTTCACCAAAAAATCGTTGCTGCCGCGATCATCATTCCCCTGTATGGAAATTTCTTTTGAGTCGAGAATTTTTTCATTGCCGCCCGATAATTCTTTGAGCGTGATCGCCGCTTTTTCATTCGGACAAAATTGTGCGTGCCACTCTGCTTTGATTGGAAAATAGTCTCCAAGAAAAACGGTGCGGTTGTAATAGACATTTGTGAGAATCAAATCGCGCTTCACTGTAGTATCACCCAGGCCAATGGTGTACACCGGAGCATGCAGTTTTTCATTGAGATAAGCAGGGTTGCTTCCCTCATTGTAGATACCGTCCGTAGCGAGAATGACAGCCCCGAGATTTTGATTGGTGTAAATGTTTGCAATTTGATCGAGTGCAGAAGAAATGTTCGTGGTTTTTTCATTGAAAGAAAATTTCAGGCCTTCATCAAGGGCCGAACCGAATGAATAGGTTTTCACATCATATTTTTCAGAAAGATTTTTCTCTAAAGAATTTAACTGCTGCACATACTTCAGCGAATCATTTTTCTTTATAGTCGTTCCCACAGACTGAGAATTATCCTGTAACAAAACCACAATGGGCTTTTCAACTCTGTTGATGTTTGTTCTTATTAGTGGTGAGAGAAGAAGGAAGGCAAGGAAACTCACAGCAAGAAAACGAAAAGCAGCGAGCAACCACACCCATTTCCTGAATGCTGCTCCGAGTTCTTTAAATTGCTTGTCGCGATAGTAAAGAAGGAATGAAGCGAGTGCTCCGAGCAAAATGCAGAGAAGAAAATACCAGGCGGGATATTGAAGGGAAAGTTGCATGAGGGTTAAACGAATTGCTGAATGGCTAAATTGCCAAATGGTGGCGCAAAGAAAAACCATTTAGCCATTGAGCCTCTTAAGCATTGATTAAGTGTTCAGTCCGCCGCAAACGGAAATCACTTGCCCATTCACATAACTCGAAAGATCGCAGGCAAGAAAGAGACAAACATTCGCCACTTCTTCTGTTGATCCATATCTTCCGAGAGGAATATTTTTTTTGAATTCTTCTTTCATTGTATCACTTAACCCGTGAGTCATTTCTGTTTCAATGAAGCCGGGAGCAATGGCATTGCATCGGATGTTGCGCGAGCCAAGTTCTTTAGCCAATGATTTTGTGAAACCGATGATTCCTGCTTTTGATGCTGCATAATTTGTTTGTCCTGCATTGCCGGTCATTCCAACAATAGAACTCATATTGATGATGGAACCGCCGCGTTGCTTCATCATCGGCTTGCAAACATTCTTTGAAATGTTGAAGACAGATTTGAGATTCGTGGTTATCACTTCATCCCATTGATGCTCACTCATGCGAAGAATCAAATTGTCGCGGGTGATGCCGGCGTTGTTTACCACCACATCAATGGTTTGAAATTCCATCAGCACATTCCCGATTAAATGCTCGGCATCGGCGTACGATGCAGCATTGCTTTTGTAACCGAGTGCTTTCACACCGAGTGAGTGCAGATGGGTCTCAAGTGTCAATGCTTTTTCTGCGGAAGACAAATAGGTGAATGCAATGTTGGCTCCGTGCTCGGCAAATTTTTTTGCGATGGCTTCACCGATGCCGCGGGAGGCGCCGGTGATGAGGGCAGTTTTTCCTTCGAGTAGTTTCATAATTTTCTTTATGCGTCAAATATAGATATGGGATGATAGAATACCTTTTCCAAAAGTTCATCTACAGAGCCCTGCGGAAAACTTTGGAAAAGGTTAAATCAAATTTCGTTCGATTGCGAACTTCACCAGCGAAGCCACATTGGGTTGATTCAATTTCGCCATGAGGTTTTTGCGATGTGACTTCACTGTTTCTTCTCCCAGAAAAAGTTTATCAGCAATTTGTTTTGTTGACAATCCTTCGACAACAAGTTTGAGAATTTCTTTTTCGCGCTTCGTGAGGTGAATGTCTTTCTGCTCTTTCATTCCTTTCAGGAGCACCTGATTGATTTCAGGATTGAGATACATCCCTCCCTTTTCAATGGTATTAATTGCAGTGAAGAATTCGTCGCTGTCAGTGTTTTTAAGAATGTAGCCATCAGCTCCACTTTCAATCATTTTGCTCACCGTTGCAAAATCGCCGACCATGCTGAGCACGATGATTTTTATTTCCGGTTTTAGTTTCTTGATCGCCGCAGTCGCTTCCATCCCATCCATCACCGGCATGTTCACATCCATCACGATGTAATCGGGTTGTTGATCCTGAATAAAATCAACTGCATCTTTTCCATTAAAGCATTGACCGATCACCTCAAATCCTTCATGAGATGAAATGAGCAACCTCATTCCGTCATTTATGATTTTGTGATCGTCAACTACTAAAACTTTTCGCATGAGAAATGGGAATTGGTTTATTGGGTTATCCCGATGAAAATCGGGACTTCGTTTCACTGCGTTGGGTTATTAGGAACTTCAACAGTTACACTAATGCCTCTGCCGGGTGCCGTATCCCAAAAAATTTTTCCTCCGGTCAAAGAAACACGGTTCTCAATATTCTTCAGACCAAATCCTTTTTCTTTCAATTGTGATTTATCAAATCCTTTTCCATTATCTGAATAAGTGAGAACAAGCATGCCATCACGTTGCAAAAGTTGAATACTGATTTCAGTGCATTGCGAATGTTTGATTGAATTATTCAGCAGTTCCTGTGTAATCCTGTACAAAGCGAGTTCCGATTTCTTATCGAATCGTTGCACAGAATGATCAACATCCAATTCCACTTCAAACATGCCGGTGTGATTAAGACGGTTCACGAGATCATGAACGGCAGCGTGAAAGCCATGCATCTCCAGAGTTTTCGGTGAAAGATTCATCAGCAGTGTTCGCAGGTCAGTCATGGCTTCGTTCACGATGGACCTCGCGCTCTCCTGAACTGCCACAGCTTCTTCACTTTTTGTGTCGAGATATTTTTCCAGCGTGCTCATGTAAATCTTCAGTGCCGAAATCCTGGTGCCAAAATCATCGTGCAGGTCCTGGGCAATACGCACCCGCTCGTGTTCCTGCGCTTCGATTTCTGTTCTGAGTTTTTCTTCCTGCTGCTTGCGTAGTCGCTGCACACGGTTTCTGTAAATGAAAAATCCTGCTACAACAAAAATCAAAATCAAGGATGGATAAAACCACACATATTGCCAGAGAGGTGGTTTAATGTAAACCGGAACTGACATTCCTTCTTCATTCCACACACCATTATTGTTTGCGGCTTTCACTCTGAAAACATAATGACCACCATGCAGATTCGTGTAGCTCGCAAAGTTGCGATTGCCGCTGAATACCCAATCGTGATCAACGCCTTCGAGTTGATATGCATATTGGTTCGCATCGGGATCAGTGTAATTGAGAGCCGCAAATTCAAAGGAAAAAAAATTTTTCCTGTAAGAAAGATTGATCTCCTGTTGAAGCAGCAAGCTGTCTGATGGTTTGTCGAAAATTTTGAAATGGGTGATCGCAATTTCAGGTGAGGCAAGATTGAATTTAATTTCTTCCGGCCTGAAGCGGATGAAGTAACCATTTCCACCCGCATAAACGAATCCGTCATGGCCTCTGTAAAAATACCGCTGCACACCTTCACCGGGAATCCCTTCTTTGAAACCGAAAAAGTGAAACTGCTTTTTCTTGACATCAAAAAATTCCAGTCCGCCGGAAACGATGATCCATAGATTTTCATTCTTGTCTTTCATCAATCCATTCATGTCCGGATGATCGGAAGAATAAGAAGTGAATGTTCCACCCAACTTCCCCATGGATGAAGAGTTTAGATCAGGATTAAAAAGAAACAACCCTGTGCTCGACGTTATCCAATAGGTGCCGTCAGTATTTTCAATCATGTCATAAAGGTTATTAGGGCGGAGTGAAAATGAGCCGGCAGGATTCTGCTCAGCAAACTCTGTTCGAAGAAATGCGGAATCAAGTAAAATTGTTTTCGATTGAAAGTTTTCTTTTGTCCATAAATTTTTCAATGCCGGTGCGACAGGACAAGAAACGCCTTGCCCCAAGCCCTTCGCAGCGCACAATAACCAGCAATTATTTTTTGAGTCAACGAAAACTTTGCGAACGAGGTTTTCCATATTATCAGGAATATTCAGAGTACTCACCATGCCACTCCATGTTTTCTTATCGAACACACCAACACCATGTCCATAGGGACAAATCCACAACACATCATGATCATTCCAATTTCCTTCTGCCATACTCACGATTCGCGAGGAAGGAATGTTGAAGAAATTGAAATCATCTTCTTTGCGCTTGTATGAGCAGTTGAATGTTTTGATGGATAAATTTTTCGTGTCAAGAATGAAAGCCGTTTTATTAGTACCGAGATAAAGAGTGCCTTGATTATCTCTGAAAATTTTTGTGATGCTGAGTTCTTCCTTGTTGTAAGAAAAAGTTTTGCGAATGAATTGATCTGTCTGACCCACACCCCGGACCGATGCATCGGGAGAGGGCAAGCGCAGGAATTTTCTGATCAATAGCCCTTTGCTGGTAGCGATGTAAAATGAATTTTCATCTTGAAAAAAATCGTATACCGTTTCATCCTCACCGGCATCGGCAATAATTTTTTTCAGCGGAACCACTTCAAATTGATTGAGCAGCGGATCATAAATATCAATACCGGCATCAGTGCCAACCCACATCCGGTTCGCATTGTCGCGATAAATGCAACGAACAGTGTTGCTGCTTAACGAGCCCGGGTCGCCGAGGTTTTTTTTCTGATTGAAAATTTCCTTCGTGATGGGATTGAATAGGTAAAGGCCACTATGTCTGCTCCCAAGCCACAGCCATTCCTTTTGGTCCTCATTGATTGAAATGATTTCGTCGCCTGAATAGGTAAGGACATCATTCTTGTTCAGTAGGATCGTGCTGATGCCTGCCCCGATTTTATCGGGGGAATTTGTTTTTGCATTGTATTCATGCAGTGCATTATCCCATGCTCCGAGCCATACTCGTTTCTTGTTATCTATGAAAATACAGTTGATCGAATTTGCAGGATACGGATACTCCTTAATCGCTTTTGTGACAGGAAAAGAATCTGTGCGAGCCACTAAAAGAGAAAACGTCAGGGTGCCGAAGTAGGTGTTCCCAATGGAATCTGTTGCTAAATCAAAATATGAATACGCCTTGTTAGCATACTCTCTGTTGATGCCGCTTATCGTCTGTGATAGAATTTGAAATGTTCCTCTCTTTTTGTCGAATAGATACAATCCGGCCTTGTCTGTTGCGATCCACAATTTGTCTTCGCCTTTTTGTGCAATTGCATTGATGGAATTCGCAACTGAGCCATCACTTCCACTGATGTGAATATGATATTGCCTGAATTTTCCTTTCTGATAATTGTATGAAGACAAACCACCGTCGCCGGTAGCGATCCAAATTATTCCATCGCGGTCTTCGAACAGATCGTGAATTTCATTTCCCGAAAGAGAAGAAGAATCACGGGGAATATTTTTAAAGACAATCAATTCTTTTCCATCGTAGCGATTCAGTCCCTCATCCGTACCAAACCACATGAAGCCACGATTGTCTTTCAGGATACATCGAACGCGATTGTTTGAGAGTCCATCTGCGGTGTTCAAATGGTGGAAGACCGGTATAGTGTGTTGGGCGAAAGAAAAATTTACGCATACCAGAAAAAGCAAGATCGGTTTAATGAACTTCACTCTATAAATTTAGGAAAGTCAATTCGATACGTCATTGCGAGGAAAATTGCGTTGGCATTGCAGTGGAGCTTTCTGACCTGTCCCGATTTTTCTTCGGGATGCAATCTCCATTCTATACGTC
The DNA here is from genome assembly GCA_035638255.1 of Chitinophagales bacterium. Classification (GTDB taxonomy): domain Bacteria; phylum Bacteroidota; class Bacteroidia; order Chitinophagales; family UBA10324; genus DASRAJ01. Next base: position 26,969 of record DASRAJ010000108.1, read on the forward strand.
ATTGCGAGGAAAACTGCGTTGGCATTGCAGTGGAGTTTTCCGACCTGTCCCGATTTTTCTTCGGGAAGCAATCTCCCGGACTTTGGCGATGAATTGGAGGGGATTGCTTTCCGAAAAATCGGAACAGGTCGTCGCCCCCACGCAATGTATCTGTCCTTCGCTCCTTACAATGACGATTATTCGCTCCTCGAGATGACGATTGGTGTTTCTCCCCCAAAGTAGGGACATTCAAATTCCCCACTTCACGTCTTTTATTCGCCTGTATCACGACGATAGATTTGCTGTCGCAAAAACTTCCAATCATGAAAAAACTACACTACCCACTGCTCATCATCATTGCAGCAATGATGATGACGAATGCCTCTCAGGGGCAAACCATTTACTGCAAGTACGGAGTAATTGGAACAACCGGAGATTGCCCGTCAACAATAGTTGTCGGTGGTAATATTTGTGTCACATGCGATAATGTTTGTGGCGCAAAGACTAATCTGATCATAAAAAATACTACCTGCAACATTCGTGTCAAAAGGTTAGATGGCAATTGTGCTGAATGCGGCACCGCCGATGATGTATACTATGACTGGGCTGATTTTGACTCGGATAACTCACCCAAAACATGGACAACATCGTCGGGTAATAAGTTTGTTTTGCAGAATTCATCAAATCATGACACCACACTTCATTTTACAGTAGTCAATGTCTCTGACACACCTAAGATCATTATTCTGCAATTGAATTCAACGTATGTATGGAACGTCAATCCGCCGATACCAAATGCTCTTAATTTTAATCCTTATGAATACAGGGATTTCGACATCACTGTAACTGTTCCCGGGGGAACTGCTGCCGGCACTTCAAATGTATTTACTCTTTTTGCCGCTACGAATGGAGTAGCTAACTCCCAATCACAGGCTTCAGCAAGTATCACTGTAGTGCAATCTTTTCTTTCAGCTTCGGTCAGCTCGACAGATGTTACCTGCCACGGCAACGGGAGTGCAAGCATAAACGCAAGCGGAGGAATATCACCTTACAGCTATGCCTGGAGCAACGGTGCCACCACTCAAAACATCAATGGATTATCAGCAGGAGCATACACATGTACTGTGACTGATAATGCAGGCGCTATGGTGGCAGTCCCGGTTGACATCGGAGGCTACGAACTGCCACTACTAAGTATCAATCCAACGGGAACGGTGAGCATCTGTAGTGGCTCATCTATAACGCTGGTCGCTAACTATGATCCCAACGTAACCTACCAATGGAGAAAAGGAAACAAGAACGTTAATGGCGCCACCAATCAAACTTACACGGTGAAGCAGGCATCTAATTATTCTGTGAGAGAAACAGACAGTAACGGCTGCAGCGCAACATCAGCACCTACCACCATCGTCGTAAATCAGGCGCCCACCGCCACCATCACTGCTCCCGATGGACTCGATCTTTGCGGGCATAGTAGTTTGCCGTTGCAGGCAAGTAATGGTACTACTTATATGTGGCAAAAAGGACAAAACATCATCCAGGGCGCAACCAATCAAACTTACTATGCTACTTCCAAAGGCAGCTACAAAGTGACTGTCACCAACCAATACGGATGCAGCAAGACATCAGCCGGAGCTAAAGTGGTCAAAACATGCAGAGAAGATGAGCCAGGCACCGAACTTTCTAATACTGAATTGATGATCTATCCCAATCCCAGCAATGGAAAGTTTACACTTGATATTGTGCTGAACAATGCTGACAACACAGAAGTAACAATAAATGTAACTGACCTTCTCGGACAATTGGTGTATGAGCAGATAATTCCTGCCGGAGATGGAGAACTGCATAAAGAAATTCAACTCGATGCTGTCCAGGCAGGGATATATTTCGTGAAGGTGAGGTTGAATGACGATGTATACTCCCGCAAGTTGGTAATTACAAGACAGTAGTTTTCATTCACTTTCATTTTGCTGTTAGAAATTCTCCTTCGGTAAAGCTTGTGAAGGAATAATCAAATGAAATTTGGATGGAACAAACAACCCTGAAAAAATCATCAGGGTTGTTTGCTTGTCACATCACCCTTGGTTCATCTCCCCCAAAATAGGGAGATTCAAATTCACCACTTCACGTCTTTTATCAGGGTATCTTGCAAGGGTAGATTTGCTCACACAAAATTCTTCAATCATGAAAAAACTACACTACCTCATGCTTGTCATCATTGCAGCAATGATAATTCAAGCCAATACCATTCAAGCCCAAGCATTTCAATGGGTTACCACGGCAGGCGCACCATGCGCACTCGCCGTTAACGGAGTCGCCACTGACGGCAGCGGAAATATTTATGTAGTAGGAACGTTTGATGGAACTGCAACAATTGGCTCTGTCACCCTTACCCAACACGATTCCATCTGCGGGTACTCCGATGCTTTCGTCGCAAAATATAACAGTGCAGGCACCGTCCTTTGGGCGAAGAGCGCCGGCGGATCAGGTGACGACGATGGAACCGCAATTTGCGTTGATGACTCCGGACATTGTTACATCACCGGGACTTTTCAATCGTCGGCGACTTTCGATTCTGATACATTGACGACCGCAACGGGCGGAACAGTTTTCGTTGCCAAATACAATACATCTGACGGCTCAGGAGTTTGGGCGAATGATGTAAGAACAAACTATGGCACCGGCTCAAATGCCATTGCAGTACGTGCCAGCAAAGTTTGTATTGCAGGATGGTTCTATGTTAATGCCTTTATTGGTGAGGACACTCTTGACGATGGCGACACCGATCCTATGCTGGCAGCTTTCAGCAGCTACACCGGCGATGAGCTGTGGGGCCGGCGTACCGGTCACTACCTTGTTGTAGAAGATGCGCAGGATGTTGTCATTGATGCATCAGGAAACGTGTACTACTGCGGAAGTTTCGGTAACACCGGTTATTTCAGCAGCGTGAAATACCCGGGATCACTTACCTATCCACCGCAATCAATCACTGCTAATGGATCCCCTGATTTTTTCATTGCCAAATATGGCGGCGGCGGAGAACTGCTATATGTAATCCATGCCGACGGAGGAACTTCAACGATTGCAACAGCACTGGAGGTGGATGGGAGCGGTAATATTTATTGTGCAGGAACTTTCACAGGCACTCTATCAGTCGGAAGTCTTTCAGTCACTGCTTACAGCAACAGGGATGTCTTCGTTTTACAATTGGCGGGTGCATCACCAACCTGGCTGGTGCAAGCCGGAAATATTTCTGCAAGCGTTGCTGAGCTTGTGAGTGGAATTGCAATTGACACTTCAGGCAACTCATACATTGTTGGAGCTTTCGGCGGCTGGGAAAGCGAAAGTTGGAAAACTGTTTTCGGAGCTGACACACTTGTTGGTTTCTATGGTTCCGACATCTATGTGGCCAAATTAAACAGCAGCGGAGTGTTTCAGTGGGCGGAAGATGCAGGAGGTTACAACCCGAGTGATTATGGATATGATTTGGCTTTAGATGGCTCAGGTAACATTTATGTCGGAGGATTATTGGACTGCAACTATGGAGCGGTCGGATATTTTTCTCACGTCAGCTATTCAGGGGCCGGCAGCGCAGGATTTCTTGGAAAGATGAAAACTAATCTTCACACCGGAAGTGTTTCAGCTTCCTATTGTTCCGGCGCAGCAGTCAATGTTTCCTACACAGCAGATGTTACTTTCAATACCGGGAATGTTTTCACCGCGCAATTATCAGATGAGAATGGCCATTTCAATTCACCGGTTACCATCGGAACAAAAAGCTCGAAGAAATCGGGAACCATCTATGCAACCATTCCTATCGGAACAACTACGGGAACGAAGTATCGTATTCGCGTAATTGGATCAAGCCCATCCACTGTTGGAAATGATAATGGAAAAAATATTTCAATCGGCACAATGCCTGATGTTACAGTCACTCCTCCGGGTCCGGTTTCGGTTTGCAAACCGGCAACCGCCGATCTGAGCGTCAGCAGTTGCAGCGGATGTTTTTACCAATGGTATAAATCGAGTACGCCACAGAGCGGGGCAACAACAACTTCATTCTCTGCAGGCAAAACCGGCTCCTATAAAGTTATCGTCACAACCAGTACAGGTTGCAGTGCTGCATCGGCTTTGGTTTCAGTTACCGTAAATCCTCTGCCGACTGCAACCATCAGTCCTTCCGGCACCGTTGACATTTGCTCAACGGGTAGTGTAGTACTCACCGCGAATTCCGGTGCCGGACTTTCTTACAAGTGGAAGAAAGGAACGGCATACATCAGCGGGGCGACTGACATCACGTACACAGCTACCACTACCGGAACTTACAAAGTGGAAGTTACCGATGCGAATGGATGCAGCAAAGCTTCGGGTGCAACAAAAGTGATCAAGACGTGCAGAGAAGGTGATTTGGTTTCGGGAGAAAATTCTGAATCAGCAATTGTGTTGTATCCAAATCCTGCGAGTGAAAAGTTAATGATTAATTGTTCATCGTTAATTGTTCTCACGATTGAAGTGTATGATGCATTGGGAAGAAAAGTTTCAGAGAACAAAATTTCTGATGGTGAATCAGTATCTGTATTTTCCATTGATGTTTCATCATTTAACCCCGGCGTTTATTTCATTCGGTTGATGATGCAGAATGGAACTGGTGTTTCGCAGAAGTTTGTGAAGAATTAATTGGTGAGAATTAAAATTTGAAAAGCCGTCGCATAATTTGTGGCGGCTTTTTATTATCAGAAACAATGACACTCCTGTGAAATCTTTTCTGCCATAGTGCTTTCAAAAAAATCCAAAACCCAAAGAATAAATTCTCAACGACCAAAGAGCGGAACATTCATTGCCAAAAGGTTTAAATTTCTCATCGTATTTGTGATATAAACATAATCGGTTTTTCTTTTTGCCAATCCTCTGGTTCTAATCTCAGAAAATAACTGTCCCGGTAGTCAGTTGTCTTAATAACTATTTCAATATAGCGTCCTCTAATTGAATCAAGAGGCAATTGAAAATTTCTCACTGCAGAATCTAATAATACATTGTAGACAACACTCCTTTTACTTCTATCGCGTTTAAGAGTCTGTTCAACTGATATTGATTTTATTCTCCTTGTTGAATCTTCTAAGTTCACAATCCTATTTGAGGTAGAAAAGAAATAACCCGATTTAAAGCACCCACAAAATACCTGGAGGAGTACTAAGCAAATGATTAAATGAATCAAATATATTTTCTTAGACCACACTCTAAGGATTTTTTAATACCCGAAACTATTTCAGAACTTTCGCCATCATCTCTCCAATCACTGCAGGACTATCTGCAACTGTGATTCCGCAATCCCGAAGTATATTCATTTTCGCAATCGCTGTATCTTCTGTGCCGCCGATGATAGCGCCGGCATGACCCATTCTTCTGCCCGGAGGTGCTGTTTGTCCCGCAATGAAACCAACTACAGGCTTTGCTTTGTCTGGCGAAGCCTTAACGTAATCACGGAACCATCGCGCTGCTTCTGCTTCCATGCCGCCACCGATTTCTCCGATCATCACAATGCCATCCGTTTCAGAATCATTCATGAACATCTCAACGGCTTCACGAGTGGTGGTTCCAATGATGGGATCACCTCCGATTCCAATTGCAGTGGAAATTCCCAATCCTGTTCTGCAAACCTGGTCGGCTGCTTCATACGTGAGCGTCCCTGACTTAGAAATAATTCCTACTCTCCCTTTCTTAAAAACAAACCCCGGCATGATGCCAACTTTGGCTTCACCGGGAGTAATAACGCCGGGACAATTCGGTCCAATCAAACGACAATCTTTTCCATTTATAAATTCTTTCGCCTTCACCATATCCTGCACAGGAATTCCTTCGGTGATGCAGACGATCACTTTGATTCCGGCATCAGCGGCTTCCATGATCGCATCAGCGGCAAATGCGGGCGGAACAAAAATGATAGAGACATCAGCACCGGTTTGCCTCCATGCTTCTTCAACAGTATTGAATACAGGTTTGTCAAGATGCTTTTGGCCGCCTTTACCGGGAGTAACCCCACCAACGACATTGGTTCCATACTCGATCATTTGGGTGGCGTGAAAGGTTCCCTCCTGACCGGTGAATCCCTGCACAATTACTTTGGAATTTTTATTAACGAGAACGCTCATTTGGTGAATGGTGAATGGTGAATGGTGAATAAAAAAATGGCTTAATGGCTAAATGGTTGGCGTCAGCATCAAATAACAATTTAGCCATTCAGCAATTTAGCCATTCAATCAGTTAGCAATTGAAAATTTTGAAACGCCAAAGATAAAGTTTGCAATCTCGCGGCGTGAAACAAATTCATTTTGCCAACTGCGCTTTGATTTCTTTGAGATACTTTGATGCGAAGATGAAATCATTGAGCGCCTGGTTATCTGCATTCAGCACGGTGCGCTTGTTTCCTTCCCATGCTTTTTCCCCGTTGTTCAGAAAGAGAATGTAATCCCCGATGCCGATCACTGAATTCATATCGTGTGTGTTTACGATGGTGGTGATGTTGAATTCTTCTGTGATGTCGTAAATGAGTTCATCAATGAGAATAGAAGTTTGCGGATCAAGGCCGGAGTTGGGCTCATCGCAAAAAAGATACTTCGGATTCATCACGATGGCGCGCGCGATGCCGACCCGCTTCTTCATTCCGCCACTCAATTCACTCGGCATTAATTTATTTGTTCCAACCAGGTTCACCCGCTCGAGACAAGAGTTCACCTGTTTCATTTTTTCTCTTAGTGTATAGCTGGTAAACATCGTGAGCGGGAACATCACATTTTTCTCAACGGTCATTGAATCAAAGAGAGCGGCGCCCTGAAATAACATTCCGATTTCTTTTCTGATTTCCTTTTTATCCTTCTCCTCAAGATTTACAAAATCAATTTTTCCATCGTAAAGAATTTTTCCGCCTGATGGATGCATCAACCCCACCATGCATTTCATCAGTACAGTTTTTCCCGAGCCGCTCGTTCCAATGATGAGTGAAGTTTTACCCCGCTCAAAAATCCCCGAGATACCCCTGAGAACCTCCTTCTCGCCAAAAGATTTTTTTACATCCCTGATCTCGATCATAGCAGAATTTCAGCAAGAATATAATCGAATATTAAAATGAAAATGCAGCTTGTTACCACGGCGCGCGTTGCCGATCTTCCAACTTCCAGCGCACCACCTGAAGTATAGTAGCCGAGATATGCCGAAATGGATGACATGAGGAATCCGAACGTAGTTGCTTTGATGATGGCAAAATTTATAGTGAAAGGAATGAAGAACTGAATGGAACCCTGCATGAATTCTTCATTCGTCAATACGTTGCTCCATACTCCTACCGTGAGCCCCATGAAAATCTGAAGGAAGCCGGCAATCATCACCAACACCGGAATCATGATGGTTGCAGCCAGAACTTTTGGCAGCACTAAATACGCCGCAGAATTTACACCCATCATTTCAAGTGCATCAATTTGTTCCGTGATGCGCATGGTTCCTAATTCCGAAGCGATGCTTGATCCTATTTTGCCTGCAAGAATTAAACACGTGACAGAAGGAGCCATCTCAATAATGGCGGTATTGGTTACAATGGAACCGATGATGGATCGTGAAAGCAGCGGGGAAGTAAACTGAAAAGCAGTTTGAACAGTGAGTACCGCTCCAAGAAAAACAGAAAAAATAATTACAATCAACAGCGAGCCGACACCGATCTCCACGCACTGCCTCATCACTTCTTTCCAGTAGATGGATGGCTTGTCAGGATTGACGAAACAATTTTTCAGCAGGTATAAATAACGGCCAAAGTGAGTGAAGAATTTAAATGAAAGCATGCGGTCAAAAGTAATCAATGATGGAAAGGGAGCAATATGGCTAAATGGTCCCGATTGATCGGGATGGCTTTATTGCTTAATGGTTCTGGAACTGTAACAGCCATTCAACCATAAAGCCATTCAACCATTAACTAAAAGAAAATTTATACTTTGCCATGAAGTAGAAAGTCAACAAAGCAAAATGAACGCAGTAATCACAGGAGCAACGCGCGGAATCGGAAAGGCCATTACTGAAAAATTTGCATCGGAAGGATTCAATGTTGCCATTTGTGCGCGCAACAAAAAAGATCTCGATGAATTGTATGATGAATTGCACCAGAAATTTCCGGATGCAGAAATTATCGCTCATCCATGTGACGTGAGCGATAAGAAACAATTGAAAGGATTCTCGGAACTTATAAAGTTGCAATGGAATGCTGTGGAAGTGCTGGTTAATAACGCGGGAATTTTTCTTCCGGGACAAGTGCACAAAGAAAAAGCAGGTACGCTCGACCAACTGATGAAAACAAATTTGTACAGCGCTTACTTCCTCACTCAGTATCTCGTTAAAATGATGATGAAAGAAAAGCGCGGACATATTTTCAACATGTGCTCTACAGCAAGCATTCAATCGTATGAGAATGGCGGCTCTTACGGCATTTCAAAATTTGCACTGCTCGGCTTTTCAAAAAATCTCCGGATGGAAATGATTCCATATCACGTGAAAGTGACCGCTGTAATTTCCGGGGCAACATATACAAGCTCATGGGAAGGAAGCGACCTTCCTGAAAAACGATTTATGAAGGCCGAAGACATTGCAAGCGTTATTTGGAATGCCTATACCATGTCACCCCAAACAGTGGTGGAAGAAATTTTAGTGAGACCGATGAAGGGAGACATTTGATCGGTTTCGCTTAAGGCGTAAGATGTAAGACTTAAGACATGAAGAAAAGGATAAGCCATTGAGACAATGTCGCTCTGTTTCAACAGTGAAAAAGTCAGGAATAGAATTTATGTTTCAAAATATTTTTACCATTCAGACCTACTTATTAGATAATTTGTATCTTGATTGCGGAAATTTGCTGCTATGAATTCAAAATCTACTCTCCTTTTATCCATTATCATTCTATTGTTCACTGAAAAAAGTTTTGCTCAGAAGGAAGCGAACATCTGGTATTTTGGCAACAACGCCGGTGTTGATTTTAACAGTGGCGTCCCGGTGGTTCTCACCAACAGCGCAATGTCTGCTTTCGAAGGTTGCACCTCCATTGCAAATCACAACGGGCAATTGCTTTTTTATACTGATGGTATGAGTGTGTGGAACAAGAATCACCAGATCATGTTCAACGGAACCGGTCTTGATGGAAACTCTTCTTCAACGCAATCAGGTGTAATTGTTCCGCAACCGGGACCCAATAACGGTGCTATCTATTACATCTTCACGGTAGATGCACAAGCCGGTAACTTCGGATTTCGTTACTCCATTGTTGACACATCGTTGCAAGGAGGATTAGGAGAAGTAACCGTGAAGAATGTTCCGATATTAAATCCTACTACTGAAAAAATTACTGCTTGTGCAAAAGGTTCCGGTGAGCTTTGGGTGGTCACTCATCAATGGAATTCTGCCAACTTCTATTCGTACATACTCGATGCCAACGGACTTAACATGTCCCCGGTAATTACGAATGTTGGTCCGGTGATGAATGGAAGCTCAGATGCGACCATAGGTTACATGAAGATTTCACCGGACGGAAACCGGCTGGGACTTTCTGTTGATTGGACGGGAAACTATGTTACCATCTTTGACTTCGATAAGGCGACCGGCGTACCCAGCAATTCTCTTACGCTGATGTCCGGCTTTCCCGGAGCAGGTCCTTATGGTTTTGAATTCTCACCCAACAGCCAGGTCGCGTACGCAGCCAATGAATCTGCCGGTGCTGTGAGTCATGTTTACCAATGGGATTTACAGGCAGGTACCAACGCACAAATTATTGCCTCATTGATTACCATGGGCAATCTCACAAATGCCGGTGCGCTGCAGTTAGCCACGGATGGAAAAATTTATTTGTCCCAAATGGGTACCAGCTTTCTCGGCGTGGTCAATGATCCGAATACAGTTGGAACGGGTTGCAATTTTGTGCAGGATGTTGTGAACCTGCAGTCGGGTTCCTGCAATTTCGGCTTACCCAATTTTATTCAGTCGTTTTTTCTCCAGGCACAATTTACTGCTGATGGACTTTGCTTCGGTGACAGCACTTTCTTCACCATTGTTGACACCGTTGATGTTGACTCCGTTCAATGGGTATTTGATGATCCGAATTCAGGAAACAATACTGACAATGGCTGGTCTCCTTACCACATCTTCAGCGATACCGGAACTTACAATGTTCAACTCTACGCATACTTTCAGGGAAATTACATTGACTCTGATACTGTGGCGATAACAATCTACCCACTGCCAAACACACATCTCGGAAACGACACCACCATCTGCACAGGGAATATCCTTGTGTTAAATGCTTCCTTCCCGGTTAACTCTGTATACTTGTGGCAGGATGGTTCGACAGATTCTACTTTTGACGCGACTGCTGCGGGAAGTTATAATGTTGAAGTTACGTCTGTAAATGGTTGCGTAAGCCGCGACACATTGAATCTTTCACTCTACCCGCTCCCTGTTGTGGATTTGGGAAACGATACAACGCTATGCGATGGTTCCTCGCTAACACTTGACGTCACGAATTCAGGCATATCTTATTTATGGCAAGATGGATCAACCGATCCCACATTCACAATTTCTACAGCTGGAACTTATTGGGCTGATGTTACTGATTTCAACTCATGTTCGAAAATTGACACGTTGGTGGCCAGCTATGTTCCCCTTCCGCCAATTGACCTCGGCAATGACACATTAATATGCCTCGGTGATACGCTGTTGCTTGATGCAACAGCTCCCGGTATAACATACCATTGGAACAATGGTTCTACAAACCCCACTCTGAAAGTTTATGCATCAGGAGTTTATTGGGTAAAGATTATTACCGATATACACTATTGTGTGAATGTTGACACGTTCAACCTCGGTGTACTGCCTCCGCCGCCTGTTGACCTCGGAGACGAGATTCATTATTGTTTTGGACAGCAGGCCGTGCTTGATGCAACAACAGTAGGCGGCGTTTCATTTTTATGGTGGGATGGAACAACGAATGTTACTCACAATGTTGGAACACCGGGAACATATTGGGTGACGGTAACAAATGCGATCGGATGCAACGGATATGATACCGTGGAGGTATTTGAACAACCCTTGCCCATAGTGCAGCTTGGTCCCGATACTTTGCTTTGTGACTACGCAACTTTATTACTCGATGCCGGAAATCCTACCGACTATCATGAATGGCAGGATGGAAGCAACACCATGACATACTTAGTTAGTAAAAGCGGAACTTATACTGTGATGGTGGAGGATCTGTATGGTTGCATTTCGGGTGATCAAATTGTAATCACTCACGAGAATACGCCGAAGGTTGATCTCGGTCCTGATTCACTTTACTGCTACGGTGATACCATTCATCTCAATGCATTCTTCCCTGATGCAACCTACTTCTGGCAGGATGGCAGCACGGATACCACCTTCAACGTGTCTATGAAGCCGGGGATCTATGATGTGCACGTTGCTGACCAATGCGGTACTGCGACCGATACCGTAAGAATTGATTTCCATAATTGCCAGAGCTGCGTGAATGTGCCCAACGTGTTCACTCCAAATTCAGATGGTGTGAATGATGTATTCCTTCCTTTCCACGATTGCAATGTGGTCAACTACACGCTAAACATCTTTAACCGGTGGGGACAACTCATGTGGTTATCTCATGACATTGATGCGGGATGGGATGGAAGACATCAGGGCCTGTCTGAAGAACTGGGAACCTATGCATGGTATCTCGATTATGAAAATGCAGACAAGCCCGGCACTACTTATCACTTGGAAGGTTATGTCGTGTTAGTGCGATAAGAAACTATTTATTGGAAAATTCTTAAAGATAAATTCCATTTCATTTTGAGATGGAATTTTTTTGTCGCACTGAAAAATAAAAAGGTCTCGCAGATTGCGCAGATTCAGCAGATGAAAAAAACTGCAGTGATCTGCTTGATCTGCGAGACAAAATTTTTGCCCATTGCTCATTGCTTATTGCCTATTGCCTACTCCCTCACTGTTCTCTGAAAAATTCCTTCCCGCTCTTATCAATAAATCCCCACTGGCCATTCTTCATCACCAAAGCCAAACCGTTAATGAAGCTATCTGCGTTTTCATATTTGCATGGAATCACTTCGGTTCCCTTTTCATCTATGTAACCCCATCTGCCATCCTGCTGCACTGCAGCCCAACCTTCACTGAAATCCTTGACGTTAGTGTAATGCGGAAGCATGGTCACCTGACCCGATGTGTTCACCACACCAAAAATGTTATCTGAAAAAATTAAGGCCATGCCACTGCTGAAATCATTACCGGCATCGAACTGCGGAGAGACTATTTCTTTTCCTGTTTTGTCAATAAAGCCAACCTTACCATTTCGTTTTACCAATGAAAATCCTTCCCTGAAGTTGTTGGCATTTTCATAATGAAAAGGAATTACGGTTTCACCCGAAGTGTTAATGAAGCCAACGCTGTCATCCTTCATCACTGCAGCCAATCCTTCAGAGAAATAATTTGCATTCTGAAATAAAAATCCGATCGCAACTTTCCCATCGTCATGAATAAATCCATAGAGAGAATCCTTCTTCACCAAAGCCAATCCCTCATGAAAAGATAAGGCTGCATTGTATTGCATTGGTACTACAAGATTTCCTTTTTCATTAATGAAACCATACAAATTGTTATTGGCAACAACGGCCATTCCCTGCGAGAACGAAGAAGCAGCATCATACTGCGGAGGAATAACTTCAACACCCTTCTCGTTAATGAATCCCGATTTGTTTCCTGAATGGACCTGTGCCATGCCTTCAGCAAAAGGTGTGATTGCGTCATAGGTTTTTCTTGTGAGTTCTTTTCCGCGCTTGTCAATGAGGGTCCACTTTCCTTTCAGTGACGCGACGCCGACGCCAGCGGTGAAACCGGAAATGTAATCGTAGCGAAACGGAATGAGCACCTTCCCGTCTTCATTGATTATTGACATGTGATTATCTGATTTCACCGTTGCCACTCCATTGTAAAACGGATACGCTTCCTCATAACGAGTTGGGATAACGATGTTGCCTTTCAGATCACTATATCCCCAAAGGTTTCTGATGCGGTAAGGAACGAGGGTGTGTTGCGAAGTTTGAGAGAATGCAGCAGCGAGAATGACAAGAAAAAGAATGAGCGCAAAAAATTTTTTCATGGCGATGTTGCTGAAACAAAAATAAGATTCAGAAACTACGGAGCGTAGTAATGAGGAATTGCTTCAATCAAAGAATAAATCAGAGGATTACCCTTTTCGATTTCTACTTTCATCGAAGTAATGTCGAACGACTGGTGATTTTTATTCCACAAATAAATTTTTACAAGCGGATTGCCGAGAGTAAAATCAAAGTCACGAAAGCGTAACGCGTATACGAGATGACCTGAAGTTTCACCGGAATCAATGAAAAATGAAAAAGGTTTTTCCTGGTAGAGCAGCGTTTTCCCACCCTGGTCAAAACTTACAACCAATGCCGCGCTCTTATCCTTCGTGACATTTGCAACAGCAACATCGGCAAGCAAAATGTCATCACGATGCTGCATGATACTTTGAAGTTGTGCCTCAAAGGAACACCCGAATTCATGAGAGGAATCAAAGTGACAATAATTTCGGCCTGAAGATGAATCAACACGCATCAAGCTTATATCCGGATGCCAGAATTTTCCCGGTTGAATGAAATTGAGCGTGTCAGAAAAATTGAGATCGTTCACTTTCCCCTCCCGGGAATCCTCTTTAGAGCAGGAGAAGAATTCATAAGTAAATCCTTTCTCTGCCTCAATAAGTTTTGGATAAGAATCTTTGATCATTACCACCTGATCGTAAGGGATATTTCCACATAAGACATAATCAGGGTTTTGTGAAGTGATAAATTTTCTCGCCTCGATGTACGATTGGAAATTCAGCTCATTCCACGAAAGGATTTTCAAATTTGAATTCCACTTCTTCAAATAGTAACCCATGTATTTCTCCGGCTCCTGGATCATGATGAGAATCCTCTTATCAGGATGGTCTTTGGCAAATGCAACAGAGTATTGAACCATCTGCTCTACCGGCTGCTTGTAAAAAATCCTGTAATGCATTCGCTCAAAGATCAAACTGTAAATTCCCACGGCTAAAATTACAGTCACCAAAATACTTTGCTGCCATTTTTTTAAATCTCTGAAGAAGGAAAAGAGAAAGAGGAGAAGAAACGGGAAAGAAAAAATGAGCACTGAATATTGTAACACCGGATTCTTATATTTCGAATAGAGATAACCGATGAGCAACGGAGCAAGAAACCATACAAGACATAACAATCGCAACTTGTTTTTCTGTCGCAGGTCTTTCGCAATGAAAATAAAACTAAGAACCACCAGAACAATTACAAGCCCTTTCACCCACCACGAAAAATCAAAAACGTAGCTGAGATAATTTCCGAAGAATTTTCCATCGGGTTTCGCAAGCCAGCCTCCCACTCCGCCGATTGAGAATTGATCCATTGTAATTCCGAAGTGAGGAAGAAACAACAGAAGGACTGCAACTCCTGCAAGAGAATAGTCGCTCAGGTTTTTCTTCGGTAGAAAGAAGAATCCGCTCAGTCCAATAATGATTGCAAAGAGCAAACTGAAATAGTGATTGTAACAACATAGGGCTGCGAAGAATGTGAAGGCATAGAGAAATTTCCTGTTTCGATTTTCTTCCGGTGCTCCAAAGGGGTCCTCACGGACAAAAACATACTTTGACCAATAGTGCACCATGAGCAGCGAAAAAAACAATCCGCTGATATACGGTCGCGCGATCTGGCTGTACATGACCGTGTATTGCAGCACGGCAATGAATGTTGCACTTAGAATCCCAACCGTTTCATTGAACCAATTTTTTCCAATCACATAGACCAGCCAAATGCAACTGATGCCCATGATGATAAACGGAAGCTTGAAGGATGCCTCGCTGTCACCAAAAATTTGTCTCCAGTAATTCAGGAAAACCTGGATGAGCGCAGGATGTCCATCACCCCGAACGCCTTGCTTGATGAGGTCTGAAAAATAATTGTATCCCGTTCTTCCCCAGGCACTGAGTTCATCGTACATGAATGGGATGTGAGGAAATCCACAGAAGCGAAGTGCAGCTCCAATGCAAAGTATGACAATGAGAATCCAGTTGACTCGCTTCACAGAAACAAAAATGATTTCTTCTGGTCGCAAAATATGCAATTAACCATCACTGTTATTATTGCGGAGAAATAAGAATTTATCAAAAAGAGGTTGCGCTTTGATTCGCATATTGTTTAACTGTATTCAGGCAGCCCGGTGTTTGCATTTTCTCCATTCAAAAGATTTCTACGTTAATTGCATCTGATACAGAAGCATGAAAGGACGACGGGCAATAAAATTCACTCAGTGGCTGGCGATAGTTATTACCACAATGTTTGTTAACGTTCTTTCATCTATCTATAATTATTTCCTTTACCAATTACCGACCATCCAAAGAATCAATCCAACCTACAGCTTTGCAACAGAATTGATAATGAATATCGTTGCGGCGATCATTGTCGGAGGATTACTCGGAGCATTTATGGTGTACTATGTACAGGATCGCTTTAGTGACAAACCTTATGGATACACGATCATCATCCTTCTTGTTAGTGTATTTGTTGTGCTCACGGTGGTGGGTTTAGCATTCATGGTTCCTTATGTAATGTATCTTACGGGAAAGCCGATTACTGATCCGGCAGCGATAGCACTATTCAAAAAATTATTTTTTCACCAGGTGAATCCGGCCCTCTTCGTGATTTTTCCATTGGTGGCCTTGCAGCAACTCTTGCTGCAGATATTCAACAAATTTGGTCCGGGAGTTTTTTGGAAAATGGTTCGCGGAAAGTACTACAAGCCGAAAACTGAAGACCGCATCTTCATGTTTCTTGATCTTAATGCTTCCACCACCATTGCTGAACAATTGGGCAACGAACAATATCACGATCTGCTTAAAGAATTTTTTGCAGACATCACCAATTCCATTCTTGATCACAGCGGGGAAATCTATCAATACCTCGGTGACGGGATTATTATCAACTGGAGCACACACGGTGATGAAAGAGACCTGCGCTCCATACATTGCTTTTTTGACATGAGGAAAGAGATTAAAGCACGGAGTGACAAGTACGTGAAAAAATTCGGACTCGTGCCAACCTTTAAGGCCGGCTTGCACTCGGGAGAAGTGGTGGTCGGTGAAATCGGAATCATCAAGCGCGACATTACTTATTCCGGCGACGTGCTTAATACCTGCGCAAGAATTCAAGGCATGTGTCACGAACTGAAAAGTGAGGTGCTGGTGTCGAATGATTTCCTGAAAAGCGTTACGCTTCCCGTGCAATTTATTGCAGATGCAGCGGGTTCCTTTCGCTTGAAAGGAAAAGAACGAGAGGTTGAGTTGTACGGGCTTTCGACGAATTAAGGGACATGGATGTTTTTAACTCTTGCGGTATTTGCTCTCCAACAGATTAAAATTCCCTCATCTCAGTCATCGGTAACTAACAACGACGGCAGAAATTTTTCCAAAGAAGTTTATCTCTGAAAAAGATATTTACAGAGATCATAAGAATATAGCTTCCATAACTCTACCTTGCGCAGATTCTTAACAAAACCAAAACCAACGTACTAATGAGAAAATTTTTTTTAAGCATTGCGGTTTTAGTAGCGTACACCGCGGGAGCTTTTGCTCAAACAGCAGCTGCCCCCAAAACCTACCAGATGGTTCAGATCATGATGATCAAACCCAAGCAAGGACAAGAGAAAGCATTTGAAGATGCAGTGAAGGCACATGATGCAAAATTTCATTCAGGCGCTTATGCCGCACAGTTGTGGGCTGTTACTTATGGAAAAGGCAGTGATGGCTGGTATGTGTGGAGAATGGGTCCCCTCATGTACACAGATATGGATAAACAGCCGCAAGGCAACAAAGATCACGATGATGATTGGTCAAAAACTGTTGATCCTCACGTTCAGGAATACGGTGAAACGAATTTCTGGAAACTGCAGGATGATCTGTCATATACACCTGCCAATTACAATCCCCAAAATCTTGACGTCTGGATTATTGACATTAAGCCGGGTATGCGCTACCAGTTTGCTGATCTTATGAAGAAGTGGAAAGCAATGTGGGAAGCAAAAAAGTATCCGTACGCAATGCGCGTTTCATATAATGATATGTTCAGTGGAGATGGAGGAGCAGACGCAGGAATTGTTTTCAGCTTCAACCACTTTGCAGAATTTGATGATCCGAATAACGATTGGCGCAAAGACTATGAAGAAATGAATGGACCGGGATCGTGGGATAACTTTTGGAAGGCATGGAACGCTTGTGTTAATTCCACTTCAGAACAAATACGTGCACTCGTTAAGTAGAAATTATTTTTTGAATTGAAAAAACTTCCGGTCTTTCCATCGAGAGCTCGGAAGTTTTTTACGTAGTAAACAAACCAGGTTCCTAATCAAAAAAATAACTAACAAATGGACAGACCACGAGTGATTTGCCACATGATGTCAACCGTAGATGGCAGAATCGTTGCAGGCAATTGGGGCAGTAAGAAAAAGATAAAATCCTTCACGGCTATTTACGAAAGATGTCACAAGACATTCAACAGCGAGGCATGGATGGTGGGAAGGGTAACAATGGAAAAGCACTTTGCCGACGACAAAAAACCACAGCTTGCAAAAGTTAATGGTCCCGTTGCGAGAGATACATTTGTCGGTGACAAGAATGCAAAGTCATTTGCCATTGCAGTAGATGCGAAAGGAAAACTCCATTGGCGAAACAATGAAATTGACGGCGACCATATTATTGAACTTTTGACTGAGCAGGTAAGCGATGCATACTTACATTACCTGCAGCAGAAAAGCATCTCATACATTGTTTCGGGAAAAAAGGAACTTGATTTCAAGTCTGCACTCAAGCAACTGCGCAAATTATTTTCAATACAAACAATCATGCTCGAAGGTGGAGGTAATATCAACGGCTCATTGCTCAATGAAGGACTCATTGATGAACTCAGCTTATTAATTGCTCCCGTTGCTGATGGTACTCCTCAATCGCCCACTACATTTGATGTGAGTGATCATCTCAGAAAAAAATCTGCTTCGCCTTTACATCTTTCAGAAGTGAAACAAATGGAGCATGATGTTTTATGGTTGAAGTATCGTATGAACACCAGGAAATCTCATTAAGTATATCCAAAGGCAAATCCCTATAAACCCTCATTAGCGCAAGCTACTTATTGTGGCTACTCTGCGAAAGCGAGAACCTTGTGCCGGAAAAGGAGGCACAAGTTCGTCTGCATTTTAACATAGGTTAAAACTTGGGACCCATTGTGGAAACAAACACGGACGATGGGCAGAAAACGTTGATTCATTGGTTACTTACCATTCATTTTAATGATCTTTCCGGAAAAAGTATTCCCATCAGCTCGCACCATCAGAAAGTAAACTGAAGGAAAAAATTTTTCTGCGTGAATTGACAGAGAAGATTTATTTGAAATGGATTGTTCTAAAATTTTCTCTCCAAGTACATTAAATATTTCAAGGTTGCCCTTGGCAATCGGTATAGATGTGCGAATGATGAATTCAACAGTAAACGGATTGGGAGAAATGGTAAATGAGAAGGGAACAGGTGCACTTGCGTTGGTACACACCTCAACATCGAGATTCTGAGTGCTTGTAGAAAGGCATCCAAACGTATCAGTATAGGAATAAGTTATTGCGTGTGCGCCAGCTCCAGCGATACCAGGATAGAAAAAATCTCCTATTACTCCATCACCTGAATATGAGCCTCCCGGCGGATCACCATTGATTAGTTCGAATGCAGAGCCGCTCATGCACAATATAGTGTCGAATGGAACAAGCGTGGCATAAAAAGTATCCGTTGTGATCTCTACAATTACTGTTGTATCAGTTTTGCAAATGTTCCATACAATGCAACTGTAACTTCCATCTTCTGTAGCGAAGTAATTGTAGTTGTGTGCTCCGGGAATTATTGAATCATTCTTTAACCACTTATGGTGGAATCCTGAACCAGAATTCGTAATGAGTTCTGCGGGATTGCCCTGACAGATTGTGTTATTGCCAATCAAGGTTATAAATGCAGAAAATGTAGATTGTTTATTGAGATGAATAATATTGGAAGTATCTACTCCGCAGTAATCATAAATCACGCAGTAGTAATCGCCTCCTTTAGTAGCTGTGAAAGTGGCATCATCAGAAACGAAGTCATCATTGCGATACCATTCGAGCCTTCCGCTTGAATCATTATTGATAGCATAAAGAACTACTGTATCACCCGCACAAAATTCTGTGATACCATTACTTGAAATTGTGATTTCAGGTTTTATTCGTACTTGAACTTTGATTGAATCCATGAATATACCACATGCTGAAGTAGCTGTCACCGAGTATACCGTTGTTGTCTCAGGAAATGCAAGCACAGAAGCCCCTGTTGTTGATGACAATCCTGTGGCAGGTGACCATTGATATGAATCCGCATTGGCTGCTCCTATTGTAACTGAATCACCTTTGCAAATAGTAGCAGGACCCGAAGTGAGTATTGTATTGATAGGTATATTAATTCCATTATTGCAGTCAGTTGTGTAAGGACTTGATGAAACAATTCTTATCCGATAATCCAATCCAGATGGAATGGAAAAAGGTATGGTCACCGAAATTGATCCTGATGAATCGCTCGTAATTGTTCCAATCACTACGGGGCTGTTAAAACTTCCGTTCAAATTTGACAGCTCTGCTGTAAAAATATTTCCTGGATTGAAAGCAGTATTCACTTCGTAATTCAATGTGAAAGACGAACCACTGCACACTGGAGAAACCGTGATTGGATCAATAAGCACAGGACAAGTGGAGCGAAGCTTCCCAAAAAAATAATCATACCATGGTGCACTACTGTACAGGATTATTGAGTCAAGTTTGATTGAGTCGGCATAGTAACCGCTCACGAAAGTATCACCCCGGGGAGAACTGCTTAATCCTGTGCCAATGCCATGATCGTATTCTGCGCCCTTAACCCATTTTACTTTTCCTGCTGAATCTACCTCACAAACAAAAAACAATCCCTCAACATAAAATGTATCGTAGTGACAATTCCAACAGTAGCCAGTTGAAACAATGTTGTTGCGATTATTAAGATCGAAAGCCAGCATAATATTCTGTCCGCAGGCGGTGCATGGTACGAATGATTTTGCCCAATCGAAATTTCCATTCTCATCCAGCTTTGCAAGATAAGGTACGAAGTCAGCCCCGTTCTTTTCAAGAGTGTCACTTCCAATTATTACCTGGTATCCATCTCCGTAACCCCCAGAATAAGTCTGGCCATTTCCGTTAACGGCGATCAAGGAACCTCCGTCAATATTTGTCTGATCAAATTTCCAATCAAGACTTCCTTCTGGATTTAGCTTGGTCACCGTGCCATTAGAAAAATAGGATTCACCGTCAGAAGAAACAGCCAGCCCTGCTCCCCAAGCAGTTGTCCATGCGCAAATAGGAGTAGCCCACTGTGCTTCACCTTGAGAATTGTATTTGACAATGTAGCTGAGTTCGTTACAAGAAGAATCAATCAATATGTTGTCGAACTCAATCGGATCATTTGCATATTCGGTACCGCACAAGTAAATATTTCCCCAAGCATCGAAATCAATATCACCAGGATAAACGCCATCACCGCCAAGTGTATGTACCTCTTTGACCCATTGAAAATTTCCGCTCGAATCGTACTTGGCAATAAAAGTACTTGGTGAGTTAGGATAAGTTCCTTGATTGTGCAGTGTTATATTTCCAAAAATCATATCATTATTAAAACCGGATGAAATGTAAACGTTGGAAAACTGATCAACATCAAATTCATCCTGGTATATGGGAGTACCTGAAATTGAACGAACCCATTTGAATGTTCCATCGCCGCTGAACTTTGCGACCATTAATCCGGGACCAGTCAGTGTAATTCCTGCCACCACGATGGAGTCATCATAACCATCGAAGAGATAAAAGTTTCCGAAGTTATCAGCTTTCACAAGGGGATAATCATACCAACCTGTGAAATAAAAAGGAGCTGATTTTGCCCATTCAAATTGAGGTGCTTGCGCCCCAATTTCTTCAATGGAAAGAAGAGTCAGAAATAAATTGAATAAAATAAATTTCATAGGATAATACAAGGTCGAAATTTTGAAATACTCGTGTGAAAATAAAAAAAAGAATGATGTGAGTCTGACTTCTGAAATTATTACACCCGCCGTGTCCTGATGCAGCAAGAAAGAAATATCTTGATTTGGAATTAATTCGGTGAAGCGTAGCGGGCACTCGTTCGCTCCGGACAAAAGCCTGGCTGCAAACGAGCGCCAGTTTGATGATCACATTTTTTATCTTTAAAATTCGCTTTGATAAATCCACATGTTGTATTCTGCTGTAAGTACAATATTCAGCCATACAGAGTTTCTGCCCACTCATCTACGAGTCTTCATGTGCGAGGGAGCTTGACAGGTCACGATAAGCGTTGATCTGCTGCTGAAGCACAGCGATCACCTGCTCTGCGGTGCCAATGGCATCTACGCCTGCAATAAACCGGCGCGGCGGATCTTCCCGGTTCGAGATTGTAATCAGCGCCTGAGCAAACTTGGCTGGGTCACCGGACTGCTGACCATTCTGCGCCTTCCACCACTGCATTTGCTGCACCCGGCGCTCGTTGTAATCCTCGATGTGTCCTTCTGCGTAATTCGTTGATTCCTCCGTGAGAAGCTCAGTGCGAAAGAAGCCCGGATTGACAATGGTAGTGTGAATGCCAAACGGCGCGACCTCTGGTTGCAACGACTCCATCCAACCCTCGACGCCAAACTTCGACGCGGCGTAGGCGGTACCAAATTCAAAGCCGACAAGGCCCGCAGTCGAGGAGATCGAGATAATCAATCCTGAACGCTGCCTGCGCATAACTGGCAGTACAGCGCGGGTTACGTTCATAGGGCCGATGAGGCTTGCGGACAACTGCATCTCCATCTGCTCCGGTGTGAGTTCCTCAAAGAAGCCTGCATAAAAGCTTGCTGCATTGTTCACCAACACATCTATGCTGCCAAACCGGGCAACAGCAGCCTGGACGGAAGCTTCGGCATCAGCAGGCTTTGTAACATCCAGTTTTGTGATTAATAAATCCTCACTCTCACCCAGAGCTTTAGCTAGCTTATCAGTATTTCGACCAGTAGCGATAACCTTGTAGTCGCCAGCTAATGCTGCCTTGGCGATATCCAGCCCCATACCACGTCCGGCACCGGTAATGAACCAAACTTTTTTATTACTCATATTTTTTTTCTCCTTTATTATTTAAGCTTTAGCGTCCTACAAGTTTTTGCAAGTGCTCAGGATAGCGTTCACCCTGAACTTTAATTTTTGAAGAAGCATTTTCAATTTCATTCAGTTCATCGGTTGTAAATTCAACAGTAACAGCACCGATGTTTTCTTCCAAGCGGTGCAACTTTGTTGTTCCCGGAATGGGAACAATCCAGGGCCTTTGTGCAAGCAGCCAGGCGAGAGCAACTTGTGCAGGCGTTGCATTTTTCTGTTGAGCAATTTTGCCAAGCAAATCAACGAATGACTGATTTGTTTTTCGTGCCTCCGGGGAAAAACGGGGAACAACATTCCGGAAATCGGAACTGTCGAACTTTGTGTTCTCATTTATTTTTCCTGTGAGAAAACCTTTACCCAGGGGACTGAAAGGAACAAAACCGATTCCGAGTTCTTGAAGAGCTGGCAACAATTCCGCTTCGGGTTGTCGCCACCATAACGAGTATTCACTCTGGACAGCAGTAAGAGGTTGCACTGCATGTGCTTTGCGAATTGTGTTGACCCCGGCTTCCGAAAGTCCGAAGTGCTTCACCTTTCCTTCTTTAATCAGATCTTTCACAGCACCTGCAACATCTTCAATCGGGACATTCAAATCAACACGGTGCTGATAGAATAAATCAATAGCATCCACTTTCAATCGCCTGAGTGATGCTTCTGCAACTTCTCTAATGTGCCCGGGGCGGCTGTCTAAATCACTCCACCTGCCGCTGTCATGAACATTTGGTTTGAAACCAAACTTTGTTGCAATAACAACCTGCCCCTTGAATGGTGCTAATGCTTCGCCAACAAGTTCTTCATTTATGAATGGCCCATACGCTTCTGCAGTATCAAAAAATGTAATTCCCTTTTCAACGGCTGAACGAATCAGTGAAATCATTTCCTTTTTATCAGCAGCAGGACCGAGACCGAAACTCATACCCATGCAGCCAAGTCCGAGTGCAGATACTTCAAGATTGCCCTTGCCCAGTTTGCGTTTTTGAATTTTAGTATCCATAATTATTCTGTTTTAATTTCAGTGCGAAGTTCGGCAAGAAGCCGTATCCTCAACAACAAAAATCAAACAGACAATTCGAAATTCAAACAATGAGCACTAACCGAAATAATTCTTTAAGTTTACTCTGTTAAGTTTCAGTTCCTGAAAGAAAAACCAACACGTACAGCAACAAAAAATTTTCGCCCATGAAAAAACAAATTACACAACTCGTATTTCATACTTCAGTTCTCACCCTTTTGTTTGCGCTGCCATTCACACGCACTTTTGCACAGCAAACAATTCAACTTTACTATGAAGATTTTAATGGCGGCACACCGGGTTTCACTCTCAACACGGCAACGAATGTGAGCAACGCTACGGGTCCCAATCAGTGGATCATCAATAGCAACTATTCCGGAGGTGGATTGTACCAGGACACACCGGATGAAACACAAACACAGAGCGGCACCATCGCCGGTGCGCCGTTCAGTAATTACCTGCACGTGTATGATGTAAACAATGCAGGCACCTGCTCAAATGCGAATTATGATCCCAACAGTGCGAGTGATCAAATGGCAATCATGAACACGAGTTTCTGCACACTCGCGCTAACGGATGTGACGCTCACATTTTTTTACATCGGTGAAGGCAATGCAAGTGATAACCTGAAACTCTATTACAGCATTGACGGTGGCAGCACATGGATTCAAACAGGACAGGGCGCATACTATGGTCAGTCACTCTGGAAATATGAAATCGTTACCGATCCTGCTTTCAACAACCAGCTTGATTTGCGATTTGCATGGCGCTGGGTGAATGGCAATGGCGCTGTTGCTTCTCTTGGTTTTGGTGTTGATGACATTATTGTTGTTGGAACGTACGATGATGTCAACAATCCTGTTGAACTCACCATTACAAGCGTGTCGCCCAATCCCGTTTGTCAGGGAGGCTATCTTTTTATCTTCTGGGATTTATCGGCGCCCTTGTGTGATGGCACCTATGATATTTTACTTTCAAATGCGTTTGGAAATTTCTCGAATCCAACTGACCTCGGGGTGTTCAACATTCTGGCAGGAGATACATCCGGCGGTATTGCTGCCATCATTCCATCGATCACTCCGCCCGGTGGTTGTTATGAAGTGATGATAGTACGTGTGTCGCCGCTGCCCACCATTACGGGCACGGCGAGTATTTGCTTCGAGGTTGAAGATTGTCCCAACGTGATCACCACCCTGCAACCTGTGGTGACGTATGGCCCGGATACCTTGTGCGTGCACAGTGTAATCGAAGTTCCGTTTTATTCTACCGGCGTTTATAATTTCAATAATCAATATGTGGCAGAGCTGAGTGATGCCAGTGGAAGTTTTGCGACTCCGACTCTCATCAATTCCGTACTCGATTACAATACTTATGATCCCGCGTATGGTTCGCCTCCCGGTTCTGTTTCCGGACTTGTGCCTGACGTGCCTGATGGCTGCGGATATATGGTGAGAGTTCGTTCCACCGCTCCCGTTGCCACCGGCAGTCCATGGGGGCCTTTCTGCATTCATCATTGTGATGTTACTACCAATTATATGCAGGACATCAGCGCATGTATTTCTAACAATGTAGGTATTGACACTTTTGTTCATGTCGATATAAATTCATGGAACAACAACACAACTTACCTTCCGGGCAATCAGTTCGAGATTCAGGTGCTGAGTTCGATGACGTATGCAATTCTGAATACAGGAGGTTTGGGCTCCATCGCATCAACTACAAGTTGCGATGTGCCGTTGCATATTCCGGGATTAAATCAACTCGTTGGTATTCTCGGCTCGCCCGGTGTGGGAGTATATTACATGCGGGTGATAGCAACTAATTCTTCTCCTTCATGGGATAGTTTAGGTACCCTCGTTCATCTTACGATCGGCCATCCCGACTCTATTCCTCCTACAATAACTCCTGATGACACTATTGTGTGCAACAATGTGATTTCAGGAATTACTATTAACCCGTACAATGCATACACGATGGGATCGCAATACCAGTGGTATTCGCCTTCATTCAATAACGGTCAGCCTTTCATCTGGGACTACAATCCGCTACTCATCAATTGGAATGGTGCGCCTATCGGAACTTACTGGTTTACGGTGCGGGAATTAAATTACGGCTGCTGGGGACCCTGGAGTGATACTGTATATGTTCATGTGATTGGCATTCCATCGCAAACGATTGCTGGTCCTATTAATGTGTGCGTGGGTGATACTGCCACCTATACTACTACCTTCCTCGCAGGAACTTATTACAGTTGGACAGGCACACTGTTAAATATTATTGACACCGCTAACAATGAGGTCACCATTGTTTTTGATACAGCAGGAACAGCTCACCTGAATTTATTTGCTTTGAATCAATGCGGCCAGAGCAATGGTACAAAAACAATCACTGTGCATCCATTGCCCACCCCTCCGGTGATTACTCAGAGCAATGACTCATTGATAAGCACTTCTGCTATAAGCTATCAATGGTATCTCGATGGGAATATAATTCCCGGAGCTACTTCTCAAGTCCTTGTTATCAGTCAAACAGGAACCTATGTAGTGGTAATTTCAAACTCGAATGGCTGCCATGCTGCTGACACCCTTATAGTAAGCCCCTTTGTAAGTTTTTCTGTTCCTGACCCCATAATCTGTCAAAAATTTTGTATCAACTTCACGGATCAATCCACAAACAATCCCACAGCATGGCAATGGTTTTTTCCGGGAGGCGCTCCCTCCTCTTCGACTGATCAAAACCCGGCAAACATCTGCTATAATACACCCGGCATGTATGATGTGACGCTCATTACTACCAATGCTAATGGAAATGATACACTCACTCACCCCAATTACATCACGGTATATCCAACGCCACCGTTTCCAACCATTACGCAAAATGGTTACGTACTCACGTGCAGTCCTGCCTATGCATATCAATGGCAATACAATTCCTATGATATTCCCGGAGCCACCAATCAATCCTATACTGTAATCCAATCGGGTTTATATACTGTGAAGGTTACAGATTCCAATGGTTGTGTAAATGCTGCAAGTAAGGAAGTGTTGATTTCCGGTATCGGTGAAGTGAATGATGAATCTATTCTTATTTCCCCGAGTCTCTCTAATGGTAACTTTACTATTGAATGGCTGAACGGTTTAGCTGCTAATAAAATTTTTATTGAGGTGACTAATTCATTGGGGCAAAGGGTCTTTTCTTCTGAGGAGCATATTTCTTCTTCAGATTGGAAGAAGGAAATTAGCCTGAGCAACTTGGCCCGGGGGATATACTTTGTTTCCGTTACCTCAGAAGAAAAGAGAGTCGTGGCGAAGGTGATATTTGAATAATGTGGCTTTGTTCATAGGAAAAAATTGAGCATCCCCTCTGTGTCTTCTTTCCGAGGAGACGGAGGGGATTTATGTTTGTTCATTCCGCTGTATCGCCAGGTTCCGCAAGGATACGGCGAGGTATAAATAAGGTGAGTGCGGTGGTGGGGTGGAAAGTTTGCCCGCACTTCAGTTATTGGTGAGCGGACACAACAACGGCTTGCGCATTTACCAACATGGGATGTAAAAACTAAACACCCGCAACTTGCCACATCATTCTCAATTTGCATCAATTTTCGCACTGACAGTTTTAACTGTGTTGACGCCGTATGCGCGGAGTGGAAAAGTTATAATTGATGATAGCCAGCCAAACCATTCAGCAGAAATAAAAAAGATAAAACAACTCTTCGCAGACTGGCAGGAGAACGAAATAAAAGCGGGATACTTTTGGGCAAGCGATAGTTGTAATCCTGGCTGGTTCACAAACCACATAATAAAGGAGAACTTTGATAGCATCAAAGGGTTAGTGTATGGGTTACCATCTGACAGTGAAGAATACACCTTCTCTTTCGCCGACCTGAATAATGACAACAGACTCGATGGGCTCGTTGTTTTTAAGCCGGACCAATGTGACGGTGGCATCATAGCACAGTGGATACAATGGCAAGTGTTTTTACTCTCAGCAAAAGACCATTACACGATCACAGACACTATACAGGTAGATAAATTCGCTTCCACTGATTTTGACAGTTTAGGTTTCTACTGGCTTGATAGCATTAAAACAAATGAGATCTTCGGAACATACAATGAGTTCAAAAAGGATTATGGAAACTCATGGCCTCACAGGAGACTCGTGACATTTGACTTTGCAAACAGAAAATTGACTTTCATTGGAGAGGACATTGACATGAAATAAACAATGTCTTTCGCCCATCTTTCATTATTGCCTAAGGGCTGAGGCAAGCCCAAACTAAGTTGACTTGTGCCTTCTGTAACTCTATCAATCAATAATTGAGAACTTCTATTGCACGACGATGAGCACAGGATTTGAAATCTCAGTTGCTGAAGAAACACGAAGGAGATAAATGCCGGATGCAATTTCATTTTGCAGTGAAAAACTTAATTCACCCGATGAAGATTCAAAACTCTGCCGCTGTAAAATCTTTCCGGACAAATCGCAGAGTTCAAATTGAAGAGATCTGAAATTACCCTGATCGACCTGAACTGAAAATACTCCACGATTCGGATTGGGATATACTGAAACTCTCAATGGGACTGCCGTTGAGACAGGAGAAATGCCTGTTGGAATTGCGAATGTTACTTTAATCACACTTGTGTCGCGAAAAATTTTCACTCCATGCAACGTGATCAGGCCGCCTGAATACAATAATGAGTCCTGCTGCACTAATAACTCATGATGCTCATCTCTCCAATAAATCCACGCCCCCACCGGCACAACAAAATTTTGCAGCCGCCGCAGCGTGACATCCGTGATGCAGGTATCCGGAGCTGGGACAGTTGAGAAATAAGTTTGAAGGTCATTCATGAACACAGCGATTTGATAATGATCGGTGTCATCAGTGATCACATCATTCCAGTCCAAAAAACCATTGATGGTGCCGAGTGAATCGCCGTTGTCAAAATGGCCGTCACCCGGATTATTATTGACGGAGCAATTACTAAAAGCGGGGAAAGAAACATTCCGGTGATAGCGGAAAAGATTCGGCGCAAATATCCACTGCTGTCCTACTCCACTGTGATTTCTTCCATCCCAATAGTAATATCCGCCAAGCCGGTTTGCATTCACCGAATCATAATACGGAATCTTTTCTGCCCAGCCCACCATAGTATCTCTCTTTCCATTGATGGCAAACAAAAGCGGTACGTCGTCATTCGCATGCTGATGTGCCAGCCATCCGCCATTAAGGAGATCATAAGTGCTTGCACCTAAATTGGTAAACAGGTTTGTGGCAACTGTTCCGAGCAAGGTGTCAATGCGAAGACGGCCGGGCATTCCCTCGTTGTAGTTGTTTGTAACATCCGGATCGTGTAAAAAGCTCAGATCAAATTTCGGGACTTTCAAACTCGCAGCAGCAATGCGTGAAGGATTTGTAAGTGAACAGAAAAAAGCACCCGAAGCTCCGGCGCTCACACCGTTAAAATAAATACTGTTGGTGTCAACCGGTAAATTTCTGATCGCCCAATCAATGGTGAACTCGAGCCGCTCCAGCGCATAATCATGATTGAGTCCTGAGACCGGCGGTGAGTTGAGGTGAGAGAAAATATCATACTGCTCATTGTAACCAAACCAGGTAGAGCTCTCGTCATTGGGCAACCAATCGTCAACACCGATGCGGTACTCATTGGGTACAGTGCCTGAAGTAAGACCTGACAAAAAATTGGATCCGCCACCTGATAGTCGTATCGTGAGCGGATGGGGAACTGTTCCTGATCTGTACACAGCAATATTGAATGGATAAGAACCCACATTCACCATCTGTGGAAACAATGCGGTAGCAGTGAGTGACGTAAACAAAACATACACCTCCACAAAATGATTGTTCACGTTAATTGAATCCTGAAAAACGGGCCGCGGGCGTTCAATAATTTCTGCAACAGCATTGATCAGAGAATTCTCACCGGGAATAATTGTGGTGTCTTCTACACCACTGCTTTCCGTAGTAAGTGCATAGTAGAAATTTCCGTTTTGCTGAGAGGTTGCAACGAACAATCCGGTCGTGTTATCCAGGAAATTTCCCTCAGAGTCTATTTTGAGAAAATAAGTTTGCGACTTAACCTGGCTCAAGCGTTTGTTGAGTGAAGAACTATCACGAACAGCACCGAGGTATTGACAGTTAATTAAATCACTTCCGTGCAGAATTGGAGAAGAAGATTTGTAGAGGTGGTATTCATTTCCTGTTGAAGGTAAATTCGCCCACGTGCAAAATACCTGTCCGTTTTTGGAGGATACATTTAAGCCGCTGACGGAAGTTGCTGAAAGCAGATTTGCCTGAGAAATGAAAAAAAGAAGGAGCAGAATTTTAAGTCGCATAGCAGAAATGTGTTTCATTCATGAATTCATAGCACGATAAACTTAGAAAATATTTTTGAGTTTCATAGCCCGATAATTTATTGAAGCCATTTATACAGAAAACACACTATGAGAGTGCATTTAACATGCCGGATGTGATGACAAAAGTCCCGTTTTCATGACGGAAAGATGAAACGGTCCTGAAAGTCCAGTCAGCAGGAGAGAATCATTGCTAATTCAATTCGGAATCACGCCGTACTGTTGAAGCAACCGCCCCGTCAGCAAAGTACTATACGAGTCTTCCTCCGGGGCGTTAGCGGGCAGTGCAGGCGGGCAATGGCGTGTTGTTCACCGGCGTTTTCGGACAACTTCATACCGCACAGCCGCTCATAATTTTACTTAGCAACCTCATGTTTTTCTGCAACACTTTTTGGAGCGACTGTTCTTCTTCCAACGCTGTTGTAATAAAATCCGCATTGCTCAAGCTGATCGAGGTTGTAAAGATTTCTTCCGTCGAAGATCACTTTCTCTTTCATCAATGAGCCGATCTTATCAAAATCCACCGTGCGGAACAAGCTCCATTCAGTGAGAATCATTAATGCATCAGAATCAATTAAACAGGCATAAGCATCATTACAATATTCAATCCTGTCACCAAAAATCTTTTGAAGGTTTCCAAGGGCTTCAGGATCGTATACGGAAACTTTACAGTTATGTTCAAGCAATTCTTTAATAATGTAAAGAGCAGGTGCTTCGCGAATGTCATCGGTGTTCGGCTTGAAGGCAATGCCCCAGATGGCGATCTTCTTTCCTGTCCAACCGTCTTTGCCCGATGAGTAGGGATCACGATGCGAAAAATAGTCATCCATCTTCTCAATCAATATCGTTCGCTGGCGTTCATTCACTTTCATTACCGCGTTAAGAATCTTCATTTCATACCCTGCATCATCGGCCGCTCTGGCTAATGCTTTCACGTCTTTCGGAAAACAACTTCCGCCATAGCCAACTCCGGGAAATAAAAATCGCTTGCCGATTCGTGCATCGCCCCCAAGCGCTCTGCGCACCATGTCCACATCACAGCCGAGCAATTCGCAGAGGTTTGCTATATCATTCATGAAAGAAATACGCGCGGCGAGGTATGAGTTCGCTGCGTACTTGGTCATCTCGGCAGATCGTTCATCCATAAATAAAATCGGATTGCCCTGCCGAACGAATGGCTCATACAATTGCTCCATTACTTTTCGCGCCCGCTCCGAAGAGGTTCCCACAACAACCCGGTCGGGCTTCATGAAATCTTCTACGGCAATTCCCTCCCTCAAAAATTCAGGATTGCTCACTACATCGAAATCTGCTTTTGCATTTGCTGAAATTGCTTCATGAACTTTCTCTGTAGTACCCACCGGTACCGTGCTTTTGTCAACGATGATTTTATATTCTGAAATGAGTTTGCCAATGTCGTATGCTGCATTGAGCACATACGAGAGATCAGCGCTGCCGTCTTCATCTTCAGGAGTGGGAAGAGCGAGGAAGAGCACGCGGGCATTCTTCACCGCTTCTTCCAGTGACGTGGTGAAATGCAAACGCCCTTGTTTTAAATTGCGATCATACAGCAGCTCGAGATCCGGCTCAAAGATGGTGAGCTTGCCGTTTTTCAGTGAGCGAACTTTCTCTTCATTGATGTCAACACAGATCACATCATTGCCCATTTCAGCGAAACAAGTTCCTGTTACGAGTCCAACATATCCGGTGCCTATTACTGCGATGTTCATTTTTTAAATTGCTTTATTGCTACATGGTTAAATGGCTAAATGGCTCGACGGAGTAATGCTTTCGATTGCATAAAAACAATTTAGCCATTAAGCCATTTGACCATTGCTTTTTTTGATCAATTATAAAAACTCAAAACGTTCTCAGTAATATAATTCAATTGCTCCTCATCAAGTTCTGTGTGCATCGGCAAACTAACCACGCGATCACTGAGCCAGTAACTATTTTTTAAATCTCCGCTGATCTTTGCCTTCCCTTCGAATGCTTTTTGAGCATGGCAAAGAACCGGATAATAAATCATGGAAGGAATATTTCTCTCCTTCAGAAATTCCACCAGCTCGTTTCTTTTCTCCCCGACAATTAAAGTGTACTGATGAAACACATGCTTCACATTCGCTGCACGAAACGGAGTTTTGATTTTCCGGTGATCAGCAAAAGCCAGGTCATAAAAATCTGCCGCGTTTCTTCTTGCATCAATGTATTCATCAAGATGGTTCAGCTTCACTCTTAAAACTGCAGCCTGAATGGTATCGAGCCTGGAGTTGACTCCAATCGTATGATGGTAGTAACGGATACGTTGGCCGTGATTGGCGATCATCTTCAATTTCCCGGCGAGTACATCGTCATTCGTCATCAGCGCACCGCCATCACCATAGCATCCTAAATTTTTGGAAGGAAAGAATGATGTGGTGCCGATCTCAGTCATAGTTCCCGTCTTCTTCACAACACCATTCGAAAATTTGTGTTCACCACCAATTGCCTGTGCGTTGTCTTCAATGATCGGAATCCTGTATTTCTTTCCAAGCGCGATCAACGATTCCATGTCGCAACTTTGTCCATAGAGATGAACGGGAATAATCGCTTTCGTTTTTGATGTAATTGCCTTCTCCACTTCATTCGCTTCAATGTTGAATGTTTTTGGATTCACATCAATGAACACAGCAGAAAGCTTTAACAGCGCAATTACTTCGGCGGTGGCAAAGTAGGTGAATGAAGGGCAGATCACTTCATCACCCGGTTGAAGGCCGAGCGCCATCATCGCGATTTGCAATGCATCTGTTCCGTTAGCGCAGGGAATCACGTGCTTTACCCCCAGATAACTTTCCAGCTCGCGCGCGAAATCCTGAACGGGCTTTCCTCCAATGAAAGCTGCAGAATCCACCACTTCCTGCAGGGAGTGGTCAATGTCAGTTTTGATCTTCCGGTATTGTGTATTCAGATCAACCATTTCAATTTTACGCATTGCGATAGTACTACTCATTAGCCAGGTGACTCCCTTGGAGGCGGGGTAAAGATAGGCTGCGGAAGAAGAATAGTTCGGCGCTTATTGCAGGGCAGTAGTTTCATGTCATTTGATTGCCATTTCATTCCTGTATAACGGTCAAATTGAGAATCGAACAATTGATTTGCTCTACATTTGTCGGGATGCGAAAAATACTTTTCGTCTTTGCCGTTCTGATTTGTGAGGAAAATAATCCTGCTTACTCACAATCGAGGACCAACATCGCTGACACCATCGTAAATACAAAGCTGCTCAGCTTGGGTTACGCATTTCAAATTCCAATGGCAGACATGGCGAATCGCTTCGGAAGCAATAATAGCATCAGCGCAAGTTTTACTTTTAAGATGGTTCATAATTTTATGCTGGGCGTGGAAGGAAATGTTCTCTTTGGCGGTAACATTAAGGAAGATACCATCCTCGACAACTTATTTACATCACAGGGATTTTTGATTGGCACTAATGGACTGGCGGAGTCGGTGATCTTGTTCGAAAGAGGATTTTCTTTTTGGGGTAAATTCGGAAAGCTGTTTCCTGTTTTCAATTCGAATCCTAATTCAGGATTGAACGTGATGATCGGCGCAGGTTTTCTCCAGCACAAGATAAAAATTGAAGATCCCGAAAAAGCAGTGCCGTACGTTGATGGCGCTTACGCGAAAGGTTATGATCGCCTCACAAATGGTTTTGCCATTTCTCAATATATCGGTTTCCTTCATCTCGATCGCCGGAGGCTTAAAAACTTTAACGCGGGTATTGAGCTTGCGGAAGCGTTCACACAGAATCGCCGCGACATTAATTTCGATCAGATGAAGAAAGATGACTCGATGCGGCTCGACATGCTGCTCAGCTTCAGGTTCTCCTGGATTCTTCCCTTTTATGGTAAAGGCGAACAACGCTTTTATACTCACTGAAAATTACGATACACGATACACGTAATACGATTCACGATTCATGTAACACGATTCACGATTCTCGTAACACGATACTCGATTTCCTCGCATGACTTTTCTCTTCTTTGTTCTTTATGCAATCGGAATAAGGGCTTATTATTTTGGAGTTGTTGTTTCTTCTTTGTGGAATTCAAAAGCGAAGCAATGGAGACAAGGAAGAAAAAATCTTTTTGAGAAAATTGAATCATCCCTGAAGCCCAATGAGCACCGGGTATGGTTTCATTGCGCCTCCGTCGGGGAATTTGAACAGGGAAGACCGGTGATGGAAGCATATCGGAAAAAATTTCGGCAGCATAAAATTGTGCTCACTTTTTTTTCGCCCTCCGGTTTCGAATTGAGAAAGAATTACTCCGGCGCTGATTACATTTTTTATCTGCCGCTTGACACAAAAGCAAATGCAGGGCGATTCATTTCATTGATTGATCCTGAAATTGCGGTGTTTGTAAAGTATGAATTCTGGTTTCATTTCCTCTCAGAAATTCAGAGAAGAAAAATTCCCGCCGTGATGATCTCTGCTGTGTTCCGTAAGAACCATTTTCTGTTCAACACTGTGTCTTCACCGCTGAAAA
The DNA here is from genome assembly GCA_035638255.1 of Chitinophagales bacterium. Lineage (GTDB taxonomy): Bacteria > Bacteroidota > Bacteroidia > Chitinophagales > UBA10324 > DASRAJ01. Next base: position 61,253 of record DASRAJ010000108.1, read on the forward strand.
GAGTAACCATGGATTTCAGAAAAATTTTTGTCCAGGATGAATTATCGTTTCAGCTTCTCAGGGGAAATAATTTTACAAACGCTGTACTCGCGGGCGACACGCGCTTCGACAGGGTGTGGGAAATTGCATCACTGCCGGAACAAATTCCTTTGATCGCAACCTTCAGGAATAAGAAGAAATTGTTTGTAGGCGGAAGCACCTGGGCGCCGGATGAAAAATTAATTCTTCAACTCGTAACTGAATTAAATGATGAATGGAAGTTTGTGATTGTTCCTCATGAGATTTACGCCGCTCATTTAGAGCAGTTGAAAAGAGAATCGGCATGGCCGGTAATTTTTTACTCTGAAATTGATACAGGGAAAAAAATTTCCAATGAAAAAATTCTCATAGTTGACAAAATCGGATTGCTCTCTTCCATTTATCAGTATGCAAACATCGCTTACGTTGGCGGTGGTTTTGGAAAAGGAATTCACAACACGCTTGAAGCAGCAGTGTATGGTATTCCGGTTTTGTTTGGACCGAATTATGAGAAGTTCAACGAAGCAAAATTGCTGATTGAAAACAAAGGGGCAAGTGCCATAAAAAATTTTGAAGAACTGAAAGCGGCATTTCAATTCTATCAGCAACCTGAAAACAATGAATTGGGAAAATCAAATCGCTATTGCATTCAGCGCAACACGGGAGCCACAAAAGTCATAGTAAGTTTTCTGGAAGAACTCAATTCAAATATCGCCGCATCACGAGCATAAAAAATTCCCCGACGAGCGGCTCATCATCACTCCAGTTTAATTTAGGAAGTAAATCTGACTGAATGTAGCCGGTAGCTTCTTCATACGTCCTGAATGAATTCAGTTTGGCAATGGAATTTTCATACAGTTGCTCATCAGCATTGAAGAGTTTGCTCATAAACGCAAATTGTTTGTTCAGTCCAATGTATGACTTCAGATCTTTGATAGGGGTTTGCTTCAGCTTGTCGGCAATCTCAAGTCCTTGTTTTTTGAACTTGTCGTTCACCGTGGCTTTGCCATTTTCCTTCCTGTCTGCATAGATGTCAGAGAGGGTCTTCACGGCCGGATTTTCCTTTGATGAATTGATATCCTCACCATTGGAAATTATTTTTTGATCAGCTTTCTCCTCCTTCTCAGTAATGAGTCCTGCGGACAATTTTATTTCTTCACCGTTGGAATATGGTCGTGATTTTATCTGGAGATTTTCAGTAGATGCGGTGTTAACGGAAGGAGATTGCGGACGGATGCTAACGATCAGCTCATACAATTCTCGAACATAATTGGTGAGGAGATCTTTGTCAATGGAAGAAAACCTGCTACTGTTTTTTCCGACAGATTCCAGCAATCTTTCGATCTTTTCTGAAAGGTTTTTTATTCGCTCATATTCATTCATCGCCAAAACAATTCAAAACCAAAGTTACGACGAAATCATTTTGTTATTGCCTGATGCCCCCAGATTATTAAACACAATTTGTGCAATTTTCTTTCTCAAGGCTCTGACATTTCTGAAGAGTGAAGTGTTTAGAGCCGGGAATGAAGAGCGTCCTGCGAATAAATTTTGACATAATCTGTACCCTCAACTCTCGACTAACATCCATTAACTTTCCACCCTCATGTTTATCGAACCTTACATACGAGAGCAGCGTGCGGGCTGGATTGAAGTGATCAGCGGATGCATGTTCTCCGGAAAAACGGAAGAACTGATTCGTCGCCTGAAGCGCGCGAAAATTGCAAATCAGAAAGTAGAAATCTTCAAGCCCGCAACTGACGTGCGCTATCATGATTCGAACATTGTTTCTCACGATGAGAATTACATTCCATCAACACCGGTAGAGCAGTCAGAACAAATTCTTCTTCTCGCTGAACAAAATGAAGTGGTAGGAATTGATGAAGCGCAGTTCTTCGATCTTGAATTGCCGCGAGTATGTGATGCGCTTGCAGCGAAGGGCACGCGTGTAATTGTTGCCGGTCTTGACATGGATTTCTCGGGTAAGCCCTTCGGACCGATGAGTGAACTTCTTGCGAGAGCTGAGTACGCAACCAAGCTTCATGCAATTTGTACCGTGTGCGGAAATCCTGCTTCATTCTCCTTTCGGAAATCAGGAGAGAAATCAGTGGTGCTGCTGGGTGAGAGAAATGCGTATGAGCCCAGGTGCCGCGGATGTTTTAATGAAGGGATGAAAAAATAAAGTTTACGCACAACGTCCTGCGGACAGTTTGCAATGTTCAGTTTGCAGTTCTCAATGAATTCTTCTTCTTTTATGACCTCATTTTGAAAGCAGGATAGAACAAACCGAGTAACCTGATTTTTTAATAACCAAATTACCTATCTCATGGCGGAACCCATAAAAGAATTCAAACCCTACATCGCCCCCAAAGAAAACATTGCAGAATTTACTCCGCGGGCGATTATACTCGGTGCCATCTTTGGAATCATTTTCGGAGCAGCATCATGTTACCTCGGATTGAAGGTTGGATTGACAGTGAGCGCGTCGATACCCATTGCTGTTCTGGCAATTTCCATCTTCAAAAGACTTGGGAAGGCCACAATCCTTGAATCGAATATGGTTCAAACAATCGGATCAGCAGGTGAGTCTGTTGCAGCGGGAGTCGTGTTTACGATTCCCGCGCTGTTGTTTCTCTCAGGAGGAATGGACTACTTCCATTACTTTCAAATTTTTGTGCTCGCATTGTGCGGCGGAATTCTTGGCGTGTTGTTCATGGTTCCTCTCAGGCGGTCCTTGATTGTGAAAGAGCACGGCAATCTCCCCTATCCCGAAGGAACAGCATGCGCTGATGTGTTAATTGCAGGTGAGCGGGGAGGAAATCTTGCTAAGAAAGTTTATTACGGATTGGGCATTGCATTCCTGTATAAACTACTCATGTCAATACTCGGTTTCTGGAAAGACACCCCCACATTTATTTTCGACAAAAAATCTGCATGGCCCAACGCAAGTGTCAGTGCTGAGATTACGCCGGAATTACTTGGAGTAGGTTACATCATCGGTCCCCGCATTGCCGGCATTATGGTAGCCGGGGGCGTACTTTCTTATTGGGTATTAATTCCGATGTTCACTTTTATCGGCAGTCAATTAACTACAGTTCTTGCGCCGGGAAAAGATCTGATTGCCAATTTAGGCCCGGATCAGATCCGTGCAAGCTATGTGCGATACATCGGGGCAGGAGCCGTAACGTTTGGCGGGATCATGACGTTAATAAAAACTCTTCCCACCATCGTGGGTGCGTTTCGTGATTCATTCAAAGACATGAAAGATGTGCGCAGCGGTACATCGGTAGAAAGAATTCGCACTGAAAAAGATTTGCCGATCAGCTTTGTTCTTATTGGAAGTTTGGTGATGGTGGTGGCTATTTCACTTATTCCATCGTTGCCCATCAACGTGTTGTCTGCATTAATGATTGTTGTGTTTGGATTTTTCTTCGTCACCGTTTCATCACGCATTGTTGGTCTCATCGGTTCTTCCTCCAACCCTATCTCCGGAATGACGATAGCAACATTGATGGCGACATCATTGATTTTTGTCGGGATCGGGTGGACGGGTGAAGCGTACCAGCCCATTGCACTTTGCGTTGGCTCGATTGTGTGTATCGCCGCAGCGAATGCAGGAGCAACATCACAAGATTTAAAAACGGGATACTTAGTAGGCGCGACACCAATCCGCCAACAGATCGGATTAATGATTGGTGTGGCTGCATCAGTTGTTGCAATTGGATTTACATTATTGCTTCTCAACGACGCCATAGGAATCGGAGTGCCAACGGCAGATCATCCCAAGCCTTTACCTGCACCGCAGGCAACGCTGATGGCTACTGTGATCAATGGCTTATTGAGTCAAAATCTTCCTTGGGCATTAGTCATCATTGGAATGGCTATCTCAGCTGTTGTTGAATTCTGCGGAGTCAACTCTCTTGCATTTGCTGTGGGCGCCTATTTGCCATTGAGTACTACGTCACCGCTTTTCGTTGGCGGATTGATTAAGTGGCTGGTTGATCGAAAGAAAAAAACGCCTGAAAGCACTGTGGAATCTGAAATTGGTTCGGGTGCCTTATTCAGTTCCGGGTTAATTGCCGGTGGTGCTCTCACGGGAATTTTGATTGCGGTTCTTATTGGCACTAAGGCAGGTGAAGACGCAAGTGGAAATGAGATTTCCCTTCTCGACAAATTTAATATTGGAGCAGTAGGAAAGGTAACTGAAGCATGGGGCGCCGGCTTCGCTGATTTAATATCGCTGATTGCATTCATCGGATTGGGACTGATCCTGTTGCGTTTCGCTAAGATGAGACAGGAGTGAACATCTGCCTCAAAAATTTAGTATAAGAGCCATTCTGAAGTTCTCACAGCACTTTTTTTCTTCCCGGGATTTCTTTTGCTTAGTGCTGCAACAAAAAAATCTTCCTCTCCGTATTAGAACTGAAGATTGTTTGTAAGCATGATTGCATTGAGAAAAATATTTTGATTTCACTGCTGCAATCTTATAAACCGGGAATTTTTCGGGGAGTAGTTGAGAGCATTTTAGCTGATATTCTTTATTTCCAATTACTAGTACAACTCACAAAAAAATTTATTCAGGAAGGACTGAGTTGAATAAATAATTTACATATATAATTTTTTCATTCACACAAACACAACAACCACACATGCTTAACCGAAATTTTAGTTTCAGGACACTTCTCGTGTTACCCATTTTGTTGATTGTCTTAACAAGAGCACAGGCCTATACGGTAACCGGCATCACTGCGACACTTAGATCCGGACAAGTTTTTCTTACATGGAAAAGTCCTGACGTCACCAATTTGAAGTATAAAGTGTATCGTTCCACTTCGAAGATCAAAAACACATCACAACTCGCGGATTCCAATTACCTCGGATATGTTCGTGATAACTCGGCGAAGAATGTCCGGAAATCAACTTTACAAGATCAGGATTTTTATTTCAACATCAATTCTACCGATGGGCCTCTTGCACCTGATAACGGGCTTTACGTTCAAACCTGCTCACTGAACCAAAAATATTACTATGCAGTGATGGTTGTTGATCTCTCAACAGGCCTCGAAGATGAAACCATTATCTCAGGAAGTAACAGCATGTCTTCAAGCATCAAAGAACACAAGGGCACTCCGCAGCCCGTATTTCAAAGCATGGTCAATCAACCCAATGGCGACATCAATTATGAGTGTACTATTTGGGGTTGCAATCAGGAGGATTCCGATTATCCTGCGTTCAACAACTGCGGTTCTTTTGGATATAATTTCACCTTTGTAACCCGTAATCCCGGAACATCCGGACCTCTGTATGTAAAATTTGATGATGAGGATCCATTCCAGATGATGGGTGAATCCGTGTGCAGCGAGTGCAATATTCTTCAACTCGATGATTGGCTCCCCAACGGTACTAACTCTTATTGGGTGGGCTATAATAACAATTATGACATTTATTCAAGTACTAATCCCGCGCAGAATAAAGGCGTCATACGCACCTATACACAGAACCTTTTGAAAAAAATTATTACATGGGCAGCTTCAGCGCCCTTCGTAGACCCAACGCGTGTTTACTCGTCGGGCTGGTCACACAATGGATTCGGCGCGATGTTTACCTCGACAATGATTCCGGATCAAATTGCTGCCACTCAAATGACTGTTTCGCCGTGCCTCGTTAAAGCACAGGGCGGAAGTTACCGCGAGGCTCAGTGGTGTAAGAACAATCTTAATTTAAAGAGCGACGTCACTGACCCTAACACAGGTGACACCGTGCTTATTTGGAATTTGCTTGACCTGCGTAAGACATTTTTCAGGGAGATGAACCAAAATCTGCCATTCATGAGTGGTGTAAATGGAAAGAAGGATGTAACTGTTGGCTGGGTTCAAAATTATCACTGGTTTGATTCAATCAACCTTGACAGGTTGGGAGGTGTGTGGTACTGGGATCAGCGTAATCACGGGGGTAGTGGAAATAATTTCAACTCTGATGAAACTAATCCTGATTTCCTCAGATTCAGTACCACGAAATCATATCCCGCTTTTGCATATTGCAGCATCAATCAAAACCCGGGGAACGGCAATTCAAGCAACGGCGATCCGTACGGAGCCATCAATGGCTATCTTGATTGGGATGATAATTCCATCAATGATCAAAAGTGCAGCTATTCTATCAACTGTTTTGTGAAGGATATGTATGTAGGCGGTGAATTGCAGAGACAGTATGATTCGTGCGCCCGTGATGTAACCATGCGGCGCTTGCAAAACTTTAAGCCTGCCGATGGCGAGGTAATTCATTGGAGTGTTACAAACAGTAACAATGCAGTGGTGCAGTCAGGAAATTTCACCTACAGTTCATCGTCACTAATGACTGTTTATGGCGCAAAGATTTACCGGAGCGGCTCTACACTTTCTTTCACCATTAATGACTGTCAAAAGGATGGAAGTACTCAATTGATTTCAACTCCTGCTTCTTCAATGACGCTAGCGCGGGAAGATAACGGCTATGAAATTACTGTGAACCTGACTGTAGCTTCTAACGCCGAAGTAAATGTAATTGACATGATGGGAAGAATCGTGGACCATCAAAAGATTGCTGCTCACGAGGGAAGCAATACATTTTTCGTTCCCTTAAATACTTGCGGGACGTATGTGCTACAGGTGAAATCAGAAGGATTCTCAGAAGCGACGAAACTCGTATTCTAAATATTCATCCCGATCATCTGAAGTTCGGAATTACTAACCTGCTGAAGAAAATTTTATCCCGGCTGCTATTTTGTAGCCGGGATTTTTTTGTGTCACCTCGCAACTGATCAGTGTTATGCTTCACTGCCGGATGCGTCACAACAAATTATTCTCTGAGACAATTTTTTCAAACTTAGCTTTATGGCTGAATAGCAAAAAAATCTGCCGGCTCTTTCAACCATGCATTAGCTTCGGTGATATTGCCGCTTACTTTGCTACCGCAGTGATGTATTGAGATTACACAGATGTCCGAAAGGTTACACCTATTACTTTGTCCTTTTTCATCGGTGTCATCACTTTTTTGGATTTCGAAAATTGGTGTCATCATGGTATAAAATGGAAATCATAATAATTCATTTATGAAATCAATTACGATTCTTGGTGCCGGTCTCGTTGGAAGTTTACTTGCAATCTATCTCGCTAAGCGCGGCTACAAAATTGATGTGTTTGAGCGGCGTGGCGATATGCGCGAAGAAAAAATGATTGCCGGCCGTTCCATCAACCTTGCATTGAGTGATCGCGGATGGAAAGGATTGCATGGTGTTGGATTGGAAAATGAAATCAGGAAGATCGCCATTCCGATGCATGCCCGTTATGTACACAACGAAAATGGTTCCGTTTCAAAACAACCTTACGGCAAACAGGGACAAGCCATTTATTCTGTTTCGAGAGGAGAATTAAATAAGAAACTAATGACACTCGCGGCAGAACATGGAAATGTGAAGTTTCATTTCAATCATTTCTGCAATCATGTTGATCTGAAAAATAAAACACTTTCATTTTCTTCAGGACCGGCAGATACAAGGCAACTTTCAACTGCTGACTATGAAATTCTCTTCGGCGCTGATGGAGCATTTTCTTCGTTGCGCTATTCCATGCAGTTTCTTGATCGCTTTGATTACTCGCAACATTACATTGAGCACGGTTACAAAGAACTCACCATTCCTGCGGGAGAAAATGAACAGCCCGGCAAGGACGGGGGCGAATGGCGGATGGAAAAAAATTTCCTTCACATCTGGCCGCGTCACAGTTTCATGCTCATCGCTCTTCCGAATCTCGATGGAAGTTTCACCTGTACATTATTTTTCCCTTTTGAAGGGGAGGCATCTTTTTCTTCATTGAAGAATGAAAATGATGTTGAGCATTTCTTTTCAAAATATTTTCCTGATGCCATTCCTTTAATGCCGGCTTACAAAAAAGATTTTTTTAGTAATCCAACTTCGTCGCTCGTGTACATCAAATGTTTTCCCTGGAGCTATGAAAACACGGCCTGCCTGATTGGAGATGCAGCCCATGGCATCGTGCCCTTTTTCGGTCAGGGAATGAATGCAGGTTTTGAAGATTGTACAGTGTTGAATGATCTGATGGACGAACATCAGGATGACTGGAAGAAAATCTTCCCCGCATTTGAACAATCGCGAAAACCCAACGCTGATGCCATCTGTGATCTTGCTTTGAACAATTTCATCGAGATGCGTGACCTTGTCGCCGATCCTCATTTTTTGCAAAAGAAAAAAATTGAGAAGATGATTGCCGGGAAATATCCGAATTACATATCGCCGTATCAGATGGTTTCATTCTCAAATATTCCTTATGCTGAGGCCATGCTGAAGGGAAGAAAAATCAATTCGCTTTTGGAAGAATTAATTCGGATGGAAAGCCTCGAAGGAAAATTTCATTCAAAAGAAATTGAAGATAAGATTGAACCGATTTTGTTTGGTTAGAAGCATTCAATTGGCAATGCCCCTGATAGTTTTTAATTCTCCGAGGGAGTACCAATCACGTTATCTGAAATTTGTTCAAGGTCTTTCAACTTCGGCAAATCCTCGACAGCGTTTATACCAAAATAATTCATGAAGAATTGTGAGGTACCATAGAGCAGCGGCTTGCCCACTTCATCACTTCTTCCAATGATGGAGATTAATTCTTTTTCTAAAAGTTTTTGAATCACGAAATCACAATTCACGCCGCGTATTCTTTCAACATCTGGTTTTGAGATAGGTTGTTTGTATGCGATGATGGAAAGCGTTTCGAGCTGACTCGTGGAAAGTCTTTTGTTGAGTTTGCTCTTGAGAAATTCACTCACCGTATTTTGATAGGCCGGCTTCGTAAGGAACTGATAGCCGCCGCCGAGCGGAACGATCTCAAATGCAAATTCTCCTTCATGATATTTCTGAATCAGAATTTCGATGTGTGATTCAATCTCTTCCTTATTCAATTCCAATCCAACCAATTTCACCATGATGCTTTGAATTTCCTTTAGCGTAACCGGTTGCTCTGATGTGAAGATGATCGCTTCAATGTGTGCCTGAATTCCTTCCATGACGAACTATTTTATTTTGTAAAGATATTTCTTCTCTCTATGGAAAGCATTCATCAACAGAGAAGTTATTCACGCTTGTAGCTTAATTGTTAAATTGTTTCATGGTCAAATGGCTTACCGACTTTTTTTTAGCAATTTAACCATTCAACAGTGCAACCATTCTTCAAAAAGGAAGGTCGAAAAATAAATTTCACTCTCATCCGTCATTAAGAAATTGAAATGCGCATTGAACCAACGATAGTATCTTTGCGTTCTAACTCTCAACAAAAAAAAATTAAATAAATGATGCCACTTGTTTGGATTCTGATGATTGGCTTGCTCATCACAGGATTTGCCGTGCAAGCCCGATTGCGCTCAAAGTTTAAAGAATACAGTCAATACCCGTCACCGGGTGGATTGAGCGGGGCCGAAGTAGCTGCGAAGATGTTGCTCGATAATGGCATTCATGACGTAAAAATTACCTCGGTGGAAGGGTCACTGACTGATCACTACAATCCCGTGGACAAAACAGTGAACCTGAGTCCTGAAGTGTACGGCGGAAGAAGCATTATGGCAGCAACGATTGCAGCACATGAATGCGGTCATGCCGTGCAACATGCGAATGCCTATTCCTGGCTCACCATGCGATCAACGCTTGTTCCGGTGGTGAGTTTCTCTTCCCGCTGGGTTCAGTGGATTTTGCTGATAGGCATTTTCACGATTAATATTTTTCCCCAGTTGTTGCTTGCCGGCATTGTGCTCTTTGGTTTAATTACGCTTTTCAGTTTCGTCACACTGCCGGTTGAATTTGATGCAAGCCGCAGGGCGCTTGCGTGGATCAGCGGCTCTCATTTTATGATGGATGAGGATTATGCAAGAGCCAAAGATGGTTTGTGGTGGGCAGCCATGACCTATGTGGTTGCAGCGCTTGCTTCACTCGCCACGCTTGTCTATTACATCATGATCTTCATGGGAAGACGCAGGTGAAAATTTTGATTGGATAAGAAAAGCCCGCTTCAAAACAGGAGCGGGTTTTTTGTTGTGCCGCCGTGTATTAGCAACTAAGGGACTACGGACTGGCTGCTCAATACTATTTTTACTGCCTGTGATTCTTCGCTGTTGCTTTTGTTTCCTGGTAATTGCTTTGCTTGCCGCATGCGCAAGTCAAATTCCTCCTACCGGCGGACCGAAAGATATTATGCCCCCAACGGTTACGAAAGAAAATCCGAAAAATCTTTCCACAAATTTTCAGGCAACAAAAATCAATATCACTTTCAGCGAGTTTGTGCAGCTCAATGATGCCACCAACCAAATTTTCTTCTCACCTGCATTAGAAGGAAAAGTGATCTATCATTTGCATCGAAAAACACTCACGATTGTGCTTCCTGATACGCTGAGAGCAAACACCACTTACACTGTTAATTTCGGGAGTGCCGTCAAGGATATAACGGAAGGCAACATCATGCTCAGCTATCAGTATGTCTTCAGCACAGGCGCGGCAATCGATTCATTTCGCATTGCCGGAAAAGTAAGTACAGTGCTGGATGGAAAATCAAAACCGAATATTCTCGTGATGTTATACCGCGATGCAAATGATTCGGTGGTTGCACAGCGAAGGCCTGATTACAATGCGCGCACTGATTCCTCAGGAAATTTTATCCTGAGCCACCTCGCACAGGGCAACTACAAGCTGTTCGCCCTCGATGATCAGGATTTCAACATGCTTTATAATCAACCCGGTGAATCGGTAGCATTTCTTGATTCCAATATTTTTATTCATGACACATCTGCCATTTACAAACTGTCTATGTTTCGGCAGCAGGCGGAAAAGCAAAGTGTGTTAGGAGCTTTTTCCCGACAGCCGGGAAAGGCGGTGATTGTTTTTGCGAAGCGGGCACAACATCTCAGGATAACTCCGCTCGAAGATTCTCTCAGCATTGTTACCGAGCACAATGCTACTAATGACACCATCACTTGCTGGGTGAACGATCTTAAATCAGACAGCATTGCCTTCACACTTCACGATGACGACTTTGATGACACCGTGAAAGTGAGAATGAAAATTGGCGGGAAAAAACAACAAACATCCGGTGCGAAATTTTTTGTGAGTGCCATTTCGCAGAGTGGCAGAGGAGTGGCCCAGTTAAAAAAAGGGGATGCCTTAGTTCTGGATTTCTCATCTCCTGTGATCGACAGGGATAAGAATAGAAAAATTTCCCTGACCGAGGATTCGTCGAAGAAAGAAATTGCTGTAGTGCCGGAATTTTTTTCGGACTCCATCACAGGAAGAAAAAAAGCTTCGATCAATTTCCCTTTCAGACAAGAAGTAAAATACACGCTGCTGATTCCTGACTCTGCATTCAAAGATTTTTCAGGAAACTACAATGACAGCACAAAAATTCAGGTGAAGATCCTGAGTGAGGAAGAAATGGGAAACCTGATCATTCATCTTTCGTTCACTGATTCTGTTTCATCAACAAGTTTCTATTATGAGTTGCGAAATAAAGATGGGATGTTGATGGCAAAAAAAGCTATCAAAGCACGAAACGTTGCACTACCATTTGATGGTTTACTGCCGGGAAATTTTTCTTTTAGAGTCTATGAAGACCGTAACAACAATTTTCAATGGTATAGCGGTAACTACTGGAAACATTCACAGCCGGAAAAAATTTTCTTCTACATCGGGGTAATTAATATCCGTGCAAATTGGGATGTAGATGTGAATATGAAGATTGATAACCGCTGAGGAAGTGGCTATGGGCTATGAGCAATGGGTTATGGGCTATGGGATAAACTCGGGAGGAAAATTCCTTACAGGGACCTGTTGACGGAACCCTGCTGGCGGTCAAAAAAAATATTCTGACAAAACATGATAGGATTTAAATCTTAAATTCTAAAAATTAAGGATCAGGATCAAGGCTCCTGAACTCATAGCATATTGCTCATAGCTCAAGACGCCTATCAAAAAAGAAAAGCTCCCGGTGAAGAGAGCTTTTCCTTTTCAAAGAATTGAAAGAGTTATTTCAGGTAAACAATCTGACCTGTATAAACCTTGTCACCCACAATTACTTGCACGAAGTATCTTCCTGCTGCCACTTTTGAATCAAAGTTCACCTGGTAGAATAATTCTCCATTTACTATGGCTACCCGATTCAGAAAGACACTCTGACCCAGCATATTGAAGATTTGAATATCAGCTTCACCGCTCATGTCATCCGCAAATTGCATGTTCACTATGAACTGACCATTGCTTGGATTCGGAAAGAGATTCACCACCGGGCTGAATAAATCTGTCTCTGTGCCCTTGCAGGAAGATGTTACTGTTACAGGGGCAGAAGTAGTAGAACAACCATTGTCGTTTGTGACGGTGACTGTGTAATCCCCGGTACTGGTAGCGGTGAAAAGACGATTCGTTTGGCCGAAAATCTGCAAACCGCCTTTATTCCATTGGTAGGTATGGGTGCTATTGAAACTACCTGCATTATTAGCACGCATTACTACAGAACCTGAGCTGCAAATATCAGTGTTGCCATACACCGTAATGGCAGCCTGCGGAATAGCAAGCCTCGCCACAGTGGTATATGCAGAAGTGCTATTGCAAGAGCCACTGGTTTCAACCACTTTGAAGGAACCTCTCTTGGTGGTAGTAAACGTTGAATTCGTTGCACCGGGTTGAAGAGTAGCTCCCTTATACCATTGATACGTAATCCCCGCGCCGGTGTTTGCCGATAACGTTACCGGCACAGTACGGCAATATGTTACTGTGCCACTCGGAGTCACTGTTGCTACCAGCGCATTCTCATCCGTTGTTCCGTCGCAGTTGTCATCAATACCGTTGCAGATATCTGCAGCACCGGGATGCACCTGCGCGTTGGCATCGTTACAATCAGTGCTATTGGCAACATAACCCGTCGGTTGTGCGCAATCATTTACGCTGCTAAAGGCATTACCGTAACCATCGCCATCGGCATCTGCATACCATGTGCTGAATGTTGCATCTTCATCAATGCTGCCATCGCAGTCATCATCTGTTCCGTTGCATACGTCTGTTGCACCGGGATGAACTGCATTGTTTGCATCGTTGCAATCCGTGGAATTAGCAACATATCCTGACGGTGCACTGCATCCCTGTGTGGTGATGGAAGCATTTCCATAGCCGTCACTGTCTGCATCACGGTAGAATGTGGTGGTTACACCTTCATCTATTGCACCGTCGCAGTCATCATC
>DASRAJ010000109.1:0-8301 GCA_035638255.1 Chitinophagales bacterium
ACAGCATTCAGGTCAAACTGTAGACAAAGTGGAGAAAGACGCCGATCGCGATTACTGGATGATGGCGGATGAAGCAAAAGAATACGTAATGATTGATGAAGTACTTTTGCGTAGCAAAGACAGAAAATTAGATCCTGCGAAAAAATTGTAGCGTGAATTTTATCGGGAGGAAAATAATTTGTGTTGAAATGAATTGAGGTCAGTAATTTTGCATAGAGTGGAAAAAGAAAATTGAATTAACATGTTGCTCATTTACTGCTAACTATGTTTGCAGCGTTTTACCGAAAAGCAACATCTTATAGAACATCAACCAGAAAATATGAGAAAGCCGGCTGAAAAATGTTCCTTCTGCGGAAAACGGAAAGAGGATACTCTCATTCTTATCTCAGGACAGGACGCTTATATCTGTGAATCATGCGTGGAGCAAGCGCTGAATATTATTGAAGAAGAAATCGGTGATCGCAAACATGCGGGCACTTTCACCTCTCATCCGGATTTTAAAACTCCTACCGAAATCAAAACTTTTCTTGATCAGTATGTGATAGGGCAGGAAGATGCGAAGAAAGTTTTGGCTGTAGCCGTATACAATCACTACAAGCGACTCAACCATGTGGGAAAGGATGATGTTGAAATTGAAAAGTCAAACATCCTGATGGTGGGTGACACGGGCACCGGAAAAACGTTGTTAGCCCGCACCATTGCGCGATTCCTCAATGTTCCGTTTGCAATTGTTGATGCAACCGTTTTTACTGAAGCAGGGTATGTAGGTGAAGATGTTGAAAGTATCCTTACCCGGTTGTTGCAGGCCTGTGATTACAACGTGGCTGCCGCCGAAAAAGGAATCGTGTACATTGACGAGATCGATAAGGTGGCGAGGAAGATGGACAATCCCTCCATCACCCGGGATGTCAGCGGTGAGGGAGTGCAGCAAGGATTGCTGAAGCTGCTCGAAGGAACGGATGTGCTGGTTCCTCCACAGGGCGGAAGAAAACATCCTGAGCAGAAAATGGTGAAAGTCAACACCACTCATATTCTTTTCATCTGCGGTGGCGCATTTGAGGGCATTGATAAGATTATAGCGAAGAGAAACAAAGCGAACGTGATTGGCTTTAAATCGGACAAAGAACGGGAACGCATCGAGCGGGGCAACGTAATTCAATACATCACCCCGCAGGATGTAAAATCATTTGGATTGATTCCGGAATTGGTGGGTCGTGTTCCCATTGTCACGTACCTCGAACCCCTTGATCGGGTATCTTTAAAACGAATTCTCACGGAACCGAAAAATGCGCTGGTGAAGCAGTACAAAAAACTCTTTGAGATAGAAAATGTAAATCTTGACTTCGACGATGATGCTCTTGATTTCATTGTTGACAAAGCTGTAGAATACAAGCTCGGCGCGCGGGGCTTGCGCTCCATTTGCGAAGCCATCATGACCGATATCATGTTCCACATCCCTTCAGAAAAAGATATCAAGCGCTTTACTGTTACCCTCGAACTTTCTGAAGAAAAAATTACGAAGTCGAAGCTGCGGCAATTAAAGGTGGCATAAGACAGTTTCAGTTTACACGGTCGCCCCGACTCCCTTATTTAAATTGCACAGGAATAAGTTTTGCAATTGTTTGTACGTAAAGGGTTTTTATCTTTGTCGTATAAACTATTAAGGTGGATGCAAAAATCACATTAAGCTTCGATGAAAAGGTGATTCAAAAAGCCAAGGAGTTTGCTGCAAAAAATAACATGAGTCTATCGCGGCTCACTGAACATTTTTACAGGAACATCACCAGTGGGCACTACAAGCATCTTGAAGATATTCCTATTGCCGATTGGGTAAATGAGGTTGCAGAAGGAGAAGTAGTCTATCTCAGAAAGAACAGGTCAAGAAAAGAAACCAGGAAGGAATACTTTGAGAGCAGAAAAAAGTAGGCAATGAATATTTTCGTGGATGCCAACGTTCTGATTTCTGTTTTGAATAAAGAGTACCCTGCATTTCCTTTTGCGGCGAGGATTCTGAGTCTGCATGGAAAAGGGAGGTTTCAGATTTTCACTTCTCCTCTTTGCCTTGCCATTGCATATTACTTTTCAGAAAAAAAATCCGGAACAGAATATGCCAACCAAAAACTTAAAGTGATTTACGAAAACATACGCGTATCGGATATCAGAGATCAAGATGTTGCGAGTACTTTCGGTAACAAGCGAATTCATGATTTCGAAGATGGATTAGAATATTATTCCGCGTTGCGTGGAAAGAGCAATTTGCTCATCACTGAAAACACTGAGGATTTTTATTTCTCGCAGATAGAAGTTTTGAGACCAAAGGATTTTATGGTGAGGTACGTATTCTGATAGCTTACAGTTTGTTAATCCCGGAAGCCTTCACATTTTTTTAAACTCCAGATACCTGTCCGGCAACGACGTGTTCTCTTCTTTGCGATCTTTGCGCAAAACAAATTCTCATGCGCACAATTCTCATTTTCATGATGGTGGCTATTTCATTTTCTGCATTTGCTCAGAAAGTTGACAACCTCCCTGCTCTAAAACAAAAGCAACCTTACGACAACATAGTGACTCAGGAAATGAATTCAGATTCAATGTCCACGAGTACCGTGATCTGGATTAAGCAGGAAGTGAAGCCACATTATCATGCTGACCACACTGAGCAGGTATATGTGATAGAAGGCCAGGGACAGATGCTGGTCGGCACCAAGACTTACAATGTTGGTCCGGGTGATCTCATCTATATTCCGAAAGGAACTATTCATGCTCTGCGCGTTCTCGGGAAAGACAAGCCAATGAAAGTGCTTTCAATCCAGACACCGCAATTTGATGGAAGTGACCGGGTGATGGTGATGCCGGCAGGTTGGTGATTGCTCTAAGGACGCTTAAGTGGATAATCTCTCAACCCCTTTAACTTATAATCAATAACAAATAGCTTGAGGAAGTAGCGCGTAGGAGAATCGAACTCCTATTCCCTCCGTGAAAGGGAGATGTCCTAACCGTTAGACGAACGCGCCAAAAAATTTGAGGTCGCAAATTTAATCACAATAAGTTCGTACTTCAAGCAACTCAAAGATTCTTTCATAAAAAAATCCCGAAGAGCATTCGGGATTTTTTTTCACAGAACATTTTCTTTCATCATCGCTGAATCATTATTTTTTCATTTCCGCTTGAAGAGCTTCGCACGAAATAAATTCCCTCAGCCCATAGCTTTGTATCAATCAGTTTAGTTGATCCTGCCGGGATATTGAAAGCAGTAACTATTTGTCCCAATGCATTTTCTACCTGAACTGATTGCAGATAACCTTCGCCGTTCCTGATGTTGAAATAGTCATAAGCGGGATTAGGAAAAATCGTGATTGAACCATCCGGAATCAGAGAAGGAATTCCAACAGCTTCTACAAGTGTATTCAGTACTTCGTTCGTCTTCACAGGCTGATTGAAATCAAAATAGATGGAAGCAGAATTTTTGATCTGCGTTCCAAAAGGAAGATTGTGCATCAGGTGAATTGAATATTCAACGAAGCCATGACTTCCGGGTTCATTCGAATTACTATCCGGTAATTCGATATGAAGAAAATCGAATTCAACGATGCCGGGGCTCTTCATTGAATAAGAATAAGGATGGCTCGAGGTAAGAAATTGTATGGTCAATGGATCAACAGCATCAGACAGGGTATCCATCAGCGTAACATTGTGAGCGATTGCATTTCCGGTATTCTGAAAATCTATATGATAAGTAAGCACAGAATCAGATAAAGAAATTTCACCGTCGCTGCCAACACCTGCAGGAGAAACTTGCTTGTCATTAGGATCCCAGGCATTGCCAACAATTTGACTGAAGTCATAAGTATTATTCGATGGTTGAAGATCCCCGTTTATGGGATTTACGATAAGAGTGTCATACAGGTAAGAATGCAAAACCAAATTACCCGGGATATGAACAATGAATTCAATCGTTTCAGTCGCTCCCGGATTGAGGTTGGTAAAGTCCCAGGTGTACACATTAGCATTGATAGAAACCGGAATAGGGTTGGAAGAAAGATATACCACATTCGGATCAAGATGCAATTCAAGCGAGCCACTCATCATCATGGTTCCTATGTTGCTGCAGGTGAGTTGATACACCACGTCGCTGTCCACCCTCGCCACCCAACCGGTCATGCTTGCTATGTAGGCTGAAATATCCTGGATGTGAGTATTAATGGTGTCGCCGAAATTCGTGTTAAGTACAGGAACCCCGATGACCACATTTGCGGCGATGGTGTTTGATGCGGGACATTCCGGCGTCCAATAGAGAAGGGGAGTGTGAGTTACATTGTATGAACCGGGGGAAACGTAAATGCTATAGTCGCCATCATTATTGGTAGTGGTAAAATTATTTCCTACCGAAACAATTGCCCCTGCCAGTGATGCTTCGTTATTTTCATGAATGCAATTGAGATTATCATCTGAATAAATATTTCCTGAAACAATCCCGCAATTACCATTGTCGCACCATAATCCGGGCTCGTGGAAGCCATAGGCATTGTAATAACTTCCGGTGCCATATAGAGATTGACTGGAATGCTCAAGCTGGTTCCATTGCGGATCACCATGATCTTCATAGCTCCATACATTTCCATCCCAATGCATAAGATAGCGTGAGCCTATGGATGGATAAAAATATCCTGATGCCCAAAGTTCATTATTGTATTCAGTAAAGGAGGTGAGGTAGTTGCTTGAGCTGTTCACACCATTCGAAGCATCATGCCAGCTACTGCCATCCCAGGAAGCAATTCCATAGGGGCAGGATACACCGCCGATCTGGTTGAAGGAGCCACCCACGCAAAGCTGGTTATTATAAATACCTAATGTTGAGCCTGACTGTTGAACACCCATACTACCGTCCACAGAACTCCACGTCGTTCCATCCCATTGTGCGATTCCCTGTGCAGTCACTCCATTAATACTTGAGAAGTAACCTGTCAAAAAAAGTGAATTGTTCCACGCCTTCATATCGTAAACTGACCAAACGTTGGCAATTGAAAACGGAACGGTGTTCCAGGTGCTGCCGTTCCACCGGGCGAGGTAATTCGCACCACTTCCGCCCATGTCAATAAAATCTCCGAAGGCATACAATTCATTGTTGAATACTTCAAGCAGGATAGTTCCCAAATAGCTATCGGAACCCGCTCCGCCTCCTACAGTTTCCCATTGAGTTCCATTCCATTTAATAATATCTGTTGAGTTAACTATTCCATTTACAGTATCGAAACTCCCGGCGACGTATAATTCACCATTGTAAATGATCATACTGTTAACTACCGAACTATCATAAAGAGTAGGAGTTACCAGTATTGGTAATTCTGAAAAGAAAGTGCCATTCCAAATAGCAATGTGAATGGTATCATGAGCATTATAATTGTACGGACTGTTTGAATAGGCTACTACAAGACTATCGCCCATCATGCACGATGCCTGAACGAACCCGGGTACACCGTTGCCAAGCTGCGTCCAGTTTTGTGAAAATAAAGATGAGGTGGAAAAAATAAAAACAGTTGTAATTGCAATCGCAGACTTAATGAAGATGTGTTTCATGAGTTATATTTTTTCGTAAAGGTATACGTGTCTGCTGCGGAGAGTGAAATACAAATTCCAAAAATCTTACGCATTCAAATGCATGATTGAAGCCCCGGAAAACCCTCAGGGAACCAAAAACCTGCACTTGCGTTTTTGAACAGCGCGGTTGAGTATTTTTGCGGCTCATTTTTACAATCACAAAACCTAACTTAGAAACATGTCAAACATTAAAGTAGCGATCAATGGCTTTGGTCGAATTGGAAGACTGGTGTACCGGCAGATCTATCACATGGATGGAATTGATGTAGTTGCCATCAATGATCTTACGTCTCCAAAAATGCTGGGACACCTGTTGAAATACGATTCAGCACAGGGAAGATTCAATGCTGACGTGAAGGCGACAGACAATTCAATCGTCGTTGATGGAAATGAATTGAAAATATACGCGATGAAAAATCCGGCTGAGATTCCGTGGAAGCAGCATGAAGTAGATGTGGTTCTCGAGTGTACCGGTTTTTTTACCGACAAAGACAAAGCGATGGCGCATATCACAGCAGGTGCAAAGCGCGTGGTGATTTCCGCTCCTGCTACCGGGGATTTAAAAACAATCGTATTCAATGTGAATCATAATATTCTCGATGGAAGCGAAACCATTGTCTCCTGTGCATCCTGCACCACCAATTGTTTAGCGCCGATGGCAAAAGTGCTGAATGATTCTTTCGGGATTGCGATAGGAATCATGACTACCATTCACGCCTACACGAATGATCAAAACACACAGGATTCACCGCATCCTAAAGGGGACCTGCGTCGCGCAAGAGCAGCAGCCATGAACATTGTTCCCAACAGTACCGGCGCAGCAAAAGCAATAGGCCTGGTATTGCCGGAGTTGAAAGGAAAATTGGATGGCAGTGCGCAACGTGTTCCCACCATCACGGGTTCATTAACGGAACTCACGACCATTCTCAATAAGAAAGTGACGAGAGAAGAAGTGAATGCTGCCATGAAAGCTGCATCGAACGAATCATTCGGATACACTGAAGATGAAATCGTGAGCACCGATGTAATTGGTATCACCTTCGGATCGCTCTTTGATGGCACTCAAACAAAAGTTCTTGCGCTCGGAGATCAGCAATTGGTGAAAACGGTTTCGTGGTACGATAATGAAATGAGTTATGTATCGCAGTTGGTGAGGACGGTGAAATATTTTGCAGAGTTGATAAGTTGATAATTCCCCCTGACAAAGTAATTGTTGAATGGCTTAATTGTTTGATGGCTAAAAACAATTAAGCCATTCAGCAATTAAACAGCTTCTCATCTTATCTCAATAAGTCAAAATGAAAACAATAGAAGGCTACAATTTCAATAATCAACGGGCACTAATTCGGGTGGACTTCAATGTTCCGCTCGATAAGCAAACTCTTGCAATCAAAGATGACACACGAATCAAAGCTGCAATTCCCACCATCAATAAGATTCTAAATGATGGCGGCTCGGTGATTTTGATGTCACATCTCGGACGACCGAAAGACGGACCTGAAGACAAATATTCTCTACACCATGTGGTGAATCGAACTTCGGAGTTGCTGAATCGGGAGGTGAAGTTTGCAAATGAT
Source organism: Chitinophagales bacterium (assembly GCA_035638255.1). Lineage (GTDB taxonomy): Bacteria > Bacteroidota > Bacteroidia > Chitinophagales > UBA10324 > DASRAJ01. Next base: position 7,176 of record DASRAJ010000109.1, read on the forward strand.
TGTATCGGCAGTGAAGTGGAAACATCTGCAAAGTCCCTGAAGCCGGGAGAAGTTTTGCTCCTTGAAAACCTGCGCTTCCACCCGGAAGAGGAAAAGGGGGATGAGAATTTTGCAAAGCAATTGGCGGCGCTCGGTGATGTATACGTGAATGATGCTTTCGGAACTGCGCATCGTGCGCATGCATCGACTACCATCGTCGCAAAATTTTTTCCTGCCGGTAAAAAAATGTTTGGCTATTTGATGGCGGGTGAAATTGAGAACGCTGAAAAAGTTTTGAAACATCATGAGTCTCCGTTTACCGCAATCATTGGTGGCGCAAAAGTTTCTGACAAGATTTTAATTCTTGAAAAACTTTTGGACATGGCGGACAATATCCTGATCGGCGGCGGAATGGCATATACGTTTTTCAAAGCCCTCGGCGGAAACATCGGGAATTCATTGTGCGAAGAAGATCGCCTGGAAAATGCAAAGCAACTTTTAGAAAAAGCGCACGGAAAAAATGTGAATGTTCTGCTCCCTGCAGATTCCATCACAGCAGATTCATTCAGCAACGATGCGAAGCGTGGCGAATGCCCGAGCAATGAAATCACTTCGGACTATATGGGACTCGACATTGGTCCGAAAGCAATCGAAGAATTTCGCGGCGTCATTCTTCAATCGAAAACTATTATGTGGAACGGACCCATGGGTGTATTTGAGTTTTCCAATTTTCAAAACGGAACAAAAGTGATTGCTGAGGCGGTGGCTGAGGCAACACAACACGGAGCATACTCTCTCATAGGTGGTGGTGACTCTGTATCTGCCATCAACAAATTTAAACTCGCTGATAAAGTGAGTTTCGTTTCCACTGGCGGCGGCGCCATGCTGGAGTATTTTGAAGGGAAGGAATTGCCGGGAGTGGCTGCAATCCTCAATGAGTAAGCTATTTTTTCTAAGTGTCATTCAGGAAACTTCTTACAATTCAAGCAGAGATCTGACAAGGGGGAAGAAGGTTCCTTATAGGTTTGCTTCCGATAAAATTACAGAAGGTCAACTAACTTGGCAAGCAAGGAGGAAAGATTCCTTGGTACTTCGATACCGTTCAGGAGTTTCTCCTGTTATCAAGTGGAGTTCGCGGTATAACCTG
>DASRAJ010000110.1:0-14231 GCA_035638255.1 Chitinophagales bacterium
ACTTTGATGATAGCCTCGGTTTCGTTTTTTTTAGGATCTTGTAATGGTCAGGCAAAACCCCCTGACTCTTCAAATTACTTTATCCAAATTAAGGAACAAGCTGAAGCTATGGCACAATTACTTCTAAAAAAAGACTTCAAGTCATTTGCTAAATTCACCCACCCTAAAATAGTGGAAATGATGGGTGGTGAACAAAAAATGATAGAAGGAATGGAAAAGGATTTAAAAGAGATGGAATCACAAGGAACTGGTTTCCTAAATGTCACTATCGGAGAACCTTCTAAAGTTATCGTTGTTAACAATGAACTTCAATCTACAGTACCTCAAACAATCGAGATGAAAGTTCCTAATGGCAGACTGGTTGCCAAATCTACTTTGATTGCAATTTCGACTGATAACGGAAAAACCTGGTATTTCATTGACACATCCGGAAAAGACATTCAAGCTATGAAAAAAATATTTCCCAATTTAAGCGAAGAATTAGTAATTTCTGAAAAACAACAACCTATATTTTACAAGGATTAAAAAACGAACGAATGACTATGGAAAAACTTCTGATCGCATGAGGAACCTGAGCAGCAACCTGGATTTCTTATGCCGGGCTAAAGGGAGAAGAAATTTTGTATCCATTATTTAAGATAAGAATTTGCATCGTGGAGCGTGAATGTGGTTTTGAAAAAGCTCACACATCAACAACCCGTAATGAAAAATATTTATCACCCTCCCGACTTCGATGAGATCATTTCCCGCATCAACAAGCTCACGCCGGATTCACAACGGCGGTGGGGGAAGATGAGTGTGAATGAAATGATTTGCCACATCACAGACCAAATGCGCCTTGCCATTGACGAGAAGAAGACGCAGTATCCTTTTAACCCGGTTGTGCAGTTTTTTGGAAAGATGATGTTTGTCTATGGATTCAGATTTCCAAAAAATTTTCTCACTGTTCGTGAGATGAAACAAAGTCCCAATGGCGACGGAACCAGGCCCGTCAATTTCAGACGGGACCTTGAATCCCTCATACACGTGCTGAATGAATTTGTTTCAAAGGATAAGAACTACTCATTCTCATCTCATCCGGCCTTCGGGCAAATGAACAGAAAGGAATGGGGCATCATGGTGTATAAGCATCTTGATCATCACCTGCGGCAGTTTGGTGTTTGATGCTACTTATTTCACGGTTCACTTTTCATGGGAAGCGGTTCTCCTTCAGGAGCTAAAGGCGCGCAAGGCACTTCTCACCTTTTCAAAATAAAATCAGCGATCATCTTCAATACCTCGGGAGAAAAAGTTTCTTCAATCGTTCCGTACTCTGAAGGCATGCCTGTAGTTGCATGTTGCATGAGATGATTCAAGCCGGGCATCACAACTACTTTATTAATTTTTGATTGTCCGTTTTGCATCGTCTGCCCGAATGCCTCACTATTTTCTTTAGCCGGAACTTGTATATCCTTCTCTCCATAAATGGCAAGGATGTCACACTTCAAAGTTTTCAAAGCCGGCTGCGGATCATAGTTGATAAATGACTGCATCCACGGCAATATCATTTGATTCGCCAGCACCTCAATGGATTTTTCATCCTGTAGATTTGGAACATATTTCAGTTCGTCTTCTGAAAATTGTTTCCTCCCATTATTCAGAAGGGTTGAAATCGCTTTGTGCTTTTCATCGGTAGTCTTCTGTGTCTTAATCGTATCAATCATTTGCTGAAAGAGCATTAAGTACTTCTTCGCTACTTCACCCGGTACTCCTGATCCTGCATAAAATTTTTCATTCTGCAAATACAAATCTCTTCCGCCATCAATAGCAAGCCCGCCGATCATGATGATGAATGAAACTTCACTGTGATTCTTCGCTACCATTTGCGCAATGCCGCCACCTTCGCTGTGCCCGATCAGGCCGATGCGCTTCACATCAACACCTCTTTGTGTTTTCAAAAAGTCAAGCGCCGCTTCAATGTCCGTTGCGAAATCTTCACTCGTTGCCTTCATCACTTCGCCTGTTGTTCCTCCAACCCCGCGATCATCACAGCGCAGTACGGCGATTCCGTTTCGTGACAGATAATCCGCGATCACCAAAAAAGGCTTGTGTCCCATTAATTCTTCATTGCGGTTTTCCTGTCCCGAGCCGGTGATGAGAATGACTGCGGGAAAAGGACCCTTGCCTTCGGGAATCGTGAGCGTTCCTGCAATGGTATTTTTCTGAATGGAATTTGCAAATGTGACATCCGTTGCTGTGTAAGGAAAGGGAGGCTTGGGTTCCTGCGGACGATTGGGTTCAACCGGATTATTTTCCCGGGAAAGGTTCAATGGAAAATCACTTCCATTCTGTGACCACTTTCCTTCAAAGTGATCACTGTTCCATTCACCATGATAAGAAGCGCCCGGAGCAACGGCGAAATCCAATTTTCCCGCAGTGTAATTCACGCTGGAGACGGGAATTCCGACCACTCCCTGGTCAGGACTATCCATTGTTGCAGAAAGATTTCCATTTTCATTTTTGATGTGAGCCACAAATCGCAGGCTCACACCCTGCGCCTGCAGTGTGCCCTGCCAAGTGCCTGCAAGCTGATCAGGAGCCGGCTGAGCCGAGGAAAAAGAAGTGATGGAAAGAAGGGTGAGAAAAGAGAAAAGGGTTTTCATGAGAAAAAGTTTTTAAGTAGTTAGGTAGTTAGACAACCATCTAAATACAAAGGTAAATAGTTTATCTGAAAAAAGAAATGCTGCAACTCTATGTTCAGAAATCCGATTTCATTGTGTTTACTCAACCTCTCGCAGAGTCCTGCGGACAAAATCCGGGTTTATCCGAAAAAAGAAAAGCTGCAACTCTTCATCGCAGCTTTCTTTACATCACCACAAACAAATAATCTTTATTCGCCTCCGTCGGCTATTGCAAGATCGAGAGAATACTGGGCAACATTCTGCCCCAGTGTAAATCCCTGGTCACAATCAAAACTGTAATGAATGCAGCCATACATTCTTGAATTGGCTGCCTCATGTGCCAGGTCGAGGAACTGGTTCGCGTCTGCCGGGAAGAAATGAGCAAGTACTGTTGCGGCAGCTGCCGAAAATCCGCTGTGCCCGGAAGGATAGCTCGGGAAGTTAGGAACACCCATGATGGTTTTAATATCGGGGTTGACATTCGTAGGTCGCGGGAAGTAGTAATAGAATTTATTATCCCATACACAAATGCCGGCGTCTTCCACAGCCATATTCATATAAGCGAGCACGCGTGCTGCACGCAAGGGATTCAGTTGCGCATCATGAATATAAGGAATGGCAATAGCGTTCCAGTGACCGGGCGGAGAATAAGTGCTTGTCCCATCATCCCATTTAAAGGCAATGGCTTGTTCGTCTCTTGTTGCGTGTTTGCTGTAATCGAGGACCTGATTAATAGAAGTCTCAAACTCAGCGGATCCTACTTCAGGTGGCGGCGGAAGACGGAAGTAAGTTGTAACAAGATTAGCATCAAACGTCCAGGGCTTCACATGACCGAAGTTAACAGCGAGTGGTTGCCGTGCAGGAATTTCAAGACTCTTCCAGATCGGTTTTCCGGTGGATGCCCAGTAGTTAGTAATCGAATCCCATTGCGCTACATTACCCAATGTATTTTTCATGCCATCACCCTTTGCGCGGCCGATAAAAATAGCAGCGATGTGTGCTCCCAATGAGTCGCCTGCATCAATATCACTTTGCACATTAGTTCCCGCATACAGGCGGCTGTCCTCCTGGTCTTTTGCTAACTGCGTGAGATAACCTGCTTCGAGAGGAAACATTGATTTCAGAAATGCTCTTGAGAATCCTGCTATCACTGCATCTTCAGAAGGGTAAGACGGAAGATCGGCGATGACAGGAAGATGAGTAGCAATTGAAGCATCGTAAGTTGAAGGCGCCATTCTGTTGTACTGATACTTATAGTGCCATGCTGCAACAAGCGCATCAAAGCTTCCCGCACTCAGGTATGCAAGAGCGCGGCAGGAAAAAGGAGGAGAAGCAAAAGGAACCTTCGGGTAGGAACCAGGATCAGTGCCGTTTGGAAATAAGTAAACGTCTCCTGAATCAGGTGATGACAAGAGGAAATATTTGGCAATAAGCTCGCTCGTAATTTCATTCCAGCGGATCACACCATTGGTTGACCAATAATCAATCTTTTCTTTTTGATCACTTGTAAGGTTTGCACTGATTGATTTCAGAGAAGCCAATTCAGCCAGGTATTCAGATGATAAAATATCGGTGGGCGCATCCAGCGGTGACTGAGTTGCTGAAGTCAGGTAAATTGTTTTCCAGTTTCCTCCACCCGCATCGGTTGAAGCATAAGTATAGGAATCGAATGACCTCCCCGGCTCAATATCCTTTTTGCAAGAAGCAAGAAAAGCTATGAGTGATGCACAGCAAAATATGGTTATTGTAGTTTTCATTTCTTGATTTTTTTGAGTGATTAATTTTTAGTTTACCGGTTTGTCCTCTGTTTTCTTTTCTCCCCAAACCGGGAAGATGTAGTTAACAGCAAGCCCTATGTAAGTTGATTTCCCGATATTACTTCCGGTAAGAGTATAGCCTGCATTAAGGGAAGTATTCAGGCCCCTTGGCTTTGAGAAATAATAATCAAAGCGACCTGCGATTACACTACCATTCATATTGTTGGTGGGGAAACCGGGATCCCACGTTCTCATATCACTGCCGCCAAAGCAGGAGTAAGATTGATAACTTACTTCGGCGAGTAATTTTTTATTGCTGAAGCCCACAGCACCGGCCCAATCAAAGAGATCCGGAACGGTTACTTCATTGGTATAATAAGCTTGTCCCTGGTCATAGTAAAAATCACGATGAATGTTCGGGATGTTGGAGCGATAGGTATAGCTGCCCCGGAGATCAACATAAAATCCTTTATTGAATTTGTAAGAAAGGAGCTGGCGATAACTAATATTGGTAGTACCCCAGCCAACATTCAACGGGACGAAATCAATGAGGTAATTCGAGATCGGTGTTGAGAAACCGAGATTGCCGCCAATCTTGAATTTGCCAGGCCCCAATTTCAGTTCAGCATACTTTGCTTTTACATTCAGGTAAATATCCTGAAATCCATTCTGACCATTAAGGGTGCCCTGGCTTGCATTCGTAATCACGTACGGCATCATCACGATCACATTCAGCCGGTCGAGAATGCCCACGTTAATGCCGGCACCAATGGTTTGCGTGCTTACCGTCCCCACATTTCCGTTGATGCGCAGGGTATCGCCTTCCCAATATTTACTCCAGGCACTGTGGTAGTAAGATAAGCCCGCGCAAATATTTCCTTTCGGAACAAATTCCATATCGGTCGGGGTTTGCGCGTGCAGTGTGAACCATACCGTGCTCCAAATAAGTACAAGACTTAATCTTGCAATGAAGGGTTGATGTATTTTCATTTCACGAAGAATTTTTTTTATTGTGAACAAAAGTATCCTCAAGTTTCATAGAGAAAAACTACTTACCACATCCTTAACAAAAATTTACATCCGGTTAATGATTCAAAGGCTCTGAGTTGAGCAGAGTCAGATGAATTTTTCTCAAAAGTTGAGCGTGGTGTAGTGCGGAGCGTAAACTATTTTTTCGCAGTGTACAAGGAGCAACTGACTACTTTGTCAATGACATTTTTCCTTTTACATTTTCCTGAGTTACGCAGGGAGGGCGGGTGTTTCGTTAACGGCGGAGTCGAAGCGCTTATGTTAATGAAATGTGCTTAGACTCCGTGCAAGACAAAGGTGCAACTAACTTTTGACTTGCAGGCAGATGTTAAATCTTTTCCCGGATATTGATAAGGCTGTACTACAAACTTCCGCCCCTATCCTCTAATCTGCAGAAGAGCGTGTAGGAGCATCACCGCCTGCCCCGTGCAACCGAAGCTTCTTCTTTCGTTAAAGTTTCTGAGTGCGTCTAATCCAATAGTACTGCGGGATCAGAAGGTAGCGGGAACAAAATCGCTAAGGGAAACCTGTGGATAATTCCGGAAATTTGTCGTGCACCCAAATTCGGGGACGAGTAAAATCTGACATCTGAATTTTTATCTTTGACAAAAATCGCCTCCATTGTATCCCACTTTCGTGGTTCTGTTATCCTTTTTGTTTTAGGGGGGATAGTTATTGTTGAATAGGGAGAAGATTCAGGCGCACTTAAGTTATTGCCATTTTAAGAAACATGAAACTGCTAATTTTAATATTTCTATTCCAAACCCAATTATCATTTGGACAAACTTCTGATGAATTAATCCCCTATAGGTCAGGTGAAAAATGGGGTTATTCCACAGGTAAAAAAGAAATAGTCATACAACCTGTTTATGACCTGGCTCTTCCTTTTAATGAGGGAATGGCACAGGTTCTTTTGAATAATGAATGGGGAGTCATTGACAAATCCAATAAGATAATTATTCCCTTTGCCCAACAAAGTCTTGCAGAAATCGAAGGTGATCTTTTCATTAAAGTAATACTAAAAGATGGCGAAGCGAGTATGGGAGTTATTAACTCCGAAAATAAGACTATAATACCGTTTGAATATGAGTATATCAGACCAATAAATGGAATCCTCGAATTAAAAAAACAGAACAAATTTGGCATTTGTGACTACAATGGAAATATATTAATTGCTCCTGTTAATGATTACATCCGTTACATTGAAAAAAATTTGTGCATTCTGAGTAAAGATAACCTCCAGGCCTTATTTAATCTTAAAGGTGAACAATTGACAATGTTTAAATACATGGTGATTGGAGAATATAGAAATAATCTTTCTAAAGTTCGATTGGAAGATCTGTTTGGATTTATTGACAGAAGCGGGCATGAAGTTATTCCCACTGTATATGAAATGACGTATCCATTTTCTTATGGTTATGCTGTAGTAAAAAAGGGTGAGAAATATGGTTTGATTGACACACTTGGAAAGTTTGTCGTTCAACCTAAATATGACTTCCTGCAAGATGTACACCTTGGGATTGCTTCAGCAAAAATTGACAGCGAGTGGGGATTAATTGACATTTCAGGCAGCGAAATAACCAAACCGGAATTCGACGAGATACAAAGAGTTTATAATGGAATAATTGCCGTAAAAAAGAATAATAAGTGGGCCATTATAAATCCGCAAGGACAACTATTGACTTCCTTTGAATTTGATGAAATAAATATAAATGAAGGCAAAGAATCCATCGTTAGGGATTTTGGATTGAAAGAATTAAAAAATGATGAAGGCTATTTATTGGTTTCAAAAGATCAAAAATGGGGTGTGGTTGATCGCGGAGGAAAAACAATAGTAAAAACAGAGTACGATTATATATACCCCTTTACTCACAATGTAGCATTGATTGAGAAAAACAAAAAATGGGCGATTATTGACTCGAAAGGAAATATCAGGACCGATTTTATTTATGACAAATTGGATCCATATATTGCCGGGACATACAATTTGAAGAAACATGGAATTATTTTGTTTCAAAGAAATAACCTGTGGGGTATTTTAGATATCCAGGGGAAAGAAATTACTCCCCCCATTTATGATTTTATCCGGCCGGCAGACGACAACTATTATTCAGTTTTAAAAGGCACAAAAATGGGCGTAATAGATTCTAATGGAAAAGTAATCCTTCCTCTTAAATACGATAAAATAAAAGCCGTTTCTATTTCTGGTTCATTTGATAAAGCCATTTTTATAAATAATCTTTGCTTTATTCAAGCAGACGGAAAAGAGGGGTATGTAAGTAAAGATGGCATTGAATACTTTGAATAAAACAACGGTATTTAACAGTGGTTTGGTAAAAGTGAGAGTGCAGCCCTTGGAAGAAAATTTTATAAGTATGAACCTTACTGCCTCCTACCAAGGTTAGTGCTAAAAATCACTACCTTCGACGACCATGAGGTATATTCTAACGATATTATTTTTTTCGCTTCTGACAGCAATCACTTTTGCAAAGGGTGGTTCAGGCATATATTACATTAAAGGGACGGCATACGGGGCAGACAAAGCAATATTAAAAAATGCCGAGCTCACAGTAAAAGTTGGTGGGAGGATAAAAACAATTAGGACCGATGACCATGGTCAATTTGAAATTGAAGTTCAGTGGGAAAGCGCATGTCCTTCCGGAAGAACAATACTACAGCACAGGTGCGACAACAAAAAGATAAATCCTGAATTCATTTATATCAGATACGATGACAAAGAAGTTAAGGTTAATAATAAATGGAAAAAATACGGACAACTTTTTCCTGAATCTGAAGATAAGATAATAAGAAAAAAAGATTTATACTTCAATTAACAAAATCAACCCGGATTTTGCAGCAGAAGAATTCTTGTTAATGAAAGTTGATAAAGATTTTCTTCCTTGCTCAGAAATCCGATTTCTTAGAGAATTCGGATTTCTTTTCTGGTCAACTGCAAAATCCGGGATAATAACCTTCAAGAGCCGGCTTCCGGCAATGCAGGCGACTGCACTCAAATTAAAAAAGAAACCCGACTTGAAGAATAGTAATTGCTATTTGCTACCTCCACACAAATCAACCAACTCATAGAAATCCATTTTATCTGTCTTAGTCCACTTGGTTTTTCTTATAACGAAACAGTAGATGTTGTTTATTTTAAAAAACTCTGGTCCCAATGTTTCATTGGGGCATTGAAACTCAATTAAGCAAGTTTTTGAATGATAAACCGGTTCTGAATAATAAACTGGTTCTATTATCTTAAACTTATAAGTTACCTTTGAAATTACTTCTCCGCAATTGAAGGTAGCTATTGGTGACTCAATCAATTGAGCTTTGACTGTAATTGTGTCTCCGATTATATGAATTTCTCTTGGCCTCAAAATCGGCTGAGGCCTCTCTATATGAAAATAAGGGCTTCGTTTTAAATAATATTCCTTTTGAGTATAACAAAATCCCTTATAAATTTTATTATCCTTGTCTAAAACATAGAGGTTACTTTGATCAATCATAAGCAATTTGCCCGGTCTTGCATCTTTATACCGATCCGGAAAGATAAATGGAACTAACGTTGAGTCTTTTGTTAGAGTGTCCGAAGCAAGCCGCATCCACAGTGTATCATTCTTTGCGGCCTGATAGTTTAAGACGACTGTATCGCTGACCAAATTGAAAAATCCATTCGCCTCATCATGTAGCAAATCACCCTGGCACTTATAATTAAATGTCTTATCGGAATTGAAACTAATTTGAGTAACGAACCATCCTCCGTCAGCGCAATTTGAAATAAAGTCGCCCGGCAAAAGTGTTTGGGCTGAAACACAAAAGGCGACAAATAAAATCAAAGAGGTCAATATGGTTGCCGGGAAAAGCATTTCTACCAACTGTTTATAGGTTTACGAAGTGGAGTTAAGAGATGAAACTGCCAATCTACCGTTAAATTTTATTAGACGTACAATCTGATGTTACCAATCGTCATCCAATTTCCTGGCTCAATGGTTAAATGGCTAAATTGTCCGTGTTGATCGGGATTGCTATTGAAAACAATTTAGCCATCCCAATCAATCGGGACCATGAAGCAATTTCCTTCTTCACCCTGTAATCTGCGCCATTACACTTTGCATATCAAGAATACCCCAATGCTCAATATATTTTCCATCCCGTAACCTGACGATGTCAATCACATCCATCACCACGCTTTTGTTTGAAGCAGGAATTCCGAAAAATTCCCCTTTATGTGTTGCATGAAATGATTTCCTGGTAGTAACCTTATCTCCTTCGGCAACCTGGTCGTGAATCACCACTTTCAAATCAGGGAAGGCCGGCTTCAGCAATTGATTGAAGAAATAAATAATGGCCTCTGGACCCTGGGGAGATCCCGGAGGCGCTGTCTGGTTAATAAAATCCGGAGCAAAGATTTCATACACTGTGTCAGTGTTTCCGCCTTCGATAAACTCCATGTTTATCCGGGTTACGATGGCTTTGTTTTGTTCTGGTGTCATTTTGTTTATTTTTTTTAGTGAATCAAATGAGTGACTTAATTACAGTGCAAAAGTGGGCATGAAACTAAACCTGCATATAGTGCAGATACGGCTTTGTATGGTCTTATTCCGATTTGTTCCGGAACCGGAGCGGAGTGCAATCCGCAAGCTTTCTGAAAAATTTATTAAAGTGCGACGGATCGGAGAAACCGAGGTGGTATGCAATTTCAGCAATGGATAATTCCGAGTGAAGTAAATAGGCTTTCGCTTCTCTCAGAATCATTTCATCAATCAATTCATGCGCTGTTTTATCTGAATGAGATTTTATAGTCCTGTTCAAATGGTCAGCAGAAACATGAAGCATTGTGGCATAGTCAGACACTTTTTGAACTGAGAGGAAATGCTCACTCACTAATTTCAAAAACCGGGTGAACAATGAAACTTCCTGGTCACCTGAACCTTGCTTAGAAAGCATTTTATGAGCATAACTCCGGCTGGCTGTAATAAAAATGAGTTGAATGTACAATTGAATAGCCTGGCTGACATTTGCCTTCTTCCCTTTTACCTCGCCATTCATTTTCATGATGATTGTTTCTATTTCATTTCCTTCTTCCTCGCTTAATGGAAAGCACTGAACACCCGCATAACTCAAAAACGGGAACTGGTTTCTATAATTTTTTAGTAAAAGCGATTCTGCAATAAAACTTTCAGAAAATAACATGTAAAGAGCAAAGAAATCATCCGTTGGATTTTGAAGAGAGAACAACTGCCCGGGAAAGCCAAAAACGATGGTGTTGCGGACCGGATGAAAAGTCTCAAGACCGATAGTATAGGTAGCACTCCCTGACCGTATAAGTCCAATCCTGTAATATTCTGTTTTTACGGGACCAATATTTCTTTTCGTATTAGCAGTGGAATAAAGTCCAAAACCCCCATCAATCAACTCACTTGTATTATCCATTCCGAAATCGTTTTTTTCAATACCCTCTTTATGCAACCTGTGAAGCGTTGTATCAAGAGCGTATTTTCTTATTCCGGAGGGTATGCTTTTATACATGGGTGCAGGCTTCTTTAAACCCGGGTTGCACGTAGTTTTATCTTCCTTATTAAAGAAGCTATTTTTTCATTTTCTTATAATCAAAATCAAACGGTAGTAAAATTGAAACTTTAACAGGTTTCCCATCTTTCAAACCAATTTCCCATTTTTGATTTTGTAGGACTTTGATCATCCTCAATGCTTCATCATCATATTCCTTTCCAAGTGATTCTGTTATTACCGGATTTGTAACCGTACCATTTTCGTCTAAAATAATCTTAATTAATACAGTTCCCTTTTTTCTGTCTTTCTTTTTAACTTCCGGATATTTTGTTTGCAATGCAGTTATTGTTGCCATTCCAATTATTGTCCCCCTAAGCATTGGAGGATCCAAATCTTTCATTAAATAAATTGAATCGTGTATCGCAATTTCCGGTTGTTGAGCGTGCAGTTTTATTGGGCTTGATATAATAAATCCAAAAATTAGAAACAATAAAATTGATCTAAACTCCTTTATTGAGTTTTCTTTATTCATCTTTTCAAAATTTAATTTAATCCTTTGTTGGCAGCGGTCAACCATTTCCTAAGTTCAATAGTTTTAAAAATACTCGTTGGTGAGATTTCTGCCTCATCAGAGGAATGTTGTTATTGTATCGTTCTTTCAATTTTTTTTCCTTACTACTTATGAACGCGATTACTGCAAAACAATTTTTATTCTACTGTTCCTGATTCGCATATCTCCAATGTTACATCTTCACAATTCAGTTTTGCTTTCACTCCATAAGGAATTGTAAATGTCGGGCCGGTATGCCCAAAATCGAGCCCTGAAAAGACCGGAAGCTTTGATAGTCCCTCCTCATCCCGGATTATCTGGAGCAATATATTGTCATATTCGTCAGTATACCTGTTGTTGTATGGTCTTCCCAAAATAAGTCCGTTTATTTTATTAAAAATGCCGGTAGCAGCATAGTTGCGAAGTATATACCTTAAATACCTCGGCTCTATCATCTCTTCCGATGTTTCAAGAAACAGAATCCCACCTTCCCAATCAGATGCTGCAAACCAAAAATCTGTTCCCTTCATAAATTCCAAAACCTCAACACATCCTCCTATAAGTTTGCCTTCAACGGTTCCCTCTCCTTGCAGGAGCCGCCAGTCTGCAGCAGGATTTAATTTTCGCTTTATAACTTGATTCGCGGGGTCTGTCCACTCTAATCTTTCAGAGGTCCAGCCGTCCTTATTTTTCGGTATTTTCCCGATCATTGAAGATGAAAAAAGTGTTCGCTTAATATCATCCACCTGATAGTGATGCATTCCTCCATTCTCTGCAAAACCGATAAATAATGAAGTGCCATAAAACGAAATAAGTCCGGCCTTATAACAACATAAATGCGTAACGGTGGTATCCGAGAAGCCCAGAAATATTTTAGGGTTTTGCCTGATCACGTCTAAATCCATAAAAGGGAGAGTTCTGATGCTGTCATCTCCCCCGATGACTGAAATGATTGCTTTTATTGAAGAGTCTGCAAAAGCTTCCATCAAATCCTCCGCTCTTGCTTCAGGGTTTTTATAAATCCAGTCTGAAGACTTGAGAGCATTCTTAGTTTCTACTACCTCAACGCCAAAGTTTTCGATGAGTTGTTTTTTTCCCGCTTCATAGCGGTGGGGGATACTTCCTGCTCCTCCCCATGAAAGTGATATAGCTGCGACCTTATCGCCTTGTTTTAATTTCTTAGGTTTAATCATAATTATTAAGCGGAAAATTATCGCTAATGGAGGGGAAATTATTTAAGTATTTTCTGATCCTGATGATATACACAGCCAAACTCTTCTTCAAAGATAAAGTTATTTCAAATGCGCAGAAATCTTTTTTCATAGCTCTCAATACAGCAAGCAGCTTTTTTCAATTGTTGGTGGAGATGATGCTTTGTGTTTCTTTCAGAGGTGGGAGAGAAAAAATAATGCTGCAGAATGAGTTTGTTTTTTGATTAATTCTGTTTCATATTTGCATGGCGAAAAAATCCACCACGCGAATACAATCCCCTTCAGAAAATTAAATCCCTTAAAATGAAAAAAAATTTACTCCACATCATTATTCTTTCTGCAATCAACTTGCTTTACATGCAGAACGCGCGGGCGCAGGTTTCAACCCTTCCCTTCACCGCCTCATTAGATACATTTTCAGAAATTACAGGTACCACACTCGATGCCATGGGTGCTGACGATGTGCAATACCCGAATTTGGATATCGGTTTCAGTTTTAGCCTCGGAGGAACAATGCACGACAAGTTTACTGCAACAACAAATGGCTTTATTGAGCTGGATACTATATCTACCACCATATACATGCTTCCATTGAACGGGACACATAATAATCTCATCGCTCCATTGGGGGCAGATTTGATGCATACTAACGGAAACGCAAGTTTACAGTATATTACCCTGGGAACTGCCCCGAACCGTATTTGTATTGTTCAGTGGCTTCATTACTCTTATTTCGGTGGCAATGGCGATATTAATTTTCAAATCTGGTTATATGAATCTTCGAACTGCATCCGGTTTGTATATGGAGCAAATACGTTCTTATCGAACCCGCTGCAAACTCAAATCGGACTGAGAGGCACGTCGGATACGGATTTCAACGTACTGGGGGACACCGTGTGTAATTGGGCTTCCGCCTATCCGTTTCCTGCACTCAATACTACTTTTCCGGTAAGCCTATATTGCAATATGCCTTCGGGATTTGCTTTTCATTTCGGCGCATGCGCCAATAACGGGGGGTTAAACTTTGCCTACATTACGGGAAATGTATTTAACGATGTGAACGGCAACGGAACACTTGATGGAGGTGAACCAGGTATTGCAAATCATATAGTACATATCACGCCGGGTAACTATTACGTGAGCAGTTACTTAGACGGGGAATATGCATTTTTCTTTTTTGACTCGACGTTAACATATTCTCTCACGAGTGCCCCTCAGTTGTATTGGATTCAAACAACACCCGCCACATTAATGGTTGACCCGCTTTCGCAACCCTGTTCAGGAAATAATATAGGCTTCCAAATGATTCCTAACGTTCATGAAGTCTCCATCACTACTCCGAATTGGGGAGCTAAACCCGGGCAAGCCGAACCGATGCCGATTTCATTTTCCAACAACGGAACTGTTACAGAAAGCGATACCATTTCCTTTGTGATGGATTCGCTCTATTCCTTTATCTCGTCAACGCCTGCACCGGCATATATTTCCGGACAAACTATTAAATGGGCGTACT
>DASRAJ010000111.1:0-11206 GCA_035638255.1 Chitinophagales bacterium
AAGTCTTCCCCAAAAAAAACAAGGTGCTTCCTTCTTTTGAATTTCGCTGTACTTGGCAAGGAATAGTTCCTCATTGTTACCAGATTTAAACAGGGCGGAAGGAGATTCGTATTGATAAGTAATTGTTTCGGACATAGAAGAGTTTTAAGGTTTCCCGTGTCATAAAATAGTTTTCATCAAAATCTGAATTGCAGGTGGGAGAGGTTTATCGCAGTAGAAGATTTCATTGAAAGTGTATTTGCGCACCGAAGTCTTATTTAATGGCTCAATAAATAATTTTACTAAGATAAGTGTTCCACCGACTAAAAAGGAGATTAAATATTATTGACACCCTCGGTGGCCAGGAGTTCTCAAAAAGCACACTATAAATTTAACAAGGAAAAACGAGTGTGGCTTAAATGTCCCGCGCCGTGTTCATTGGCGAATAACCTTCATGACGTCTCTGTGCTAAGGGATGGAAACAACGGAAAAAAAACTTAATTACTCTCCAAAGTTAACTGTTGCACAATGTGCACGGAAGAACTTCTGTCACTCTTCATAATCCGGTATGCGAAATAAATTAGAATAAGCCCCAATAGTTCAGTGACATATAAAACTTCCACATGTCCAAAGCGCGTAGCTGTGCCACCGATACCCGGTAAGAATGCGCCCACAGCTATCATTACATTTCCCCAAAATCTTCGTGACGTCCCCGTTTGCATAAAATAAGTGATGGCGGAATAAATTGCACCCCCAACAAGAAATGCAAGTGCGTATAAATTTATAAACGGGGAAAAGTAGCGTACCCATTGCCATTCAAAAACCAATCCTGACATTTTTTTCGAATCAACTTTAGCGTAATCAATAGGCGATAGAATTACACATACTGAAGCAACTATGAACATGGCAAGAAATACAGCGGTGAGAATATGGGCTACCCGCCTCTTCATCAAAAGATAAACTGTTCCCTGTGCCAATGGGGCTCCTCCGAGCAATGCCCCCGTAATATACCAGGCTCTGAAATTCCACTCATGCCAGCCAAGCAAGGTATTAAAGCTCTCAGTAAATGTTCCCGCTCCGTAGGTAAGCACACCAATTGTCCACCACAGGAGGTATGTACTCTGCCGTTTATTACGCCAGTGACGGTATAATTGTATTGAAAATAAAACGGACAGTGTGCAAGTTACAAGGGGAATGTAATACACTAAGTTCATGGATACTCGCAAAATTGAAATTGCAAATTACGAGGTTGCTGAATCATTAATTGCCAGATCATTGTCAGAGGATTGTCAAATCATCATATCCTTTTGGGAAGGTTAAGCAATAAAGGGTATCTCTAAAAACCTTCACTTTATTTCCTCATCCTGATTCCTTCTCCTAAGGGAGAAGGGTTAATGACAGGTTTTTAGAGATACCTTAAAGTTGTTTCGCTTACATTTAGGCTTGTCTTTTTCAATTTGAATACACCTCCTTCTTAGCTCCAACCATCCGCTTTCTTTTTTGAAGTAGTCTGTTACTTCAATAATTTTACTAAATGTTAGGATTGTTGCTTTATATATTCCGCATCAGATCTGCTCATATCAAAAGTTTGTTCTCATAACTCCTTACATCGATCCGGCTTGCAAGATGCCATAACCACGAGACCAAGTAAGAGTATAGATTTTATTGCTTATCTGTGACTGTCAACCACTATATTATAAGTTTTAGCCTGGTAAACTTGATTCTTATTCAACTTCGCAAAAAACCGGTTTAAAAATCTCCAATCCCGTTTTATTCGCAGACAGGCAACTTACCTCCAACATGGGACTGATTTTTAATTCCTCATATATCTCGTACTATCAGTCATTTCTTTTTTGCGGAATATTTTCGTTTCTTTTCATAAATGGCTTTTGTAATTGTTGTTCCCCGAATAATCTGTTTGGGATCTTTCACTTTAGCCAGAGAATTGGCATACGCCTCTTTCATAAGTTTCTTTATGTACGCTTTCGGAAAATCTTCTTTACGTTTTACAAGAATGTATCTGTACCGATTGCCTTGTCCGAGTAAAATTTTGTCAGGGTCTGAAAGTTCAGAACCCCAATAAAAATTGAAGTGAATATTGTAGTTGCTGCGATAAACTGCAATTCCGCAAAACATGTGTCCTAATCTATCAGTTAAACTCCAACCAAAAGCCACAGCATTGTAACTGTCGTAAATCAATTCGTTAGTTTGCGGATATAAACTCCAAACAAATTTTCTCAGCCACAACGCGGTTTCCTGAATGTCAGTTGGGAATGGG
This sequence comes from Chitinophagales bacterium, assembly GCA_035638255.1. Lineage (GTDB taxonomy): Bacteria > Bacteroidota > Bacteroidia > Chitinophagales > UBA10324 > DASRAJ01. The sequence continues at coordinate 2,258 of DASRAJ010000111.1, forward strand.
CTCAGAAATTTTAATAAGTCGTCTGTTTGTTCTTTGCTCATCAGTTTTGCATTTGCATAAAAGCAAACTAACAGAATTATTTCGGACTCTTTAATTTTTAATCAGATTGTCCACCTCAGTGAGCGACTTATCTTTAATCCATGAACTGTCGGAAGAGGTTTTATCGATTGATGAAGAGACATTTTCTACTTACTTTTTGATTTGCCTTTTTGCCGTGTCTTACGCGCCTTGAGTGGAGAACTGTTTTTCTGTACAAGTCTTGTTTGCAATTTCATTTCGAGGTTAATGACTCTCCTCTCCAGTTCTTCAAGTCTTTCTTTGGTAGTCATGTTCTCAACAAAATTAGAGATTGAAAATACAACAAAGTCTGGTTTGCCGTCTGCCAATGTAATTACATTTATTTAATGAGTCCGGCGTCGTGTAACTTGTCCTGCTATTTTTGCGGGAACAGAGAACGAGAGGGAGGATCAATCACACTGAAAAGCTCCACTTCTGTTTCCTTGCCTCGAAGTATTACGGCATCTATCCTTTCCCATTGGAACCCATTCATTTGCTTGAGCCGGTTCATTAGCGTCCCGGAAACAAGGAAGTCACGCTGATATTTATTGCATTCATCCTGAATTCTTGCAGCCGTATTCAGAACATCGCCGTTGTATACGATCTCCCGTTTCAGATCACCGATTTGAGCGCTGATGACTTTTCCAAAATGCAATCCCGCCTTGAACTCCGGCTTTACTCCGAAATTTTTAAGGTACTTCCCGCTATTCCTGATGAGGCTTTCCCGGAACATGAAAAAAGTCTTCAGGCAATTCGAATTCTCCAGTCCATACTCCACTGGCCATGTAAGAACCACTTCATCTCCTATATATTGATAGATCTCCGCTTTCGTTTGCAGGACCGGTTGTGAGATTTCGTTAAAGATCTCATTCAGCAAGGAGTAGAAACGTACATGACCGAGTTGTTCCGCAATCGTGGTTGATGATTTCATATCGAGGAACATGAAGATCCGTTCTTCCTCGCGGGGTTGGTGGTATTTGCCACGGATGAATTTCCATAAGACTCCTTCACCCAGCAAATGGTTGATCTGCAGAAAGAGTACGATTAGGGTGTACACTACAAGCGTATAAAAGGGCAATATCAATGACTTCGGAGATTTGAGGTAGGTGACAAGTTCACTCAATGGTTGGCCCTGTGACATACCTGTTACAATCACTATTGGAAGCGTCACCAGGTAAATCACAACGGTGTACATCAGCGCTTTGAATACGAGCAATCTTGTAAAGGACCATCGGCGAAATCGACTTTCGAACCTGGCGAAGAGGAATAATTCCAGCAAGCCAAAGCCAAGTCCCAGCGGCAATCCGAACAACACACTGTTAAAATCGAGGTGCTGTTCACCGATGAGTTGATAGAGCACTCCTGCGAAACTTGTAACAATACAAATCAATAGCAGGGCTTTGGCTTTTCTCACGAGGTTAGGTTGCATGCTTTCAGTATTTAACGATAGGAAAACTCAAAGTTAACCACAGCAGTCGGATTACACCTGTCCTTAACTTTGTATAGTTGACAAAAAAGTGTAAATGATTCGTTGATGATTTTTAATTTAGCATCCTAAAAATAAACAAGATGAATCCAAATCAAGCATTGATAAATCCAAACAAAGCTTTATGGGAAAAAGGAGACTTCACCCGGATTGCCGACACCATGCGGGAAAGCGGTGAGGCACTCGTCGCTAAACTCGGAATCACTGAAGGTCTTAACGTTCTTGATCTCGGTTGTGGTGATGGCACTACGGCAATACCTGAAGCAAAACTCGGAGCCAATGTTTTAGGTGTTGATATAGCAGCGAATCTCGTTGAAGCAGGAAACATACGGGCAAAAAACGAGGGACTTGTAAATTGTATCTTCCAGGAAGGTGATGCAACAAATTTGAATGAAATCAAGGATCAAACTTTTGATCTCGTGGTAAGCATCTTTGGTGCTATGTTCGCTCCAAAGCCATTTGATGTGGCAAAGGAAATGGTTCGCGTTACCCGTGCAGGCGGAAGAATCGTGATGGGGAATTGGATACCTGGAGATCCCACGCTGGTAGCGCAAATACTAAAGATCAGTTCTGCCTATACACCACCACCACCGGAGGGATTCATTAGCCCGATGTTGTGGGGTGTAGAAGACCATGTTATAGAACGTTTTGAAAAAGCAGGTGTGGCGAAAGAAAACATATCATTCATCAAAGACACTTTTACATTTAACGCTCCTTATTCGCCGTCAGAATTCGTCAACACCTTCAGAAACTACTACGGTCCTACCATGAATGCTTTTGAAGCTGCTGAAAAGAATGGCAAAGCTTCGGATCTGCAGCGTGAATTAGAAGTTCTGTTTAATAGTCAAAACAAAAGCAACATAGCTAACACCACTTCCATACCGGCCACTTTTTTGAGAGTGACGGTTATACGCTGAGCAGAAATATTTGTCTGTAACATTCGTGAGACAGACTCAAACACTGCATTAACAGGGCTGAATTGTTCAACCTGCATGAACACCGCTCCTGATCCGTAGCCGGGATATCGTTGCAAGTTTCACCGCTGTAATCTTTTTTGTAAAACAAAATATACAGAAGGGGATTCTGTGTTGAACACCCCGTTAACCAGGTGAATAGTGCTGCTCCGACTACAGCATAATTTGCAAACCTTCTTTAGCCAACTCACATTTAAAGTGATCACTGTTTTTATTCTGAAATCCTGAAAACATTTCATTGAGTTGTGCATCAGAGTGAGAAGGATCGTGATGTCCGAGCAGGAGATGCTTTACCCCGGCAATTGCGGCAAAGTAACCTGCATCATCCATAGATGAGTGACCCCATCCTTTCCTGGCCTGATATTCTTCTGTCGTATACTGCGCATCGTGCAATAGCAAATCAGCACCGGAGGCGAGATCAATTCCTGAAAGCCATTTGGTATTGGAAATCATACCGAATGAACCTAATGCCGGTTCATGATCGGGAAGGTAAGTAAAGATTGAGTGATGATCAGTGATGCGGAATCCTATGGTAGGACCGGGATGAATTACATAAGAAGATTGGATCGCAAAGGGTCCTAATTCTAAAGTGCTGTTTTCTAATTCATGAAGATTCAGTTTGCATGGTAAGTCTCGTATTAGTACAGGAAACAACGGTGGAGAAAGATAACGGCTCAAACGTGAATGCAGACTCCTTTGACTGCTTGCAGGACCCCAAATATGTATTTCCATTGTGGGGTCAAAAAGAGGTTTGAAAAATCCCAGCCCTTGTATGTGGTCTATGTGAAGATGAGTAAGGAGAATATCAATTCGTTTGTGGTTGAGATTATTCACCACCATCTTATGTATTCCCGACCCTCCGTCAAGCACAAGCAGCCAGCCATCCTGACTTACACCGGTGCAGGATGTATTGCCACCATAAAATGTCATTTCCTGATCGGTGGTAGGAAGAGAGCCGCGTACACCCCAGAGATTTATTTTCATTCTTTCGATTTCCAAAAGAGGGCGACAGCAGCTAAGAATTTTCCTGTCCTGCCAATGATCGGATAAGAGGTGACAGAAATCTTTTGCCTGCTCCCCTTAAGACTTTCAATCCAAAATGTTTTGTGATAAGGGTATGCGTCTTTTATTGTCTTCACTAATGGAAGTTCTTCCGGAGACATGCTCACGCCCTGCTCATCAACAGGTTTGAAAACGGTAGCCCACTCCTCTACCTCCATTTCACCTGTGTCTTCGAACCGTTGTCCTAAAATTTCTTCAGCAGGTTCGTTGTAGAAAATCAGATTCCCCCGTGTATCGGTGATAAAGACAGGTATTGAGAGACAATCGGCCAATTGCCTGCTGAGGATAATTTCTATTTCGTAAGCGGGCATAGCATGAAAGCTTTTCTCTCAATAAGGTGCCTTCAAATGTATTGAAATAAAAATTGAAATAATTACTGAGCAGCTTTTCCGAGAAAAATAAAATTTTTGTGCAAATGATAGTGCACGATACAGAAAATTCTTATCTTCATCTAATGAAAACAAAATCCATTTCCCTCAAAGTCTCTTCTGCTATCGGTTCCGTTTCGGGTGAGTATACCATTCCTGATAAAAGTGTTTGCGTGATCACGCTTGCACATGGCGCAGGTGCCGGCATGCATCATCCGTTCATGACAACATTGGCAAGATCACTTGCTGAAAACGGCATAGCAACATTGCGCTTTAATTTTCCATTTACTGAGAATAAAAAAGGAAGGCCCGATGTTCCGGCTGTAGCCCATAAAGCTATCGAAGCTGCGATTAATGATGCCCGAAAAAAATACCCTTCTCTTCCACTTTTTATTTCCGGTAAATCATTTGGCGGAAGAATGAGCTCTCAATATTTGTCAACTCATCATGATGCTGAAGTGAAGGGAATAATTTTTTACGGGTTTCCTCTTCACGCCCCCGGCAATCCTTCAATCGAGAGGGCTGAACATTTAAAAGATATTAAGCAGCCAATGCTTTTTCTATCGGGTACCCGTGATGAGTTTGCTTCATTAACTCTTCTCGAAAAGGTTTGTTCATCACTATCCAACGCTACATTAACAAAGATCGAAGGAGCCAATCATGGGTTCAAAGCAGGCAAGCTGAATACCATGGAAATCCTGGGCAACTCTACAAAAGATTGGATCACTAAAATTATTTGATCCAGAAATAGACCGTCTGATTGTCTTTGGATGCTGTTGTTGGGAGACCCATATAGGGTACAAGGTTCCCGAGCGATCTATTTGGTCACTCAATTTTATATCTGTAGTAAATCATAAAATAGTCAGCCTCACCTTTGCTTCCTATTCCCTGCCCACTTCCTCCTTGCGTCAATGTAGTACTCGAGTTATAATAAAGATTAGTGTCGCCACTGTCTTGAATAAATTGAAGGCACTTTCCTGTTTTTCTAAAGTAGTCCCAATTCCATGAATAATATTTTTGGCCATATTTGTAATTTCTTGAGACGAATACCTTAAAGAAAAGGCTGTCGTTTAATTTTAATATATTACTTTCATTGACTATTGGTATCGTGTAAGATAAAACCTTTGTGTCGGTAAAGTTTGAGTACTCGATTGAATCAATGAATAGAACAAGCGTAATATGATTCTTGAATTTCTTTACATTATACTTTACGAACATCTTTTCCCTGCTTTCAAAACAGTCATCGGTCGAAATATAGTTCGATGCGGAATCATACTCAAATACTAATTTTCCGTTTTCATCCAAATTTATTTCAGATTTTAAGACCCCGTTAACTATAAACTGCGTTGACTCAATATTTCCATTTTCCCAATAGACAACCTGCAGTCCATCTTGTACTCCATTTTTATAATTGCCTCTTAACGCAATTTTACCATCTGGAAAATAGATTATATCTTCTCCAACAAACAGACCGCTATCAAAACTCGCCTTCTCAGAGATGCTTCCGTCTTCAAAAAAATACTTTTGCTCCCCATTAAAAACACCCTTGATTACATTTAACTTAAAGAATATCTTCTCATCCTTATTCTTACCAATTATTTTACCCGTTAATGAAGTATCTATCCCATAAATTGGATGTAAGCCATCACCCGTCAGATAATGTATATGATATCTTGTGGGTGTCGAAACACTATCAAAAATAATTATTGTAGTGTTATCATTATAGGTTGACTGGCTAAAACTAATAAAGGGAGCAATAAATACTAAAAGAACAAGAATTCCGCTAAAGGAAGGTTTATTTTTCATTGTAAGCCCGTGAAGGAATGGTGAACTTTCTGTTTGAATTAAACTGGCAACGTATCCACTTATCTTTCTTGATTTACTCTACCTGGATTGGAGCATTAAATTAGCGTGCTGCACCAAATATATCTATTACCTGTCTGCATACGCATGGTGGAAACTATTTCATCACGACCTTTTCCGTCCCAAGCACGCTCCCCTCTTCAATTAAAGTCAATAAATAAGTTCCACCCTCTAGTCCTTTATTGGGAAGTAAAACAAAAGAAGTGTTTCCAACATTGAATTGTCTAACCAATTCACCTGCTGAATTAAACAACAGCAGCATGCAATGATCAGGGAGCGGCGAATTAAAGTGAACAACAATATTGCCCGGCATCAGGTTGTTTTCAATCTGCATAATGCCCCCATTATTACTTCCTATATCTCCTGTTAAAGTTGGAGCCGATACCCCGGCAAGAATGATATAGGAATAAATTTGCTCACCTGAATAGGGGCAGGCCTTATCTTTAAGAGTAACAGTAAAAAAATGCAGTCCACTATCGCTCGTGAATGTGTCCCAATGAAAATGTAATGTAATGGGATTGCTTCCCTGCAATGTATAAGTTGCTGAAGGAATAGCGAAAGGCAGGTTGGTTGCAATGGTAAGACTATCTGATGCGTCAGCATCAGTTCCTTCTAAATCAAAATCAAGTGAATTGCCGGGATTTACCTCCACTGCGTTAGCACTTATTAAAGTTCCTCCTGCAAGATTCGTAATGCCATCGGGTATGTGAGGAATATTATTGGTGCAGGCTTTTACAATTACCTGCATATCGCATTGCGTGCTTCCTATCTTCTCCCCATCGCGATACTCTTCAATCAGCATCGAGATCACAGCGACCTGGAATGAACTGGGAATACATTTCATTTGTCCTGTCACCGGGTTAAAGTCAAAGGTTCCGGTTGTAGTGAACAATGGATATTCAGGACTAAGTGAAATGTTTTCATAAAGGATAGCCACTCCTGCAGCACTCAGAGGGTTTGCAAGAGAAAAAACCAATGAATCGCCATCAGGATCATACACACCCCGATTATAACGGAATGTATCATCAACACAAGCAAAAACAAGAGGGACGTTCGAGAATTGGGGTGAATTGTTACACAAATTATTTGCGTTGCTTAGGCGACACTCTTCATATAAATCCTGATTGCCGGGATCATACAAATTGCTAATGGCATCGTTGCGGGAAGAAATATGAGTGGCTATCACCCAGTCATTACAAACGAAAGGAAGTGTAATCGTAAGCACGTAAATATATTGCTCATATCCCTGCAAGTTTCCGCCCGCACATTGGCTGCTATTACCAGGGCACAGTCCGGCAAGATGTGAAATGGTATCTGAGCCCTGGGTGGTATAAATCAAGGGCATGCTAAAGGAGGTTGAATCAGCAAAACCACAGGAGACGGAGCTGATTTCAAGCGGAAAATCCGGCGGAGCTTCAATGCCATTACAATCCCGGTAAAACGTGACAGTGACCGTGTATTCACTGAAACCAATACATTGGTAAGTAAGATCAAGTCCTGCCGCATGGGTGGCATAACTTTTTTGGTTTATCAATAGTATCAAACCAAGACTCAAAATCAGTAGGCGTGTTTTCATTCTGTAATTTTATTTATTTCAAAATATTTTTTGCCGCTGCTGTTGATATTTGTTAACCAACATTCTTTTTTGCGTGGTTATTATTTTTTCATTTACGTTTCGGAACCTGCTTATCCAGAAAATTTGAAACGATCTCATTCCACTGGTTAAGGAATTCCGCCCGCTTTGCATTTAGTTGCTGGTTTAATGCGTTGTATTCATTGGTGGCTTCATTAAAATCATTAACGGCTTTATTGTATTCATCCACGTCGGCTTGTGTCCGGGAGTTTTTCGGTTTGGAATCAAAGGCCGCTTTTATTTTATAGAAGCCTTCTTCCTTCGCAGAAAAATTAAGAAGAACGGAAGCTTTGTCAGTAGCTTCTGACTTATAAAATGTTAAAAGGGTCACGCATGCAGTTTTTAAAGTATTATCGCCCTTAAAAGCCTGAACAGTATCTAAATATTTTAATCCATGAGTCGAATATTTACCCAGCGAATCAGCGTGTCCTTTTGCTATGTTGATATTGTGTTTATTCAGGGCATCCAGCACGTACCCTTCTTCCTTATACGATTTAAAAAAGATTAAATAAACCCGGTTATAATAAGAGAACACCTTATCGGCTTCTTCTAATTTCGCGGAAAGCTTATCCTCGCTATTAATTAACTTTATATTATGCGCCGCAGCAAATTTTTTCTGTTCGGCTTCAATCCTTTTTCCCGCCTCTTTTAACTTCTCACCGGCTTTTTCCTGCGCCGTAAGATACGCGTCCATGGCATCGTATGACTCTTCGGAGATTGCTTCCATATCCACAATTTTGCCGTAGTCAAAATTGATGACATGATAGCTCAATTTTAAAAAAGCAAGGGTGGAATCTCTCAAACTCTTATCGCCTTCAAACGCTCCCATCTTCTTAATTTTTTCCTGCGCATCCGTATTTGCTGCTAATACCTCTTTGCGCCTGTTCTCTACCTTGCGCGCGCTTTTTCCATGGGCTACAGCGCTGGTATAATCCCAACCATCGGCAGCAATTTCCTGGAACTCCTTAGTGATCGTCGCCATATAGTCTCCCGCCGATTGGGCATAAGATGTGGCAGAATTCATTAGAGTGTAGATGAATGCAAAAACAAAAACAATAAGGGTAGTTTTCTTCATGGGTTTAGGAGTTTAATTTTTTCAAATGTAATCAATCACCACTGGCTTATACCATTTCATTTCAAAGATGAAGAGAAGAAGTTTGATTTCCTAATTATTCAGAGAATTAATACGACCTGCTCAGTCATGCGTTTGATTGGATCCGCTAAGAAATTTCTTAATAATAACTTATCAGCAATGGAAATGCCCTGTTGTTTACTATTAGAAAATAAAGTCCGCTGTCCAGGTCAGGAATATCATAAACCAGTTCGACGGGCTTATCTGAATCAACCATTTTTTCTTGTTTCAGAATTATTTGCCCTACCACATTGGCCATTTCAATTATTAACTTAGAATCTGACGGCGATTGGATAAGTATATGCAAAAAGCCATGAGACGTATAAACTGAAATATTATTCAATGGCTCATCATCATATTGCTCAACGGTAGTG
>DASRAJ010000112.1:0-98772 GCA_035638255.1 Chitinophagales bacterium
GTCACCCTGAGCCTGTCGAAGGGTTGTTTTCCGAAGAGGTCTATTTCTAATACGAACTGTCATTGCTGTTAAACCTTGGATTCACCACGCTGTTATAGATGGAACCGAAGGTGTAGCTGATTCCAAACGAAACATAATAACTGTAGTTCGTTGCATTTTGTTTTTGCTGGGTGAGTAGTTCTTCTGTAGTGGCACCTCCCTTCTCCAAGCTCAATTGATCGTGAATTACGGAAAAATATCCTGACACATTGAATGATAACCCCTGCACTATTCGCCATTGAATTGAGGAAGAAATATTGATTGCATTTTTGGAGAAGTCATGAAAGTAATGAGAGGCACCCACGCCCGCACTTACGGATCCCCATTTCTCAACCAGGTAGTACGACACTTGCAATCCCTCATTCAATAAAAATTCTTCCGTCCTATTAAAGATAGTGGTGTCAATATACCATTGATAGGATGGCTTCAGTTCATAGACAAACGTGAACATTTTAGAAGACGAGGCAGAGTAAGGAAACACATCGTATTCAATGGCAGGTCCAACATAGGTGAGAAAGTTGTAGTTGCTGTACAGCGAGTGAGTCACACCGGCATTCCCTCCTACTGACCAGTGATTGTTGATGCTTCGTACCACAAGCGCGCTGGCGTGCTTTGAATCTGATTTACTATCATAAACGGAGTCAGTGAGGACGTAATGCGTTTTGTTCAGACTGATTCCAAGGGAGGTTTTGATTTTCCACTTGTCAGTGATTTTACTGGCTGCGAGACTTCCGCTCAGGTACAGATACCTGTATGATTTCTCCCCGTTGAGATATGCGTTGGTGCCAAAGGAGAAAACCCAATTACGCCATTTGTCCACCGGATCAGTGGTTTGCCCTTCCTGCTTATCTTTTGCAAATGAAATTTCAATTTGATTCGCTTCCGGAAGTGATGCGACGTAGCGCATAAGCCCCATTTTTATCTGGCGTGTAAGTCCTTCGCGTGCTTCGTCTTCGGTGCTCGTGGTGCCTGAAACATATTTCAAGGTATCATTTTTTCCTGTGAAGGATTGCTGTCCGTAATAAAACAATGTGTATTCCGTGCCACCACTGCCTGCCGCTTGCGAAGTGATAAGCAGATGCACATCAGCCTCAAAGCGGTCACGAACGTAATTGACGAAGGTGATGTGCTGCCGGATATAATCACTGTAGAAGATATCACCACTGAGAAAAATTTTCAGATAGTTCGACTTTGCCGAATGAAGTGAGTCATTGTTTGTTTGCGGAAATACTTTATTGCAGATAAGAAGTGAAATGAAACCTGCGAGCATAATTTTTTTCATGGGATTGATATTGGAGGGAATCTAAAAACGGATGATGGGGATAAAGATTGTTATTTAATCCAATTTGATAAGATTGAAATATCTTTCGCATCTCATCAATATTAAAATCATGAAGAAAATTTTCTTTGCCGCCATTGCAATGGTAGGTACGTCGTGTCAACAGCCAGCGGAACATGTTGCTGAAATGAAAAACGTAAATCTTGATTCAATCAAAAATGTGTTGATGCAAACTGATCTGGCCTTCTCCGATCTTTCAAAAGCCAAAGGACGCAACGCATCTTTTCTTGAGTACATGGGTGAACATGTAACCATGTTGCGCCCGAACGGAATGCCCCTCGTTGGAAAAGATACGATGCGGAAACGGTACAGTACAATGCCGGACACTTCATATACTCTTACCTGGAAACCACTTTTCGCCGATGTGTCCGAAAACGGCGACCTGGGTTACACGTATGGAAGATGGTTGTTTGTAACGACTAAAAATGATTCTTCAGAGGGAACTTACTGCACCATCTGGAAGCAGCAACCAAATGGTGATTGGAGGTTTGTACTGGACACCGGGAATGAAGGATTGAAACCAAAACAATAATCCGGATATGTCACGATTAATGATGATTTTCAGTTAGAGGAAATTAATTGGAGTTCTTACTGAAACATATCTGGTTCAAAGAAACACTTCTATAGAGTGTTTCAAAACCATAGCTCATTAGCCTTCACAAAAATCTCATCAAAGCCATGGGAAAAATTTGGATGATCATTGGAATTGCATTCGCAGTGTTTGTTGCAATTTTTATTGGCTCGCGTCTCACTGGTATACTTCAATACTATCATGTGCCTACAGTCGGAAGTGAACCTGCAATCATGGCGGGAGATCACGTTGTAGCAACTAATCTTAAGAAACCATCCAACGGAAACATAATTTGCTTTAAGACAGAACAACAGGGCAGGCCAGCGATTTTCCTACAACGATTGTGTGGCATGGCGGGTGATACAATTTCAATGGTGGAAGGAGTCTTCTTTCTTAATGGAGAAAATTTCGATCAGGCACTTAACCTGAAACACATCTATTACGTTGACCATGAAACCGTCAACAAATTGTTACGCAAAAAAAAGATCAGGGTCGATAGCGCTGGACCTATGGCAACTGACACGATAATGGTCTTTTTAGATAATAAGTTGATCGCAGAGGAGAAAATTCAATGCCGGAGGAATATTACTCCGAGAGGTGCATTACCCGATCAGTCAACTTTTGTTTTTACAACCGACAGTGGAAGCATTGACAATTTTGGCCCTTATGTAGTCCCGGATGGAAGTTATTTTCTTCTCGGTGATAACCGCGAGAATTCTCTTGACTCACGCTTTACAGGTTATGTTCCTGCTAAGGAATGGATTGGTACTGTGATAGGAAAATGAATCAGAACTCAATAGGAGATTAACTCGCTAAGCATTTTCTTAAACCTCTCCTTCGGCAAAAAATTATTCTCCAGGGGGATGGCGAACGGCACTGGTGTATCAAGTGAACCACATCGCATTACCGGCGCATCAAGATATTCGAAACAAGTTTGTGAAATGAAGGCGGCAATTTCACCACCGATTCCACCCGTCAAACAATCTTCATGAAGAATAATTGCCTTGCCCGTTTTTTTCACAGAAGTTTCAATCGCTTCTTTATCGAATGGAAGAAGTGTTCGCAAATCAAGAACATCAGCAGAAAAACTTCCGGCTTCTGACTGCCGACTTCTGACTTCTTCCATCGCCCAATGCACACCTGCTCCATACGTGATGATCGAAACATCTTCTCCTTCACTCACAAGATTTGCTTTCCCGATTTCAATAGTATAGTAGTCTTCAGGCACCATTCCACTGATGGCGCGATACAATGCTTTGTGCTCGAAGTACATCACAGGATTGGGATCTTCAAATGAAGCAAGCAACAATCCTTTGGCATCATAAGGTGTAGCAGGATAAACCACCTTCAATCCCGGCGTATGAACGAACCATGCTTCGTTGCTTTGCGAGTGAAATGGTCCTGCGCCAACTCCGGCTCCTGTAGGCATGCGTACTACCACGTCAGCATTTTGTCCCCACCGGTAATAAATTTTTGCCAGGTTATTGATGATCTGATTGAAGCCGACAGTTACGAAATCTGCGAACTGCATTTCAACCATACTCTTGAATCCTTTCACACTCAGGCCAAGAGCAGCACCGAGAATTGCTGACTCGCAAAGCGGTGTATTGCGAACGCGATCCTTTCCGAAAATTTTTACAAGGCCGTCTGTGACTTTGAAAACACCCCCGTACTCCGCAATGTCCTGCCCCATCAAGATCAGATTCTCATGCCGCTCCATTGCTTGTTTCATTCCTTCAGCAATTGCATCTACCAGTCGCATCTCTCTCCCGGGTGAATGGTGAATGGTGAATGGTGAATGGTTAGTCATTACTATTGGAGCATAAACATCCCTTAATTCTTTTTCGGTATCGGGTATCAGAGGAGGTTCTGCGAATGTAATTTGCAGTCCTTCTTCAATTTCATCTTTTGTCTTACGTCTTGCGTCTTCTGTCTCTTGCTCAGAAATAATCCCATTGGCGAGCAGATAATTTTCATAGTTGGTCACGGGATCTTTCTTCCCCCATTCTTCAAACAATTCTTTGGGAACGTACTTGGTGCCGCTCGCTTCTTCGTGTCCGCGCATTCTGAAGGTCATGCACTCGATCAGGTACGGTCGCTGATTTTTGATGCAGTAATCACGAATGCCTTTGATGGTGTCATACACTTCAATGATGTTATTGCCATCAATCGTGATGCCTTCCATTCCATACCCTACAGCACGGTCAGCAAGAGTTTTACAGCGATACTGTTCATTAACGGGAGTTGAAAGTCCGTAGCCATTATTCTCGACGAGAAAAATCACGGGCAGATCCCACACACTCGCTACGTTCAGCGCTTCGTGAAAATCTCCTTCGCTGGTTCCACCTTCACCGGTGAAGGCCAGAGAGATTTTATTTTCCTTTTTCAACTTGTGAGCGAGAGAAATTCCATTTGCAATCGTGAGTTGTGGTCCCAGGTGTGAAATCATCCCTACGATGTGATGCTCATTCGTTCCGAAGTGAAATGATCGTTCTCTTCCTTTCGAATAACCACTTTCATTTCCCTGCCACTGATTGAAGAGTTTTACAAATGGCATTTTACGTGTCGTAAATACACCGAGGTTCCGGTGCAGCGTCATAATATATTCGTCTTCGTCGAGCGCCAGGGTTACTCCTACCGAAATTGCTTCCTGACCAATTCCTGAAAACCATTTTGAAATTTTTCCCTGGCGAAGAAGATTGAGCATCTTCTCTTCGATGATGCGGGGCTTTACAATCGCTTTGTATAATTCGATGAGTGTTTCATTAGAATAATTCAGTCGGTTGTAAGTGATCATGCGCTGATTTATAAAATCGGGGCAAAGGTCGCGATTGAAACTTGAAAACTGAAAGCGTCAGTTTTTCTCTGCAAGCTGCAGTTTGAAATTATTCCACCAACTCGCGGGAATAAAATATGGCAATGCAAAGATCCGGTGCCAGTCAATTGAATGGAGTGATGATGGAGTTGTGAAAATTTTTTTCAACATTTGAAATCCCTGTTCACGGCGATAAAGTTTGTGAATGTAGCGATGCAGTTGCTTGTAAAATTCAGAAGAGAAGGTTCCACGATACATCATTGCCAGGTCATCTGAATCACTCCAGTTGGCTTTGCCTTTGAGATCTTCTTTCACCATCTCGAAAAATTTTGTTCCCGGCAAAGGATAGGAAACAGAAATCCCAATGTCATACGGCATGAGGTCGAGCAACATTTTTTTCGTCGCCTGAATATCTTTTTTTGTTTCACCGACATAACCGAATTGGAGGAAGAAGCAGGGCTTGATTCCATGCTTCTTCAGCAGGCGTGTGCTTTGATAAATCTGTTGCACTGTAGTTCCCTTCTCCATCGCATCGAGAATTTTTTGCGATCCGCTTTCCGCGCCAATCCAAACCTCATCACATCCCGCTTTTGCAAGAGACTCAATGTTGTTTTCTTCGAGAAGAAGATCGGCGCGGCATTGAATCTTGAATTTGAAATTCCCGAAGAGATCGGGGCGGGTAATATTTTCCTGTTGCACTAATTCTGAAAATCGCTTTACCCATCCCGGCTTCAATCCAAAGATATCATCGCAGAACCAGAAGTGACCAGGGTGATATTTTTGAAGCAGGAATTTTATTTCATTCACTACACTTTCAGGAGAACGGGAATTGTAGCGATTGCCATAAATCGGTTTGGCGCACCAGTTGCATTTGAACGGGCAACCGCGGGTGGTGACGAAGTTCATTGAGAAGTAACCGTGCTCTTCGATCCATTTATCCCGGTAAAAATTTACATCAGCCAAATCCCAGGCAGGCATGGGAAGTGAATCGAGATCGTGCAACACTTCGCGCCTCGGGGTTTCCACAATCGCTTCACTCAATTTAAAATACAATCCAGGAATATTTTGAAAATCATTTTCATCATTCTTTAATTTCTTCATCAACTCAGTCAGGGTGCTCTCTGCTTCGCCTTTAATAATGAAGTCGGCACCGCAAGCGATGTATTCTTTGTAATGATCCGTGGAATCAGAACTTGAAACAATCACAGTACTTCCGAATCTTTTTGCAATAGCAATCATTTCGAAAGCTGCTTCACGCATGTTGGTGAGGCACATTTTGGTGAGGTAGTTGAAGCCATCGTCGCAAATGATAAAAAATGGTGAATCGTGAATGGTGAATGGTGAATGAATTTCGTGCGGTGATTTTCTGAATGTTGTATCAAAGAATGAAACATCGAAACCATTTTGCCGGAGTACAGATGCCACATACAATGTTCCGAGCGGTGCGTATGGCTGCATCTGCTTCAGTTGCTTCTTATCAAATTGAAGGAAGTATGTGTTGGAGATTAAAACTTCAGCCATCAGTTCAAAGTTAGGTCATGCTCATTTTCGAATTCACGAATTCGTTCTTCGTACTTCTTCAATACCTGGAACTGGAATCCCTGTGGATGATGTTTTGATACAGTTTTTCGTGTGCGCATGTTTAATTCAAATTCATTTTGCGGTTGCCAGCCAAATTTTTTCTTCCAATGATTGAGCGTTTGCCGGTAAAAAAAAGTGTCAAGCCATTCACCGGTTTTTCCGCTCAGAATTTTTTCAGTGAACCGTTTAACAAATGAATCAGAAACTTTAATGACTCCATTTTCTTTTCTCACATGCCCATTCGGAAAGAATGATTTCATCCAGTCGTTTTGAGAAACAAAATCGAGGTACATATCATAATTGTACATCGGAAGCAGCGTAATGATCTCGGTGGCCGTGAAAATGTTTTTGTCAGGAATTCGCAGGTGAGCGGAATCAATGAAGTAGTTGACGCAGAAAAATTTCTTCGAGTTGAGAAGAAAAATTTTCTTAAAGAGAATCAACAGTGTTCTGCAAATCCACAGACGATTGGGCTCGGCGATGATGAAGAAATCCAGATCCGTGGTTTCATCAAAATAATTTTTAGAGAAGGACCCCGAGATACAAACACAGCGAACAAAGGGGAAGGAGGCAATGAGCTTGCTTCTTCTTTGTGCTTTACTCATCGTCTGCGATACCGCTTCGTTACCTCGTATTCTTCTCAGGAATAATTCCCGGTCGTTTTGTAGAGAATAAAATTGATCATATCGAAAAAGCAATTCCTGCTCTGATAATTCATCGAGTGCTTCCTGCACAGCCCTCATGCTGCAATCGGGATAGCTGCAATGTGATTTGATTTCTTCTGCAGTGAGCGGATACCTGAATAAATCATAATAGAGCAAAGTCTTCAGCACGGAAGAGTACAGTAAGTCAATTTTTTCCTTCGCAAAAACAGCCGCAACATTTCCAGAAGTACTCAAGATGCTAAAGGTTTGTGATTGTTCTGATCTCAAAAATAAAATTCCATTCCCATAAAAATTTTTTCCTCATGCTTTCTTTCAAAATAAACCCGCGTGCGGCTGCAATTTTTTCGATGGTTAAAATATCACATTCTTCAGACAGAATCATAATGATTTTGCAGAAACTTTTACCAACCGGGTTAAGCTGCAAAAAGAGTTTTTCAAAATATTCAAAATGCTCGCCACAATACCAGGCAAGCTGTGAATCAGTGACAGGGTTTTTGGGAAAGTATGGCGGATTGATGATGATGAAATCAAATTGCTGCACCGCAACGTGGTCAAAGAGATCGCTCTTGATGATGGTAATTTTCGAGCGAAGTTTTTCTTTGTTGAACTGAAGCCCCTTGATTGCAGCGCCACTAAGATCTGATGCCGTGACCTCCGCGCCTTGCCTTTCTGCTACGAATGAGATCAATCCGCTGCCTGCGCCAGGCTCAAGAACTTTTTTCCCTTTCAAATCAAATTGACTTAAATAATTCAACAAAAATTTTGTGCTGAAAAAAAATGCAGGGTGGAAAACGCCGGGCAAAATTTTGATACAAATGCCTTCATAACAATACGTACGCTCTTTAGACAAATACCGCTTAAGAACAGGACGAAAAAATTTTGAGGCGAAAAGTTTTATCACAGCATTTGGTAGACTATTATTCTCATTTGTGGATCATAAATCTAAAATCCGAAATCGAAAGCAAACCCCGACAGCGGTTGCAAACCCTGTCGGCGGTTTAAGCGAGAGGGTTTTACTTCCGCACAACCACTGACGGGGTTTGTAACCACCGTCAGGGTCTAAAATCCTTCCCACTCCGGCTGGCGGTACCGCAGCCAGAATTTTTGGAGTGCTTTTATTTCATAGGGAAAATCATAGAGGCCTGTTTTGTATCGCAGTGAGGAAACTAAGCTGATGGATTTTTTTTTGAAGGGAGATAGCTTTACGTCACTCACAGTGGGGTAGTATCCGTTCAGCACTGTTTCAAAATTTTTGATCTTGTCAATCATGTATGGCTTGAGCCACGGCGTCAATGGATTTTTCCGCAGATCAAAATTTTCCCACTGTGGTGAAATCCAGTCTTCCAGTTTTTGCGGGAACGAAAACCCCTGAGCTTTCACTGAGTTAAACAATTCACTTCCTTCGGTGGGAACAGGAGAGTACACATAGATAATGATCTCCGTATCGGGATTGATCTCTTTTGTTTTCCTGATAAAGGCAATGTCTTCATCAATCTGCTTCACCACTTCTTCCTCTGTGTCGGCGGGAGTGCCGAGCACAAAAGAATACTCCGGAATGATGTCAAATTTTTTCATGCGGGCCGCGAAGCGCTTGATCTGCTCACCGGTTTGTGTGCCGCCTTTGTCCATCTTTTTCAGAAGCGCATCATTACCGGTTTCCGCTCCGAAAAAAATCATCCTGCATCCGGCTTCACGCATGAGTGCGAGTGATTCGTCATTGTATTTATCAATAGTATCAATTCTTCCCTCACCCCACCAAATCATTTTTTCATCACGAATTAATTTTGAAAATTCCACCGTTCTTTTTTCAGAAACAAAAAAATTGTTGTCATGAAATTCAATGGAGTCGCCACCAAAATTTTCCCTCAGAAATTTTATGTCCTGAAAAATTTTCTCTGCTGATTTCCCTTTCCAGCGTGCTTCATAAATGGGAACGATGCCGCAGAACGCACATTTGAACGGGCACCCGATGCTCGAATGATAAGCGATAGTGTGATTGCCGAGGAAAGTTTTACCGAGATATTTTTTTATAGGATAGAATTGATTCAGCTTCCCGTAAGGAAGCATGGGAAGAGAGTCCTGATCGTAGAGTTCATCTTTTGTTGTTTTGATGATCTGGTTTTCCTTTTTGAAAATCAGATTTGGTACCGATGCCATCGCTTCGAGCGATGGCATCGGTTTGTCGAAATGCTGAAGAAGCTCAGGAAAAGTTTTATCGCCCGGACCGTACACGATGTAATCAACAAAGCCGGAGTTCATCACCACCTGGTATTGATTGGAAGCAAAGTATCCACCCCAGATAATTTTTACTTCAGGAAACTGCTCGCGAATTTTTTTTGAATATGGAATTGCCTGTTTGAGTTGAGGGCCGGGCATTACAGTCAGTCCAAAATATTTGAACTCGCCGGTGCCGAAGTATGCTTCAATTTTCTTCCAGGGATCTTGTTCCAGGTTTCCATCCACGATTACCCAGTCAAATTTTCCTTCGATGCTTGCTGCAACTTGTAAAATGGAATTAGGGATGCGCGGCTTATAGACGGTAGCGCGCGGATTGAACAGAAGAACTTTATTCATAGCATCAAAGCGAAAGCAGCAAATTACTTTTAATTTTTGATCATGATCCAGGGGAACATCAAAGACTTATCGCGAAGAAAATGAAGTGCAACCTGCTCGGGAATCGAGCGATTGAGAATCGAATAACTGAATGATGACAACTCATTCCAATGATGATGAAAATAAAAGTTGATCATTTCAGGAACGCCCAATTTAGCGTAGTAATCATTACTTCGTTTTCTCGCTGCTGCCACTTCACGCTCATGGTAAACGGGACTATCAATGATGTGGATTTCACCTGACGGTTTCAATAGTTGAGCAAGCGCAGTAATTAATTTTTTCAAATCTGCGAAATACTGGATCGAAGCAGCGAGTACAATTACATCAAAGCTCTTTAGTGAAATAATATCTTCTTCGAGGTTGCCATAAATAAATTTTAAGTTCTTCTGATCCCGGAAAACACGCGTTGCCTGCTCCAACTCAATTTGATTCACATCAAGGCCAATAACTTTCGACTCCTCCATCCGGGACAGATGATGAGTCATCCATCCATTGCCGCATCCTAAATCAAGAATATCAAGTGCAGCATTTTTTTGTAAGAGCCTGCTTCTCAGTTTCACTAATGATGCCGCCCTGATCTTCCATTCTTGTTTGTGAGGATCATGTTCAGAAACTTCAGGCAATCTTTTGACTGCATCATCTGAATAAATTCTTCCTTCTAAAGTTCTCACCCTGATGTAAACACTTTCCTGATCTGACATGAGCGTGGTAAAATAATTCATGAACTAATTGCAAATCCTGAAACGGTCTTAGAAATATGAATTTCTTTTTCAGCAATTGATAGCAGTATGCCTGTGGCTCTGCGGCGAGTACCTTTGTCCCCAGAGAAAGAAAAACATCGCTCCATGTTCCGAAATTTGCTCCGATGTCAAAACAAAAATCACTTTCCCGGTTAAATTGTGAATAGAAGCTCCGCATTCTTATTCTTCTTCTCTTCGACCCGGTGATAGTGTTAAATTACTGATGAGACAAATGGAACGGACTTGATTTTATCATTGATAACAGATCGCATGCCCACGCTTTAAACTTAAAAGATTGTTATCAATTTATATCTTGAAAAAAACTTTATCCAAATATCTCAATACCAAAAAGCTGCTTCCCGTTGCGGTAAACAGCGATGAGAAAACGGGGAGAATCGTTTTGGTTTCCGGGGAGGAAGAAAGAGATATTACCACCAGGCACGCACTCATTTCACTCAATCCTTTTGCTATTGCACTGAATGCCACCACCACTAAGAACTTTCATGACTCACCTGTATTGATTTTATATTCAGGGGAAACAGAGCTGGCACGAATGCAATTGTATTTGAGCAGGGTTCAAAGATCACAAAGCTTCGAGTTGAAAATTTATCATGCAACCATTCCCAAAAAGTCATTCCCATTCTTATCCCGTTACTGGACAATGTTGCTGCTGCAATTAAAAAACAGTACAAATAAAAAATCGCGAAACTTTATTGTGCCGCCCGCCGAGTTGCTCAAATTGTTTGTGTACAGCTTATTGCCGAGGCCGGTTTATTTGATTTCATTGTTACACAGCTCGGGCTTTGATGCATTTCCTATTGACATTGCAGGAATGATTGCGCCGGACCTAATGATCTTCAGCATCCGCAAAAGCAGTGCATTGGTGCAAAAAATTCTTGCAACAAAAAAATTTTGCGCTTCTACAGTTCCGTTTGAAGAGCGCAGCAAAGCTTATGAGTTGGGCAAATATCACCCGGATGGAATTCTTCCAGGCGCTTTCAGTAATTTGTTTTCGTCTGCTTCGCCAAAATCAGAAATCCCCGTACCTGATTTTGCTGTTGATATTTTAGAACTGGAAGTAATAGATTCTTTTAATGATGGTGTGCATGTTCAATTGGTCGTGAGAGTGATCAATGAGTACAGGGTAAATCAGGTTCCTGTTCTCGCTCATACGCCATGGTTCAATCCGGTTTATTTTAAAAATAAATTTGCCGGGTAAATTGAAATTCGATGCTCAAAAAGATTTTCAGAAGGCATGCTTACCGCGGAGTTTTTCCGTACAAAAAATTAGCCGATGAATTTTATGATGCTCTCTCTCTCGCGTGCAACGGCGCAGCACTTTTTATCCCTGAGAATCTTTACTGCTTAGACTATGCGATTAAAAATTTGCCAAACGATGATCCCGTGATTGAAATTGGTTCTTTTATGGGAATGTCAACCAACATGATCGGTCACTTTCTGAAAAAATACCGGCGACAAAACAAATTGTTCAGTTGCGACAAATGGGAGTTTGAAGAGAAGGAAAAAAAATATTACACACGGGTGCTGAATACTCCGCCTGACGAGATGAAGCAATTTGTCCGTGATTCATTTTTGAGGAACACAAAATTTTTCAATGGCGATCAATTGCCATATACCATTGAAATGTTCTCAGATGAATTTTTTGATCATTGGAAAAAATCTTCTGAGATGACCGATGTGTTTAACAGACCGGTGCGCTCCGGCGGTGCTGTCAGTTTCGCTTACATTGATGGCAATCATCAGTACGAATTCGTGAAGCGTGATTTTGAAAGCGTGAATGAATTTCTGGTAAAAAATGGTTTCATCTTCTTCGATGATTCGGCTGAGCATATTGACTGCGGTATCCGTGACTTTGTGAAGGAAGTTAAGCGAAGAAAAGATTATGAGGTAGTGATGAAAAATCCGAATTACCTCTTCAGAAAGATTTTATGATGCTCCAATATGCATTGATAGTGTCTCTCATCGTTACAGGCACTACCGAAGAAAAATCAAAAGAGTTTTCCGTGAGCAGTTGAATGACTTTCCTTGTCATTTCCTCTGCACTCCTGCAAACGTGAATTTTTTCATGATCACAAATTCTTCCAACATCAAAACAAACTACTGACATTCCACAGGCAAGTGCTTCGCTGATCACCGTAGATTGCCCTTCGTATTCAGATGCATGCAAAAGAATTTTTGCCTGTTGCATTTTATCAAATACCTGTTCACGCTTTAATGCTCCCGTGAAATGAACAGTGGATTCAAGATGCAATTCTTTGGTGAGCGCTTCAAGGTTTTTTCTTTCAGTTCCATCACCAACGATTTCTGTTTTGAGAAATGAGAAATCTTTTTTCACTTCAGAAATAATTTTGAGAGCAAGATCAACTTGCTTGACAGGAATTAATGAACCGGCAATCAGCAGATCCAATTGACGATTGATCCCATGGTATCGCGGGAACAATCCATTACTATCTGAGATTCCCATGGGAATGATGTAATCAGCCCTGACACCCGCAGACTGAAACAGCTCCTCTGACATGCTTTGATTGAAGCAAACGATTTTTGGCTGAGTGATTCTTAAAAATTCGAGATAGCGATTTTGTTTTTTCACATCCTGCCCGGCAGCGATTGCGAGGTGCGGAATATTTTCCCGCAGCGAAAACTTAAGCCCCACAAAAGTTGCTTCAGTGAGAAAATAAGAGAGTAAGATCGTTTGATTGTTACACCATTCCTTCAGTTTATTATTCACACGCCGCCATGTTCTTTGCCGGAAAAAAAGTTTGCGGTCTTTTCCTCCTGCAGCGTATACTTCAATTCCATTCCACCGGTAAAATTTCTCTTCATGCGGGTATTGAAATGAAATAACCTTCATCTGAATTTCAGGGTGAAATTCCTTCCACCCCAATACAAAATCCTGCAATGCAGGAATACATGTGGTATCCGATTCATCGCGGGGAAACCCGGGAGTCAATATCAATAATCGAAATGGAATGGGCACATTTCAAAAATAAGTCTTATGCAGGCGAACAAGAGTGGGAGAAGTACAATGACATACTGCCCAACTATAAGTCATTCAGTAGGAAACTTCTTCACGCCTTGACAGAACTCTGCCAGAATTGTAATCCCGCAGTACTGCGGGACTACTGAATGACTAAAAGAATTGAAAGTAAAATCTCATTGCCAAGAACTCGATTTCAAAAATAGTTTGCGCTCAGCGTGACAGCTCTCCGCACCATGACCAGCGCGCTATGACAATTTGGTATTCATCCGGTACAGGTGATTTTTTTTTGAAGGAGGATGGCAAATCGTTCACTCAATAGTTTCTTTAATTTTAAGAATGGATCTCAAATTAAAATCAAGCATAAACGAATCGGTCCATGGCTTTCCATCAAACTGAAAGTGATGAAGAATTAAATATCCAAGCGGTCGCGGCTGAAAGTGAATGCGCATAGAATCCTTTTGTAAATTCAGCTTCTTATACACACTATAAAAAGAATCAGCCCTGGCGATATTAATGTGTGAAAACATGATGGTTGAATCCTCATACGCCAGCACTTTCTTGCTTAATTCCCGGTAAGCAGGCTCGTCATCCAGGGTGGTGAAAGCAGTATCAATATTACTGAAGGAAAGCGCCATGTAGGACCCTCTCTGAGCGAGGAAACTGCTTACCAACTGTTCAGCACGCGTTTGTGGAGTTGGGGAGTTGTATATGGATGAAGGAGCTATAACCATTAACCCAACGACCGCAAGAATGAGCAATTTCACAGTGAAGGAATTAAAATTCATTGCAAATGGGAACGATTAGTTTTCGAAGATATGACAATGTAAAGAAGGGATCGGCCGTAGTCAATTTTCATGTATGCAAAAGTGAGAATGATGATTCAGTTCAATCACGAAATTCAAAAATAATCGCTCTGCAAACTCCGGCGGAGTTGAAAAAAACTCCACCGGAGTTATCCGCGCAGTCGTTGCATCTGAAATATAAGACACAAAAAAATCCAGTGAGTTTTTCATAAACCCACTGGATCTTTCCAAAGATCTTAATAATATTTACTGCTGAACAATAAATCTCTGATTGAGTGACAGATCATTAACGCGAATGTTCACGAAGAACAAGCCATCATTGGTGTGATTGCCCAGAGAAATTTCTTTCATAAGCTTTCCGTTCACTACAGCAATCTTCTCTTCATCTACCACCTGACCGATTACATTGGTGATACTCACCGAAGCAACGTCATTGATGTTTTGCTTCAGATCGAATGAAAGATCAAATGTGCCGTTGTTCGGATTGGGGAAGAGTGAAATCTCAGAAGCTGGTCCGGGAATTTGAGTCACATTATTTTGAACAACAAAATCAATGTCGAGCTGATACGACCCTTCGAGAAAGCCTTGCCCTTCAACAACGATATACCATGTTTGTGTGGCTGAGGTCGTATGAACGGAATCAGAAGCTTCAACACCTGCGCAGTATGGACCGTTATCATCATTAGACGCACTATCAGCTCCGTTTTCGTCAAGTATATGAATAACAGTGTTCAAGTCTGTCGTGAAGCAGGTTCTCACTTCGAGATGTCCAAGAGCACTCGTAGTAACGGTATAAAAAACATCAGGTGAAGGCTGATTATTCGCGCCGACATAATTATCCTTGTAGCAATTGGCAGAAAGATTATTTCTGATGTCAGTGTAAGGAAGCGCACCAACAAAAATCGCATCAGTGATGGTATCTCCAACTGGAGTTGGGTTCACCGTAACTGTCGCTTCTACCGAGGGCAACGTGGTAGCACCACAATGAACCTGGCAACGATAATACATGATGGTACTTCCTGCGTCAACGCTTGCAGATCCAGTAGGATTAGTTTGTCCTGATATCTCATTCCAAATTGCTCCATCACTCGAATCCTCCCATTGATACGTTTGTCCTGTTCCACTGGAATTGTCAGTGAGAGTAAGCGAGACAGAAACCGGTAATGCATTCGCGCAAACAGCAGTTGGAGATACAACGGCTGTTCCCGGTGTAGGGGGATCATAGCATGCGTTTGAAATCACAAGGTTCACAAGGTAATCTTCTGTTTCTCCAAATTGATATAGCCCGCACGGTGAAGGAACAGAATCACCTTCTTCAATAATTACTCTCATTCCCGTAATTCCTGGAAGAGTGCTGATCGGAGGAGTTATGCCATCTACAAGAGGTGAATTCAATCCTGTTGTGACATCTGAATATGCTAATTCACCTGCATCAGCATAGTCTCCGTTACCGTTGTAGTCAATGTATACTGCTACATACGACTCGTAAAACTGTTGATCGCAAGAGCCATTTACAATACGAATTGTTGTCTGAACACCTATGGGAAGATTAGTTGAAAGATTAGTATTGTCAGTATAAGACTCGCAGTGATTAGGATCAGAACCGGCATTGATGGTTCCAAATTGCACTGTATCAATCTTCGTATCATTCCCAAGAATGGCAGTAGAATAAGAGCTGCAATAGCATTGATAGAACGGATTCATAGTAACCTGGATGGTATCGGAATATCCCGGATTGCCACCGGAGCATATCAGTCTGCACCGAAAATAATGCGCAACAATCTGGGAATCTGTCCATGTGAAAGAGGTTCCCCCCGGGTTCCACGCTGACAGGTCGGTTGAATATTGCCATAGATAACTGAGACCGGATTGGGAAAGATAATTATCGAGAGATAAAGTAAAGTGCTCATTGGGACAAACAGAATACAATGTGGAATTCATGTCACCCACAACCGGTACTCCGGAACATGCACTCACTGTACTCAAACTGACAAGATAATCTTCCGTTTCCCCGCGCGTGTACGTTCCGCACGATGAAGGAACGGTTGAGCCTTCCTGCAAAACGATTCTCATTCCCGTAGTGCCTGACATAGCTGTTACCGGAAGGAAGAACGTTCCATCGGGAATGCTGTTCAAATTATAAATGGGTCCGTAGGAATAAACCAATTCATTGGCATCCGTGAAGGACGAGTTGTGATTCAAATCAATGTACACAGCCACATAAGCTTCGTATTCCTCGCCCGTGCACGAACCATTTGCTATGTGAATGGTGCTCGGCTGTCCGGGACTTAACGTTGCAGGAGTTACGCCAGTGTAATCAGTATAGCTCTCGCATTGAAAAGGATCACTGCCGGTACTCATCGTTCCAAGTTCAACGGAGTCAATTTTTGTGTCTTCTGTAGTAACAGCATACGACCCGCAGTAGCAATGGTAGAACAACTGCATATTAACCTTCAATGAAACAGAACTGTCAATGCCACCGCCGTTGCTGCAAATGACAACGCAGTGGTAATATTTGGCTGAAGTTTGTGTATATGTTAGCGTGGAGTTGGTTGCACCGGAAATAGCTGTCCATAAGGTTGTTCCGTTGACAGAGTATCTCCATTGGTATGTTAATCCCCCTCCCGCTGAAATGTTTCCCATCGAAAGGGTAAAAGGACTTCCTGTACAAACAGAATCCGGATTTGAAATTGTATTTCCGGGATTTGGTGTTCCGGTGCATAGTGTGCCAAAGGTTAGTTGAATATTCGGGCGGAATGTATTGATTTCACCATCGTCAGTTGGCATAGTACCGTCCTGTTCCCAATACTGGTTACTATTGAAGAGAGCATCGTGCTGCCGGAATCCTTTTGCGTTCGAATTCTCGCCGCCAAAGCTCCCGTAATTGGTTTCAACAAAAACTTCGAGATTGTTTGAAGTATAGTTGAACGGTGTGGTCAGCGTAAAGGTGACCCAGCTATCTGCAGAGAGCATGGAACTCGTGACATTTCCTGACCAAACAGTAGTGGCACCCAGTGTAGCACTATCATACGGTGTCCCGGAAAGGGTACTGGCCGATGTCGTTTTCAACTTAATTACGACGGGAGTACTGGAGGCAGGTGCATTGACAGAATTCACGTAGAACGCTACCTGGGTGATGTAGCCGCTCGTGCTGATATCCGAACTCAGGTAGAGCGCTTCCGTCCGCTCATATCCGTAGAAACAACCGAGGGGCTGGCTTGCAGTGGAGTCATTATTGTTAAAAGTTGGTATCGTTACCGTTTGTGCCGTTGCTGAAAACAAACAGCAAACTCCAATGAGTGCGGAAACGAAAAGGCAAATAAAGTTTTTACAAAGATGATTCGTAGAATAAAGATTCATAAGGGGGTTGTTTAAATGGAATTAATAGATTTCAATAGAATTTGATAGCTCTGAGTAATGAATAGGGGTTATTTCGGAGTGCGTAAATACAATGATAATTCGAGATAAAAAAATACAAAACTATAGCACAGGTTTAGCAAAAAAATAACGCATCACCAAATCCTCACCCGCAGGCTATCTGGCACATACATTTTGTCACCGGGCTGAATGTTGAAAGCTGAATAGAATTCATCCACATTCACTACAGGCCCGTTCACGCGATAAAAGTTGGGTGCGTGCACATCAGTTTTCACACGCACAGCAAGCGTTTCATTGCGAACCTGCCCGTACCACGAAAGGGCATAGCCGAGAAAGTATCGCTGTACGGGAGTGAATCCGCCAATTGATTTTCCCTCTTTGTATTGGTCTGTTTTCTTAAAGGCATCTAAGCCGAGCAACATGCCCCCGAGATCGGCAATGTTTTCTCCCTGCTCTGCATCGCCATTCAAATGCAAACTGTCGAGTACTGTGTAGTTATTGAATTGCCTGATAATGGCAGCACAACGTTTTCTGAATTGAATGCTGTCTTCTTTCGCCCACCAATTTTTCAGGTTCCCGTTTTGATCGAACTGGCTTCCTTCATCATCGAAGCCATGCGTTATTTCATGACCAATGGTGGAGCCTGCAGCGTAGCCGTACATAAGTGCATCATCAACGCAAGAGTCAGCCATGCCGGGAACAATGAAGGCTGCAGCAGGCAATACGATTTCATTGTTGGAAGAATTGTAGTAAGCGTTCCATGTTTGCGGAGTCATTTCCCATTCAGTGCGGTCAACAGGCTTACCGAGTTTTGCAATCTCATAATCGTTGTACCATCTGTTTCCCTGTATCACGTTTTGTGCGTACGAAATTCTGTCAATAGTGAGTGAAGAATAGTCTCTCCATTTATCAGGATAGCCAACTTTCTTCATTACTGTGTTTAGTTTCTCCTGCGCTTTTTTCTTTGTGGAGTCACTCATCCAGTCGAGACGGTTAATTCGGTCGTGATAGGCGTCTTCCACATTGTCTACCATTTTATTATAGCGCGCTTTTACTTCCGGTGAGTAATATCGCTCTACATACAATTGCCCGAGCATAAAGCCCATCAATCCCTCTTCGTCATCGAGCACACGCTTCCACCGCACTCGTTGCTCCTTGGTTCCGTAGAGCACGATACCATAGAAGTGAAAGTTCTCATCATCGAATGGCTTGCTTAATTTATCTGCGAAAGTGTTGACCAGGTTCCATCGCAAATACGTTTTCCAATCATCTATTCCATTTTGTTTCAACAACTCTTCCATGCGCATAAAAAATTCCGGCTGACCTACAATGATCGTGTCAACAGAATTAATTCCGTCTGCTGCAAATAAATTTTTCCAGTCTACTGAGGGGGTTAGTTTGGTTAAACCTGCGAGATCAACTTTATTGTAATTCTTGTAAGGATTGCGGAGCGCTGCAAGCTTGCGCGATTTTTCTGCCATGGAAGTTTCAAGCCGCATCACCGTTGCAGCATTTTTCTTAGCAGTACTTTCATCATCACCCATCAACTGAAACATTTTTTGAAGGTGCACAACGTATTCATTGCGGATTTTTGACGTTCGGGAATCCTTATCGAAATAGTAATCGCGGTCAGGCAAACCAATTCCTCCCTGGCCAATATGCAATGCCATCTTCTCACTGTTTTTTTCATCCTGACCAATGCCTGCGCCAAAGAAAGGCGACACACCGATAGATTGCAGATGTCCAATTTCAGTCACCAAACTATTCATATCGGTAATTGCCGTGATCTTATCCAACTCCGGTTGCAATGGCTGAATGCCCTGCCGCTCAATAGAAACAGTATCCATCCCGGTGAACCAGAAGTCACCGATCTTTTGCCAGTTGCTTCCCGGCTCTGATTTTTTCGAAGCGGCTTCTTCGTTGATGCTTTTTAATCGCTTGTAGTTTTCTTCATTCACCATGCTCCAGATACCCCACGATTTTTCTGCAGCAGGAATGGGATTATTCTTTACCCATTTCCCCATGGAGAAGAGAAAAAAATCATCCTGCGGTTTTACTGATGAATCAATGTAGGCATTCAGAAAGGTATCGAGATTGCAACCTTCTGTTGCAACGGTTTTTGTTTTCGTTTTGCAGGAAGAAATGAAAATGATGGAGAGGAATGAAAGAAGCAACAGAGTTCTGCTCATGATAAAAGTTTTTTTTAGTTTTTTTTAAGGAACAAAGTAATTGTCGTTAGAAGCTGTTTGGAAATGAACTGTAAACTCTGCGACGCCCGCGTAACCCTTCCCGAAAAAAACGGGACAGGTCGACAAGCTCACGGTGACAGCGCGCGGAGATCATGTTAAGGTTGTCGACCTGTCAAGTCCTGATTCATCGGGATTCAGGAAACATTACGGCAGCAAATTATTTCAAAGATTTCCAAACTGCTTCTTATGTGTAAAAATGAAAAATTGCAGGGAGCAAGGTCGGAAGATTTAGACAAAGGGATAGAATACTTCGATGTAGGAAACAAAACAGTTTCAGAGAATGTGAATTCAATTCGCACATCGCAATGTTCAATCCCGATTCTACGTTTACTTTTGACTTCAACTTCTCAATGTGATTTGAGATCTAAGAATTCAACTCCTTGAAATTTTCGCAACTGCATAGTACCACCCTTCTCTGTTTTTCCGCAATACTCTTTGAGCTTTTTTCCATTTTCTCTCAGCCTGTATTTGCTCAATCATCCAGGCCAATTACCCGTATTCTCTTCGTGCTCGATGCATCCGGCAGCATGAAGGGTGAATGGAATGGTACTTCAAAGTTTGACCTGGCAAAAAAAATTCTCGGCAGTTCCATTGACAGCATTTCGCGAACAAATCAGAAAGTTGAATTTGCATTGCGTGTATTTGGTCATCAATCACCGAGAGGCGCAAACAATTGTAAAGACACAAAACTGGAAGTGAGTTTTTCAAGAGGAAATGCTGCAGCGATAGAAGAGCGGTTAAAGCAAATCCATCCGCAGGGACAAACGCCGATAGAATTTTCACTTACAGAATCTCTCAATGATTTCCCGAAAGATTCTATAGCGATTAACGCCATCATCTTAATCACGGATGGAAATGAGACCTGTGGCGGAAATTTTTGTGATCTCACTTCTAAATTTGAAGAGAAAAGAATTGCACTCCGGCCTTTCATTGTTGGCTTGGGGTTGAATGATTCACTGAAGAAAAAGTTTGAGTGCCTCGGAAGCTTTTATGATGTGCAGAATGAAGACATGCTGAGTTCCACCATGAGAATCGTGATCTCGCGGGTGCTGAATCCTACGACATGTCAAATCAATTTGCTCGACGCGTATGGAAATCCAACCGAGACGAATGTGGAGATGACGCTGTACGATCACAACACAAAAATCATTCGCTACAATTTCATTCACACACTCAATGCACGGGGCACTCCCGACACGCTCACACTCGATCCCAAATACAAGTATGATCTTGAAGTGCACTCGATTCCGGCTGTGAGAAAAGAAGGAATTGAGTTGGTTCCCGGCACACACAACATCATAGCTGCTGAAACGCCGCAAGGCACTCTTGAAATAAGATTAGAAGGAGCAACGATTAATTTTTCAAGCTTGTCGTGCATCGTTCGACCCGCAGGAGAAAACAAAATTTTGTTTGTGCAGGATGCTAATACTTCGCAGCACTTTCTCACTGGCAATTATGATTTGGAAATTCTCACGCTGCCGCGGACACTCATGCAGAACGTGAGGATTGAAGAAGCGAAAACGAACACCATAAAAATTCCTAAAGCAGGAACACTGTTAGCCACTCCTTCTGAAGCCGGGGTAGCGAGTGTGTTCCAGGAAAAGGAAAACCATTTGGTGAAGGTGTATGATTTCTATTCGATCAAACAGCAGAAGACAGTGAATCTGCAACCGGGAAACTACATCGTGGTTTTTCGTCCTGATAAATTTAAACAGGCAGAGCGAACAAGACAGATTGCCATTCAGATTGTTTCAGGAAAAACAAGTTCGATACGATTGTGATGATGGAATTAACAAACTCTTTCTGCTGCGGGAGTGTCATGGTGAGTCCCGAAAAAATCGGGATAAACTCCATCGAACCCTCTGTGCTAGCCTGTGAACATTCGAAACATCCTTCGACTCCGCTCAGGATGACACCTTATTTCGTCATCCTATTTTCAATTTTCAATTTTCTATTTTCTCCAAACTCATTCTCCCAGCAAGCACCCTCACTCACCCGAATCCTTTTTTTACTCGACGGTTCTTCCAGCATGTCAGAAGCGTGGAGCAGTACTACCAAGATTGACGCAGCAAGAAAAATGATCTCGAAGATTGCTGACTCGCTTAACCTTTCTTCTGATGTTCAACTGTCGCTACGCATTTATGGTCATCAGTTTAACAGCACAGAAATGAATTGTACTGATACCAAACTTGAAGTGCCGTTCGCTTCACACAACAGCCAGGGAATTAAAAGCGCGTTGAGCTCACTTCGCCCGAAAGGCATCACTCCGATAGCTTACAGTTTGGAACAATGCGCCAATGATTTCCCGGCAGATTTACGGGCGAGAAATGTGATTGTGCTCGTTACGGACGGAGAAGAATCATGCAATGGTGATCCGTGTGAAGTTTCATTGCGCCTGCAGAAGAAGCATATTTTCCTTCGACCTTTTATCATCGGTTTGAATCTGAATCCTGATGAAACACAGAAGATGGAATGTATAGGTAATTACTTCAACGTTCAGGATCCTGAAGCACTTCGCAACGTGATGACGACGGTGATTAGTCGCGTGCTGTCTTCCTCAGCGGTACAAGTGAACCTTCTCGACAATCAAAATCGCCCTCTTGAAACGGATGTGAACATGACGTTCTACGATGATGCCACCGGGATTTATCGCTACAACTTTTATGAAACCATCACCAACCACGGTGTGCCTGATACGATGCAGGTTGATCCTGTTCCGAAGTATGATTTAATCATTCACACGACACCGCCCATTGAAAGGGAGCATTTGAATTTTCCTCCGCACCAGGTGGACACCATCAACGTTCCTGCATCACAAGGATTTTTAAAAATTGTTTTGGAAGGAAAAACAATCAATCAAAATCTCAATAACAAAATCAGGGTGCTCGTGAGAAAAGCCGGAACGGAAGAAACAATCCAGGTGCAGAATCTGAATGAGACACAGAAGTACCTGAGCGGCAGTTACGATCTTGAAGTGCTCACTCTTCCGCGGATGCAAATCAAAAATGTGGCGATCACACAAAGCACTACCACCAATATTCAGATTCCTTTGCCGGGTGTTCTGTCCATCACAAAAACTTATCCAGGCATCGGCTCCGTCATGCTCGTTCAAAATAACCGGCTTGAAAAAATTTATCAGCTCAATGAAAACTTAAGCAATGAATTGATCGGATTGCAGCCGGGAGATTATGTGATTCTTTTTCGCTCTAAATTTTCTAAGAAGACGACAGATACTCTACGGAAAAAATTTCAGATCAAGAGTGGTGAGACCACTTCTATCAAACTATAAGGATGAATCGCTGGAGCCCGCGTAGGAAATAAGTTCCTGCGCTATTCAATCTTATTGCCAGATTTGGATTGATCGGGATTTTAGATCCTGTATTATTTTTACATTAGGAGAAATAAAGTAGATACGTCCACGGTATCATGATTTTCATTTTCCCAATTCCCTTACCTTCTTAACTATATGACTGGCATTTATGCCTGCATCATCCATCAACTCATCCTTCAACCCCGACTGAGAAATTTTTCTTACCGCCATCTTCTCTACTCTTCCTCCCGTTCCTTCCACTGCCTCCAATACAAAATCTCCCATGCCACCATGCTCGAAGTGATCTTCAACCGTGATGAGAATTTTTTCTTTGGTTTCATTCAGGCATTTCTTCAATGTGTCCGCATCAATCGGCTTGATCGAATAGCAATCGAGGACGCGGATGCTGATGCCTTCTTTCTTCAATTCATCAGCGGCTTTCAATGCCTCGGAAACGGTGATGCCGGTTGCAACCACGGTGAGTTTATCATCGGAGGATTGTCGTAAAATCTTTGAGCCGCCGAAAGGAAATTCTTCGGAGTTGTCATAGATCACCAACGTCTTCGGGCGGAGAGAGCGCATGTACACCATGCCTTTGTGCGAGATCATGTGCGGAAATAACTTAGCTGTCGATACTCCATCGGACGGTTGCAGAACAACCGCATCGGGTATTGAACCGAACATTGAAATATCTTCCAATCCCATTTGTGAAGGACCATCTTCTCCAATTGAAACTCCCACATGGGATCCGCAGAATTTTATGTTCGCCTCGCTCACACGCGCCATGCGAATCTGATCGGCAGCACGTGTAAGAAAAGCAGCGAACGTTGACACGAACGGAATTTTCCCGAGACGTGAAAAAGCGACCGCCACCGAAACCATGTTCTGCTCCGCGATGTAACACTCAACAAAATGATTGGGAACTGCTTTTAAAAAATCCTGGCTGAAAGTTGAATTTTTCACATCGGCATCGAGAGCATATATCGCAGCGTTTTGTTCTCCTGCTTTCGCAAGCGCTTGTCCATACACTTCACGGGTCGCAATTTCTTTTCCCTTTTCAAATTGAAGGGTGGTAATGCTTCGCGAAGAAGTATCATCCGGAAACTTTGTTTGAAGAGGCTTCTTCAAATTGAATTTCAAATCATCATTAATATCACCTAACTCCTGCAATGCTTTTTCAAGCTCATCTTTTTTCAATGGTTTGCCATGCCATCCATCTTTGTTTTCAAGAAATGAAATACCTGCGCCTTTAAAAGTTTTTGCCACAATAGCGAATGGCTTTCCGGAGTTGTTCTTCGCTGCAGCGGCAAGCGCTTTGTCAATCTCATCCATGTTGTGACCATCAATTGCCAACACTTCAAACCCGAATGCAGTAAAGCGATTTACATACTGATCAATGTGATGGGCAAACATGGTTTCACCACTCTGCGCCAGGCGGTTGATGTCGAGTATGGCAATGAGATTATCGAGCTTGTGAAAGGAAGAAAAATTTGCTGCTTCCCACACCTGCCCTTCTGCCAATTCACCATCGCCACACAATACAAAAGTTTTGTAAGGAAGATTTTCACGCTTCGCATGAATGGCAAGACCTGCTCCTACAGATAGCCCCTGACCAAGCGAACCTGTTGCCGCCTCTGAATATTCATATTTTGGAACAGGATGCCCTTCGAATCGGCTTCCGAATTTTCTCAGCGTTCTCAATTCTTCAAGTGGGTATGCTCCTGCCATTCCGAAGAGCGCATAGAGCAATGGTGCCGCATGACCTTTTGAAAGTACGAACCGGTCGTTGTAGAGATTAAGCGGATTGGCAAGATCATAAGTAAAATATTTATCGAAGAGAACGGTGCCGATATCCGCTGCTGACAAACATGAAGTGGGATGACCTGATGCGGCTTCTGTTGTCGAGATCATGCTCCATTTGCGAATGACCTTTGCCTTGGCCAGCCAATCATTTGTTTTTTCTACTGCTGAATTCATTGGGAAGAATTTTTGTCTATGGGACTCCTTTGGAGAAGGGGGCAAACTACAAAGCAAATTTTAATTCAGCGCAGAATTTACTTTTCTTAATTCCGCAAGTCTTTGCACGGGACAAACTTTTTTGTTTATAGCCAATATTCACTAAGAGGTACTCTTAATTTCGTGTTTTCGGAATCCTTATTAAATATGGACCAAACCATCTCTGACGAAGAGATTCTCAGGCAGTTTAGTAATGAAGCAGAAAAAGAAAAAGCATTTACACTGCTTGTGCATCGTGATCAGAAGCGCATCTACTACTTCATTCGCCGCATGGTGATTGATCATGATGATGCAAATGATCTCACGCAGGATGTTTTTATCAAGGTATGGAATCATCTTTCATCATTCAAAGGCGAGAGCGCCATCATCCACTGGATTTACAAGATCGCGGTGAATCACACCTACACCTTTCTGGAGAAGAAGAAAAAGAAATTTACATGGTCATCACTCGATGATGAAAATGAGTTGGTGAATAAACTGCATGCCGGGAAATACATTGATGGCGATGCCATTCAAATGAAACTGCAGGAAGGTATTCTCACCTTGCCGCCGAAACAACGCATCGTATTTCAGCTCCGCTATTTCGATGAAATAGCCTATGAAGAAATGTCGAAGATGCTGGGGACATCAACAGGTGCGTTGAAGGCAAGCTATCACAAGGCGGCTGAGAAGATTGAAGCATTCATGATCAGGAATCAGTGATGAAAATTTAAGAGTAAGTAAACTTTGCAAAATGGTTTGTGTCTTAATCGCAATTGAACCATACAAAAAATCAAAATGAATTCGCGTGATGAAATAGAAGATGAACTGAAGGAGATGACTCCCTATCTCTCATCATTGCAGAAGTCACATCCTTTCAAAGTTCCTTCAACTTATTTTGAAGAGATGGAAGTGAAATTGATTTCTTCAATCAACAAACAGGGGAAAGATGAAGAAACAATTTTTTCTTTTCCTGAAGAACATCCTTTCAATGTTCCGGGGTATCGGGATGAAGAATTACACGAGAAAGAAATCAGGGCTACTTCTGCCATCACAAAAAAAATCAGCGACTACAAACTTTGGCTCGCTGCTGCTTCTGTTGCGGTTGTGGCAGTTGCGTCAACCACATTATTTTTTAAAGATCATTCAATTGAAATCACACCGGGCACTGTAACCACTGAAAGTGTCGCAAGTGATTTGATGTATGCTTCTGAAGTGGATGAAGCGATGGTTGTTGAATTGTACTTGCAGGATCAACAGCAGACTACTGAACAGAATAATTCTTCAGACAATGCTAATGATGAGAATAATTTCCTGCGTGATGTTACTGACATTGATCCCAACCTGATTTACGAAATGTGAAATTTAAAAAACTCCTAAACTTCCCGAATTCCGATACACCGGGACGGGACAACTAAAAACTCTAATCACCAAAAAGCTTTTCTCATGAACACGATCCAAAAATTTCAACAAGCAATATTATTCATTGTACTTATTGCTCTTATTTCAACCGTTCGCACACTAGCGCAGCCGCCGCAACAGCAGAAAGAAAATATTGAAGCGCGTCACATTGGTTTTATCACCAACCAATTGCAGCTTACTCCGGAAGAAGCTAAGGCCTTTTGGCCGGTGTACAATCTGTATCATGCAGAAGTAGAAGCGCTGCGCAAAAACCATGTTACGGAATTACTTTCGGCAAAAGTGAATTTCGAGAGCTATACTGACGATCAGGTGAGCAAGCTGATTGACGATGAGATGGAATACCGCCAAAAAGAACTCGACATTCAGCGCAAGTATAATCCGGAGTTTAAAAAAGTATTGCCGGTAAAAAAAGTAGCGAAATTTTATCGTGCAGAGCAACAGTTCAAGATCAATCTCATCCGGGATATGCAAAATAATCAAGGGGCAAAACCGGGGAAACAAGGAAACAATCCACCGCACCATTGAGATTTGCGGGCGACTTTCAAGCCACAAAACAGAACGCAATTCTTATTTTTTCCGCTACCTTTGGCGTCGTAAATAATTCTAAAATGAAACTTCTTCTTCTTTTTAGTGCGCCGGGATTTCCTGAGTGGATTTTGATCTTCCTCGCAATCCTGTTATTGTTTGGAGGAAAAAAAATACCAGAACTCATGAAAGGCATCGGACAAGGCATACGCGAGTTCAACAGAGCCAAAGCCGATGTGAAGCAACAAATTGAAGACGGTATAAAGGAAGATGAAAAGAAAGAAGCTCCCAAAAGCTGAGATCATCTTACGCAACTTTACAACCCGCATGCTCGTTAAACAAAGGATCGGGTTTTCATTTTTGTTTAATGCATAAAATAAAAGCAGAATACTCTTGATTACAGGACACTCAATGATCTGATGAGTGCAAAAAATTTGTTAAACTTTTCCCGTAGGAGCATTTCAGGTTACCTTGCATAAAAATTTTTCATCCTTATTTAAGTTACCCTTCAAACGATGAAGAAGCACTTTCTTAAAAAATCATGGATACCATTTGTCTTCACCATTTGCTGCCTGGTAGCTTCGCCGTTTTTCAGCAGCGCACAATTTCCTGACCCCGATAATCCTGATCAGGACGTGTTGCCTGATCAATTCAGCTGTAACGATTCGCTCAACGTCGTCGGCAATGATGTCAACGTCGCCGACAGCATGACCGAGCAGAAGATTTCTTTCGATAACGTGGATTTCCCAACTTTTGAAGATTCTGTCTACCAAAGCCGGCTGCTGGCAATTATTACACCGATACCCCTTAAGTATAATGATGAAGTTCGCAAGTACATTGATCTGTATGTGCTTCACCGGAGAGATCAGGTGCAGCGCATGCTCGGGCTGAGTAAATTTTACTTCCCGATATTCGACCAGATTTTTGCGGCGTACGGAGTTCCTCCTGAATTGAAATATTTGGCAATTATCGAATCAGCATTGAATCCCCATGCTGTGTCAAAAGCCGGTGCTGTGGGAATGTGGCAATTCATGTATGGCACGGCAAAACTTTACGGACTAAGCGTCAACAGTTACTTTGATGATCGCCGTGACATCATTCGCTCTACCGAAGGTGCAGCGCAATATTTGAAGGGCATGTATGATGTGTATGGTGATTGGCTGCTTGCCATTGCCTCGTACAACTGTGGTCCTCAGAATGTGAACCGTG
Organism: Chitinophagales bacterium; assembly: GCA_035638255.1. Lineage (GTDB taxonomy): Bacteria > Bacteroidota > Bacteroidia > Chitinophagales > UBA10324 > DASRAJ01. The sequence goes on from DASRAJ010000112.1 coordinate 28,256, forward strand.
CAATTGCAAAATCCGGTGGAAATACTTTTTGGCAGGTGAAGGATTATTTACCGCGCGAAACCCGCAACTATATTCCTGCATTCATTGCGGCTACATACGTAATGAACTATTATGATCTGCATAACCTGGAGCCACAATATCCTCAATACAGTTGGGATTCCATTGTAGGGATTGAGATCAATGATAAAATGGCCTGCGAGCAAATTGCGCGCTTCACTAACATGAGCATTGATGAACTTCGTTTTCTCAATCCTGGCTTGCGCTGCGGTGTGATCCCGGCGCTGGATAAGCCTTATAGTTTCAAACTTCCCTGCGACCGTGCTGATTTGTTCAGCACAAAGAAAGACAGTATTATTCTTTGCTCAGTCAATTGTAAGCAACATTTCTATTATGGAGCTACGAGCACCAGCAAAACGTATGTGGTAAGAAGAGGAGATAACCTCGGGAAGATCGCGTCACGCTATCATGTTTCTTCTTCGCAGATCAAGAAGTGGAATCATTTACAAAGTTCAACCTTGCGAGTGGGTCAGCGCCTGCGGTTGTATGGTTCAGGAGATGATGGGACTTTAGCAACCGGTTCCAAATCTTCTTCTTCAAAAACAATAGGAACGAAGGCTTCTTCTCCGAAGGAGTCCCCGCGGACAACCAAAACTTCTCCGAATCAAAAGACGACTTCAGCCAGTGCTTCCTCAGAAGGTAAATTTGTATACTACAAAACGCGCTATGGTGATACATTGTGGGATATTGCCCGAAAGCACAGCACCACTATTGACAGTATTCGCGCACTAAACGGTGCGGCAAAATGCAATAACCTGAAAGTGGGAACAGTGCTTAAGATTAGTTTGAAAGGATAACACTTTCAAAAGTATCATAGCAGGATTTCGAAAACAATTTAAATCATCACCATACGCACTGGTAAAATAACCTTACTTTTGTCGCTATTATTATTTTGATGTTGTGCGAGTTAAATAGCTGACACCTCATCTATTCCTGATTCAAACTTCTCTTTACTTGACATCGCAAGAAACACCATCAATTACAGCAGAATCGGCAATAGAAGCTGATCGTCCACTCATTTCATACGGCTCTTTATTTCTCACTTTCCTGAAAGCCGGATGTCTTGGTTTTGGCGGCTTTATGTCACTGATCTCTGTTGTTGAAAATATTCTTGTCGAGAAAAAAAAGCTGTTGACATCAGAAGAAATGCTTGACGGAATTTCTCTGGCAAGTCTGCTTCCCGGACCGCAGGCCGTAAACGTAGTAGCTTATTCGGGAAATAAATTGAGAGGGACCTGGGGGGCGATCTTAGCAGGAATTGCTGTGGTGTTGCCTTCATTTATTCTCATGCTCATCCTAAGTATTCTCTATCAAAAATATGGGCAAAATGCTGAAGTTAAGCAGTTCTTCAAAGGATTTGTGCCGGCAGTATGCGCTGTTATCGTAAGCGTTGCCTGGCGTATGGCGCAGAAGAATATAAAAGGTGCAGTGGAATTTATTCTAATGATAATTGCGATTGCAGGATTAATTCTGATACCACAACACTTCAGACTATATGCAACCTTTCTCCTCATCGTTCTTTTCGGCGTCATAGGATACTTTGCTTTTCTCGATAAGAAAGCCATTTCGAATGCAACAATGCCCACCGGCAAATTTCCCATCATGAAAACCGTGCTGATGTTGGTGATGGTACTTGTATTGATCGCGGGTTTGTATTTGCCCGTTGCGCAATCCGAATACAAAAGTCTTTTCAATCTTACAAAAACTTTCAGCGGATTGAGTGTCATGCTCTTCGGGGGTGGATATGTAATCATTCCCGTTATGCGCCATCACGTAGTTGAAATTTTTGGATGGCTAAACAAACAGGCATTTCTTGATGGCATCGCGTTAAGCCAGGTAATGCCCGGACCTATTTTAATTGCAGCAACGTTCATCGGTTTTCAGGTGAAGGGAATTATGGGAGCAATTCTTTCCACCATTGCCATTTTCACTCCGCCGGCTATTGTAATGGTGGTGGCTTCGCAAGCCATGGATTATTTTAAAAAGTCAGTGACGGCAAAAGCAATCATGCGAGGCATTCGATGCGGTGTGATCGGGATGATATTTTTTGCAGCTTATGAATTAGGTATCAAAACAGACTATCATTCTTTTGCTGCTATTTGGCCTTCGGTAGTTATCTTTGCAGGGGCACTGTTTGTGTTGATCAGGTATAATGTTGATGTAGTGTTCATCATACCTACCGCCGGATTAATCGGATACTTTCTTTACCCACATTAAGTTCACACACACAAATTTTATAGCGATGCAAGCACTTTTTTTAGTTGGTGAGCAACGGTCAGGGTCTAACTTATTGCGGTTGATGATCTCCAATTCGCATGAAATTGCTGCACCCCATCCCCCTCATATTTTACAACGGATAGATCCGGTAGTTCCTATTAGCCAGATTTTGACTGACACTCAATTCGATCAGATGGTGGAGATCGTTTGTCGCCTGGTGGAGAAAAATCCTGTGCCGTGGCTCAACACGATTTTAGACCGCGGTGAAGTGAAAAGCCGCTGCCGTGAAAAGCACGTGATTGCTATTTACGGGGCCGTGATGGATATTTATGCTGAGTCAAACGGTGCGCGCAAGTGGATGTGCAAGAGCATGCAGAACATCCGCTGGGCTAATCCGCTGAATGATTATTTCAAAACCAATAAATACATTTTTCTTCACCGCGATGCACGCGATGTGGCCCTATCATTCAGCAAAGCTGTGATTGGCGAAAAGCATGTTTATTTCTGCGCCAGGCAATGGAGTGAACTGCAGCGTCTTTGTCTCGATGCGCGCGCTAAACTGCCGACTGATCGCTTTTTTACCATCTCGTATGTTGAACTGATTAATGAAACCGAAAGCACCCTTCGCAACCTCTGCGGGTTTTTGCACGTGGAGTTCAAGCCGGAGATGATGCGTTTCTACGATAGCGAAGAAGCGAGGAATACTGCTGCTTCCAGCTCGCTTTGGGAGAATGTGACCAAGCCCATCATGCACCATAACTCAAATAAGTTTTTGAAGGAATTGACTCAGGACGACGTTCGCATTATCGAATCAGTTGCCGGAAAAGAAATGGATGAGCTTGGCTACCAGCGCGTGTTTGTTGAGAAGGGGGAAGAAATTCAGTATACAGCTAAAGAGATAGAAGGATTTGCCCGCGAAAATGACCGCCTCAAGAAAGAGCAATCTGCCAAAACGGACCCCGAGGATGCGCGAAAAAGAAAAATTCAGGAAGCAGTGCTTATTGAAATGAAAGACATTGTGAAGGAATGGAATGTGGTTCCTGAGAATGTTCTTCCATAAATTTTGGACGCGAAAAGACATTTGAACCCGCTTTGAAATTTCAGAGCGGGTTTTTTCTTGTCACGAATTCCACGAAAGAACTTTAATTTTTCTCGTCAATAATGCTACTTTCGGGTATGAAAAGCTCTGATTTTAAAATATTAGCGGCTATCTTAATGCGACACTCTTTAGTCTTATTGACACTCATTTTTCTCTGCTCATGTAAAGACCGTAAAGTATTGATGCATCATCCAATAACTATTAATGAGTTTGAAACTTGTAAATCAAAAGACTGTTTAGAACGATCAATTAAGTCTGACCCTAAGAATGTAAATGCTTATTGGAGGTTGGGAACAATTTACCAATCAGAAAAAAATTATGCTAAGGCTTTAAATTATTTGACAATTGCCATCCAACTTGACCCATCATACAACCTTGGTTTTCCATATCGTGACAGAGCAAATTGCAAAAACAACTTGCGCAATGATACAGGTGCTGTTAATGATATGAATGAGGCGATTAAACTCAATCCGGACGAAAGATATTTCTATGTTGACAGGGGCGATTATTTATACAACTTAGAAAAATTTGATTTAGCTCTTAATGACTATTCAAAAGCTCTTTCAATTTTCGACAAACATACTCCTGCAAGATTTGGTCGAGCAAAAACTTATGTTCAACTTAAAGAATACAGAAAAGCTTTACAAGATTATGATACTCTGACTGACACTTCTGAATATTCTGCCTATGATTTTTATTACAGGGGAATTGCAAGATTTAATATGAATGACAAAATAAACGGCTGTAAAGACTGGAAGATAGTTTCAAAGTTATGTCCGGAGGCAAAAGATTCATTGGACAAATATTGTAATGGCGATTAGGCAACTAACTGCTAACGATAAGATTAAAGGAAAAGACACTGACAATGCGAAAGCAAAACCTTATTACACTATTGTTCTGTTTCGCTTTTTTGAGTTGTAACTCCCAGACAAGCGAGAAGGGAAATATAGTAACGACCCCGTCGGGTAAGAGTAGTGCAAGCAAGAACATTACTCAATTCGACACTGCAGCTAAAACAATTCATATTTATGTGGCACTCTGCGACAACAAATATCAAGGCATAGTTCCAGTACCGGCGAAAATTGGTAATGGACAAGACCCAAATAATAATTTGTATTGGGGTTGCGGTTTTGGAATACGGACATACTTCAAAAACAGTAAGGAATGGAAATTGGTTAAGACTCAAAAATTAGATTCCATCCGGCTTGAAAGATTAGTGTTTAAGCATGCAACAAGAAACTATTACTTAGTTGCAGATGCTTATGACGGACAGTACATAAAACAATGCACAAAGGAATTTCTTAGCAGCGTTTCAGGGCAACTAAAGGATACCCTGCATATCAATAACACAACAATAGGAATTGCGGGCAATTCGAAGTTAGTAGCCTACATTGGACATGATGGACTTATGGATTTTCAATTGCCAGAATTGAATCAAAACACCGACGGTAAAAAAAGAGATGTAATCATTCTTGCTTGTTACAGTAAGAGATTTTTTTCCGCTCATGTGAAAGAAGCCAATATAAATATGCTTGTCTGGACAACAGGATTGATGTGCCCCGAAGCGTATACGGTACATGATGCAATTACAGGTTATGTGAACAACGAAACAAACGAGAATATCAGGGCAAGGGCAGCTTTGGCTTATTCTAAATACCAGAAGTGTAGTGAGAAAGCTGCAAGAAATTTGCTCGTGACAGGTTGGTGAAAGATGCCCTGCTTCGTTAGCCATTTAATAGTTTTTAAAAACTTATTCCCATGAAAAAAATAATTTTAATCTTGGCGATCTCCATGATGTTTTTATCAGCCACTGAAGGAAAAGAACATGACAACAATTGGACGGAACTAAATCTTAAAGGCAAGGTCAAGACGTTGAGAGAGAATAAATATACAACAGCTAAAGTCTCGGGTAACTTTCAAAAGAGTGAAAGAAAAGATAGTGTCATCTATAATTTTAACGACAAGGGAAATAAAATCGAAAACAATAGTTACAAGCCTGACGGAAGCGTCAAGATGAAATCCGCTTTCAAGTATGACGGCAGTGGGAAAATGATTGAAGCTGATTGGTACACTCCTGACGGAAGTCTGGATATAAAAATCACTTACCGCTACGACAGCAATGGAAAGAAGATTGAACAGAGCGGGTACAACGGGAAAGGAATCCTGAAAGAGAAATCTGTTTTTAAGTACGATAGTAACGGGAATATGATTGAAGAATATAAATATAACCCGGACGGAAGTCTTTATTTTAAATCCATCTACAAAAACGACAGCAACGGGAATATGATTGAAGAAAGCAGGTATAAATCAGATGAAACCCCTGATTGGAAATATACATGGAAGTATGACGGCAATGGGAAAACGATTGAAACGAATTGGTACAAACCTGATGGAAGTCTCATTGGTAAAGACACTTACCAGTATGACAATAATGGAAACCAGGTTGAGCGGACTACTTACAACTCAAATGGAACTATTAAAGCGAAATACACTTATAAGTATGACTATGACAAAAATCTGAACTGGATAAAAAGAATTGAATTTGAAAATGATATACCATTGTCCATCTCGGAAAGGGGGATTGAGTATTTTTAATCGCTAAACAAAAGAAGGAAAAACGGCGGCTAACAACTAAGGCTTTTTATGCAACCAATGGTTGCAGTGCAAGCTCAAACTTTCGAAAGTCTGGTGGGCTTTTATACTTTAGTAAAATGCCGGGTTTAATCTCTGGGACATTCGAGGTGCGAGTCAAGAGTGAGGAATTCCTCTCGATATATATATTCATGCGAATAACTTAACGGCAAATGAGACAAGATTTAAAAAAAGAAGCATTGGAGCAAATAGAAAAGGATATCAAAATTGGTTTTGAAACTGAAGATGAGCTACTTGAGTCTATCAGTGAAATGTTTTACAACCATGATGATTTTGATGAAAAATGGCTGAAGGAGATTATAGCAGATAAATATGCGGAACATAAAATAGAGAGCTTGAGCTGGTCAATGCCGGGTGATTTTCAAAGACTCACAGATTCATTTGATGAACTAATAAAACAAAAAATAGTTTGTATTCACAATGCGGGTTTCACATTACAAGATGGAATGGATAGCTGTAAATACACAATAGAGACATTAAGTAAATCCGGAATTAAGACAGTTGGGTATTGTTTCTATCATTCACAAGATATTGAAAGTGCAATTGACTCGAATTCGAGAACACTGTTTTTAGGTTTTGGCAGTACATCTCATAATGATGCCGAAGCAATAAAGGTTGCCAATAAGATTATTGCTACTCTCATAGAAAATAGCTTTGAGATAAATTGGAATGGCATGGTAAATCAAAGAATTGAAATCAAGAATATTAATTGGCAAAAATTCCTGATGATGATGATTGGGGCGAGAAGAGAGTAATTCAGATTATCTGATATTAAAAATGATAAACCTTTTTGGAAGTTTTGATAATTCTCCAACTCGCGTTTGAATACCGTTAAACCATTTTACCCTCACCGTGTCCGCCTTAAGAAGCTTGGAATAAGGCGATGAACAAACGAATACCGAACATCATTTAGCAGAAGAGAAAGCTACTGATGATTTTTGCTCAGTTTTCATCTGGTTGTAAACGATTAAAGATATATCATTCAGCACGGGGTATAAATAAGCCCCGTTGCTGCCTTCAGTCATTACACCGAGCATGTATGGGTCGTGATTGTAATAAAATATTCCGAATTCAGAGAGTTGAGCATCGTTGCCTGCAACTCTAAATCCGAATTTGCGAGCAATAGGAAATGCATCTTTAATATTTTTTGTAAGTCCGCCATCAAAATCACTTGCAGCAAGCGTTTTAAGAGCAAAATCGCTCATCTCCTTTGACAAATAACCGGCATTGTAAAGGATGCGGAAAAATTTAGAATAATCAGTAACGCTGGTTGTGTATTCATTCGTGTCGTGTATGTCGAAAGGTTTTACCTGAACGTCTTTCAGCAGTTTGGTGAAATTGGCGGTGTCCATATAATTCCAGCAAATATTGTATGCAATATTATCTGACCTTGCAACCATGCTCTTTATCATCTCGCGCAGGGTATAATATTTACCGATGGTAAGTGGCTGCACATTTTCACTGAATCCCTGGGGTGCATCATAAAGCACTTTGCGATCGAGATATCCTGGTTGCTTGTCTGCCTGCATGAGCATGGCAATCATCACAGGCACCTTAAACAAGCTCGCGGTAATGTATTGTTCATTGGCATTAACAGCAAACCACGAAGGAGAATCGAGTTTTTTGAAATACACTGAAGCGGATTGGATTCGACCCCCTTTCTTTGCTGTATCAATGTAGTTGCTCACAACAGATTTTAATCCGGCCAGCGATTGATCTTCCTCTTCTACATTTGAAAAAAGCAAGGGGCGGGCAAAGCTATAACCGCTCATGCGCACATATTTAACTCCGGAAAGACAGCTTTCAGGACTTACGCTATCTTTTTCTGCAGATGCTGAGGGTGTTGCAGGTGCAGGTGAATGTGCTTCAAGCGCTAAATAAGTGATACCGGTGGCAATCAGACTAATAATCATGAGCCAGTAAGCCGGAATCTTTTTTTTCCAAAAAGGAACTGTTGGAGATTTAACTCTATTTTTTTTCATAAATAAAATAATTGTGATGCATTTGCTAAATTACGAAAAAAAACGGCATTATACTGAGCTTGTGCCTGTCTTGCCAAAGGAAGCGGAGCCGGTAAAAAGAAACCGATAAACGCTTCAATAAGTTTTTCCCCTGCTGAAAAAGCGGAATTGATTTCCCTGCAACTGCAGTTTGATCACATCATAATCATTGCTCACGCTCACGTAAGTTTCCATCGGCATGTCGGTTTCTTTCCCTTCTGAAAAAATTTTTAATCGGTTGTTTTGATCATAATAGTACAGCGTGCTTTGGCGCGCATTGATTTGTTGTGGAATGAAATTTTCAAGCGGGTATGATTTGCCATTATAAAAAACATAGAGATAATTCAGGCGGTCACTGTAGATTACAAGATTGTCTCTTACTTCGAGCTTCGTGAGGTTGTAATTACCGATTTGATAAACACTTCCGTTCCAAAAAATTTTAAAATCACCGTCATGGTTGATATAGGCGATCAGATCATTGCCGACAAAATAGCTTCGTGGACTGAACGACTCTATGGTTTTTGTTTCACCTTTGTAAAAGACACGCAGCCCTTCATCATACTGATCAAGATATGCAACCACGTTGTTTCCCGCTCTTACCTGCTGCGGAAATTCCGTTTGTTGGTGGTAGACTGAATCGTTATAGTAAATTTCAAAATCATTGTCGTAAGTCTTAAAAGCAAACAAATTTCCACCCACAGCAAGGAATGAGGCAGCAAGATCAACAACCCCCTGCTTGATTATTTTAATGGCGCCATTGTGATATGCCAGAAGATCACGCGAAGCAAAGTCAATGAAACCGACAACACTATCACCTAACACATAAGGACCTACAAAGCGCGTAAGCAAATTAAGTTGCCCTTCATCAAACACATATATAGAACCGGGGGTGCGAACTAAAACTAAATCATTCGATACCGCATAATCCGTTACGATCCCTTTGATTGGAGTAGCGAGAGCGCCGTACTGATAAATGCGGAAAGTGTTTGTGTTGTCAATGAAGGCGATGCTATTTCCGCCGATCTTGTAACTGATTGGTGGAAGATAGTCGAGTTGGTGAGTGAAAGAATCTTCAAAAATGTAAAACTCATTGCGGATGTTAGTGTAGGCAGATAAGTTTTGGGAAAATGATGAATGAAAATTGAGGACCGAAAAGAATACAAATAGAAATGAGAAATTCCTCAAGTTCCACGCTTGTCCCGATTTCCCCGGGGAGAACCTCGCGGGATTTCCATTTCCGCGGGGAAAGAATGAAAGAGGGAACATAAGGAAGAGGGAATTTCTTTTCATGATTTGAAAATTAAGTCTACCATGATGGATCTGATTTTATATTCTCGTTACTTGTAATCCTGCCTTTCTTGTAATGCTCAATCCTGTATAGTTCGTTCGCCTCATCGTACAGCATCAAGGTTCCGTTCCCGCCTTTAAGATCTCCTTTGTCCTGAGGGATACCCTCGGTGTTATAGTTGACAAGAATTGTCCATGGTTTTTTCTCATTCAAAATCATTTCCACCCAAAGATTTCCATTCTTATGATACTTATAGACGTGTTGCAAAATCAGCTTATTATTAAGGTAAAGACATTCACAAGCAATTCTTCCCTCCTCATCAAAAGTTTTAGTGTATCCATTCAGCTTACCGTTTTTAAACTCACCAATTGCCTGAACTTTTCCGTTCCTAAAGTAATGCGTCCATAGACTGTCAGGCTTTCCGTTTTTGTAGTACTGCTCTTCCTTCACATTACCATCAGGATAATACTCTAATCTTTTCCCGCTGATCATGGAATGATCCTGATTTTTAAACGGAAACTCTTCTGCGCCCTGCGAATCTGCTGCAAGCGGGAGAAACGAAAGCAAGCACGCAAAAGAATCATGCAGGAAGATTTTTTTCATTACACAACGATAGCGCTTTGATAGGTCTCCTCCATTTCTGCAAACACCATTTCAATTTCTTCCACGGTTTCTAATCGTACCAGACGGTCACGAAACTCTTTTACATTCGGAAGCCCTTTGAAATAATTCGCATAATGCTTCCTCATTTCCAAAATGCCCAGACGGCCATCTTTCCATTCAACAGACTTCATCAGGTGGGTTCGCGAAACATTGATGCGCTCCTCAATGGTGGGCTTAGCAAGATGCTCACCCGTTTGCAAAAAATATTTTACCTCGTTGAAGAACCACGGGTTACCAATGGCAGCACGACCGATCATCACTCCATCTACATCATAATTGTCACGAATGAATTTCACTTTCTCCACCGAGGTAACATCTCCGTTGAGGAAAACAGGGATGCGAATGCGCGGATTGTTTTTCACCTCTGCAATCTTCTCCCAATTGGCGGAGCCTTTATACAACTGCTCCCGTGTGCGACCGTGAATGCTGAGTGCAGCAATGCCCACATCCTGCAACCGCTCCGCAACTTCATAGATATTGATAGACTTATCATCCCAGCCCAACCGGGTCTTTACAGTGACAGGCAATGTGGCTTTCTTCACAATCTCACCTGTCATAGTCACCATCTTGGGAACATCTCTTAAAATTCCTGCACCTGCGCCGCGACAGGCAACTCCCTTCACAGGGCAACCAAAATTGATGTCAATCAAATCGGGTTGTGCTTCTTCAATGATCTCAACACAATGAACCATCGTATCAATTTCTCCTCCGAAAAACTGAATCCCAATCGGCCGCTCGTACTCGTAGATGTCGAGTTTCTGAACACTCTTGCGTGCATGGCGGATCAATCCTTCCGACGAAATGAATTCCGTGTACATGAGATCGGCGCCATTCATTTTGCAAACAGCACGGAATGGCGGATCACTCACATCTTCCATCGGTGCCAGCAGCAGCGGGAATTCTCCGAGTTCTATATTTCCGATTTTCACCATGATCTAAGCCGTGATTTATTGGATTTAAAGATTGTCGCGATGAGAAAAAAATGGATTGATGATGAATCTTTTCCCCGAAAAATCATGGCTCAAATTTACGACTTTTGCCGCCCGATGAATCGAAGACCCTATTTGATGGACAACATGCATCCTGCGGTGCAACTGTTTTTTCTGATCATGCTTTGCTTCGTGTTTTTTTCAGCACTCTATTTCTTCAGCATGTACCTCGTGCGACCGCTATTCGGCATCACCTGGATGGATGAGGTGATGCAAAATGCCGTTAGCAAACCCGAAATGGTAGCAATGAATGCAAACCAGGTGAATGCCCTGAAATTTCTTCAATTCACACAAACGCTGGGATTATTCTTAATTCCCGCGCTACTTTTTGCCAAATTGAAATTTCCTGAGGGTGACTATCTCCGGCTGAATGCAAAAACCAATTTTCTTTTTGTGTTGCTTGGAATTTTAATTCTCGTGACGGCGAGCCCAATCATTGATTTCACCTATTATCTGAATCAACGATTGGAGTTTCCGTCTTTTCTTTCCAGACTTGAAAAGGCAGTAAATGATGCCGAGCATGCGAATGCTCAATTCACATTCTTATTTATAAAAACACCACGACCCACTGATCTGTGGATTAACCTGATTGTTATTGCGCTTGTTCCTGCAATCAGTGAGGAGGTATTCTTTCGCGGATGCCTGCAGCAAGTGTTTAAGGAATGGACAAAGAATATTCACTGGGCCGTTTGGCTGGGAGGAGCGGTCTTCAGCTTCGCTCATTTCGAGTTCTATGGATTTGTACCACGGATGTTGCTGGGTGCATTGCTGGGTTATCTGTTTGTGTGGAGTGGAAGCCTTTGGATGCCCATTATTGTTCATGCATTTAACAATGGCGCTCAAATCGTGCTTTCCTATTTGCATGAGCATGGAAAAATTCAATACGACATCGCTTCAAATCAAATGGAGTCTGTTTGGGTAACAATTATTGCAACTGTGATTTGCATCGGCCTGCTTTGGTTGTACAGAAAAATGATGATGGAGCGGAGATTTATTTATTAAAATACACTCACGCTCAGATTGTCATTCAGAGTACGCACCATTTTTGAAATGGAAAAAATAAAGATAACGTTTCTAAAGCGAGGCTGTCATTCCGACAAAGGAGGAATCTGTATCGGAGCTAAACAACAGATTCCTCCTACGTCGGAATGACAGCCCGTAGGCCAACGTCGTTCCTATTTTTTCCATTTGCAAAATAGTTGGTACTCCTGAATGACCGGTAAAAATGGGAGAAGGACTCAATGGATGAACATGAATGGATCAAAGTTTTTGAAACCACGAAGATGCACCGGGCATTGATCGTGCAATCCATTTTGCAAGAGCATGAAATTGAGTCCGTGATCCTGAACAAACAGGATTCATCGTACATTATTCTTGGAGAAATTCACGTGATGGTGAAGCTTGAAGATTCAATAGATGCGATGATTATTCTTGAAGATGAAATCGCTTAAACCGCGCTAACTCCGGCGGTGTTAAAAGAACTCCGCCGGAGTTGTCAGCGCAAATTTGCCGATGAAAGATTTACCAAAGAGAGCACTCACCGCTATCATCTTCGCAGCTATCATGCTCGGCGGACTCATGTGGAATCGAATTTCGTTTTCCATTCTTCTTCTCATCATTCAAACAGGCTGCTTGTATGAGTACCTGATGCTTGTGAGGAAATTTCAGAGCTATTCAGAAAAGAATGGAAGAATTGCTTTGATAATGACCATGATTGCTTCAAGTTCAATATTACTTGCCGTTCTATTTTGCCAGGAATTTCCCTCTGCAATTGCCTACGGAATTTTGGCTTTACCGATTGGAATGTTATTGATGGCTTTTGAACTCTTTTATCGCTCAAAGACACCCATCATAAATGGAATGCTCAATGTTGGGAGCCTGGTTTATGTTTCATTACCGATTTTATGTTTCTATTCTCTTCCTGAGTTTTCATGGATTGATCGTGATCAGGCTTTGGACTCCGACAGCAATATTTTTCTCTACTATGGTGTAGAATCATTAGAAATTATCTTACTCATTTGGGCGAATGATACGTTCGCTTACTTCGTTGGTTCATTGATTGGCAAACACAAAATTCTTCCTGACATCTCCCCCAAAAAATCATGGGAAGGATTTTTCGGTGGATTAATTTTCGCGCTCATCACTGCATGGATTCTTTCGTTGTATTTCACAAAACTCAATTTGCAACATTGGTTGATGGTTGCAGCAATAGTTGTGGTGTTTGGAACTATCGGCGATTTTTTTGAAAGCATGATCAAGCGGCAAGCGGGAGTAAAAGACTCCGGAAATTTACTTCCCGGCCATGGTGGATTCCTTGATCGCTTTGATGCGTTGCTGTTTTGTGTGCCATTTGTAACGGTGTATTTGCTATTAGCCCCTTAAATCAAAAATCAAATGCGCATTCATAAGGAAGGAATTGTAACCATTCTCATCGTCTTCATCGTTCTGTTGCTTATTAATTATATCGTTGACAGCAAAACCTGTTTGACCCGCGTTGAAGTTGCCCTCTTTATTCCTTCCTTCGTATTTTTCATTTTCATTCTCTCCTTCTTCAGAAACCCGAAACGAAACACGATTGCCAAAGCGAATGAAGTCGTTTCTCCCTGCGATGGCAAAGTGGTGGTGATCGAAGAAACAGAAGAGACAGAATATTTTCACTCGAAGCGAATCCAGGTTTCCATCTTCATGTCGCCGCTGAATGTGCATGTGAATTATGTTCCCATGAATGGTGAAGTAAAACTGGTGCATTATAAGCCCGGAAAACATTTGGTCGCATACCATCCGAAATCTTCCATTGATAATGAACGCAACACTGTTGTAGTTGCTGACGGCAAAAATGAAATTCTTGTCAGGCAGATTGCGGGAATTTTAGCGCGAAGGATTGTGAGCTACTTAAAAGCCGGGCAGCAGGTGAAGACAGGAGAACAATTGGGCTTTATCAAATTCGGGTCACGGGTAGATTTATTTTTTCCGACCGATGCGGAAATTTTAGTGAAGCTGAATGAAAATGTTACCGGTGGAGAAACAGTGATTGGGAAATTTTCCGGATGAAACCACATCTTTCATGTGGTCCCCGGGACGATTTTGTCATTCCGAGGTACGAGGAATCTGTTCGCCGATTCACATGGGTTCCTCGTACCTCGGAATGACAGCTTCTCTGGTGTTATGTCATTTTTCCAAGTTCATTTAAAATTTATTGAAGCTACAGGCTTAAATTTGTTTGATCCATGTATTCCATCATTGACATAGAAACCACCGGCAACCATGCTCACCGCCACAGCATCACCGAGGTGGCGATTATCAATTTTGACGGAGAAAAAATCACCGATCAATTCAGCACGCTCGTTCAGCCGGATGTTCCGATTCCGGATTTTATTTCACACCTCACCGGCATCACCAATGAAATGGTGGAGCATGCGCCGCGATGGGAAGAGGTGATGGAAGCGATTGACGATTTCACACGCAACAGGATTCTTATCGCACACAATGCACACTTCGATTATTCATTTCTAAAGAGTGCCTTCCTGCAGAGTGGAAAATCATTTCAGCGGAAGACGTTGTGCACGCTTCGGCTGAGCAGGAAAATTTTTCCCGGATTGCAGTCTTACTCTCTTCGGAAACTTTGCGCGCACTTCAACATTCAGTCGCAATCCTTTCACCGGGCATTGGTAGATGCGGTTGCCGCATTGGAGTTATTTAAGCTGTGCAGCCGCGAAGACCGCAACGGAATCATTCAATCTTCATTGAAGAAAACACCAGGTGAATACACGTTGCCGCCACATCTTCCTAAAGAAATCATTCCATCGCTGCCGGACGAAGCCGGCGTTTATTATTTTCTCGATCAGCTTCAGCGGATATTGTATGTGGGAAAAGCAAAGAACATCCGTGCGAGAATTATTCAGCACTTCACTGCAAATTCTTCCACACGTGTGCGAACACGGCTGATGAATTCTATCCATCACATTCGCTATGAGAGTTGCGGGAATGAGCTTATCGCCATGCTCATGGAATCGGCAGAAATCAAAAAACATTTTCCTCCCTTCAATGTGATTCAAAAAATTTCAGAAAACAATTTTGGTGTTTATTGTTATGAAGACGGAAAGGGCTATCTGCGGTTTGCCTTGAAGAAACTTCACAGAACCGATCAGCCGCTCATCTCATTTTCATCGTTGCAGGAAGCAAGAGTTTTTCTGAATGAAAAAATTACAGAGTTTCATTTGTGTCCGAAACTTTGCAACCTTCAGCGATCTATAGCAGCATGCCACGATCATGCAGCAGGCAACTGTGATGGAGCCTGCATTGGTGAAGTTTCTGCGGAAGATTACAATGCGAGAGTGAGAGAAGCGCTGAGCGCCATGAAGCAGGACAGCATCACATGCGCCATTGTAGGTGATGGGCGAAATGAAAAAGAGCGCTCGATTGTCATTATGGAGAATGGAAAATATCTCGGCTATGGTTTTGCTCCTGTGGCTTCAGTTGGTGAAGAAACTTCCGTAACACCATCCCCATACTTTGAATCGCTGAAAGAAATTATTCAGCCCCAGCGGGATAACCGGGAGGTGCAGATGATTATTAGGGCCTACTTGCGGACGCACAGTGATTATCAGCTTCAGATGTGAATGCTCTACGGTTGACCTCACACAATCTTCATACTTAGTCCTAAAATTTCAAGGAGATATTTCGTTCTTTCAACTGATTATAGAAACTTATTGAATCAATTGGGCCTGTAACATTAGATGTTAGCAAACTGTCGCAACTTTTTTGGTCATGGCAATCATGGAGATTAATTTCTTTACTCTTATCAATAATCCAATAACTCTTTACCACATTATTATCATCAAGTGTCATTGCAATAATATATTTTTTGTTACAGGTGAACTTAGTCACTTCGTATGGTATTACACCCAAACCAGCACCTTTATACGGTTTCGTAGTTGAATAAATTATGCAGGAAAAAGACCCATCTTCAGCATAGTAATATCCAGTTCCCAAATTCTTATCACCTGATAAATAGGTACAAGTGTTAAACATTAAAAAACCAATCAGTAATATCAGCAGGTTTAATATTCTCACACTGACTACTATTTAATTCCGTAGAAACAATACTTCCTCAATTCGAACAAGTGACACGGCAATATCGCCGGATCAAGTTCCACAAAATTCCATTTCTTACTTCTTCCCTTACTACCTCTTGATGTAAATTTTCCAACACGAGTTCGGGATGGACATTGTCAATGTAAAGGGCGGATTTGGCCTTGCATGTTTGGCAATAATTATGGTGCAAAGAAAATGAATTACAAACAGGTTACAGGAGAAAGGCTCGATAAGACAGGTGAGAAATTTTTCCAGAGTCATTGCTTCGTAGAAAGAACACAAACCGCAGAGCAGAAATCCGATTTCTTCAAGAAATCGGATTTCTTGTACAATCTACTTTTATACGCCATTGGTTAATTCGTTCCATGGCTTCTTCGTGAGAAATAGTTTTTCCGGATTCAGATTGCTGCAATCCTTGTTTCAACCTCTCAAGTTGTGAAGGTGATAATTGATCGAGAATATCCGGCTTTGTCTCTTCATGTATCCGGTCTGCCATCGCATCATAAAACATTTCAAGAACTTCATCATTATCAAACTCATCAATGAGTTTATGAAAGTTTGATTTCAATTCAAGCGGTGACATGTTGTTTCTTTTTTCAAAGATACAAAACGAGGAGCGAAAACTGTTGTAACTAAATCTCCTCTACATACTCCAAATCTCTCCCGTAAGTTTCTTCTGTTTTCCAGAGCGCGAAGAATGCCAGCGCCAATACAAGCACTCCCACAATTAATGCAGCAGTAAGAATATTCCCTGTGCTTCCCTTCAGCCAAACAAAGAAGATAGTCATGGGCACCACGGAGCCACGAACAAAATTGGGAGTGGTGGTAGTGGCTGTTGCTCTTATGTTTGTTCCGAATTGTTCTGAGGCAACCGTCATGAACACTGACCAGTACCCATTCGCAACGCCAAAAAAGAAATCGAACAAATAAAACGCGGGTGCTGAAGTGTTTCTCATGACGAGGTAAATAAAAACACATGCTGCATCCGCGAGCATGAAATACAGGAGCGCGCGTTTTCGCTTCTTCAGATATTGACTCAGCAATCCGCAGAGC
Organism: Chitinophagales bacterium; assembly: GCA_035638255.1. Taxonomy (GTDB): domain Bacteria; phylum Bacteroidota; class Bacteroidia; order Chitinophagales; family UBA10324; genus DASRAJ01. The sequence goes on from DASRAJ010000112.1 coordinate 45,368, forward strand.
AATGCACCGGTGGCGGCTCCTGCATATTGATACATGATAGCATCTCTGCCGGTGATCACGGTTTTTCCGGTGGACGGATCAATGCCGATGTGCAGCACCTGTGCAAATTCAGGCGCGAAGAACACGAGGATTCCGATCACATACCATATAGGAACACCGATGAGAATTACTTTGATATACTTCATAAACCGCTCCCGGTTGGTGAAGAACCCGAGGAAATTCCCTTTGCTTACTTCTTCTTTTTTGAATTGATGAAACATGCCGGATTCATAAGCGCTGTAGCGAAGAATGAGAAGGGCGATTCCTAATCCACCGCCGATGTAATACGCTACCCGCCAATCAAATTCTCTTCCGATGATGCCTGCAATCACTGCGCCGAAGATTCCGAACGCGGAAACGATGGTGGTTCCGTAACCGCGATTTTCTTTCGTCATCACTTCTGAAACAAGCGTGATGCCTGCACCTAATTCTCCCGCCAATCCAACACCGGCGATGAAGCGATACGTTGCATACATTTCTATAGAGTGAACAGTACCATTCAGAATGTTGGCGAGTGAATAGAGAAATATAGAGCCGAACAAAACGGAGAGTCGTCCGCGTTTGTCACCGATGATTCCCCAGAGAATTCCACCGATAAGCATTCCGCCCATTTGCCAGTTGAGCAGGAATGCTCCCTTCTTCAGCAAATCATCGCCGCTATAGCCCAATTCTACAAGGCTCGGCTGCCGCACAATTCCAAACAAAAGCAAATCATAGATGTCAACGAAGTAACCGAGCGCCGCCACAATCACTGCCATGTTCAGCGCATTGGTGTGTAATGATGATTGTTGAACTGAGTCGGATTTGCTCATGCAATTTTTTTCTTCGTGCTAAAAATAGTTATTGAGGTATTAGGAACATGGGTTATGGAGGTAGTGTCGTGAGAATTAAGTGTGAATGAGTGGCAGTGGAGGATTTCGCTTGACCCAATAACTTAATAACCAAATAACTCATTTCGAAATTTCCGCAGAAAGAACCAGGTGAATTTGTTTCAATAACTCCTCTGATTTAAAGGGTTTGGCAACATAACCATTCATGCCCTGCTTCAGGCATTTTTCTCTTTCTGTTTTCGTGGCATTGGCAGTGAGCGCGATGATAGGAATCTCTCTGATCAAAATATTCTCATCATTGCGAAGCAAAACGGCAACTTCATATCCATCCATCTCCGGCATTTGCAGATCGAGGAGCACCAGGTCGAATTTCGCACTGCGAATTTTTTCGAGCGCTACTCTTCCATTCACTGCCACTTCAATCTTTACTCCGGGAATCATTGACTCCAATGAGTCAATCGCTACCATCTGGTTAAACTTATTGTCTTCCGCCACCAAAACACGGATGCCATGAATGGCAGGCATTGCTTCGGGAGCTTCCGGCAATGAAACCATTATATCTTCCATCGCTTCATGGTAGGGAATAACGAAAGTGAATGTGGTGCCTTCATTCATTTTGCTTTTCACTGAAATAGAACCGCCCTGCATTTCCACCAGGTGCTGAGAAATGGAAAGTCCCAGACCGGTGCCGCCGTATTTTCTGGTGGTGCTCGAGCTTGCTTGCACAAAGCTTTTGAAAATATCATCAAGCATATCTTCAGGAATGCCAATGCCGGTGTCTTCTACTTTAAAAGCAATAGAGGTACTGCTGTTTTCTTTCTTCTGCACTGAAGCCGAAAATCTCACGCTGCCGTTTTCTGTGAACTTAATGGCATTGCTCACAAGGTTGATGAAGATTTGTTTCAGCCGTGCCGGATCGCCTGAAAGCAGCTCCGGAATTTTTTCATCGCAGGAATACTCGAGTGTAATTTTCTTTTCGTCGGCATTGTATTGAAGCGTGTTGTGAACGGATTCCATGCATTCACGAATTGAAAAGTTGATGACCTCGAGTGAGATTTGTCCCGCTTCAATTTTTGAGAAGTCAAGAATGTCCTGGATGATGCTCAGCAAATGATCGGATGACTGGTGAATGGCTTTCAGGTATTTTGCCTGCAGGGCATTGAGGGAAGATTTTGAAAGCAGATTCACCAGGCCGACAATGGCATTCATCGGGGTGCGGATCTCATGACTCATGTTTGCCAGGAATTGCTCTTTAAATTTTTCAGACTGCTCGGCACGCTCTTTATCGCGGATGGCAATCTCACGCTCGCGCCGTGCTGTTTGCACTTCATGAAGCAACATCAAGCCGCGATTCTTCTGCGTTGATTCTTCATTTATCAATTCATCACGAAGAGCCGTGGCATCTTTGTAAAATGAAAATGCTTTTCTAAAATCACCATTCATTTCATACGCTCGCGACAAGGCCTGCAAAATCTGGTAGCGGACTTCCTTTATCCCATAGATCTCGGCCTCGTTGTGAGCCTCTTCCAGAATATTAATAGCCTCATATCCGTCCTGCTGCTCCAGGTAAACTTCAGCAAGATGCAGCATGCCTTTGCATTCATGATTTTTCTTTCCGAATGATCTTGCAAGCTCTATACTCTGCCGGATGTTTTCTTCGGCCTCTGCAAACTTTCTCATTCGCATGAACATGATGCCGATGTTGATGTAGCAGGCGCCTTGCCCCTGCGCATGACCGATATCTTTTTGAATCTGCAGGCTTTGTTTGAAGTGATCGAGCGCGCGCGCGTAGTCACCGAATTCGCTGTATGCTGTACCGAGGTTGTAGAGGGATGAGGCTTCGAGCAGTTTTATTTGCAGGTCCTGAAACAGCTTGTAGGCACTTTCAAAATGTTCTTTCGCTTTTTCACGCTCGCCGATTTTCCGGAACACAATGCCAAGGTTGATGAGCGAAGCGCCTTCATTCGCCACATCTTCTGCTTCCCGCGAGAGCGAAAGTGATTTCAAATGATAGTCGATCGCCTGCGGATAATCACCCAGCAACTCACTCACCATGCCATTGACGAGACAGGCGAATGCCTGCACATCTTTCTCATCTGCTTCCTGCGCGAGCGCGAGCGCCTTCAACGCATGCTGCAGGGCATTCTCGTAATCTTCTGTGTTCACTTCCATGAAGGCGATGTTATTTAATGCATCCGCCTGCCCCCCTTTGTCACCGATTCTTTCAAAAATTTTCAGGGCTTCGGTGGCCACCTGTTTTGATTTCCTGAAATCGGATTTGATGCGACAGCAAAGAGCCTCATTGTTCAGTGACATGGCAATGCCCCGGTCATAGTTAATTTCTGAAGCAAGCTTTCTTGCCTCGCGTGCATATTGCATCGAGCGATCTACCTCATACACGAACAACTCTCTTGAAAGCGCATTCAAAATATTAATTCGTCCTGGCATTACAACGGCAGTGGCCAGCCTTGATTCAAGGTCTTTTATCTTCTGCTGAATCCTTTGGTAGCCGCTCATCTTTCTTCCTTAAAAAAATTACAGAGGTGTGAATGAAAAGTGTGTTGAAGTTACACAATCATTTTATGAAGCAGGAAACACGATGCAAGAATCAAGAATCAAAATTCAAAATTCAAGAAAGATTCAAAATTTCATCCCGATCAATCGGGACAAAGTTCCGAGTTTGTGTTTTGAAATTTTTCTTCTTGTCCATAGGACTCCTACGGAGAAATTTTCTTGAAGTTTGTCCCGATCAATCGGGATGAAGTTTGAAAAAAATATTCTGCCAAAACATGTCAGGATTTGAAATCTTAGAAACTAGAACTTGTAAATCTTCAGCGAGTCATTCTTCAGCAAATACAAACGGCGGTTTTCCATTCTTGCTTCCAGCACATCCGTTACTTCAGGGAATGCAATATCTGTTTCTGCCAGTGATTTCATTTGAAAAGAATGCAAATGATTTTCTTCCTGAAAAAAAATCTGGTCATTGCGCGCCTGGAATTTCAAAATATTTTTGAACGGAAGCGTTTCATAATACACACCATAAATATCGAAGATTAAAATACCGCGCGTAGTATCACTGACAAAGAGGTATTGGTTTTCCTCCTGCATGTATACAGGATGAATCGCATATCCCAACTGCTGAAACATGTCACTGCTTTCGAGAATGATGTTGCTGTTGCGGTCAATTTTTTTCAGTTTGAAATCGTTCTCATCGAACACCCAAAAATTATTATCGCGTGAAGAAAAACAGAGTGCGTGATAATTGTAGATTCCGAGTTGCTTGAGTGAAATGGTTCCGACCTCGGAAAGCGTATTGTCGAGCATGACCACCGTTTGATAGTCGGGATAAGAAAGAATAAGCTTGAGAGGATTGGTGGCATCGGCAAATTTCAATTGCCCGAAACGATTTTGATTGTAAGTGAAAAGAATGGTTCCGGCCGAATCAATTTTCACCAGGGAATTTTGGGAAGTGATCACATAGGCATTCTGCAAATAATCAGTAGTGAGAAAGGTTGCACTCACGTTCAGTGATGTGAGCAGAATCCAATTCAATATTACCTGGTGAGCAATTGCTTGCATTGCGAAAAATTACGGGGTTTCTCGCGAATCGCGTCCCGATCAATCGGGAGCGTATCGCGAATCGCGATCAAAGAATCTTCGCAACCAGATCTTCCACACTAATATTTTCCGCTTCCGCCTTATAGTTGCGAATGATGCGGTGACGAAGAATGGGAGTTGCAATCGCTTTTACATCTTCAATGTCAGGAGAATACTTTCCATTGATGGCTGCATGACACTTTGCACCAAGCACAAGAAACTGCGATGCACGCGGGCCTGCACCCCATGAAACATAATCATTGATGATTTGAGGAGCTTCCTTTTCTGTCGGCCGGGTTTTTCGGGCGAGGGTTACAGCATAGTTCATCACGTTTTCTGCAACGGGGATTTTGCGTATGAGTTGCTGGAAGAACTTTATTTCATGAGTAGAAATAATTTTTTGTAATTCCGCTTTTCGGTTTGATGTGGTGCTTTTCACCATGGCCACCTCTTCATCATTCGTCAGGTAATCGAGTTTGATGTTGAACATGAAACGATCTAATTGTGCTTCGGGCAGCGGGTAAGTTCCTTCCTGCTCAATAGGATTTTGAGTAGCAAGAACAAAAAACGGCAGGGGTAGCTCATGCAGTTGGCCTGCAAACGTTACCGTTCTTTCCTGCATCGCTTCGAGCAACGCTGCCTGGGTTTTTGGAGGCGTACGGTTGATCTCATCTGCGAGAATGATGTTGGCGAACACGGGACCTTTGTTGAAATAAAACTGCCGTGATTCATTCATCACTTCAGAACCGATGATATCGCTCGGCATTAAATCAGGCGTGAACTGAATGCGCTTGAAAGAAAGGTCCAGCACGTCAGCAATTGTTTTCACCAGTAACGTTTTTGCAAGCCCGGGCACCCCGACTAACAAGCTGTGCCCGTCGCAGAAAATAGAGGTGAGTACAAACTCGACCGTTTCTTTTTGCCCGACAATTACTTTGCTGATTTCAGAAACGAGTTTCTGATGCGTTTCCGCCAAACCATCTACGGCCGCTGCGTCATTATCATACGCTGCTACTGTTGTTCCTTGTTGATCCATTTTTTTATTACCCCGCAATTTTTGTATTCAGCCGCCACGAACACATACGACTTTGAGATGCGATCGCTGAGCCATTTTTCGATCGCCTCCACTTGTTTTTGCGACAAGGCAAATTGCTGAATGCGATCATAATCATCATGAAGATTTGCCTGGTGCGGGCGTGTTTTTGATTTCAGATAAATCAGCCGGAATCCTGTCTCTCCCTGTTTGGTTCTGAAGACCATGGGCTTGGTGATGGCTCCCACCTGCAAGGTGTCAGTCGCCGGCACGAGTGTTTGGTCATAACTTCCGAGGTCTGCAGTTTCAAATTGTGTTGTGTTCGTTGCAGGGTTCTCAATCATGCCTGCATTTTCTCTTGTAGCATCGTCTTCTGAAAATTTACTCACTGCCTGCTCGAAAGAATATTTTCCGGACTGAATCAGATCGTAAATGCTATCCATTTTTGCGCCGGCCTTTTGAATGTCGAATGAAGTGATCTGTGGCTTCACAAGTATGTGACGAATGTGAATTTTATCGCCGCGGCGCTCAATGAGCTGAATGATGTGAAAGCCAAACTTTGATTCTATCACATCCGAAATATCATTGGGATTTTTGAGCGCGAAGGCCGCCGCTTCAAAGGTAGGATCCATTTCTCCGCGATTCACGAAACCAAGATCGCCACCCTGCTCTGCGCTTCCCGGATCATCAGAATATGAACTCGCTAGCCCTGCAAAGTTTTCCCCGCTCTTCACGCGCATGAGCAGGTCCGAAATTTTTTGCCTGGCATAAGCACGTACATCCTTATTTACTGCCGGCATGATCACCAACTGTCCTACCTCAAGTTGCGCATTGAAGTAGGGCAAACTGTCTTTCGGGATCTTGTTATAGAACTGCACAACTTCTGATGGCGTGACGGTAATGTCTTTGACAATGCTGGATCGCTCCCGGTCTGCCAAAAGTTTTTCGCGAATGTCATCCCGGAATTCGTCTTTGATTTCTACCATGGATTTACCATAGTACTGCTCCAGCTTTTCAATGGAGCCTGCAATGTTCGCAAAGTTGCGGATGCGCATGTCGAGTGTCTGCTCTACCTCATCATCGCTCACATGTACACTATCAAGTTCCGCCTGACGCACCAATAATTTATCGGTGAGAAACTGGTCGAGAATCTGACATTTAGAATCAGGTGGAAGAGGAGCAGTAGCCTGATAAGCGTATTGCTGGTATTGTGCTTCCACTTCTGACAATTGAACAATGCGATCATCCACTATTCCGATAATCTTATCAGCCAGTTGCGGTTGGGCAAATGCGGACTCATTATTCAGTAGGCAGTACGCAATAGGCAGTAGGCAAAGGAAAAAGAAGAAACCTGATCCATGTATTTTTTGCATCACCTTCAATCTTCTCAAATGAGTCATGTGGTCAAATTTCCGAACAAAAAATTTCTTAACTAAAATCATTTCGACGACTTGGTCGCGATACGCGTATCGCGATATCTAACCTCTAATTTCACTTCTTCTGCTCTACATAAACCTCAAAGTCTCCGTTCTTCAAGGCATCCTCATAAATGGTTTTGTGAATGGTGCCAACGAATGCCATTTTCCGCTGGTTGATGATGATGTTTTTAATTTCCTGCTTCGCAAAATCAATCGGTGCGTCATTGCCCTTAATCCGGTAATCATTAAACTTGATAAGATACCTGTAACCTGAATCTGCTACTTCAATATAGCTCCGGGCAAACTGCGCTTTGTCGAAGTCGAATTGATCAACGGGCAACAACGCGATGAGCTCATCCATATTGTACCACACACTGTCACTCAGTGAATACCGAACCGCGTACTGCTTGCAAAACCCTTCAAGCTTTGGCTCATTGTAGTCAGTGGTGTTTTTCATCCACGCTTTTACGGAATCGAGGGGTGGCTTTGTGCTTGTACTTAGCATGATGTATCTCACTCTTGCAATTGCGTTTTTCAAATTGAAAATATCTTTGTGACTGTTGTAGTATTTCTCTGCTTCATCTTCACTTACATTCGTATCGAGCTTCTGGCTCACCAAATCATTTTCATATTGATAAATAAGGAGCGACTCTTTGTAATCACGCAGGCGATCATTAAGACGCTGTTCCTCTTCGGGCAAATTATCCTGTGCGTATCGTAACATGAGGTTGTGACGAACCCAGCTGTCAACGTAATTGCGAACGGCCTGAATGCTGTCTTCCGGTCGTGCAGCTCCTCCGCCTACGCCGGCAATATCAGATTGATAAAGGTACTTATCGTACACGCGAGCAATTGGCTCTTCCTTTTTGTCTTTTGATGATTGGAAAAAGCTGCACGAACCAATCAACAGGAAACATGCAATATAAAATGTGAACCGGTGCAAATTATTTTTTGACTAATGATTGGAAGACCTGCTCGTTCACCGTTACAGGATACTTTTGGCGCAACTGAGCAATCCATTGTTTCTCGAGGTACTCCTGGTAATCGGCAACCACGTATCCCTTCACTTCACTTAATGGTTTTGGCGCGGGCGGGAGAACCTGATCAATTCGAAGAATACGAATCACTGAATCTTTTTGTGTGTAAGTAATTCCCGCCGATCCCCATCCGAGTTTTTCAATTTCAGTTCCTTTTCCTTTTTCGAAATCGTCAGTGGTGATCTTCAGATTATCCTTGTCCTTCTTGTTGATCTTCGCAAGAATATCAGCATCACTCATCTTCTTCTCCTGGTACTTCTTGAGCATCTCCAAACATTCTTCATTCTTACAGGTGTACGTGGTGACCTTGACTTTTTCCTGACCCATGTAATTGTTTTTATTCTGATCGTAAAATGCTTTTAAACCGGTTGTGTCTTCAACGGCCTTGGTCCAAACTTTATCGCTGGCAAGATCGAAGAGCAGAATACCATTCATATACTCTTCCATGAGATCGCGGAACGGACCATACTTCGATTCAAGCCTGGTATCTTCAAAATTCGTCACACTTGCATTCACAAACTGATCGTAAAGACTGTTGAGCACTAATTGCTTACCACCTTTATTGTTCATAAACTTGCGCTGATTCTTCTCAATGTAATCAGCGAGGTCTGCCTGTGTAAACGTTCTTGTTTCGGGCATACCTTTAGAGTCAGTCAATGTGAACACAGGGTCTTTCATTTTCGCAACGCTAGAATCATTCCATACGCCCTTCGTGAGGGTGGAGTCAATTTTTGAGAAGAGAGCAAGCTTTCTGTCAGGAAATTCTTTGAACTGGTAATCCTTCTTAAGCCTGGTTACAAACGATGAGTGTGCATAATCTTTCCACGGGCCATTTTCAATTTTCTTCTTGATGTCGTCCTTCATGTCCTCATACTTTCCGAACGGTTTTTTCTCTACCAGCTTGATGATGTGCCATCCGAATTTTGTTTGCACCGGCGGAGAAATGTCACCTGGATTTTTCAATGCATACGCTGCCTGTTCAAACTCCATTACCATTTGACCGGTGGTGAATGGTTTCAATTGTCCGCCATTGGAAGAGGAAGTTTTGTCCTGCGAAAAATTCTTTACCAGTTCGTCCCAGTTCGCGCCGCTCTTTAGTAAACCATAGAGTGAATCAATTTTCGCTTTTGCTTTTGTATTATCTTCAGGAGTTGCTTTTGCCGCAACTTTTATAAAGAGATGCGACACCGTGATGGTCCCTTGTGAAGGTCTGGTCTCCATTACACGAATGATATGATAACCAAACTGGGTGCGTACGGGATTACTGATTTGCCCTGGTTTCAAATTGTATGCAGCAGTTTCAAAGGGATAAATCACCTGCATCGCCGTGAGCCAGCCGAGGTCGCCGTGGTTGTCTTTTGCAGAAGGATCTCCGGAAGAATCGGTGGCGAGTTGATTGAAGTCAACCTTCTTTGCCATTAATAATTTTTTCCAGTTTGAAATTTTCTTGTACGCTTTCAACGTATCAGCAGGTGATGCATTGGGATCAAGTTTCACAAGAACATGCTGCACATGTACCTCCGTTTGCATTCGCTTGTATCCTTCCCGCACCAGCGAAGTGTCAAACATATATGAAGGGGTAAGCTTGCTGCGATAGGTTTTAAACTCATTGAGTACGGCAGCCGTAGTGTCCATCTTCATGTCTTTTGCTTCCTTCACCTTAAGGCGGAAGTTGATGTACAGTTCAAGGTAGTCACGCAGTGATTTTTCACTGAAGTCGGCTTCACCGTTCACGTTAGTCTTTTGATAGACTTTAACGAATTCACCGGCAGTAATTTGTTCTTTGCCGATGTTGAAGAGGATGCTTGACGGATTGTAAGTGGGCGCCTGTGCGTGTGCAGTGGCGATGAGCAAGGTCACGCAGACGATGCCCGCAAATATTTTGTTCATAACTGGAGGTATGAGATGAGTTGGTTTTTTGAGAGGCACAAAAGTAATTTTTTTTAGGGAACGAGGTAGGAATCTCGGATTTTGGTCCAATCCATTGGGAGGATTTCGGATTTCCGCTTCAGGGAGTTAGAAAAAGTTCTGAGCAGAATTGCGTTTTGACAGCCAAAAATGATTTGCTTACTCGTATAAAAATGATTTTATTGAACTGTTAAGAAAAACTTAAACTCACATTCTACTCGCCGAAGCAGCTCTGCCGATCAATCGGGATGGAAATGGATGATGCGGAATTTCCATCGGAAAATATTGTATCGAACCTTCTCAGAGTAATTTCGGCACAAATGCGAAATCAAATCCTACTTGAAAATCTCGTTGTGGAATCTTACGCCAACGAGGGTAAATGCATTGCCCATCACGAAGGCAAGGTAGTTTTTGTGAAAGGAACTTTGCCGGGTGAGGTAGTTTATGCGCGGGTTACCAAGAGCAAGAAAGATTGGATGGAAGCGGAAGTATCTGATGTGATTCAATCATCGGCTGATCGCCAACTTCCTTTCTGCCAACACTTCGGCTATTGCGGCGGATGCCAGTGGCAGCATATGAAGTATGAAGCACAACTTCGTTACAAAGAACAAGCAGCGATTGAAACCCTGGAGCGACTTGGCAAAATTTCGATTAAAGAAAAGCTGCCGATTGTTGGATGTGATGCAGATCGTGGTTACAGAAATAAACTGGAGTTTACGTTCTCACACAGGGAGTGGCAGGTTGGCGAGGCATTCAGAAACAATACTGAACGCATTGAGTATCCCGCGGTTGGTTATCATTTTCCGAAATATTTTGATCGTGTTTTTGATGTGAAGGAATGTCACCTGATGCCTGAACCGAGCGATCGTATCCGGCTGGCTACAAAAAAATTCTGTGTGGAAAATGGCTATGAGTTTTTCAATCTGATAAAACAAACAGGCTTGATGCGAAACATCATTATCCGGATGACCACCACAGGCGAAGTGATGTTGCTGGTTGTCTTTGCTCAAAATGATGAAGAAAAGATTCGAATGCTGATGGAATTTCTGCGACAAGAATTTCCTGAAATTATTTCGCTGCAATACACCATTAACGCGAAGAAGAACGACACCATTTACGATTTGAGCATCATCACCCACTCCGGCAGCGATGCGATTTATGAGCGTATTGGAAGACTAAAATTCCGCATCAGCGCAAAATCATTTTTCCAAACTAACACCCGGCAGACAGAAAAACTTTATGAGTGCGTGAAAGAATTTGCCGCACTAAGTGGAAATGAACTGGTTTATGATTTTTACAGCGGCACCGGGAGCATTGCCATGTACATTGCAGATGGCTGCAGAAAAGTGATCGGCATTGAATCGGTTGCGCAGGCTATTGAAGATGCGAAAGTGAATGCTGCAATCAATGACATTCAAAACGTCTCGTTCCATGTTGCCGATATTTCCAAAATTTTTACCGGTGAATTTTACTCAGAGCATGGAACGCCTGATGTAGTGATTACGGATCCCCCGCGAACGGGAATGCATCCCGACGTTGTAAAAGAACTATTGCAAATGCAGCCGATGAAAATTGTGTATGTGAGTTGCAATGTGGCTACGCAGGCGCGCGATCTGCAAATGCTTTCAGGAAAATATTCTGTAGAGCGAATTCGTCCGTTGGATTTGTTTCCGCAGACACATCATGTGGAGAATGTGGCGGAATTGAAGTTGATTTAGGGTTGGGAGTTTTGTGAAGTTTCAGAGAATAGGTAGTTGGAAATAAAAAGTTGTGAACACAGTGGGACTGGAAATTTATTTTTCTGAAGAAAAAATTGAACAGAAGATTTCAGAAAGCCGGTTGATTTGAATTCTCTCGCTCAATGGGATTTACTTCCTATAAACCAAATCCCAGGAAAACCAGAACAGGTCAGGAGAAAAGTTTCACCTGAAGAAGGTTGTGACTGGTGATGGGATTTTCTGCAGAGTAATTATCAATAAAATCACCAGAATCTTCAGTTTATTTCGTTGCGAAGCAAAACTTTCTGCCCTTGCCTCCCTATTATTAAAGCCCATACTCTTAAGCTCGAAATATTAACAATGTCTTCCATCTCTTCAAAATGATCATCAGGAATTTTGAGATTGCGTATTGAGTCCCTTTGCTTAGATGCAATTTTAATCCTTTTCTTTCCGTGAGTAATAACACAGGTGTAATAACGTATGAACTAAATTGTGGATAACAGATTAGCATTTTTTAAGTACTAAAAAACAAAATCATACCTTTACTCTCTCCTTCGTCCCACATCACACGAAAATTTCCAGTTAAATTTTTTGTGATGAAAAAAATCTCCGGATTATTTTTTTTAAAAGGTCTCTTACGTGGGCAAGTTTCCCCTTCCGAAAAATATATAGTAGCCTGGATCTTTCCTTTCCTGCTTTTCATCCCCACTTTTTCATTTAGTCAAAATCTGGTAGGCAATCCGGGTTTTGAAACATATTCATCACTACCCGTTTTGCCTGGACAGTGGAATAATGCCACCGGCTGGAGTAATTGTGGTGGTGGAACTCCCGACTTTTTCCATACCAACGGAAGCGGCATCGTTCAATTGCCAAATTGTTATGTAGGAACGGTCTATCCTTACAAAGGTGATGGAATAATGGGTCTTGTTGCTTATGCTTCCTATTACGCCAACGCCCGGGAATACATTTCGGCAAATTTGATTTCAGCGTTAGTACCGGGAAGCGTTTACAATATTTCTTTCTTCATCACGAATGGGCTTCCGTCTGATTCCTACGGTGGGCAAGGTATTGATAACTTCAGTATTGCCTTTTCAATAGGCCCTTTAGCACAATTTTATTTTCAACCCCTTTCTTCCATCACACCTCAATTGACAGTTTCAAACATTCTTTACGATACCGCCTGGGAACAGATCAGTTTTCAGTACTTAGCCGATGCTGCCTATGATCATATCACCTTCGGGAATTTTGCCGACGACGCAAGCACCACCGTACAGGTATTTGATTCCGGCACAAATGCTTTAGTCTACTATTTTCTTGATAGTATTAATGTTGAGGATGTAAATGGCAGTTTGGCCTTTATTGCGTCTGATTTATCATTTTGTGAAGCATCTTGTATCGCTTTCGCGGATCAATCCACTAACAACCCCACCTCGTGGCAATGGGTTTTCAATGGTGGTTTACCGTCAACTTCCTCTATTCAAAACCCTATCAACATCTGCTATAACACACCGGGTACGTACAATGTTACCCTCATTACGAGCAATGCTTATGGGAGTGATACGCTCACATTGTACAACTATATCATAGTGTATGCGGTTCCGGCCGTGCCGGTGATCACGCAGAGCAATGACACGCTCATGAGTTCTGTTGCTTATAGCTATCAATGGTTCATGAATGGAAACTTGATTCCGGCAGCAACCAATCAACAATTCACTATTCTGCAATCGGGAGATTACAGCGTGATCATCACGGATGCTCTGGGGTGTTCTGCCGGCGATACCCTTGGCGCCGTGTTATTGCTTCCACAAAGTGCATTCAGCTCAGGTACCACCGGCGGATGCCCGGGAAGTTGTTTTGATTTCGCCAATGCTTCATTGAATGCGACAAGCTATCAATGGTTTTTCACAGGAGGAAATCCTGCTTCTTCTACCCAGCAAAATCCATGGAACATCTGCTACGCAAATCCCGGCGTGTATGATGTCACACTAATTGCTTCTTGCAATTTTGCAGCGGATACGCTCACGTTGTACAATTACATCACTGTGTATACAACGCCTGTGCAGCCGGTGATCACGCAAAGCAATGACACTCTCACAAGTTCTGCTGCTTTCAGCTATCAATGGTTTATGAACGGAAACATGATTCCTGCGGCGACTAATCAACAATTAATCATCATGCTATCAGGTGATTACAGGGTGATGATCACTGATGCGCTTGGCTGTTCTGCCAGTGACACCCTGGATGCTTTGCTCCTGTTTCCGCAAAGCGCATTCAATTCCGGTACGATCAGCGGATGCCCGGGAAGTTGTTTTGATTTCACCAATGCTTCATTAAATGCTGCGAGCTATCAATGGTTTTTTACCGGAGGAAATCCTGCTTCTTCTACCCAGCAAAATCCAGCGAACATCTGCTACGCAATTCCGGGCCTATATGATGTCGTGCTTATCGCATCGAGCAACTTTGCTTCGGATACAATGTTGCAATCGGCTTACATCACCATCTTTGTACCACTACCGGTTTTTATTTCGCAGAATGGAAATTTACTCACGTGCACTCCTGCAGCGAATACTTATCAGTGGCTGCTGAATGGAAATCAAATTCCAGGTGCCACTTCGCAAACACTTTTTATCACCCAGACAGGAATATACATTGTTGAGGTAATAGATTTAAATGGTTGTGCTTTCTCAGACACAATCATTGTGAACACCATTCCATCACCCAACTTTGCAGCGACGGATACCTCGCTCTGTGAAAAATTCTGTACTAACTTCTTCGATCAATCCAACAACATTCCCACAGCGTGGCAATGGATTTTCCCCGGTGGTGATCCGGCTTCGTCCTCTGAACAAAACCCGGCGAACATTTGCTTCAACAATCCCGGAGTGTATAATGTCACACTTATCACCACGAATGATCTTGGCAATGATACGCTTACCTTGATTAATTATATTGATGTGCATTCGACTCCCCCGTTTCCTGAGATCACACAAAACGGTCATGTGCTCACGTCAAGTTCTGCGGCTTCGTATCAATGGCAGCTTAATACTGTGGATATTCCGGGCGCCACCTATCAATCGTATACCGTCATGCAAACAGGATTTTATACGGTGGTGATTAGTGATTCAAATGGCTGCAAGAATTCTGCAACACAGAATGTTTTGATTTCAGCATTGGAGGAAGTGAGTAATGATGCGGGTATTGTTATCTCACCAAATCCGTCGAATGGAAGTTTCATGGTGGAATGGCTCAACGGTCAAATGGCTGATCAACTCTCGATAGCAGTAGTAAATACGATTGGAAAAAAGGTCTATTATTCCGATGAAAGAATTACGAGTGAAAATTTCAAGAAGTCAATTGATTTGAATTCTGTCGTTGAGGGACTTTATTTTCTCGAAATAAAATCAGGGGAAGAATTTTACAGGAAGAAAGTGGTGATTACGCGATGAAGAATTCGGCAACGGAGACTGTTCTTACTTTGAAAGTACTTTTCTTCGATTGCGTCTTTGTTCGGCTCGCTTTCGTCTCTCCTTATCCGCTAAAATTGCTGTGCGAATAATGGCGGATTCCTCTCTTGTAGGAATTCCGGGAACAAGCATTTCTCCAAGTTCATCTAGAGTATATTCCCTTTTTTTAGTTTTCTTCTTCATCTAACAAAGCTAATAATTTTTCTGCTGCTTCAGTGTTAAGATACATTTGTTGACTCCCGCCGATGCTACGTGCATTAAGCAGTTGCTGATAGTAACCTGCTAACACCGTTTTAGGTTGAAATGAAACGTATCCGTCAAATCCTTTTTCAAAAGACATTTTGCATACGAAACCAAAAGCCAATTCAGTAATACCATCGTAAACTTTCAAGCTTTTATAGTTTGCCCTTTCCAACAACGACATGTAAATAAAATCATCGTCTATTTTGAAACTAAAAAATGCCTGAACAATTTCAGGATTCTCTTCACTGATAATTTTAAAAACACTGGCTCTGCTGAGTTCCTTGATCCAATCAAATGTGAAGTTTTTTTTCGAACGAAGAACATCTTCTCTCGATGCTTTTTCAATTGTGCATCGAACCCGTTCGCCGGTTATGAGATTGGTGATTTTCATTTCCAAACCAATACTAAGAAAAATAGAGAATGACAATTTCAGGAAGGTGATTGGTCGTCAGGGTTGTTTGCAATTATAGTCATCTTCTTCCCGGCTGTTAAGAACAAATGATCTTTCACTTCGACAACATTTTAACTTCCGTGTAATTTGCACCCATGCATTTTTTTCCGGAAGAATTAGAGCAGTACACTGTTGCACACACAAAGCAGGCAAGCGAAGTATTACAAGAATTAGAGCGTGAAACCTACGCACGCATCTACATGCCGCAAATGGTTTCAGGTCATTTGCAGGGAAGATTTCTAAGCATGATCAGCAAGATGGTACAACCAAAAAATATTTTGGAAATCGGAACCTTCACAGGGTACTCCGCCATTTGTTTAAGTGAAGGATTGGAGGAAGGGGGAACCCTTTTCACCATTGATGTGAATGCCGAATTGGAAACCATGACAAGAAAATATTTGGGAAAAGCCGGTGTCAGTGACAAAATAAAATATCTCATAGGCAATGCCGTTGAAATCATTCCGCAACTTGATGTAATTTTTGATCTTGTTTTTATTGATGCAGATAAAGAAAATTATTCACGTTACTATGATCTGGTATTCGATAAGTTGAGAAGCGGCGGAGTGATTCTTGCTGATAATGTTTTATGGAGCGGAAAAGTGATTGAGGAAAAACAGGATGAGGAAACAAAAGCGCTTGTCGCATTCAGTGACAAAGTGCAAAATGATAACCGTGTTGAGAATGTGATGGTGACCATTCGTGATGGAGTGATGATGATTAGGAAAAAGTGAGAGTGAAAGAGGTGAATGGTGAATGGTGAATAGTGAATGTTCAATGGTGAATGGTCAATAGTGAATGTCCTTCGACAAGCTCAGGATGAGAAAGTGAATATTGAATATGAAAATTGAAACAATAATGTTTATGAAGAGGGTTCTTTGCCTGCTGCTTACTCCTTGCTGCCTGCTAATAGCAGGTATTGCAAGCGCACAGACTTACGATGAGCAGGTGGAACAATACATCGCTCAATACAAAGCAATCGCTATTGAGGAAATGCAGCGTGCGCACATTCCTGCAAGCATCACTCTTGCGCAGGGGATTGTTGAATCCTCCGCGGGTCAAAGCCCTTTGGCAACAAAGGCAAACAATCATTTTGGAATCAAGTGCCATGAGGACTGGAACGGTAAAGTGTTTTACTATAATGATGATCGTAAGCACGAATGCTTTCGTAAATACAAAACTGCAGCGGAATCATTTAAAGATCACTCTGATTTTCTTACTTCCAAACAGCGCTACGCTGTGCTGTTCACTTATGATCTTTGTGATTATGCTTCATGGGCGAATGGATTGAAGGCTTGTGGCTATGCTACCAATCCCCAATATGCAAACATCCTTATCAAATGCGTAGAAACCTATGACCTGCATCAATGGGATCTGAATGATGAAGATCGCAGCAAGTGGTTTGCACAGATTAACAAAGCGGAAAGCAAGAGCGCGAACGACCGGCAAGAAACGAAGTTGAATAGAGATGAAGTGCTTGAATCGTCAGGGGAAAAAGAACAACCACAGGATCGCATCTGTGTCTTCAACGACATTAAATGCGTGACGCTACAGAGAGGTGAGACGCTGAATGATCTTGCTACCGTTTTTGAAATCGGGATCAACCGGTTGATGCGATACAATGACATCACTGATCAGTCACAAATACAACCGGGTGATCGCGTCTACCTGCAACCGAAGCGTCATAACGGCGATGAAAGTTTTCACACTGTGCAGATTGGAGAATCCATGTTTTCGATGTCGAGAGATCATGGCATCCAGTTGCGGGAATTGTATGAAAAGAATCTCCTGAAAGAAGGAGATCAGCCATTACAAGGTGAAGTGATTTACATGCGTGAAAAAAGACTGGCTCCCCCGAAAATTCTGGATTCAGTGGACCAGGATCAATTGGAATTGGTGACACCTACTGTTGCTGAAAATTCTCCGGATCAGTTTCATGTTGTTTCAAAAGGCGATACGCTTTACAGTGTCGCAAAAAAGTACAACATGACCGTGGTTGAATTGAAAGAGCTAAACCATCTCTACTCCGAGAATCTTTATGTGGGAGAACGATTGCGGGTTACAAAGTAGGGGCACGGTTCACCCGTGCCCGGTTTCACCTGCGCCTAATTTATCACGATTCACCCGTTCATTCAATTCACATCAATTTATACGGTATTTGAAAAGGGGGTGTCTCAAAAGCAATCCCCAAGATTTAGCGTCCCTTAGTCCGTGAGGATTGCTTCGTCGCATCCTCGCACTTTCCTCACCCTTCGCTCCTCGCAATGACGACTTTTGGGACAGCCTTCTACAGGTCTGCCAGAAATTTCATTGCCGTTTCCTCTAAATATTTCTTCACCGGTGTAAATTGAAATCCGGTTGCCGAAATAATTTTCGAATTGTCAAACCGTGACCAGCGTGATGCAATTCGTGAGGTCTCTCTGGTCACTAAGGGAGATATACCGGTGAGTTTGTACTTGAGCATTTCTTCTCTCCACAAAAGTTTCATCATCCACGGCTTTATATTGATGAACGGCCTTCTCTTTTTCAATTGATCAGCGATGACGGAAAAAAAATCTTTGAATGTAAAGTGCTCAGCATTGATGATGAATCGCTCGCCGTGAATTTCACTCTCCATTAATTGAACCATGAGAGTCACCACATCGTTGATAGCCACCACTCCTGCTCCTCCATTGGTATAATAAGGCATTCCTTCCCAAACTTTCTTAAAAAATTGTGGCGGTCCTTCATTCCAGTTTCCTGCCCCGATGATTAACGATGGATTTACAATCACGGCATTTAATCCTTCGGCAATGCCGCGCCATACTTCACGCTCACCCAGAAATTTGCTGATGGCATAATTTGAATTTCTCTTCCCGTCTTCCCATTCCGTTGTTTCATTCACCACTTCATCATTCCTGCTGCTGCCAATTGCGGCAACTGAACTTACGTGAACAAGTTTTTTGATTTTCTTTTCAAGGGCCACATTCACCACGTTTGCTGTTCCTTCCACATTCACTTTCATGATTCGCTCATGATCCTTCGGGAGAAAAGAAACCACAGCGGCACAGTGATACACTTTTTCACAGTCGCTCATGGCCTCTTCCAAAGCCGGGATATGAAGCACATCGCCTTCGACCCACTCTATTTGTCTTGTAAATTCTTCTTCAAGAAAGCTTGTACTACCGCTTCGTTTGATGGCGCGAACTTTTTCACCGCGCTTTACTAATTCACGCAGTAACTGCATTCCGAGAAAACCTGTGCCGCCGGTGACGAGGATCAAGTGAAAATTATTCTGCGGGAAAGGTAGAGAGTATAAAAGCAATCTCATTCATCTTGCAAATCATTTCGCCTATCTTTGAAAGACCCTCACCAATGAAAAAAATATACATCATCGCATTGCTGTTCTCAGCAGAAATTTCCTTCGCGCAAAATCCTTTAGTGAAGCTGTGGGATTATCGGTATGGAGGGACAAGCGGAGAATGGTTCAGCAGCTGCCAACGAACAAATGATAATGGATATATTCTCGGAGGATCTGCTAATTCCGGAATTAGTGGAGATAAAACACAACCAATTTGGGGTGGAGAATATGATTTCTGGATTGTAAAACTTGATTCACTTGGCAACAAACAATGGGATAAGGATTATGGTGGAACAGACAGGGATGTTTTATACTCTCTTCAACAAACCAAAGACGGTGGTTATATTCTTGGAGGATTTTCGAATTCTGATATTGGAGGAAATAAAACACAAGCAACATGGGGTGGTTATGACTACTGGATTGTAAAAGTTGATTCACTTGGCACTTATCAATGGGATAAAGATTTCGGTGGAACAGATGATGAAACTCTCGATCACATTGAGCAAGCGAATGATGGAGGATATATCCTAATCGGGTATTCAGAATCAAGTGTCGGGGGGGATAAAACTGAAGCAAGCTATGGTGTTGAAGATTTCTGGATTGTAAAAACTGATTCACTTGGCAACAAGTTATGGGATAAGGACTTTGGAGGAACATCTCATGATTGGTTCCCAACAGGTTTTCAAACAAATGACGGTGGCTATGTTGTTGCCGGAGAATCATGGTCGGGGATAAATGGAAACAAGACACAACCTAATTGGGGTTATGACGATTTCTGGATAATAAAGATCGACTCACTGGGCAACTATCAATGGGATAAAGATTTCGGAGGAACAGGATCTGAGTGGGTGGGATGTTTTTGTAAAACTTCTTATGAGGACTATGTTCTTGGAGGATCTTCCACCTCAGATATTAGTGGAGATAAATCACAGCCTAACTGGGGCAGCGACGACTTCTGGATTATCAAAATTGATTCACTCGGAAATAAAGTTTGGGATAAGGATTTTGGTGGAACAGATCAAGATGGTCTTAATGCAATAATTCAAACTTCAGACAAAGGTTTCTTTTTAGCTGGAGACTCCCATTCTCCAATAAGCGGTGACAAAACTGAAAATAATCTTTCAACACAAGGACAAACATGGATGATAAAAATAGATTCAATTGGGAACAAAGAATGGGATAGAACACTTCAAACAAGTAACCGAGGAAATTTCATCCCAAGACCGTTGCAAAATAGTAATGGTTATTACACTGTTGCTTGTGAAACAGGTGCTGAAATTGGAGGCGACAAAACTCAGGAAGCTTGGGATAGTACTTCTGATTATTGGATCATCAAGTTCTACGATTCCACGGGAGCATATTTGCATATGCCATCAAGTCTTTTTAGTTCAGGTACCACAAGTGGCTGCCCAAACTCTTGCTTCGATTTTACAAACGAGTCACAGAATGCAACAACCTATCAATGGTTTTTCACAGGAGGCAATCCTGCTTCATCAACACAGCAAAATCCTTCAAACATCTGCTATGCAAATCCCGGTGCGTATGATGTGATGCTGATTGCTTCTTCGGCTTTTGCTTCTGATACGCTTGTGCAAACAGGTTACATCACCATCTTTACTCCGCTTGCCGTTTCCATTTCACAAAACGGAAACTTTCTCTCGTGCAATCCTGCGGCAAGTTCCTATCAATGGTCGCTGAACGGATATCAAATTCCCGGAGCAACCTCACAAACACTTTCCATCAGTCAAACAGGAAATTATTCTGTGGATGTGGTTGATTCAAATGGATGCTCTTCATCAGCAATCATCAATGTGAATTCAGTTCCCTCTCCAAACTTTTCAGCGGCTGATACTTCACTCTGCGAAAAATTCTGTATCAGCTTCATTGATCAATCCACCAACAATCCCGCATCATGGCAATGGATTTTCCCCGGAGGCAGTCCTTCTTCTTCCACTGATCAAAATCCGCTTAACATTTGCTACAACCAGCCAGGCATTTATGATGTCACACTCATTACTTCAAATGCTTTAGGGAATGATACCCTCACGCTGAACAATTACATTACTGTGTATGCAACACCTCCATCCCCAAGTATTACCCAGGTTGATTACACACTTACATCATCACCGGCATTCTCTTATCAATGGCAGCTTAACTCCTTTAATATTCCCAGTGCTACCAATCAGTCGTACACGGTTCTGCAATCAGGTTATTACACAGTGATCGTTGCTGATTCAAATGGATGTGTGAATTCAGCAGCTCAATATGTTTTGATTTCAGGAATTGCAAATCAATTGAGCGATCAAAATATTTTACTTGAGCCCAATCCTTCCAATGGAAATTTTCTTCTGCTGATAAATAGTGTTGTTGAGGGAAAATTTCAGATTCAAATCTTTAACGCCATCGGTCAAAATATTTTTTCGGAAGAAGAAACGCCGCGCAGTTCTTCTTTCTCAAAAGAAATTCATCTTTCTGCTCCGGCAGGAATTTATCTCATCACTGTTTTAGCAGGAGAAAAAATCTGGCAGAAGAAAATAGTGATTGAAAAGCAATGAGACTCAGTCTCACGTCTCACGTCTCACGATTTCCGATTAAATCACCGGCATCGGATGCACAGTAGAGAGATACACCTCCCCCCCGCATGTATCTGCCGAAGCGCCCGTTACTGACGAAAGCATATTTACTTCACCACGGTATCGCAACACGCCCATCAAGGCAGTAAGCAATGCTTCCTTGAATTTAATGTTTGCCGGATCAGGTACCACGACTGGTACCGGTGAGTGATAATTGATTCGCTCGAGCAAAAATTTATTGAATGCGCCACCACCGGAAACAAGCATCGTGTGGTTCTCATCTTTGGTGAGGAATTCGTTGGCATAAATGTTCTTCAAATCTTTCGCGATCTGCATCGAAATGTGCTCAACAGCAGAGCACAATTTATCTTCTACCTGTATTCTGTATTTCCTGAATGTGGGAAGAAAAATTTTCGTTACCCAACCGCCGCCGATTGATTTCGGATAAGGCTTCTCATAGTACCATTGAGCATTCAGTTCATTCATCAATTCCATATTCACCTGCCCCGAACGTGCAATGCTTCCGTCCTTGTCATACTCCAGATCAATTTCCCCGGCGAGCGCATTAAGCACCATGTTCACGCCGCAAATGTCAAAGCCAATTATTTTGGTATCGAGCTTGGCGGAAATGTTTGCGATGCCACCAAGGTTCAGGCAAAATTTGAAATCGGAAAACAAAAGTTTGTCGCCAATAGGAGCCATCGGAGTTCCTTGACCATTGAGGGCAACATCGAGCGTTCTGAAATTACAGATCACTGGATAGCCGGTTTCTGCACAAAGGGCAGCGCCATCACCGATCTGGCTTGTCATCTGATTTTCCGGTTGATGAAAAACGGTTTGACCGTGTGAAGCGATGAAATCAATTTTTCCATCGAGCATATTGTCCTGGATGAATTTGCGTGTGATCTCTCCGAGGAAGTGACCATAGAAGGTGTCAGTCTTCAGATACGTAACTGCATTTTGTAATACTAAACTTTGCAGGCGTAATCTCCATTTGGGCGGATAGGGAATACATTCCGAATTTTCGATTTCATAGCGCCATTTTCCATTGTCTTCTTCTATGCGGCAATACGCTACGTCAACGCCGTCCATAGAACTGCCGGACATCAGTCCGAGTACACGATAAATTTTCATTGGGGTTTTGGGGTTTGATGATTGAATACATCTGATACAACATTGAAGTCAGAGTCCGAAATGCCTTCGGAGGGTTTAAATGTAGCAACAACTTAGTAATGATTTTACTATTTGAGTGAAAGAAATCTTTTGAGCTATCGAATGAGGGTAAGCGGCCCGGTCTTTTGAATAGCATCGCCATCATAAGTAATGCCATCAATCAAATAAGCATACGTTTCAATTTCGCAGTCTAATCCTTTGTAAGTTCCATCCCAACCTTCTTCACCGTTGGGAGAATAATAAATCATTTCGCCCCAGCGGCTAAAAATTTTTACCGAGGTAATCCTGGCAATTCCCCTGGTGAAAAATTGAAACACATCGTTGAGTCCATCTCCGTTTGGAGTGAAAGCAGTGGGCACTAAAATTTCATGATCATGAGTAACGGTGATGGTGATGCTGTCAATGGCTTTACATCCATTAGCGCCGGTAACAGTTACAGTATATGTGATGGTATTAAGTGGATTTGCAACGGGATTAAAAATATTCGGATCACTCAGAGCATCCGGTGGTTGCCATAAATAATTTTCGCCGCCTGTTGCATTCAACTGTGTTGTTTCTCCCTGATTGATAGTGACGTCAGGACCTGCATCGGGAATCGGCCTTGGTAATACGATAATGAGAAGAGTGTCCTCATCAAGGCATGATCCGATGTACGAATCAACAATATACATAGTAGTGGATGAGGGAGAAGCAACAGGATTGCCGATGAGAGCATTGTTCAGGCCCGCCTGCGGATTCCACACATAGTACACTGCCCCCTGCGCCTGCAGTTGCACAAATTGTCCTTCGCAAATTGTAGTATCGGGCCATGCTGAAGCAATCACAGTGTCGGTAACCTGAATGGTAACCGAATCAATACTCTGACAACCATTTGCGTTGGTAACTGTTACCTCATAAACTGTAGTTGTCTTGGGATCAACTACAGGATTGGGAGATGATGTATCGCTGATATTGTAGTTCGGTTGCCATAAATAACTTACGCCGTTGTCAGCATGCAGCGTCACCGAATCCACATTGCAGATAAACGTATCAGGCGCTGCATTCACGACGGGAATTGCAAACACTGTTACCTGCTTTGAAATGGTTTGTGAACAGCCGTAAGAGTTATAAGTTGTAAGAGTGACGTTGAAATTTCCACTGCTGGTGTAAGTGTGTGAAGGATTTTGCAGTAAAGAAGAACCACCATCCCCAAATGTCCATTGCCACGAAGCCAGAATTCCGTCTAATGCAGCAGAGAGATCAACAAATTGAAAAGGATTTCCGATGCACTCATTTTGAAAATTGAAATCAGCATTCACTCCATTACGAATTTCAATGTACTTGTAAGTGGTATCGCCGCAGAGAAGTCCCGGCGCAGCTACAAGCATCACTTTGTACACTCCTGTATCAGGATATGTGTAAGTTGGATTGTCAAGCACGGAAACATCCGTTGTGATCCCCGGCACACCAAAATCCCAGGCGTAATCATTGCTGCCGAAACTCAGATTATTAAAGACTACTGTGGCTGTTCCACAAACCAGCAATGTGTCATTAAAAGTTGCCACGGATGTAAGCGAACTGAAATCAGCAACGATAGTCGGATTGCATGTGGTGACATTGAATTGAAAGTCGCGCACATTTTGCGAGATAAAAAGTCCGTTTCGATATTCCTTCACGCAGATTCCTACAACATATTGACCCAGATTCACGGGGTCTGCTGTAAGAAGACCTGTAATGGAATCAATCTTCATCGGAGGATTGCCCCCGATCTGATTGTTCACAGTATAAGGCGATGCCCAAAAGATGGGATCATACGGCGGCGGAGGAGCAGGATTCGGTTGCGGCGAACCTGCCGTTGCCCCCTGGTTAGGCGTGCATAATGAATACCTGAGAACATCTCCATCAGGATCGGTTGCACTATGATCAAACACCAGCGGGGTTCCTGAGCAAATTACAATCGGCGGATAGTTGGTAAAGCGTGGGCTGCTGTTGCATGTGGCCACAGTCACGTCAGGGATGTGTGTGGTATAAGTAGCACCTGTATTTGCAGGATCAATGATGTTGAAGATGGTAGAGTTACGACAACACCGCTGATAAGAAATATCATAGCCACCGGGAGTCGGGGGAAGATTCGCCGTGAATTGATATACTCCCTGCTCCACACAAATATTCGGTGGCACCATTAAACACGGATTTGAAAGATCGGGCTGTACTGAAGTTGCTCCGGGAAAGAACACATTAAAAGTTTGTACCAGCAAACCGGTCGCATTGTAAATGGTGACGAAAGCAGGATCATCATACTGCGCCGCCTGAGCATTGCTGCAGTCGCGATATATTTTCAGCGTGACCTGGTAATCATTATTTCCAAGGCAGGTGTAATAAATTTCACCGCCAATGATATGAAATGCCATGGACCATTTCGGCACCAGCAAGACCAAAAATAAAATATACCTGCAAAAAAATTTCATATGCGCGTGGATTCGAAATTAAGAAAACTGTGATCGTCGCACAAAAGCATTTTGCTGAAGTATCGCGGGGCAAGATACATTTTCGCGGTCGCCTCTTCCTTTTTCATCTAACTTTGTCGTTGAATTTTTATTTTAAATGCCACGATGACCGAAAATTATTCATGGCAGATCATTTGAAGAAGTTGGGGGCTTAAAATTTTGTATTCATGGAAATGAATGAAAAGGATCAAGACAATGAATTAAACAAAGAGGAAGGAAATGCGGAGCAACTTTCCGGTGATGAAATCCTTGATAAGATTGAGAAAGATGCTTCTGAACACAATCATGATGAGATGAAAGAAGGAAGGGAAGAAGGAAATGATCTGTTTAAGAAATTAGGCTTCTCTAAAAAAGATAAATTGCCCAAAGGACACCTTGCAGAGAAAAAAGAAAATGAAGAGCTGAAGCAACAACTTGCCGAACTCAACGATAAATACCTGCGCCTGTTTGCCGACTTCGATAATTTCAGAAAGCGGAATTTGAAGGAGCGAATCGAGCTGATTAAAACTGCCGGCATTGAAGTAGTCAGTTCCTTACTTCCGGTGCTTGATGATTTTCAGCGGGCGCTCAAACAAATGGAGGCCACAGAGGATCCAATGACCGAAGGTGTAAAACTCATTTATCAGAAGCTCATTTCGATTCTTGAATCAAAAGGGTTGAGAGCCATGGATTCGATCGGTGAAGTTTTCAATCCTGAACTGCATGAAGCCATCACCGAGGTTCCTGTTCAGGATGAGAGCATGAAAGGGAGAATAGCAGATGAAATCGAACGCGGGTATTATCTCAGTGATAAAATTATTCGCCACGCGAAGGTGGTGGTAGGGAAATAAAAATTACAAGATACGATGTACATAATACGACTAAATCAGCGAGGCAAGTCGTAATACGTATATCGTAAATGGTAGAATACAAAATGGCACACAAAAGAGACTATTACGAAATATTGGGAGTAAGCCGTACTTCAACGGACGCGGAAATCAAGAAGGCGTATCGCAAAGTAGCCATGCAATTTCATCCTGATCGCAATCCGGGAGATAAAGCTGCGGAAGATAAATTTAAGGAAGCGGCTGAAGCGTATGAAGTGCTAAGTGATGCGGACAAGAAAAAACGCTACGATCAATTTGGACATGCTGGATTGGGAGGTAACGGTGGAGGGGGCTTCAGTGGCGGCGGCATGCGCATGGAAGACATCTTTGCTAACTTCGGCGACATCTTCTCTGAGTTCAGTGGCAGCGGCGGCAGCCCCTTCGATGCATTTTTCGGTGGCGGTGGAGGCAGGAGCACTCGCGGCAGAGGAGTTCGCGGCAGCAATCTTCGCGTTACCATTCCTCTTACTCTTTCAGAAGTTTCCAAAGGCGCACATAAAACAATACGGGTTAAGAAGTATGTCACCTGCAAAACATGTGACGGTACGGGAGCGAAAGACAAACAATCTTTTCAAACCTGTTCTACGTGTAAAGGGAGTGGCGTTGTTCGGCGTGTCACGAATACGATGCTCGGCCAAATGGCAACTACTACAACATGCCCTACCTGCCATGGAGAAGGGCAGATGATCACCGCAAAATGTTCTACCTGCCACGGCGAGGGAAGAATGTATAATGAAGAAACGATTGATGTGAACATTCCTGCAGGTGTAGGTGAAGGCATGCAGCTTTCACTCAGCGGAAAAGGAAATGCCGGTGAACGCGGCGGTGCTGCAGGTGATTTGATCATCCTGATTGAAGAAGAGCAGCATGAGGAGCTCACACGGGATGGAAACAATGTTGTGTATGAACTTTATATTTCTTTCGTAGATGCGGCGCTTGGTACTTCAGTAGATGTTCCCACCATTGAAGGCAAAGCAAGAATCAAAATCAAACCAGGAACACAGGCGGGAGAGATTTTCCGGCTGAAAGGAAAGGGTGTTCCGAATGTAAATTCTTATGGCACGGGTGATCAGCTCATTCACGTAAACGTCTGGGTTCCCAAAGAACTCACAAAGGACGAACAAGCCACGCTCGAAAAATTACGGAACTCCAATAATTTTAAGCCGCATCCTTCGAAGAATGAGAAAAATATTTTTGAGAAGATGAGAGATTTTTTCACGTAAAGAATGAATGCGAACACCTGCAATCGAAATATCTTCGTCAAGATCATTCCGGTGAAATGCGTGGCCCTTTTCAATATTTCTTTCTGCCGGAATTAAGAATCGGGTTATTACTTTATAAATAATCGTTCGTCAAAATTGAATGGTTCGGTTTTAACGATTTTCACTTTTTTTATTTCCGGATGATTCGGGTTAATTAGAAAATTTGAATCACCCTGCACCACAGCCGAAGGCACTTTAAGCACAAGAAATTTCTTCTCCCGAACAAACCCATCCCCTATTTCCTGCGTAGAATTCACGTGTGGAAATGATTTCCAATCTGATGCCAGCGAGGAAGGATTCAATTCTTTGATGCGGATGTTGCCGGGTATCTCGAAGGTCACCAGCAAATAATTAAGCGGAATATTTCCCAGGCCAACATGCACGGCAACCTCAGCCACGCAAAGTGCCCTGGACTCAGAGGTGTAAATCATTTCAATGCCTTTGCTATTCCAGCGACCTCCGCTTTTTGCAGCACCGGCACCGGAAAAATCAGTGCTGAATTCGGCGCGGGTAAGTCGATATACAATCATGCAAGAATGCCATGTTGAATACGAAGCAATTCATCTTTCAATACGTCAATCCCGAATGAATTATCGAGCAGCTCTTTTGGTTTTACGCCACCGAGCGCCACATTCTTGCGGCTAAGCCACGAGTTAAATTTTTCCTTGTCTCCAAAAACTTCAAGCCCCAGCTTACACAACATAGTAATCTCCAGGATTTTTTCAGTTGAAGTCGAATCAAATGATTTCCTCTCTTTCTTGTACCGCTGCAACGTTCGCGCTGAAAGATGCAAATAGTTCGACCATTCATTCATAGAGAACGGACTGTTCTTCATTATGGAATGAAACAGAGGAAATGCAATTCCCAGCTTTACTGCATTAATAAATGACAAGGCATTTTTATCATCTATAGAACGGTATGAGATGTTTTTCTCTGACAGCACTATTGTTCTTGCCATGACGATCAGAATTTTTTCTGCGTTGTAAAGATAAGAAACTTGTCACAATTAAAGCGACAAATGTCAGTGAACTAATTATGATCGTTATTTTCTTTCAACGATCCATAGCATAAGATTTTGGAAAATGGGATTGCGCCTTCCCCTCATATTCAATTTATTTCTTCCTCACATAATATTTCTTATTGGGAAAATTCGGGTGAAATTTTTTCCCCGAATCGTGTAGCTGCTTTCCACGGTTTTTATTATCGCCATGCACAACAGATTCACAATTTCCTTCGCAAATACACTGTACTTAGTGATTTAAGTCAATCTTATATCAACTGGCTTTTTCTGGCAAGATTCTTTTAAGTTCTGCTTTCGAAATTTTCACATAAAAATTAACTCATTATGAAGAACAACCCTCAGAACCCCGGAAATCCAAATCAGGATTCAGGTTCGAAAAAAAATCAATCCAATAATCCGCAAACAAATGATACGCGGAACCAGTCAGAACGTAACACAACCGGTGAGGATCAGGAGAATCGTAATCGCGTAAATAATCCGACCGATCGTCCGAATGAAAGACAGGAAAATAATCCACCTGCTGATGAAGACCGCGACCAACCTAAGGGTGAACAGGAAGTAGAGGATCCGTCGAAGAAACTTCCCAACCGGGAGATGCCGAGTGAGAATCCGGATTCACCTTCGAAGAAGCATCCCTCAGTGAAGGAACCTAAGATGTAAGTACCCGATACGCGATACGCGTATCGCAATTTTTAAACAATAATTCTTAAATCCAAAAAAATCTATGAAAGACATGAAGAAAGAAAAATCAGATCGCGCTACGAATTCGAGAGGACGCAGCAGCGATCAGGGAACTGAAGCCAAAGCTTCGCGTAAAAAAAGTTCAAGTGATGAAATGGACGCTGAAGAAACATCGGAAGCCGAAACTTCGGGTGAGCATACCGAGCTGACGGAATTTTTTGTGGATGAGCTGAAAGACATTTACTGGGCAGAAAAGCACCTCGTAAAGGCACTTCCAAAATTGGCAAAAGCATCCACTTCAGAAGATTTACGCAGCGCCTTTGAGGATCATCTTGCAGTCACCGAAGAACACGTGAGCAGACTTGAAGAAGTTTTTTCAATCCTCGAAAAAAAAGCAGTTGCAAAAAAATGTGACGCTATGGCGGGTCTTGTAGAAGAAGCTAATGGCATTGTCAGCGAGACTGATGCCGGAACAATGACGCGCGATGTGGGTTTGATATTCGCTGCCCAAAAAGTGGAGCATTATGAAATGGCGACCTACGGATGCTTGCGCACCATTGCCCGCGTGCTGGGTTATGAAGATGCGGCGGCAATTTTACAAACCACACTTGATGAGGAAGGCGAGGCCGATAAAACACTAACTGCCATTGCTGAATCTTATGTGAACGAAGAAGCAAGCAAGGAATAACATTCGGCGGAAAATCTAATGGTTTGTGTATATGCGAATAGCAGTGCGGAATAACTTCTGCGCTGCTTTCCTTTTTTAAATGAAGACGCATGGCTTATATGCAGGCGCAGGATTTGTGTAAGTATTGGCTCACGAAATCTAAACCATCATGAAAAAACAAACCAAAATTATTGGAGTCATCGTGTTATTCTTTGCCGCCTTCATTGGCGTGTCGAATCAATGGCACTCCAATCCTTCCCTCACAGGAATCTCCAGGGGAGACCTGCGAACCGACATGCGCAAGCTTTGGGAAGACCACGTTACATGGACACGCAATGTCATCTTTTGTATTATGGATGATTTGCCGGGTACCGATCAGGCCGTAGCGCGATTACTCAAAAATCAGGAAGACATAGGAAATGCAATCAAGCCGATATATGGTGATGAAGCAGGAAATAAACTCACAGCACTATTGAAGGTACACATCACTACTGCTGCTGAATTACTCACCGCAGCAAAGAAAGGGGATCCGGCTGCCTTCGATGTTGCAAATAAAAAATGGACGGATAATGCGGACGAGATTTCCGTCTTTCTCAGCAAAGCAAATCCTAATTGGAAATTGGAAGATATGAAAATGATGATGCACGATCACTTGAAGCTTACAACTGATGAAGCAACAGCACGATTGAAAAAAGATTATCCGGCGGATGTGATTGCTTATGATAAAGTACATGATGAAATACTCAGGATGTCTGATATGCTTACAGAGGGAATTATGAAACAGTTTCCTGATAAGTTTAAATGAGCGAGGGAAGAAAGAATATATTTTTCCGTACGACAGCGTGGGAATTGGGTTTCCTGCGCTGTTTTTTTAGGGAATCATGAAACTTGCACGAGTTAGGGGAATCTCGCCGACCAGTTCGCGTAAACTTTCCTATCTTTCATCTTTTGAAAAGTTTGTGGCAATGAAATTTTTTGAAGACAATTGTCTGTTCCCTTTAGCTGTATTTTTATTGGTAGGCTTAATATTCTTTGGTTGCGCTCCCAGAGAATGCGGAGGAACTTATTATGTGCCTCAGGAATGTAAGGACTATGGCTATTTTCTAAAAGGAAGTTACTGGGTGTATCAGAATGATTCTACTCTTCAGCTTGATAGTTTCTCAGTTGTATTTGATTCAACATTTTGGACACATTCTCCTGATTTAAGTGAAGGTTGCAATGAAGAGACGGGGCCTTCCGGTGGGTCAAGTTTTGATGGGGAGCAAATTAATTCGCTAGCAACGTCAAGCATCTCTGAAGATTCAATTCAGTATTCTTCTTATTCATCGGAAGTTTACTTTTACATGAATGGTAATAGACTTGGTCAGTACTTAATTCCTTCTGTCAGGGACTACCCAAACGTGGATCAATGGGATCTGTTTGACGCTATCGCTATCAATGGAAATCTCTATCTCGATGTTTATAAGACCACTTCCACTTATACAGGCGCCACACTCTATTTCCAGAAAAATATTGGCGTCATAAAGTTTCAACTGCCAATTGATACAACTGACTACGTTGAATCGTGGAGTATTCTAAGATATCATACAATCCAATAAGCAAGGGGAATTTTTCCTTTTTTCCTTTGTTGGTCTTCAAAGCCACTTTGCTCAATCCACCGCCTCAATCTTCACCACCGGGTGAATCTCCCAGCACGTTTTTCTCCAAACATTTCCGCAGGTGGTGCAATTCAGCTATCAGCGGGTGAAGACCTTTTCCAAAGTTTCGAACTTTGGAAAAGGTTGGTATCTTGCATTTTAATATTTGATGTTAAAACCGATGAGTAATTTGAAAATATTTATTTTGATACTGGTAATTTATTCTTTCTGTGCCTGCAAGAAAGATTCAAATCAACAACTCGATTGTCCAAACTTCGGATATGAAAATGGTTATTCAACTGGTAACATCATTCATCATTTCGATTCATCTGCAAACACCTTTCACGCTGTTGCTGCCAAGGTATCAAATGCTGATTATACCACCGTTATCATTGATGGTCCTACTCTTACTGATTCTTCGATTTATAATGAAATATCTATCCGATTTTATGGACAAAATACAGGCGCTTATACTGTTATTCCGTACGGACAAACCGGCAATCCCGTTTCAACAGGCCAAGCAACTATTTGGTTGACTGATCATGGTTTCCCTATCGTTTCCAACTCCGGAACTCTTACGGTGGCACAATACGATTCTCCGGGAGGAAAAATTTGTGGAAGCTTCTCTGGAGATTTTCTGCTTGACTCACTTCATATAAGTATTATGAATGGCGCATTCTCTGCAACCGTTCAATAATTTCTAAATGCAAGTGTGAAGGTGAGCTATGCGTTATGAGTTATATGCTTTGCGGTGAAGACCTTTTCCAAAGTTTTAAACTTTGGAAAAGGGTGATATCATAATTCTATCACTTTTGAATACAAATCTTACGTGCAAAAATCCCTTTCGATGTTACTACTCTTAGGAAATACAAACCGGAATCGAACGCTGTAAAATCAAGCCGAATATGATTCTCATTTGTTGCACACTTCACTTCGTTATAAATAAGCTCACGTCCTGCAATGTTGGTTAATGATATTCGAAGCATGTCACCTTCATTGTTTCCATACAAATTGAACACGCCGTGAGAAGGGTTGGGAGAAACAGAAATGAAACTGTTATCAGCTTTATCAATGGCAGATAGAGCATTGCACGAATGAAAAGAAAGATCGTCGATCGCCATGGCAGCGGCTCCGAAAGGGCCGCTATACCACGGAACAATTTGAATAGTCGCACTCGTGAAATTGCCAGAATTCCAGGTCATGCACTTCTTCCCCCAAACGCAATTATTAAAAGCCGATGGTGTTTTGAAATGAGGTATCAATGTGTCATAGTTGATCAAAACAAAAACATCTGACTCATCAATGCCTAGCGTCGATGACCACATCGTAAACAGGTAGTCAGTATTCTTACTCACTGTCATTGTTTCCTCCCATGCATCGTTATTTCCAAACTGACTTAACTGCAACACTGGCCCTATCCACATATAGTTGCCTGTACCGGAGGTGTGGTCACTACAGTCCCTCCAAAGTCCGTACATAGATGAAGTGTTGGTCTCAATACCATAATGATGCTCTCCCGGATTACTATTATCGCTTTCGTAAAAATAACTGCTGCTGAAACCACTGTCGCCAGAATTAAAATTTCCGTTGATGATGAGCTCTGAGCCGGGAGTACTGCAAGTGCACTGTCCATGGGCAGTCGCTGCAGTTAAAATTAGAATCAAAAGAATGATGGAATGTTTCAAGGGAAATGTATTAAGATGAGGCAGATTTTCATAAAGGCAATATTTTCATAGAAGCAACGGTGGTAAGCAGTTTTTCCTGCATAAGCAGGGGTCTTGTTTCGCGAAAAGTACTTAAATATTTTTTCTACCGGCAGGTGTCCTCAGGTTGACCGAGAACTAAGATTTTGAAATTTTTTTCTTCGAATACAAATCAATTCCGAAGGAATTTTTTTGAGTCTTTGAATTCTCGGTCAGCCTGTCCTCACCCGCCGAAATTTTATCCGCCAATTCGGTCGGTGCAAACCTCGGCCGATAGAATAAAGTTTAAAGTTTCAGCACGATGGTGAAGGTGGCTCCTTTTCCTCTTTCGCTGTTCACCCGAAGAGTTCCCTTGTGATTGAGAATGATGTTCTGGGCAGTAGTGAGGCCCAGGCCGGTACCATGCGGTTTGTTAGTAAAGAAAGGAACAAACAACTGGTCAAGATCTTCCGGCTTAATACCAGGACCATTGTCATGGATGGTGATAATGCATTTATCTTCTTCTTTACGGGTAGTAATTTCCAAAGTGCCTGCAGAATTTTCCATGGCTTCTATCGCATTGATGATAATATTAAGAATAGCAATCTTCATTTTTTCAGGATCAATGCGAACACTGCATATATCAGGAGAAAACTCTTTTTTAACCCTTATCCCTTTTAATTGAATGCGGTCCTTCGCCTCATCCAGCGCTTCTTCAATAAGCTCATTGAGGTTATGATCTCTTAAACCCAGTTCCTCAAATTTGGTGGATTGCAACATTTGCGTCACCAGGTTATTAATACGATCACTATTTCGGCTTATAAGATCCAACAGCATTTGCCTGTCTTCCAAAGTGGAGTTATCCTGTTCCAACTGCTCCACGGCCAAATTGATGTTGGTAAGAGGATTCCGAACTTCATGAGCGAGTGTGCGTGCAATTCTCCCTGAAGCAATGAACTTATCCGCCGATCGCTGAGTCTCTTCAATCTTTTTCCGCTCCGAAATATCATGACAGATGCCCATGTAAATTCCTCTCTCCTTATCAAGCAGCGTGGTGTTTAAGATGCATGGAATTTTGTTTCCTGTTTTTGAAACAAAAGAAATTTCGCCGTTATAAATTTCTTTCCCCTCTGTGAAAGCATCGTGTATGAGCTTATAATCTTCCTCGGTAGCAAAGAAATTTCTCTTCCCAAAATCGAAAATCTCAGGATCCTGATAACCGAAAATATTCATTGCCGCCGAATTAATATCAAGCACTTTTCCATCCCGGTTCATCATGAAGATGATATCGCGCGACTTTTCAAAAACGTTGCGGTATTTGTTTTCATTCTCGCGAAGCATGCGCACCAAAGCAGCCTGCTCTGTAGCATACCGTATGGTTCGCTCAAGAGTACTTGCATCGAACGTCCCTTTCACCAAATAATCTGCAGCACCGCTATGCATCGCCTGAAGATCAATCCTGGGATCGCCCTGTCCGGTGAGAATAATTGCCGGAGATGAAATTTCTTTTGAAGTGATGTAGTTCAGCACATCAAGTCCGCTATTTTTACCGAGGCGATAATCAATAAGATAAACATCATGCGATTTGGTGTTGATCATTTCAAGGGCCTCGTCATAGACCGGCGCCCACGTTAATTCGTAATTCTGTCCTGTTTCTTTTAGTAATTCCTTTGTGAGAAAGTAATCGTCCTCATCATCTTCTACCAATAAAATTTTCAGGGACTTTTTCATATTTATCAAAGTTATTAAACTTGAAGTTGGAAAAATCGAGCCATCAGCTAATTCTTATTGTCTCTTTATCATATTCTGTATTCCACCTTTTGCAAGGGTGGAACTACATTTGAAATGACATAAACAGCATTAATCTCTCTCCGTGAAAAAAATATTTAGCTCCCTGTATGAAGTGGTCAGACAAGCCATCAGCAACTTTGCCAAGGATCGGGTCTTGAAATTGAGTGCTGCTTTGGCATACTATACCATTTTTGCTCTGCCTCCATTACTCCTCATGCTCATTTCCATCACCGGAATTTTTTATGGTGAAGATGCGGTTCGGGGAAAAGTATTCGGACAGATTAACGGACTTGTTGGAGATAAAGCAGCTCTGCAAATTCAGGAAATGATCAAGGCCCTTCACCTTTCCGGCGATACCAAATGGGCAACAATTGTAGCCATTATTACATTAATCCTGGCTGCCTCCGGCATCTTTGGTGAGATCCAGGATTCCATCAACATGATTTGGGGACTGAAGGTAAAACCCAAAAAAGGTTTTATCAAGATCGTTATCAACCGGCTCATTTCATTCTCTCTGATAATAAGTATTGGCTTTGTAATGCTGGTCGCTCTCATCATAAATGGATTTCTCGCCTTACTAAGCGATCGTTTGAATTTTATTCTACGCGGGATAAACATTAATTTGCTTTTACTGGTGGATTACCTCTTACAATTTGGAGCTATCTCAGTATTTTTTGCCATCATTTTTAAAGTGCTTCCGGATGCAAAGATCGCGTGGAAGGATGTTGCCATTGGTGCACTGGTGACTTCATTATTATTTATCGCCGGAAAATTTATCATAGGATATTACTTATCAAGCAATCGGGTGATCACGGCATATGGAGCAACAGGTTCGATAATTCTTGTCCTGGTCTGGGTATATTACTCCGCAGCTATTCTGTATTTTGGGGCAGAGTTTACTCAAGTCTACGTACAACGATACGGTTCTGCAATTAAACCTAATCGCTACGCAGTTTGGGTAGAAAATAAATTAATTGAGAGGAAGAAGCCGGTTAAAGGTGAGGGTGACCCACTGAGAGCCTAATTAAATTTCACAATAAAATATCTTGCTCCTCTCTCAAAAATAAAACGGATATGTTAAGGCACGCTTTTTCTAATGAAGTAAATTCACAAAAACAAAACAACATGGGCAACCTACTTTACATTGTTGCAGTAATACTGATCATCGGATGGGCATTGGGAGCTTTTGTTTATAGCGCCGGCTACTTGATTCACATCTTGTTGGTGCTCGCAATCATCGCTATTCTAATTAGATTAATTCGCGGCGATACTCCAGTTTGAAAAATATTTCTTCACTCAAAAATTTAAACGCAATGACAAACCTGAAATTGAAAGGTGATTGGAACCAGGTAAAAGGCAAACTGAAACAGCATTATGCCGACCTTACTGATAATGATCTCTTGTTTGAAGAAGGGAAGGAAGACGAATTGTTAGGTCGTCTCCAGAAAAAAATCGGAAAATCAAAAGAAGAAGTAAGGGCAATGATTGAGCAACTCTAAACTTAAAAAACTAATTACTAACCTTTAAAACAACTAACATCATGAACGACGGATCAAAAATTTTAGCGGCATTTCTCGCCGGTGCTGCCGTAGGCACCATTCTCGGACTTTTATATGCACCCGCACCGGGAGCAGAAACACGACAGAATCTGAGTGAAGGAGCGAGAAAAATCAGTGATAAAGTCAGGTCAAAAGCGGAAGCAGGAATGAACTATGTAAGTTCACTCAAGAATAAAGCATCTGATACTATCAGCGATCTGCTTCGCGAACAGGAAGAAGGCGGAGCTGTTTAAACATCCATTTAAAAATAGGGGCATTAATTTTTTATCATGCACAACGAAATCGAGCATAAGGGTGAGGAGTTGGTAGAAACGGTAAAGGATTACCTGAATACCCGCTATGACTTAACAAGACTGAAGCTGATTCACTCTGCCTCCGAAATACTGGCAGCACTAATCGGCTTCTTTCTTCTGTTGGTTGCGGGAATGTTCTTTCTGCTTTTTATCAGCTGGGCAGTTGCAAATTATTTGTGCGTGATTACGGAAACCAAAAATGCCGGTTATTTTATTGTTGCCGGATTTTACCTGATAGTTACAATACTATTGGTGATTATCAGGGAGAAAGGCATCCATATCCCGCTTGAAAATCGGTTCATCAAACAATTCCTGAAAAAATGATTCCTCATATTATGACGGAAAAAATTGAGAATCGAACGCAACTCAAAATGAAAATCATGGAGCTTCATGCGCGAGCCTTCGAGCAGGAAACTCAAATTGCTCACCGGTTCAGGGAGATGTCATATCTCATTCAACCGGCAATGCTCCTGAAGCGTTTCATAAACGACTTCAATGACAATCCTGAAACGAAGAGTGATCTGCTCCATGCAGGAAAGAATCTTGTTCTGAATATGATTTCGAACGCGTGGTTTCGCAACCGAAAGGGTATAGGGAGTGCTGTAGTTTTCATGGTACTCAAGCGAGTACTTGTCTATGTCATGCAACGCCGATCAAGGAAACGGTTGCAAGCAAGCAGTTAATGCAAAGATGTTTTTATCCTTTGTTTACCATTTTTAGAAAGTTTAGAATCACAGTAAAAATTCGCAGGAATTGTGAAGCGGGATACACTCAATCAATACAGGGAAATCACAGGTTCGAAACAAAAAGTTTTGATCATTGATGATGAGAAAGATATCTGTAAATTGCTTTCATCAATTTTGGAGGGTCTTGGGTACGACACTAAGAGTTCTCATTCACTGGCAGAAGGCAAACTCAGGTTCATTGCGTATCAGCCGGATGTAGTCTTTCTTGACATACATTTGCCTGACGGAAATGGGCTTGACGACGTCCCCTCATTTCGAAATCTAAATCCCAAAATACCAATCATGATCATCAGCGCATTCGACTCAGCAGGTGAAATGAAGAAAGCAAAAATATATGAGGTAAATGCGTTTATCAGAAAACCTTTCAATCGTGAGCAGGTAATCGGAGCGCTTAAAAACATTCATTCGATGCAATCATAATCCACTTTAGTCTTTGCTATGGCGAAACATAAACTTTTGATAATAGACGACGACGTGGACATCTGCATGATGTTATCACGCTTCCTTTCCAAGAAAGGATACGATGTTAAGACCTCACACAATGGCAAACAAGCCATCGAGCTTTTCAAACAAGAAAAATTCGACCTGGTATTCTGTGATTTCCGCTTGGGAAGTATGGATGGCAGAGACGTGCTCATGGTTGTGAGAGAAATAAGTCCCGAAACCCCTGTCATCATCATCACGGGTTATTCTGATGTGAAGGTGGCGATTGATGTAATTAAAAACGGCGCTTATGACTACATCATCAAGCCATTGCTACCCGATGAAATTTTGAACATTCTTGAAAAAGCTCTTTCGGAAAAAACTTCTCCCCGAATTAACACAGGAAGTGAGGCGAAGCAAGCCGCGCCTGTTCCGGGTGTGCAATCCCTTCGAAAATATGATTCAAACCAAAAATACATTGTGGGTACCAGTAAAATTTCACTGGAACTCGAGCGTGAAATTGAATTGGTGGCACCTACAAATTATAGCGTGATTATTTATGGCGAAAGCGGAACGGGAAAGGAATCTGTAGCGCAATCTATTCATCAAAAAAGTAAACGAAGCAATCATCCCTTCGTGGCTGTCGATTGCGGGGCACTGTCCAAAGAACTGGCCGGCAGTGAATTATTTGGTCATGAGAAAGGCGCTTTCACGGGAGCCATTAACGCCAAGGAAGGATCCTTTGAATTTGCCAATGGCGGAACAATTTTTTTAGATGAAATCGCAAACCTTTCTTATGATATTCAAACTTCTCTGTTGCGATCTATACAGGAAAGAAAGGTAAAGAGGTTAGGAAGCACGCGCGAAACGGAAATTGATGTGCGCATCATTATCGCCTCAAATGAAAAACTTACTGATGCTGTATCAAGAGGCAAATTCCGGGAAGATCTTTTCTATCGTTTCAATGAATTCAGCATTCATGTGGCGCCGCTTCGTGAGCGGGGCGAAGACATCATGCTCTTTGCGGAATTCTTCCTTTCAAAAGCTAATGAAGAATTAGGAAGAACGATCACCGGCTTTAGTGACGAAGTGATTCGTTTGTTCCATCGTTATCAATGGCCGGGAAATTTGCGCGAGCTGAACAACGTGATCAAGCGAGCGGCGCTGTTGTCTGATACAGCCATCATTGAACTCAGCACACTACCCCAGGAACTGACTCACTTTGATAAGTTTAATTTTAATGAAGATAAAAACCACCTGAACGGAGATGAGAAAAATGCACGACCAAGTTTAAAATCAGCGGCGCAGGTGGCAGAACAGGAAATGATTCTTAACGTGCTCAAGCAAGTGAACTATAACAAATCGAAAGCTGCCAAGCTTTTGAACATAGACCGCAAAACGTTATACAACAAAATGAAGTCGCTCAATCTTTCGTAGCGGAATTTATGTTTCACACTTTTGAAATTCCCCTATAGCGGTCAGCAGGTGCTTCAGAGTGATTTACTATTTTCTTAATGAGTTATTGAAAAAATTTCTTCAGCCAATTGTTCATCACAACCGGTCTGCGAGGAATTATTTCTACGAATACCCCTGAAAAAAATTTTCCATGAGTAATTAATTCAACACGACAATGAACCATTTTTATGCACTCTTTAGAGGTAAGTCAGTTGTAAGAATAACGATGGCATGTTTTTGTGTTGCAACTCATTGCAAAAGAAATTTCTAACCTAAACAGACCAACGATGAAAACTTTAATTTCAAAAAAACTTTTGGTGCTCTGCGCTGCAGCAACACTTTTTGCTTTTGGTGCTTGTAACTCCGGACCTAAGCAGGAGGACACTAAAGAAGCAGCCGAAGAACATAATGATACTACTGTTGCGAAGCAGGAGAAAAATGATGCTCAGTTTATGGTGGATGCCGCCGCTGTCAATCTTAAGGAAATTCATGTGAGCGAGGCAGCACTCGCTCATGCTATGATGGCTCACACCAAGCAACTGGCGCAAATGATGATTGACGATCATCAAAAAGCTTACAATGATCTTACTTCATTGGCAAAAAGTAAAAACATTGCCATCCCTACGAACCTTACTTCCGGCGACATCAGTGACTCAGTAAAGATTGCTGATGCTAAACCGAAGAACGTTGATGAAGATTATTGCGATATGATGGTAAGCGGACATAAGGATGCTATTGACAAATTCCAAAAAGAAATTACCGATGGTGTGGATGCAGATACAAAAAACTGGGCAAGTTCCATGTTGCCGGGATTGCAAAAGCATCTTGACGAAGCCATGAAGTGCCAGGAAGAATGCAAGAAGATGGACAAGGATATGAAATAGGAATTGCAATTTTGTGGAATGAAAAAAACCGTCTCAATAGGACGGTTTTTTTATTTGGCTAAAAAAAGATATTCACTTAATCCAGTTAATCTCCCAATCTGCCGGTTGCTTAACAATGTTTATTCCCGTATCAGATTTGTAGCGGTGAAGTTCAAAAGATGAATCTTCATCACCGAGTTTCAGATTGGTAATGGAAATATTATCAATGAACTCAGGAAGAAAAGGTTTTCTGAAAATTACTTTCTTATTCACGCCATCAATTTCAATATGAAGACATGCTTCAAGCATTTTGAAAACGGCTCCTACACTCCACGCCTGCGGTGAGCACGCAACCGGGTAGGCCGTGGGGCCTTCACCCTTTCTTCTGTCGAACCCGCAAAACAGCTCCGGCAACCGCTGAAGTTCGATGAAAAGTGATGCATCAAACAATGCGGCAGTCAATTGAAGGGTTTCTTTTCTGAAACCATATTTAGAAAATCCCGAAGCAATGAGCGATACATCATGAGGCCACACCGATCCGTTGTGATAACTCATCGGGTTATACCGCACTTCCCTGGAACCCAATGTTCTAATACCCCATCCTGAAAAGAGCTCTTCACTCATCAGCGTATCTACCAGTGCCCGGGCTTTTGAGACATCAGCGATACCTGAAAACAATGCATGACCGGCATTGGATGATTTTACCCTGCATGGTTGCTTGCTGCCATCAAGTGCCATGGCGTAGGTTTTCAATTCTTCATCCCAAAATTGTTCGTTGAACTGTTTCTTCAGTTGCATCGCTTCACGGCGAAGGGTTTCAGCCAATTCATTTTTGTTTAATGCAGCAGCGAGGTCGGCCGCTTTCAGTTTTGCATCATATACATATCCCTGCACTTCACACAAGGCAACCGGCGGCTCAGCCAATGTTCCATCCGCATGCATCATGCTGTCGAGAGAGTCTTTCCATCCCTGGTTGATCAACCCATTCACACTTTTGTGATGATAATCTAACAACCCATCATTATCAATGTCACCATATTTTTTGATCCACTCCAGCGCAGCTTCAATGTTGCCCCAGATTTTTTTTATGGTATGCAGGTCACCAGTTCGCTTGTAATACGTACCCGCCAACACGATGAAGAGCGGAGTTGCATCTACTGAACCATAATATTCTTTAAAAGGAATTTCACCCAACTCTACCATTTCACCGCCGCGGAACTCATGAAAAATTTTCCCGGGTTCTGCATCGGATGCCGCATTGATTTCCGTAGCCTGTGTTTTAGCAAGAAAGATCAAAGCATCGTGAGCTACTTCCGGTGCAATCCATAAAATCTGCAATGCGGTGATGATGCCATCTCTGCCGAATGGGGTGTTATACCACGGAACACCGGCATAGGGATAGAAACCATATTTTGTTTTTGCCAGAAGAGAAAGCAGGTCGGCACGCGAGCGATTAATCCAGTGATTGAATTGCTCATTGGAAGTAAAGATGGCAGGAATAGCTTCCCTCATCTTTTTTCGCTCACTCTCCAGGCGCTGATGAGCATCAATGAAATCAACATGGTTCCCATTCTGTTCATTTCCGATGATAAAAAAAACCGAATACTCCAGTTCGAATGCTGAATGTGGTTCCATTGAAATAGCATATTCAGCAGTGAATTGATTCGGCCAGTGATCGGGATGGCGTGCTAATACAATTTCCGTTTCACGTAAAATCTTATCCAGCCCCGCGTACTTAATTGAAAGCCGATGCCCCGATGTGTGTTTGATCTCGAAAATTTCACCGCGCTTTTCTCTTTTGATTCCGCGTATTTCGAAAATGTCTTTGAAGTCCGCTTCAAAAGAGAGCGAGCAGGTGAAGTGCGCTTTCTGGTTTCCGTAGTTATAAAAGTGAATGCGCTCGTGGCATGCTCCGTTACGTACAAACTTGCTGCGCGCAATGTGTATCGTTCCTTTCGGAATTTTTTTGTCGGGTTCTTTTTCTGAAAGAGGAAAAGAATCATTGGTGAGATCAACAGAAAGGATTTCATTTTCTTCCTTAATGGCACTGCTGAGCATTAGCGGTCGCTCACCATTCAACCGGAATTCAAGCCCGCTGATGAAGCGTGTGCCTTCATGATAAATTCCCGGCGCTTCATCTCCGAACTGCCCTATGTCACCCCAGCGGTCAAAGATGCCAAAGGTGTCAATGTGATTCAGCACTTTCACCTGCGTATCGGCATAGCTCGAATTGGCTGCGATATAAAATTTGTTTTCGAGTTGTATGATTGGGTTGTCAGCCATGATTCAAAGATGTGCAGGAATAATTACAATGATTAACAAAAGCAAGTGGGCGAAAATGATTAAGCAACATCATCCTGTTTAATTTCTTTTCGGGGCGAAGAACTGAAACTTTCGCTGTGATGGTCATGGATGCCCCGGTAATTTTTTTTAGAAGGGCTTTTATCAATCATTGTTTCATAGAAGCGCAGGTAATTTTTTGCCATGATCTCAGCCGTGAAGCGAGCTTCAAAAACTCCGCGAATCTTTTTTCTGTTGAGCTGCTCAAGCTTTGAAACTGCTTCAAAAGCTCCATCTACAGTGGAAACTACAAAACCCGTAACCCCATCATCAATCACTTCCGGGACTGACCCGCTGCGAAAAGCAATCACAGGAGTTCCGGTTGCCATCGCCTCTATCATCACCAGTCCGAATGGTTCGGGCCAGTTGATCGGGAAAAGCAGCGCCAAAGCATTTCCCAGGAAATCCTGTTTCTCATGCTCACTGATCTCACCAATGTATTCTACGAGCGGGTTATCAAAGAGAGGAGCTATTTCCTTTTCATAAAACTCCTGATCGGCCTTGTCAATCTTCGCGGCAATCTTGATTTTTATTCCGGTGCGTTTTGCAATGTCAATTGATTTGTCAACTCCTTTTTCGGGAGAAACTCTTCCGAGAAATGCAAAATAATTTCCTTGCCCTTCTTGTAATTTCAAATCATCTATGGGCAAACCATGATATACGGTTCCAATCCAATTCACATTCTTTAATGGCAATCGTTGATTATTTGAAATTGATATCAGGGGCATCTCGGCAAACTTTTTATAGAGAGGCTG
This sequence comes from Chitinophagales bacterium, assembly GCA_035638255.1. Taxonomy (GTDB): domain Bacteria; phylum Bacteroidota; class Bacteroidia; order Chitinophagales; family UBA10324; genus DASRAJ01. The sequence goes on from DASRAJ010000112.1 coordinate 88,716, forward strand.
CAATTCAGCAATATCAAGCCGCCCGTGCAATGTTGTGAGGTGAGGGTATTTTAAAATTTGTGAGACCGGGAAATGAAGATAATCATTATGAAAGTGCAGCACATCAAATTCATGGGCATGCTCAATCACCTCCTGCAATTCCACTATGTGGGGAGCAAATGAATCCACTATGCCTTTGTTAAGACGTAGTGCCTGCCTGCAGACAGGAACTAAGCAGGCATTTGTTTCCGAATCTCCGGATGCAAACAATGTGACATTGTGACCTTGACGCACCAACTCCTCTGTAAGATATGAAACCACTCTTTCTGTTCCGCCATACAACTGCGGTGGAACGGATTCATACAACGGAGCAATCTGTGCGATCTTCATGCTTCAATTTTGTACGACGGCAACTCCGTCAGCGCTTAAAAACCCTGACGGTGGTTGAGTTGGTGAAGAATCGTGCCATGAAAAAGTTTTGCCGGTAAATTTTTTATCCATTTAATGAAATCCAACTGTGGAAACTTATGAGCAAATCCCTCTACATCATCTGCAAAGGCTATAGCGACAGAAAGAAAATCAATACATAATTCCATTAGAATCTATTGAGCATGATTATAGTCTTAGAATATTTGGGTAGAGTCATGGCACGTCCACCCTAAACTCTGAAAAACTATAATTATGGATCAAATAATCTCGCCGGAAATTTTCCAATTCATTCTTCCCCCCAAGGCTGAATTTCCGAACAATCCTTCGCTTCCGTTGCTGCTTTACAAACAAGTGCTATTACCATTTGAAAAACATCCTGATCGAAAAGTGAAAAAGATTTTTAAGAAAAATGAATGGAAGAATAGCTGGACAGATGGTATTTATGATTACCATCATTATCACAGCACCGTGCATGAAGTGCTTGGTATTTGCAAGGGCGAAGCACATATTATAGTGGGTGGCCCCGATGGAACAAAAATACATCTCCAGGAAGGTGATGTACTGATCATTCCGGCGGGGGTAGCACACAAATGCCTGAGCGCGAGTAAAGATTTTTCCTGCGTGGGTGCCTATCCTGACGGAATGGATTATGATATGAAGCACGGAGGGCTGGATGAAATAACTTATGCGCTTCCGGAAATTACTAAGGTGCCTTTGCCGGAAAACGATCCGGTCTTTGGTAGTGACGGTCCCCTTAAAAATTACTGGAAAGAGTCGCAATCAGCAAAGAGTGCCGGCAGAACCTGATCTTTTTTTTTGCTACAGGAAGCGGAAAATTTCCTTCTAAACCAAAGCGGATTGGTAACACATTTGTTACTGATGATGACCGCAAAACTTTATGAGGATGCATCGTAAAATTAAGATGAGCAAAAAGGTACTGCCACCCATTCTGGTTATTTTTCCTGTTGTTTTTTACGTAGCAACATTTGTTTGTTATCTCGTCTTCATTTTATCATACGATTCATTTTGGTTTAAGACCGCCTATGTTGCGAATGCTGCCGGAGTATTAATGGCGCTCATCAGTGCTTTGCCGGGATTTATCGATTGGTCGTTAGGAATTCCTGATGATGCAGAAGTGAAATCCATTGGACTGAAGCACATGCTCTGCGACACAATAGCTTTATTATTCTTTGTGGTGAATCTATACAACAACAGCGGACAGTGGAATACTTTGCAACCTGCCATCAGCAATGCAGTTTTTCTTTCAGCAGCCGGATTTCTTTGTACACTTGTTGCAGGTTTATTGGGCTCGAACCTGGTACATCATTCTCGAATTGGAATTGATCCATTGACCCCCGAAGAAATTGAAGACGCGACACACATTAGTGAACAATCAATTTCCCATTGACTATTTCTTCCGGCCAAAATACCTTAATCGGGAAATCAAAATGAATTCCCGCTAAAGCTCCCGGGATTTGCTATTTGAATGTTGATTGCGTGGCATTACAAAGGAGTTTCTTCCAAACCTTCGTGACGGTCACCACCGATACTGAAGGGATTATTCTCTTCATCTTCTTCACCTACTGCTTCATCCGCATCATCGAGTTCACTTCCCGGGACATCGAGATCGGCACCACTCATGTCAACGGGCGTCACTCGATTTCTTAACTGATCATCGTCACCGCCGTCAGCATTTAAATTATCAGAATCAAGAAGCATGATTTCTTCCGGTGTCACATCGGCTTCTGATGCCGGCTTGCTTTCCTCATCTTCCTCCAACAAAGATTTCTCAACCGGCTTCTCATTCAGGATTTTATCTTCAGGAAGTAATTGAGGATTATTTTTCTCCGGCTGAGTTACTTCTTCCTCAACCAAAGGAAGCTTCTCTTCTCTGTTATTGAAGATATCTTCAGTCGCCGGATAGTGTGGGTAGCCCGGAAAATCCTTATTGCTTTCTTTTTGTGAACGATTGTTCCCTGAATCGTCATTCCCACCCGAAGTTTTTTCTTCCGAACTTCTCTTTGAATTTTCCTCTGTGGAAACCGGCTTGCGCGTTTTGTTTTTCATACCAAATGATTTTCACTATTAGCGGAAAAAGCTGTGCCGACATCGCACAAAAAATTATCATTAAGTTTTTGCTGATCTTTCTGATTGAAATGAACAGAAAAATTATTTCACATGGCACACGTGTTGGAATTCATTTCTTAAAATCCTAACCTATGGCTAAATACGGAAAGAAAAGTCAGGACAAAGTTGAAAAAGCCATGCACGAAATGAAGCGTGGCGAATTGAAAAGTGGCAAAAGCGGCAAGACCGTAAAGAGTCGCAAGCAGGCAATTGCGATCGGATTGTCCGAGGCACGCAAAGCAGGAGGAAAAGTTCCGAAGAAGAAATCTTCATCCCGAAAATCTTCGGGAAAGAAATCTTCTTCGCACAGTAAAAAATCGTGAGTGTTGTTACAGACCGAAGAAGATTCCTGAATGACAGCTAACTTAGTGATCAGAAACAAACCGTCATTCAGCAGGAAACTTCTTCAATGTTGGCGCGGAGGATCGTACTTGTTTATTCCTTTTTCTTCACGATGCTGATCTCGCCATTCCGCTCCATATATGCTTCTTCTACTCCATCAAGCGAATTCACATTGCCTTCCATTCTTACGCTTTCCATTAAATCCTTTTCACTCACAGCAGCTTTTTTCATTTCGTGCCACTGAATAATTCCCTTCTTATACAGCGGCTCGCTACTGCCTTTCACAATTTTCCCCAGCCAATCCTGTGTAACTGTGATCCTTGCAATGATACGGTGAAGAGCTACCATCACAAATCCGGCAGCTACCGTAGAGAAAAAGGGTGATGCGCCGATTACACCACGACTCAGCACAGCTCCGAGCATAAATCCAATGATAATGTCGAAGGCCGAATTTTTTCCAAAGGTGCGCTTACCGGCAATGCGGATAAGTGCCAGCGCAATGAAGAACATTACAAATGCACGACAACCCATTTGCAGTGGTGTGAGTTGCTCGCCATGTCCCCAGAGTAATTCCATTGCATTCATCGCCGGGCTTCCTTGATAATTTTTATTGCTGCTTTTGGACCGCCCACACCGAGGGGCTTGAATTCAACTCCGCGTTGTGCATGGTACGAGACAAAAAAGCTTTCAATTTCTTTAACCACGTTCTCATGGAGATCTTGTAGCGTACGGAGATCATTTTCGATCTCTTCATCCTCCGGTACCCCAATGATGCGATCATTGCGAACAGGTTTCCCATTCTCTGTTTGTGTTGCTTCAATCACTCCGAGAACGCGCGCCCGGAGAAAGCAACCCGTAAAAGAAGCTTCATCCATGATCACGATGATATCGAGGGGATCACCATCACCTGCAAGTGTGCGTGGAATGAATCCGAAGTTGAAAGGAAACACTGCCCCAACAGGAAGAATTTTATTCAATTCGAAAATCTGTGTGTTAGGATTGAGAGCGTATTTGTTCCGGCTTCCTTTGGGCGTTTCAATGATGACATTGACAGTGGTATCCTTTACAGCAAATGTTTTTATTTTTCCGTAGTTCATGGGACTGGGTTTTCAAACATCATACCGTGGAAAGTAGTTGGGAGTTGGCAGTTGGCAAAAAAACAATGGGCAGTAAGCAATAGGCAGAATGCAATGAGCAATAAGCAATAGGCAAAATATTTTAAGTGTTATTGAGACGATCAAAAGTGAAGATGTGTTGATCGGGATTTTTCTTACCCATGATCATATCGCGAATGATGTTTGCAGTTACCTGGCTGAATGTAATTCCGTTGCCTCCGAAGCCGAGGGCAAAAAATACATTCGGCATTTTTTTATAGATGCCGATATAGGGCAATCCATCCCGCGTTTCCGCAAAGGTTCCTGCCCATGCAAACTCAGTAGCAAAAGCCAGGTGCGGAAATAATTTGCGAAATGCCTTTTCAAGTTGTTGCTGCTTGCGGTGAATAAGTGCATCACGTTTGCCTGCACTCGAAAACATTTCATCCTTGCCACCGATGATGACCCGGTGATCGGGAGTAGTACGAAGGTAGAGGTATGGATGAGAAGTTTCCCAAATGAGACATTCATCTCTCCACAAATATTGCTGTGGAAATGGTTCGCTGATGATGGCATACGTGCTGTGCAGTTGCGCAATGGTTTTATCAATCCAGCGGACCGCCTCGTATCCTGTTGCCATTACTGCATGGCGTGCCTTCAGGTTTAAATTTCTGGATGTCACTAATTCGACAGACCGGGAATGAGTGATGATATCATTGATTTCAGTTTTATCAAAGACGGCAGCACCGTGATCAGCACACCATTTTATTAACTTTTGCGTGAACAGATATGCATCATGTTGCGCTGCCTGTGATGAATACAAAGCGGCGCATGCCTCAAAGCCGAATTGATCTCTTACTTCGTCCTGATTGTACAGCCTCACTTCTATTCCTGCCTGCATTCTTGCATCACATTCTTGCTGCAAGGCATCAGCATCCTTTTTCACCGGCGCGAATTGCAAACTTTTTCTTCGCTCAAAATTTTTTTGTAAACCGATGGCGCCGTGAATCATTTCTAATTCATCAATAGCATCATGACATAGCCAATAGCTCCGCTCTGCTTTTTCCCTTCCGATTTTTTTGCGAGTTCATGGAGCGGCGTATCAATTTCATATTGGAGCAATGAAGTGCTGGCACAAGTGCTTTCAGTTCCAACATGATCTTTACTGATGATCGCGACCTTACAACCTTCTTTCACTAATGCATACGCAACCAACGCCCCGCTGATGCCCGCACCAATCACGGCGACATCCGTATTTAAATTTTCCTTCAGTGCACTGTAAGTATGAAGCAGCGATGTATGATACAACCAATATGGATTTGATGAGCGGAGGTTCATATTGTTTGCTTCAATTACTTTATTTCCCATTACGTAGAACATCTTTCACAGCCTGTGGCAGATATTTCTACAAACAGAAATTTTTTTTCACCCTCCTTTTGGGCAATTCACAATCAATTGAAGAAGAAAAAAAAGGAAAGGAGTGCATTGCTACACTCCTTCGTTACACAAAACTGTAACATCTCTTACGCCGTCACTGAATCGCGCATCGATTTGATCTGATCATGTGCTTCACGGATTTGAAGGCGCTGCTGATGCAACAACTCACGCAGATCGGCCGCCATTACCACGTCGGCCTTAAGTGCATCATCATAAGCTTCAAGGGCCGCATCTTCTCCAAATTCACACGAAGCGATTATTGCATGGCGATCACGCCCGGTCAATGCCTTTTTAATTTCCATCCACGCTCTATAAACTTTTCCCTGTTGCGTGGTGTCTTCTGCAGGTTCTCCGCCGAGTCTGATCGCGTAGGCAATCAGTTCATCCCGGAACTTCATACTATCAGCAGAAAATTTTGCAAAAATATTTTTCAATTGAGCATCATCCGTTTCACGGGCTGCTAATTTGTAACCTTCTACGCGGTCTTTATTGATGCGGATCACATGGTTCACCGTATCAATGAGTTTTTTGTTTTCGTCCATAAAAATTTGTTTTCGCAAATCATACAACAACTATTCCACGGGGAAAAAATGGGAATTGGGGAATTAGGTTATTGGTTTATTGGTGAGTAGTGAATGGTATACTCTAAATTTCCCAATTCCCCAATTCCCCCAATATCCAAATTTCCCAGTCCTCTATTTTTATGGAATAGGTTATTGGTTAATTGGTGAGTCGTGAATGTTAAAATCCGAATTTCCCAATTCCCCAATTCCTCAATATCCTAATTTCCTATCTTTATGGGTATAATTTTTTCAGAATCATTTAACTAAAACTCAAACACATGAGAGCAATATGGTCAGGTGCCATCGGTTTCGGACTGGTGAACATTCCCGTTAAACTTTACAGCGCAACACAAGGGAGCGAACTTAATTTGGATATGCTCGACAAAAAAGATCATGCAAAGATTCGGTTTAAGCGAGTCAATGAAACTACAGGGAAGGAAGTTCAATGGGGTGATATTATAAAAGCATACAAAGTGGATGACAAATATGTTGAACTGAGCGATAAGGATTTTGCAGCAGCGGCTCCTGCAAAAAGTAAAACGATCGAGATCGTGGAGTTCGTTAACCAGAGTGAAATTGATAGCATCTATTATGAGGTGCCCTATTACCTGGAGCCAGAAAAATCAGGCGTGCGCGCCTATGCATTGCTGCGGGAAGCACTTGCAAAATCAGGGATGGTGGGAGTATCCTCCTTTGTGATGCGAACCAAAGAATCGCTCGCCATTCTCAAGCCGATGGATGAAGTGATCGTACTGAACAGAATTCGTTTTGAGGAAGAAATCAGAAGCCATGAAGAATTGCACGTGCCTGAGAAGACGGAAGTAAAGCCCGCCGAATTAAAAATGGCGATGACACTCATTGACCAGCTCTCAGGAAAATTCGACATCTCACAGTATAAGGATAATTACTCTGCACAACTGATGAAAGTGATTGAAGCGAAAGCCAAAGGTGTGAAACCGAAGGTGACGGAAATGAAAGTGGTGCACAGCAAGTCTCAGGATTTGATGGAGCAGCTGAAAGCAAGCTTGGGTGAAGGGAAGAAGAAACGAAAAGCATCCTGATCGTGGCACTGACGCTCTATAAAAAGAAACGCGATTTCAAACAGACATCAGAGCCGGAGGGCAAAAAGAAATCTTCACGCGGCAAGCTCGCATTTGTAATCCAGCGTCACGATGCAACGAGACTACATTATGATTTCCGGTTAGAAATGGATGGTGTTATGAAAAGCTGGGCCGTGCCGAAGGGTCCTTCACTCAATCCGAATGACAAGCGCCTTGCGATGATGGTGGAAGACCATCCTTACGATTACAAAAATTTTTACGGAACAATCCCCAAAGGAAATTACGGAGCAGGCGAAGTGGAAATCTGGGATGAAGGAACATACACAGACATTCATGGCGATGATTCGCCACAGGCAGAAAAAAAATTACTCGCCGATTTGGAGAAGGGTGAAATCAAATTTATTCTTCACGGAAAAAATTTGAAGGGAGAATTTGTGCTGGTGAAAATTCGCGGTGGCAAGTATGGTGATAAAGGAAACCCCTGGCTGCTCATCAAGCATCGTGATCAATACTTCAAGCCTGAATACGATATCTCGAAAGTTCCATCACTGAAGGTAAACAACAGTAACATCTACGATAAGAAGAAGAAAAACTATGGAGCCACTGCGGCACCGAAAAAAAATGCTACCTCTTCAGCGTCTCCGCGAGGAAGCAGTGGATGGAGGCGCGGGATACAGAAGGCTGAAGATACGACGGTTATAAAGCAACAGTCAAAAAAAAACTTCACGCAAGTCACAGGTAAGCCGCGTGTGAAGCTTGGTTATTACATCAAGCCGATGCTCGCCAAAGAAACCGACGAGGCCTTTGATGATGAAGGTTGGGTATTTGAAGTGAAGTGGGATGGTTACCGGGCAGTCTCGGAGTTATTCAGCGGACAGGTGAATCTCTATTCCCGCAACGGACTTTCATTCAATGATGCTTATCCGCTTGTTGTTGAGCATCTGTCGAAGATGAAGGTTGATGCCGCTTTCGACGGCGAAATTGTTGCGCTTGATGAACATGGCGTTCCTTCATTTCAGTTGTTACAGAAATATGGTGAGAACCCGAATGTGCCATTGGTTTATTACGTTTTTGATTTGATTCGATTGAACAAACGTGATATCACTCATTTGACTTTGAAAGAGCGGAAAGAGTTGTTGCGCAAATTGATAAAGAAAGATCCGGTTGTTCGATACAGCGATCATGTGGATGGGCACGGAATTGCCTTTTTCAAAACAGCGGTTGATAGAAATCTCGAAGGAATTATTGCAAAGAAAAAAGACAGTACTTATCACATAGCCACTCGTACATCGGATTGGCTGAAGATTAAAAATCAACAAACAGAGGAAGCGGTTATCGTAGGATACACTGATCCGCGTAAGAGCAGAAAATACTTTGGGTCTCTTTTACTTGCCCACAATGTTGATGGTGAGTTGAAATACATTGGAAATGTCGGAACCGGTTTCGATGATAAGCTCTTGAGATCTCTCTATGAAGAGATGCAGCCATTGCGCGTTGATGCATCGCCGCTGAATGAGCGCGTGAAGACAGTATCACCATCGAATTGGATAAAGCCGAAACTTGTGGCCAATATTCGCTTCACAGAAAAAACAAAGGATGGTATTCTTCGGCAGCCGGTATTTCTTGGATTGAGAGTTGATAAATCAGCAAAAGAGGTGAGGGAGGATCCGGGGTATGAAGTGGAAACGCCAGTGACAGCAACAACTGAAAATGATTCCGAAGTGAAAAAGAAATCGTCTCGAAAAAATACATCCTCCGCCGTGTCTCCGCCGGAGAACTCTATGCGCAAGCGTGGGACACGGCGGGCGAAAGACACGGCGAGGGTGCCCATAGAGGAAAACAAAGCATTGATGAAGCTTGACGTTCCGTTCACCAACACGACCAAGATTTATTTCCCGAAGCAAAAAATCACCAAGGGCGATGTGATTCAATATTATTTCAGGGTAGCACCGTACATCCTTCCGTATTTGAAAGATCGCCCCGAATCCATGAAGCGCACCCCGAATGGTATTGCTGACAAAGGATTTTATCAGAAAGATGCGCCGGCAAATATTCCAAAGTGGATCAAGACTAAACCGATTTACTCGGGGTCGAACGATAAGAACATCAACTACATCATCTGCAATGACGTGCGCACGCTCGTGTACATGGCAAACATGGGCTGCATAGAGCTGAACCCGTGGCATTCAACAATTCAAAAACCTGATTATCCTGACTATACGATCATTGACATTGATCCTTCTGATGAAAATACATTTGAGCAGGTGATTGATTGTGCGCAGGTGATCAAAGAAATTCTGGATCGCATCAAGATTGACTGTTATTGCAAAACTTCCGGCGCATCCGGACTGCACATCTACATTCCGCTTGCGAAGAGATATAACTATGAACAAGCAACGATGTTCGCTGAAATGATCGCTCACATCACGAACGATCAGCTTCCGGAAACAACAAGTCTCGAACGCTCCCTCGCCAAGCGCGGCAAGGATAAAATTTATGTTGACTACGGTCAGAACCGTCGTGGGCAAACAATCGCTGTAGCTTACAGCATGCGACCGGTTGAAGCAGCATCCATCTCCACCCCACTCGATTGGAAAGAAGTGAAGCACGGAATTCTGCCATCAGACTTTACCCTTGAAACTATTTTTGACCGGCTGCAGAAGAAAGGTGATTTGTTTAAAGGAGTGATGGGAAAGGGCGTTGATATTTTGAAGGCGATAAAGATGCTGGAGAAAATTTCGAAGTGATCTCTTTTATTCAATCATAAACTTCCCCATCACAATAATTTGTCTGTCTCTCTGAAGTTGAAAAAAGTATAAACCGCTGTTCAGATTTGTTCTTTCAATTTTTACCTGACCGGTTGTTATGTTGTCAATTGTTAGTAGTAATTGTCCCAGAGTATTATAAACCCGGATTTTGCAGTTGACATTAGGTTTTAAGTGATAAGGGCAGTTGTACATCACGAGTTAGTTTGAGCAAGCCATCCATCCAAGGTCGCTTTTGCCTTCTGACAGTCATTTTCAAT
>DASRAJ010000113.1:0-20497 GCA_035638255.1 Chitinophagales bacterium
TCAATCTCCACTGGCAAGTGATCGTGGTTTGTATGTTGTCACTTGTAGTTCAAATAGTGTGTATTACTATGCGGTTACCGTCACAAATTTGACGACTCACCAGGAGGCTAAGGCAATCACTGTGGGCAATAACAGTCTTCAGTCAGGTATAAGTGAAACGGTTGCAATGCCAAAACCAGTATTGCAAATTATCTCCACCCAACCAAACGGAGATCTGTGCAATGAATATGTTGTATGGGGAAATAATCAGGAGTTACCGCATTGGCGCGCACTTAATAATTTGGGATCCTATGGCTACAATTTTACTGTGCAAACCAGGGGCAACGCTTTCAATCAGCCTCTATTTGTTCAGTTTCAGGACTCGAATCCTTTTTCAAAGCTCGACAGTAGTTTCTGCCAAAATTGTAACATGCTGCAGTTGGATGACCGCCTTCCGAACGGGCAAGGCACCTATTGGGTTGGTTATAATGACAGCTACAACATGTATCTCCCGAATGATAGCAACCCCATTGTTACCTCAGGCAAAGTACATACGTATTCTCAAGCCATGACGCAGGCGATCATTCGCTGGACAAAGCGACAATCCGGTGTAGATAGCAATCGCATTTATATGACTGGTCAATCTCATAATGGCTTCGGCTGTATGCTCACCGCTATGAACATGCCTTCAGAAATTGCCTGTATATATAATGTTGCAGGTCCCATCATTTATAAAACAGCAACCGGTGACGCCCGGGAGCATCAGTTTTGTTTAGCATCTGCAAACATTGCAACCGATATTGATTATCCGGGTACTACTGATTCAATGCTTATCTGGCAATTTACAAGTATGCGCACTTATTACCGTAACAACACTTCGGGAATACCTATGGCTCAAAGCGCCAATGGAAAAAATGATATGACTGTGGGATGGATTCAGAAATTCCATTGGTATGATTCACTGAATGTTTACAGGCAGGGTGGCACATGGTTCTGGGACCAGCGTACCCATGGAGGCTCGGGTGCCAATTTCAATAGCAATGAGACAACTCCTAATTATACCAGGTATTATTCAAATCGTTCCTATCCTGCCTTTGCCTTTTGCTCCATCAATCAGAATCCCGGGAATGGCAATGTGGGCAATGGTGATCCCTACGGTGCCTTCAATGGCTATCTTGATTGGGATGATAATTCCATTACCGACCAGGTATGCAGTTACAGTATCAAATGCTTCGTCAAAAATTTCTACGTTGGTGGTCAGCTTGATTCCAGGCAATTTGATTCATGCCTTACCGACATCACAATGCGACGCACGCAGCAATTTCATCCCTTAGTTGGGCAGACTATTAATTGGACGAATTATGGAGCCGGTAACCATTTGTTGCAATCCGGCAGCTTTGTTTATAACGGAGGATTAATTACTCTTACCGGCGTCAAAATAAAAAAAACCGGTTCAACTGTTACACTTCAGATTGCAAATGCAATCCTTACAACTTACTATGCGGATACTGATGGCGATGGTTATGGTGATGCAAGTGTTACCGTACAAGGATGTTCTATTCCGGTAGGTTATGTCACAAACAATACAGATTGCAATGATGCAAATGCTGTTATTCATCCCGGGACAACGGAAGTATGCAACGGGGTGGATGAAAATTGCAACGGGCAAATTGATGAGGGAGTGAAAACCACTTTTTATGCTGATGTGGATGGAGATGGCTATGGCAATGCAGGTGTTACTGTACAAGCATGTACTGTTCAAAGTGGCTATGTTTTTACCGGTACAGATTGTAATGATGCAAATGCAGCTATACATCCCGGTGCAACCGAAATAGTAAATACTCTTGATGATAATTGTAATGGGCAGATTGATGAACTCACCACTTATTATGCTGATGCCGATGGTGACGGCTATGGTAATCCGAGTATAACAACTCAAACATATTCTGCCCCTCTTGGTTATGTTTCAAACGCTACAGATTGTAATGATGCAAATACAAACATTCATCCGAATGTAAATGAAGTGTGTAACGGCCTTGATGACAACTGTAACGGGCAGATGGATGAAGGGGTAAAAACCACTTTCTATGCGGATGCAGATGGCGATAGTTACGGTAATCAGAGTGTCACCACACAAGCATGCTCTTCTCCGGCTGGTTATGTTTCAGGCAATACCGATTGTAACGATGCAATTGCTGCCATTCATCCGGGGGCAACTGAAACCTGCAATGCAGTTGATGACAACTGCAACGGGCAGATTGATGATGGTGTAAAAACCACTTATTATGCAAATGCGGATGGCGACGGGTATGGTAATCCAAACGTCACTACACAAGCATGTTCAGTTCCTGCAGGTTATGTTTCGAACAATACTGATTGTAATGATGCAAGTGCTGCTGTGCATCCCGGAGCCACTGAAGTGTGCAATGGGGTTGATGACAATTGTAATGGACAGACTGATGACGGTGTAGTTCCTATTACCGTCACACCATCAGGAACCGTAGCCATGTGCTCAGGAAACAACACTACTCTCCAGGCAAACACCGGATCAGGACGTACCTATCAATGGCAAAAGAATGCCGCGAATATTTCAGGAGCAACTGCTTCAAGTTTTGCAGCAGGGTCAGCAGGAGCTTTCACCGTAATTGTCACTTCGGGTACATGCACTGCTACCTCTTCCGCAACTACGATAAATGTGAACTTATTGCCTACACCAACAATAGCAACGAGCACCGGTGTTAATACATTCTGTTCCAATAGTGGAGTTTATCTGAACACAACCACTGCAGGCTATAGCTATTCCTGGTATAAAGGTTCAGCTCTGGTATCCGGCGCAACGAATCAAAACTACACGCCCGCAGCTTCAGGCACTTACAAAGTTCAGATTAGTGATGTTATTGGGTGTACTCTGAAATCGACGGGCTTGGTAATAACAGTGAATGCCGCACCTGCGCCCACCATCACCGGAAGTACATCCATCTGTCAGGGGCAATCAACCACGTTAAGCGCGAATACTACCTATTCATCTTATTCGTGGTCAACAGGTGCAACTACACAATCCATTTCCGTTTCTACTGCGACTACCCGCTCCCTAACGGTGACGGATGTTAACGGCTGCTCTGGAACTGCACCGGCAAAAACAACTACAATTAATGCCCTTCCAACACCTGCCATCACTGCTGCAGGACCTGCTTCTTTCTGCTCGGGTGGAAGTGTTGCATTAAACGTTACAGCAACATACACCACTTACAACTGGTCAAATGGAACAACCGGACAATCACATTCATTTAGTGCTTCAGGATCTTACTTCTGCACGGTCACAGATATTAACTCATGTTCAGGAACTTCTAATTCGATTAGTGTAACTGTGCATACAGTTCCCATCCCGATTCTTAACACCAGTAATAGTCAAACTACATTCTGCTCCAATAGCGGAGTTTATCTTACTACTACCACAACAGGATATAGTTATTCATGGCTTAAAGGTGGAGTCGTACAAGCGGGCGCCACGAGTCAGAACTATACGCCACCTTCTTCGGCTACTTATAAAGTTAAACTCAGTGATGCTTTCGGGTGCACAGCACTATCGAGCGGGCTGGCAGTAACCAGGAACGTAGCACCTTCACCCACCATCACCGGAAGTGCATCCATTTGCCAGGGACATTCCACCACACTAAGTGCAAACGCTACGTTCCCTGCCTATTTGTGGTCAACAGGAGCTACAACGAAATCCATCTCCACTTCATCATCCACAACTTACACGATAACAGTGACGGATGCTAACGGATGCACCGGTACAGCACCGTCAGTTGTCACAACCGTTTATTCAAATCCCACAGCGATTATCACTGCTTCAGGTGCAACAGATTTTTGTGATGGCAATAATGTAATTCTTACTGCAAGTACTGCAAGCAGCTATAGCTGGTCTGATGGAAAAACAAGCCAGGCAAACACGGTTTCAACAAGCGGAACATTTAATGTCACTATTACAGATGCACATGGCTGCACCGGAGCTTCTTCTTCCGTTACTACGAATGACCATGTAGTTCCGGTCCCTATTGTTACTTCCGTTGGTCCTCTTACTTATTGCGTTGGCTCACCAGCGAGCTATCTCACTACTTCTTCAAATAGCTATAGCTATCAATGGAAAAAGGGAACTGCAATTGTAGCAGGAGCGACCACTCAAAACTATCAACCCATCATCAACGGCACCTTTAAAGTTCAGATTACGGATAACATAGGTTGTTCGAAGACTTCTGCTACTGGGTTGGTGGTGACTGCCAACAGCTTACCGGTGGCTTCCGCAAGTAATTCAGGAAGCACTAATTTATGCGGAGGGGCCACAACTACGCTTATAGAAACAACAGGATCAGGTAACACCTATCAATGGAAAAATAATGGCAGCAATATTTCCGGAGCTACAGGCTCGCAGTATACCACCGGTGCGGCAGGCACCTACAAGTGTCAGGTGACCAAGGGCAATGGTTGTTCAGCTACCTCCAATACATTAGCACTCACAAACAATTGTAAGATAGGCGACGGCGAATCAGGAGACGGTTTGCAAACAGTGATAAACCTATATCCCAATCCTGCTATTAACGGTATTCACATTGATGCTCAATTTGCATCAGCGTTGAACGGGGAGGCACTGCTCGAGATTCATAACTTACTCGGCGAAATAGTGTATAGTGAAAAACAGGATATCAATGGAGGGAAATTGTCCACCAGCATATTATTCGATCAACGATTTAGTAACGGTTCTTTTTTCGCTCGTATTAGTTTTAATGGTGATTGCATCATTAAGCAATTCCTGGTAATAGCTTCAGGAAAATAAAAGCAAGGTTTTTATTTGGAGAAAGAACAGCCTCGAAGAAACTCCGGGGCTGTTTCTTTTTATAAAAAACCAGTCTCATGTAATATTAAGGTGTCTTTCAAATTCTAAGGCAGGATTTAAAACAACCTGAAATTTTGATTTGAATTTAGTATGGTTATTGTTAACGGGGAAAAGTGAAAGTGTATTTCACCACCTGATCATACTAAAATTTTTTCATACACACAAAATCCCCCACATCATGAGATCAAGTTTATACTGTGCCATAGGACTGCTGTTTTCGTTTCAGTTAGTACATATAGTTGCTTACAGCTATTCTGTTTCCGAATTGACAGCCCTGTATCAGAATGGCCAGGTGTTCCTGACCTGGAAAAATCCCAACGCTACTAACTTACAATACAATGTTTACCGTTCCTCACTTCCTATAATTACTTCATCACAACTCACATCGGGTACCTACCTGGGTTACGTGAGAGATAATTCCGGGCAAAACGTCAGGAAGACACAGTTAAATACCCAGAACCAAACCTTTTATTATGTGATCACTCCCAATCAATCCCCGCTTGCAAATGATCGCGGATTGTATGTTGCGACATGTGCGTCAAGTGGTATTTATTACTATGCAGTTACTGTTACTACCTTAGATAATAATCAGGAAGCTAAATCAATCACCGTGGGGAGTAACAGTCTTCTAACAGGTGTAATTGAAACGGTAGCGATGCCGCAGGCAGTATTGCAAACCATTACGACTCAAAACAACGGCGATGTGAGCAGTGAATATGTTATATGGGGAAACAACCAGGAACTACACCATTGGCGCGCCTTTAATAATGTAGGATCTTACGGCTATAATTTTACCATACAAACCCGGGGTGCCAGTTTAAATCAACCCCTCTATGTGTTCTTTCAGGATGCAAACCCATTTAAGCAAGCGGATAGTGTTTTGTGCACTAATGGCAACATACTTCAATTAGATGACCGCCTTCCAAACGGGCAAGGTACCTATTGGATTGGTTATAACAACAGCTATAACATGTATGTCCCCAACTCAAGCAATCCTAAGGTAACATCAGGGATGATACATACCTATTCCCAGGCGATGACACAGGCAATAATCCGCTGGACGAAGCGTCAGCCGGGCATTGACAGCACCCGCATTTATATGACCGGTCTATCGCACTGCGGCTTTGGGTGCATGCTCACAGCGATGAACATGCCTTCAGAAATTGCATGCATATATAATGTAGCAGGTCCTATTATTTATAAAACACTAACGGGTGATTCGCGCGAGTATCAGCTTTGTAAATCTACTTCCAACCTTCCAACCGATATATGTTATCCGGGTACTAATGATACAATGCTTATCTGGCAATTTACAAGCATGCGCACCTATTACCGTATTAATACTCAGGGAATCCCTTTTGCCGAGAGTATCAATGGAAAAAAGGATAACGTAGTAGGATGGATACAAAAATTCCATTGGTATGATTCACTGAATATTTACCGGCAGGGAGGAACATGGTACTGGGATCAGCGCACTCATAGCGGCTCGGGTGCTAATTTCATTGCTTCTGAAACCACGCCTGATTACACTAGATATTATTCCAATCGCTCTTATCCTGCCTTTTCCTATTGCTCCATCAATCAGAATCCGGGAAACGGCAATGCGACGGATGGTGATCCCTATGGTGCCATCAATGGATATCTCGACTGGAAAGATAATTCCATCATTGATCAACCCTGCAGTTACACGATCAAATGTTTCATCAAAAATTTCTATGTCGGCGGCCTTCCTGATCTAAAACAATATGACTCCTGTTTTACAGACATTACGTTGCGGCGCACGCAGCAATTTCATCCGAACAGCGGGCAAACGATCAATTGGACAAATTATGGGGCCAATAACAAATTATTACAATCCGGCAGCTTTGTTTATAACGGGGGATTAATTACTCTCTACGGCATTAAAATAAAAAAGACGATCTCTAAAATAACCTTAAATATTGTAAACTGCCGGGCTGTGAATGAAGGGTCCTTTGAAAGTCTAAGTTGCAATTACAACCTGAAGGCTTTCCCCAACCCGCTTTCAGACGCGACTACAATTTCATTTACTCTTGATCAATCACAAAATGTTGCACTGAAAATCTTTGATCTCACCGGAAGATTGATAGCAACAGTGGCTAATGAAACAATGGATGCGGGCAATCATCAACTGCAATGGAATACGACAGACAATCCCGATGTAACAGGAGGAAATCCCTTAGGTGCCGGAATTTATTTACTCCGGATGGAAACTGGAATTCACAATGAGGCAATTCGTCTTTCAGTGATGCAATAAATTTATCAGATGGGGAGTGTCTTATAGGTTCTGTGACCTGCAGGGATTTGCATTCGGCAAAGCATTACGAAGAAGAAAATATGCAGCAGGTGGGTAATGCTCTTAAATCGGGAGATGACCAATGACTAATGACGAAGATTACTTGCTACCTTTTTTCTTCAATCGTTCATTCATACCCTTAATGGCATCTGCTGTAATGTCGTACTCTGGCTGTGCGAAAAGAATATCGCCACCATCAGTATAAGAGAGAATGTATGCAAATCTTTTGTCAGCATTATATGTCTTCATGAAAGAGTCCAGAGAGTCCTTCACTTCTGTGTTGAATTTTTCGATCTGGTCCTGAAAATCGGATTGCAAATCATTTTGAAGCTTTTGAAGATACGCTTCCTGTTTCTGCAATTTATCCTGCGTGGCTTGCAGTTGCGATTCCGTCATTGTAGCCGCTGATTGTTGCGCAGCCGTATAATCATTTTGAAAGTCAGCCATCTTCTTGTTGAATTGCGTCTCAGATTGCTGTTTTTTTCCTTCCAATTCTTTTTTCTTCTTTGCAAATAACTCATAGTGATTTTCGAGCGAATCAATATTCACGTAAGCAACGCGAAAGGCACTTGCGCTGTCAGATGGCATTGCAGGTTTTTGTGTCGTAGTTGATTTCTGCTTTTCCACTTCCTCGCTTAAAACATGAAAAAGCAGAAATGCAATTGCAACGGTCAGTACAATATTCCAAACAATCAGCAATGTATTTTTCATCAGGGAAAAAATTTCGCCAAAGGTAAGGTTGGGTTTCTTTACCGGGTTTTTTTGGCACTACTTAATTTCTCAACCGGGATGGTTTTATTCTTTCGTCAGTTATTTTCTGGTTAATAAAACCTCTGTAAATAAGAAATCCGATCCTAATGCATCGGGATCGGATTTCTGAGCAGAACGATTTGTCCAATTAAGTTTCTTCGCTGGAAAAATCGTACTTAACCTGCTTTTCTCGTCTCACCATATCGAACCTTTGGACGATCATTATAGCCAATCCTCTTGCGTGCTCCGAAGCCGGCTTTCTTCCGTTCTCCAAAGCCGACTTTTTTCCGGTCGCCGTGAGAAGCATTTCTTCGATCACCATATCCTACTCTTTTAGGTTCATCAGAATCCAGTCTGATTGAATCATCGCCGGCGGCTCTTCCGGGGCTAATATGCTTCACCAAAGAAATTTTTTCAGAAGAAAATCTTTGAATCTCTTTCAGCAGCCCTTGTTCTTCCCTGCTGCAAAATGAAAATGCAACTCCTGTAGCTCCTGCACGACCTGTTCGCCCGATGCGGTGGGTGTAGGTATCTGCTCCTTCAGGCATGTCGAAGTTAATGACGTGCGAAAGGTCCTTCACATCAATTCCGCGTGATGCAACATCTGTAGCAATGAGCATGTGCACTTTCTTGCTCTTGAAATCAGCAAGCACGCGTTGTCGCTGGCTCTGAGATTTATCTCCGTGAATGGCTTGCGAACGAATGCCCTTCAGGTTGAGCGCCTTCACAAGTTTATCCGCGCCCCGCCGTGTGCGCGTGAAGATGAGTGCGTGACCAATGGGTTCACTGTTAATGAGCTGACAGAGCAACCCCGTCTTGTCATTCTTCTCGACAAGATAAACTTGTTGCTTCACCATTTTGAGTTCGTGAAATTCCGGTTTGATATCTACACTCACGGGATTACGCAGCAGGTCGTGAGCGAGTTTTTTTATCTGGGAAGGAATGGTTGCTGAGAAAAGCATGGTTTGTCGTTTCACCGGAACTTTTGCTACGATGCGCTTGATGTCGTGAATGAACCCCATGTCGAGCATGCGATCGGCTTCATCGAGCACCAGAAATTCCACATCATTTAACTTGATGAATCCTTGTTCCATCAGGTCAAGCAAGCGACCCGGTGTTGCCACGATGATGTCAATCCCTTTGCGAAGTGTCTGTGTTTGCTGATGCTGTGAAACGCCGCCGTAAACTACTACGTGACGCATACCCAGATTTTTTCCGTAATCACGAAAGCTGTCACCGATTTGAATAGCAAGCTCACGCGTGGGAGCAAGCACGAGTGTGCGCACATTGTGAGTGCGAATTGCTTTGTTGCTCATGAGTTGCAATAGCGGCAATGCGAATGCTGCTGTTTTTCCTGTGCCTGTCTGTGCGCTTCCAAAAAGATCGCGCCCTTCGAGGATGAGGGGAATTGCTTTCAATTGTACAGGAGTTGGCTCTGTGTACCCTTTGCTTTTTAACGCCTGCAAGATGGGCGATGAAAGGTGTAACCCTTCGAATGAATTCATTAATTTGAATTTTACTGTGTGAAATGCGCAGAGATCGCACCTGCCTTTCAGCATGAATATTTGGCTCTGTAAAGTGAGGTGGAGAGATTAAACTGCGAAGCGATTGATAGTGCTTCTTTGGGGCAGGGAAAAAACCCAACTCTTAAATTATGGGGCGAAGATAGGTGAAAGAGATGACTTTGAATTTTTAGTACTAATACGCCGGGCTATAAAACGCTGCAAAATTACAAGTGTGGCTTCAATTAATTTTCTTCCCGTAATAATTATCTGAATGGAAAGAAGTGTGAGAACCACCATACCATTTCAAATAATGAATGCTGTCCTTGGAAGGAAAATATTCGAGCTCTGAGCCATTATAAGGAGTACCAGCATAAAATCGCCCACGGGATTGCACACGCTCTGAAATGAAGGATAAATCTTCTTTGTACATTTCAGATATAAGAAGATGAAAATACCACTAACCTCTTTGTTCTGTTGGTTGCTTGCTTCAAATGCCGCGATGGCTCAATTTCCAACCGCGATCGCTCCTCAATTCCAGCATCTCACTACTGATGACGGACTTCCATCCAACAACATTTACGACATCTTTCAGGATAGTAAGGGTTTCATTTGGATCAGCACGGATGACGGAGTTTGCCGCTACGATGGAATTCAATTTACCACCTATAAGCATAACGGCAATGATTCGAATTCACTTGTGAACAATATAGTTCAATCCATTGCTGAAGATCAAGACGGGAATATGTGGTTTGGAACGGAGAATGGTTTGAGTTGCTTTCATCAGAAAGAAAACCGGTTCGAGAATTTTCATCACACGGAAAATGAAAACAGCATCAATCATAATCGTGTCGGGGATATTGCAATTGACAAAAACGGAAACATTTGGATTGGTGATTACTACGGGTTAAGTCTTTTCCTTCCTGAAACAAGAACTTTCAAGCGATACGTTTTCGAGCCGCAGATAAATATGAACTATGTTGCCCGGACGGCGCTCGATAATAGCAATCATCTGTGGGTTAATGGAAAAACAGCGCTCTTCTCACTCGACCTCACAACAAGAGTCTTCTCCAAATACGATTATGACGGGAAAGGAGAGTACTACGATTCGCGGCTCATCAATCAAATAAAGTTCGACGGCAGACAAACGCTCTGGCTTAGTACATGGGGTGCAGGCTTGCGCAGGTTTGATTTGCACACCAAAAAGTTTACTGCAACTTACCATTATGATGAGCAGCACACCAATGTTGGCACCAGCAATATCGTGACATCATTCCTTCCGCAACCTGTCAACCGGGGCGATACTATTTACTGGTTTAGTGCATCGGGTTCCGGATTAGGTATTATAAACATACACACCGGCGAAATCAATTTCTTTCATCACGATGAGCTGAATCCTTATTCGATAAGTAATGATTTTGCCGGCATAATATTCTGCGATGAAAACGGAATCTTATGGATCGGAACTCCGGGAGGCGTTAATCTCCTTGATGCTCACAGCAGGCGGCTCAAATCAGTACAGATTGACGTTAGTAAATATTGGAGCACTGCATATTTCAGCAGTGTGCTCTATGATTCGGTTGCGCACGAAGTTTGGTTGGGCTCTTCCTTTCAGAATGGATTGTATTGTTACGATGAAGTAACGAAGACGGTTGAACACTATTCATTCAGCGCCGATCCGGTTTCTTATGCCAACAATATTCGCTCCATCACTTCGGATTCACAAGGAAGAATTTGGGTTTGTACGGGTGACGGGTTTTATGTCTTTAACAGAGCGGAAAAAAAATTTGTGAGAAGAGATGATCATGCCTATCACTTTACATCGCACGATATTGTCTCATTCACCGAATGGCAGTTGTCAAAATTCATTTTAGGAATTGATGGCACCGGAGTTTTTGTGTATGATGAAAAAGAAAATTCATTTACTGACCTTGGGATTTGCGTCAACGATACAGCCGCTTCGAAAACAATTTATGAGGTGATACTCGATGGAAAAGAAAATGTGTGGATGGCAGCCCGTTCAGGTGTTTATGAAATGAATCTGAATTCAAAAGAACGAAAGCATTTTTCAGTATCATCCTCATTGCGAAACAAAATTGGAAATGATGTGGTGCTTACCCTTTGCGCTGACCAACATAACCGGATTTGGATGGGAACAATGAGCGGATTGTATTGTTACGATCAGCAGAAAGATTCGGTGTGCAGTTACGGCACCTCCAATGGTTTGTCGCACGACATTGTTTACAGTCTGTTCGCCGATCATCAACAGCATCTCTGGATCGGGACGAGAAACGGATTATCCAAGTTCGATTTCACCGGTGAAAAGTTTTCTATTTACAAAACCGCAGACGGGCTGTTCGGCAATGAAATTCATTCTTCTTTTTTCATGGCTGCTGACGGAAGAATTTTTTTGGGTGGGAGTGGCGGGTACAATTGGTTTTACCCTGATGATTTGAATCCGAACACGTTTCAGCCGCCGGTGGTGATCACATCATTCAAGCTCAGTGGCCAGCCGTTTTACTGGGAAACCAAATTGGGAAATGATTCAGTATTGCATTTCAACCACAGGCAAAATGATTTCAACTTCGAATTTGCTGCACTCAACTACACCAGTTCAAAGCAAAACCAATATGCTTATCGCCTTGCAGGTTATGATCCCGATTGGATTTATTGCGGCACCAATCGCAGCATCACGTACACAAGTCTCGACTTTGGGGTCTATGTTTTTGAAGTGAAGGGGACAAACAACGATGGGGTGTGGAGCAACAAGATTGCGCGAATCAAAATCAGCATTGCGCCACCGTTCTGGAGAACGAATTGGTTTTATGCGCTGTGTGTTTTGCTGCTGGTGCTGTCAGTTTATTTAATTATCCGCATCAGGACTTCTTCGTTGCTAAAGCAAAAAGTTATTCTCGAAAAAACAGTTGAGATCAGAACGCATGAACTGAATGTTGCAAAAGAACGCGCAGAGCAGGGAGAAAAATTCAAAGAAGAGTTTCTTGCCAACATGAGTCATGAAATCCGCACACCAATGAATGCCGTGAGCGGCATGACTAACTTATTGCTGAATAAAAATCCACGTGACGATCAGCAGAAATATCTTGAGAGCATCCGCAAATCATCGGATAATCTTCTCGTGATCATCAATGACATTCTCGATTTCTCAAAAATTGAAGCAGGCAAACTCGACATGGAGAAAATCCCGTTCTCACCGAAAGATGTTGTCGAATTCGCTTATGAAACCATGAAATACAAAGCGGAAGAGAAAGGTCTTGAACTGAGAGTGAATTTTGAAAATGAAATTCCTGATGTGCTGGTCGGTGATCCTACACGACTGAATCAGATTCTGATTAATCTCGTGGGCAACGCGATAAAGTTTACGGAGCGGGGAAGTGTAACCCTTGGCGTCATTGCGAGGAACGAAGGGCAGCCGCTGCATCAGAGCGTGACGAAGCAATCCCCCTACGTATCCGTCATTGCGAGGAACGAAGGGGAGCCTTTGAGGGAAAGCGTGACGAAGCAATCCCCAACCATAAGCGATAACTCAGGGGGATTGCTTCGTCACCCTCACGCACCAATCCCGGCTTCGCTCCTCGCAATGACGTTTGAAATTAGCGACACCGGCATCGGCATGACACCGCAGCAACAGGAAAAAATCTTCGAATCATTTTCACAGGCAGAAAGTAGTACCAGCAGAAGGTTCGGTGGAACAGGTTTGGGCCTTTCCATCAGCAAGCGGTTGGTGGAATTGCAGGGTGGAGAAATAAATGTGCAGAGCGAAAAAGGAAGAGGAAGTGTTTTCACTTTCACGATTCCCTATGAGGTTTCTCAGAATAAAACCGTTCAGAAAAATCAATCCCTGATTACAACAGAGATGATTGAATCGCTTCGCGGAATAAAAATTCTTCTCGCTGAAGACAATGAATACAACCGCGTGGTGGCCGTTGAAACACTCGAGTTCAAGCTTCCTGAAATAATAATCGAAACAGCTAACGATGGAGAAGAAGCGCTTGAAAAATTGCAAAGACAGGATTTCGATTTGATACTGATGGACGCCAACATGCCCGGACTGGATGGATATGAAGCGACGAAAAAAATCAGGCAGGAATTTTCTTCACCCAAAAATCAAATACCAATCGTTGCTCTCACTGCAAGTTTGATTCGCACTGATCTTAAAAAATGTTTGGAGGCAGGAATGAATGGCTACATCCCCAAACCGTTCACAGAATTTCAATTGATCAATGGAATTTACACGGCGCTGAGAAAACCGGATGCAACACAAGGTAGTTTTGACGATGAAACCGGATTCAACTCTTCAGCGGCAACTTCAGGTAATGTTGTAAACCTGAATTTCCTGAAAGAATTAACGCACAATGATTCTGAACGGATAAAAAAGTACGCCGGCATTTACCTCGAAGTAATGCCGAAGCAAATTGATAAGCTTGCAGAGGGCTTGCAGCAAAATGATCTCAACCAGGTTCGTGTTTCAGCACACACCATGCGATCGCAGTTTAGTTTTATGGGAATGAAAAAAGCGAGTGAACTGGCTGCATCCATTGAACGAAATGCGAGAGAGAACAAAGAAATTCCGGAGATGAAAGAAATCATGGAACAGTTGCGCGAACTCTACCTGAAATCAGTGAACGAATTACAATCGCTACTTTAGAATCCTCATGTTCAATACCATCATCATCGAAGATGATCCGCTGGCTTTGCAACTGCTGAAAGATCATTTGCATGATCACTTCAGCGATTACAAAGTGATTGCTGAATTCAATTTGGTGAAGGAGGCGATCCGCTCGATTGGTTCGCTTTCTATTGATCTGTTATTTCTCGACATGGAACTTCCCGATGGAAAAGGGTTTGACCTGCTTGAAAAATTTCCGGTGATCGGTTTTGAAGTGATCATTACATCCGGTTACGAATCCTACATGCTGCAGGCCATCCGCCACAGCGCATTGGATTACCTGATCAAGCCCGTGAGGGAAAATGAACTGCGTAATGCACTCACGAAGTTTGAGCAGAAAATTTCTTCACTTAAAAAATCAAGAACCAAACCTTCACCGCTTCCGCTTATAAGCAAACTACCCTTACCAACCAGCGAAGGTTTGGTTTTCGTGAATGTTTCAGACATCATTCGCCTTGAATCCGGCGGACCTTATACCACATTCATGATGAAGGGTGGAACAAAATACATGACGAGTAAAACACTCGGCGTTTATGAAGAACAGCTTGCAGGTCATTCATTTTTCCGCGTGCATCATTCCCACCTTATCAACCTCGATCATATCAGCAGGTATGTGAAAGGTGAAGGCGGCTATGTGATCATGAGCGACAATTCTTCTGTTGATGTTTCCAGAAGAAAGAAGGAAGAGTTCATGAATGCCATCGGCCTGTAACCGCCACTTCTTATTTCATTCCCG
This sequence comes from Chitinophagales bacterium, assembly GCA_035638255.1. Taxonomy (GTDB): domain Bacteria; phylum Bacteroidota; class Bacteroidia; order Chitinophagales; family UBA10324; genus DASRAJ01. The sequence goes on from DASRAJ010000113.1 coordinate 14,863, forward strand.
CCACTTGTTAATTGTTGATAGGTTTCACTTTGTAGCACGAATATGTTTGCTGAAAATCTAATCATCATGAAAAAACAAACATTAAAACTGGCGGCAATGATTCTTCTGTGCACATCATTGGTTGAATTCTCTGCTGCGCAACCAATTCAAAACACATGGACAAATGCCTACAGCGGCACCGGCGGAGGTTATAATACCATCACGGGTGCTAACGTAATTTCCGGAAAATCGGGAGTAACCGTGGCGGGAATAAGTTCTGGTATAGGCGAAGGATTCAACGGCACTGCGATCCGTTACGATGGGAGTGGTGGCGTAAAATGGACAGCCACCTATAACAATGCAGGAGTAAATGGCGACGACGGATTTCTTGCCTCGAAATTCATTGAGGGAGATTCTTTGCTTGTCACTGCAGGTTATTCCACTATACAAGACAATGGCCTTCACACAGCATGGCTACTGGTAAAATACAGTGCATCAGGAAGCAAACTCTGGAAGAAAACTTTCAGCGGCGATTTCAAAGGACAGGATAGTGCTTTTGCTGTGGCCGATGACGGCAGCAACATTTATGTCTGCGGTAAAGTGCAAATGACTTCCACCACATGGCAGCCGGTTGTAATAAAATACAATTCCTCCGGAGCAAAGCAGTGGACGAAATACTTTACTTCTTGTTGTTTTGCTACGCAAAAAGCAGCATTCACAAAAATTATTATTGATGATGGAATGCTGATGGTAGCTGGCGAACAAGTGAACGAGAACGGAGATAGCGAAGGCATTTTGGCGCAATATGATTTGCCGGGCAACCTTCAGTGGAGTAAGACATTCAGCGGTACAGGCCAAGGGAGAAACATCATTTCAAGTATAACATGTAGCGCGGTGAATGAAAACGTAGTGATCGCCGGTAAAACATGGAACGGGTTGAACTATGACATTTTCGTGAATTCATACAGTGAAGCAAACGGTACTCTTTCATGGTCAAGAACAATTGATGGTCTGCTCGGTGAAGATGATGAAGCCGTTGCAATGGAAATTGAGGGCAAAAAATTGATGATTGCCGGAAACACGGGAAGCGGAGCAAACAGCGATGTAATCATCATGACGCTCGAAACGACCAGCGGCGCCACGCAAGGGCAGCGACAGTATGATCTTGGCAGCAACGATGCCGATTTGGTTGCAGGATTTCAATGCGACGCTTTAGTAGCTATGTGGATCGGCGGAACCACCATTGAAAACGGAGAGCACAAGCCATTTGTCATCGTATTGGATGAAGATAACGGGACCTTGCTGAGTAAGAGCATCGTGTCTGATGGCGCAGGGCATGATGAAATTGTTACTGCTGTTGCTTACGAGACAGGCGATCGCATTTATGTTGGAGGAAATAATCTTTTCGTGCCTGACTGCATCTTCGAAACAAGAATGTTTGAAGGATATATTTCAGGAAATGACGTATCGCTGAATACTGTCAGAAATTACGTGAACGAGCCACAGGTGATAGGCAAGGAAGTAGCAGTGGTAAACGGCAGCACTTACAGTCTCGGAGAAAACGGTTCACCCATGAATGCAATTGTGCTCGTGAAGTATGATGAACAGGGAAATCAGTCATGGGTTTTCAAACAGGAAATTTCCAATGCCAATTACATCAGCGGCATGAAGGTGAATGACAATGGAACGGCGTTCATTTCAGTGAACGTTACCAATGGCAACGGCACTGATGAAAAAGTTTACCAGGTTTCATCGCAGGGAACGCTGAACTGGAGCAAGACCATCAACGAAAACACTAACGATTTCACGCGCGGAATGGTGATTGACGCCGCGGGCGATTGTTTTATAATTACGCAATCACTCGATGTGGAGCCTTCTACGTGTAAAATATTTTACCGCCGTTATAATCCCAATGGAAAACAGAGTTGGAAAAAATCGGTGGGGAAAAATGGAATTAATGCATCCGACCTCGTGATGGATGCTTCCTCGAATCTTTACCTCGCTGCATCCTGGAATCCGGACCCCACGAATTCAAAACTTTACCTGCGCCAGATAAATTCTACAACGGGCGTAGCCAACTGGACAAAGCAAAGGGATGTGACAGGTTTTCTTCTTGAAACAGGAAAGATTGTATTTGATCAGCCTGCACCGATTAATTTCTACGTTAGTGCAAATCAAAAAAATGTTCAGAGTAATCTCGATTCCGTAGCTGCTATTTTCAAGTATTCCACCGCTGGCGACTTTCAATGGAAAAAGACATATTCAACAGCGGGAAAGAATGCTGAGATTAGGAGCATGATTGTAGTCGCAGTTTTTGTTTCCCTGGTTGGAAGCAACGGAATCAGTGGAACCAATGAGAAAGAAATTTTCATCCGGAATTATGATTCAAACGGAAACCTGCTTGCACATGTAGAATTCGGAGGTCAATCTTCGAATTACAATGATGAAATATTTCCGGTTGAGCCGATAGATGCCTTCTGTGATGCATCAGGTGCACTCCATGTTCTATATGGTCAAGAACCTTGGGGGGGGTTATGGCTCGATAAGTACAATAGCGATCTTACCATTGCATGGCAAATGGATTTCAAATCATGGTATGGTTCAACAATTATTAATGACATTCCTGCCGCACTCGCTTATTCTGCTGATGGGACGCTTGCAATTGTTGGTAGTGAAGTAAACGGATTAGCTGCCCGTACAGATATGATCACCTTGCGTTACTCTCTTCCTTCAGAGTTTCGCCTGAGCAACGAGGATGAAAATGAAAGCGAGAATGAAATGAATTTGCAGAATTCAATAGGTACAAATTCCGAAGTTGTTCTTTATCCGAATCCTGCTGCATCATACATAACCATAAAATCAAACACTCCTGTTCAGGAAATCCGGGTTTATGATTTGAATGGAAAGTTAATTCGGCAATTACGTGGAAATGAAACGCAATATTCGCTCGACGTGAACGAATTGGTTCCGGGAATCTATTTCCTTTCTGCATTAACCGAAAAAGATATTGTGCAAGTCCGGTTCGTAAAGCAGTAGTGAAACGGAATAACGATCCCGTTGACGAAGCCGTCCAAAATTATGGGCGGCTTTTTTATAGTTGTCCGTGCTGCTGTGTGTGTGCGGGCTTCTTCTAATTTTACGCCATGCCATCTCCGTCAAAACGCCAACTCGCTGCCATCATGTTCACCGATATGGTGGGTTACACTGCCTTGATGCAGCAAAACGAACAGCTTGCTATTCAAAAAAGAGACCGCTCAAAAAAAATATTTGAAGAAAGCTTAGCGAAGCACGACGGAAAACTTTTGCAATACTATGGAGATGGAACCATGAGCATTTTCTCCAGCGCCGTGAATGCTGTTCGCAGCGCTATTGAAATGCAAACACTTTTTCTCACGGAGCCGAAAGTGGACGTTCGCATCGGCTTGCACATCGGCGATGTGATGTTCGATGATAACGGAATTTATGGCGACAGTGTGAACGTTGCTTCGCGCATTGAATCACTTGCAACACCCGGCGGCGTTTTCATTTCTGAGAAACTTTTTGACGAAGTAAAAAATAATGAAGGCATCTCCACAAAATCCCTTGGCTACTTCGAATTGAAAAATGTGAAGCACCCGATGCAGGTTTATGCAATCACCAATCCCGGTTTGGTAATTCCTGCGAGAGAAGATTTGAGAGGAAAAACAAAAACAGTATCGAATGGAATTGCAGTGCTTCCATTTTCATCGCTGAGCTCCGATCCTGAAAATGAATTTTTCTGCGATGGCATGACTGAAGAATTAATTAACGTACTTGCCAAAGTTGACGGACTTCAGGTAACATCGCGCACTTCCGCATTCGCTTTCAAAGGAAAGAATGAAGACGTGCGCGAGATCGCTGCCAAACTCAACGTGCAGAAAATTATTGAAGGCAGCGTGCGCAAAGCAGGGAATAAGATTCGTGTGACAGCGCAGTTGATTAACGCTGCCGATGGCAATCATTTCTGGAGTGAAACATACGATCGAAACCTCGAAGACATTTTCGGGATACAAGATGACATTGCCCGCGCGATTGCAAACAAGCTCAGGGAAAATCTCACAACTGATCAACATCAATCACAACTCGCAAAGGCACCGACAGAAAACCTCGAAGCATACAAAAAATATCTGCAGGGACTTTACTACTGGAACAAGCAAACCTTGCCCGACATGTTAAATGCTATCGCAGCTTTCGAACAGGCGGTAGTGCTGCAGCCGGATTTCGCCAATCCATATTTCTACATCACTTACATGAATTGGTTCTTTGCATTCGTCGGCGTTTTCCCATCGGAGGATTCTACCGCCAGGCTCGTGGCAGCAGCGGAAAATGCGATGAAGTATGATCCTGAAAATCCGTACTCACTGGTTGCGTCGGGCATTGCAAAGATTAGCGCAGATTGGGATTTTGACGGCGGGCTGAAAGCATTTCAGCAAGCACTTGCCATCAATCCGAATTTGCAAGTCGCCTACGTGTGGACGTCATACTATCATACCACGATGCTGGATATGCCTAAGGCAGTAGCTGCTATGGAAACTGCATTCCGGCTCGACCCGCTTAGCGGATTTTCAATGGCCTCGATGGCGGAGATCTACTTGCATGCTAAGAAATACGACGAGGCAATCGAAATCTCTGCGGAGGCGCTGGCATTCGATCCTACTAACATTTATGCTTTGAACATGAATGGTATTGCTACCACCTTCAAGTACGGCTGGGAAAAGGGATTGGAAATTTTCACTGAGCTGAATGAGCGTGTAAAAGATTTTCCGATCATCATGGTTATGCTCGGTGCATCAGCGGCCCGATGCGGCAAAACTGAAAAAACAAAAGAAGTAATCAAAAACATGGAGCGGCTTCAGCGGGAGAAACCCGACGTTTTCCTCTCGCATTATTTTGCTCTTCTCTATCTGAACCTTGGCGACAAGGACAAATTTTTAGTTTATTACAGCGAAAGCATAGAGCGAAAGCTGCTGATTGCGGTGATGTATCACTCCACGCTGCTGATGGAATTTGCCTGGCACGATGAGCGCGTGAGAAAACTTAGAAGTGAGTTAGGATTACCGAATGTAAATTGAAATCAGGGCAAGCACAGTATTGCTCCGAGCCGTGCCTTTGTTAAATTTACCTCGTGCCCTCCCATTCCCAACGCCAGCTCGCTGCCATCATGTTCACCGATATGGTGGGCTACACCGCATTAATGCAGGAGAATGAACAACTCGCAATTCAGAAAAGAGATCGCTCAAAAAAAATTTTTGAAGATGCTTTAGCAAAGCACGATGGAAAACTGTTGCAATACTATGGAGATGGAACCATGAGCATTTTCAGTAGTGCAGTGAATGCGGTTCGAAGTGCCATTGAAATGCAAACGCTGTTTCTCAGTGAACCGAAAGTGGATGTTCGCATCGGCTTGCACATCGGCGACGTAATGTTCGATGACAACGGGATTTATGGTGACAGCGTAAATATTGCTTCACGAATTGAATCACTTGCAACGCCGGGTGGTGTTTTCATTTCCGAAAAACTTTTTGATGAGGTAAAAAACAACGAGGGCATCTCAACAAAATCTCTTGGCTACTTTGAATTGAAAAATGTGAAGCTGCCAATGCAGGTATATGCGATCACTAACCCCGGCATTGTAATT
>DASRAJ010000114.1:0-38949 GCA_035638255.1 Chitinophagales bacterium
CGGTGTTGTTTCCATTTCCAAGTGAACCAAAAGCATTCGATCCCGAAGCCCAGACCGTGCCATTATTCTTCAGGGCAAGGGAATGATCTACTCCTCCTGCAATGGCAGTGATACCTGTGAGAGAACCCACTTGCACGGGAAAATTGCTGTCGGTGTTGGTTCCATTTCCAAGTTCACCATAGTTATTGTATCCCCAAGCCCTTATTGTGCTATCGCTGCAAATAGCAAGGGAATGAAATCCTCCGCCTGCAATTTTTTGTGCGCAGGAAATAGTTGGCAACAGATAGAATGCAGTACCGATAAAAATCGGGATTACGCTTCGCTTCATTTGCAAAAGAACTACTGCGCTGATAAAAAATAGTTGCTTTTTACCCGGTAAGAATCGGGATTTCACTTCTTTGTTTTTGTATAATAAGGTATTCAACATTTTGTTAAGTTTTTAAGTTAGAATTTCATTTCGCAGTTGGTAATTGTAACCTGACTGGAGCAATGAACGAGGTTATAACTGAAAGTGATGTCGGAACGAAGTAGAGAGAGAAGAGCGAAATCCGTTTGGTCAGTCTGCTTTGCGGCGAATTACTTATCAAAGGTAATTTTATTATCATCGTGATGTGCTGAAAAAATTTCATTTCGTCACGCTCAATTTTTCCGTCTTTGAAAACTCGACTGACTGTAATTGGAGAAAATAAATTCCGGCATTTTCATCCTTAGCAGTCCACACTATTTCATTTTCTCCTGCTGCAAAAATTTTATCGGCAAGAGTTAAAACCAACCTTCCGTTCACATCAAAAATCTTGAGAGAAACTTTTTGTGGTTGTGAAAGAGAAAAAGAAATAGTTGTGGAAGTTGAAAAAGGATTCGGATAGTTTTTCAATTCACTCACTGAAGTAGTTTCATTCTGAAAAGAAATTCTTTCTCCATCCGGATTCAGTTTTACGAGCCATCCATCTTCTGGCCCGCCGTGATAATTGGTAATATCTCCATCGGTAGAGGATGTGACGCAGTTTAGCATGAGTCCGCCATCGTTGGTTTCTACTCCCGTATTCACAAGATCATAATCAGTGCCGCCAAAAACTTTTGACCACAATTCATTACCGTTTTCATCCATTTTGATTGCCTGCGCATCCCATGTTTCAAAACAACAATATCCGCCGGAGTCAACTGCAGAAACAGAAACGTAACCATCACTTGTTTTGATCAAACCGAAACATGCTTCTGTTCGAGTGTCGCCAAAACAATTTGCCCAAATAATATCTCCGTTTTGCGATTTAATTTTTACTACCCACGAGTCAGAATAACCACCATGATAATTTGTTACATTGCCATCACTCGAATTCGTACTACCGCCAAACACAACTGTGCTTCCGGGTCCGTGCACGGCATCATGGAAAAAATCGGAGCCGCTTCCACCGTAGCATCTTGACCATTTGATGTCTCCTTTTTTATTCAACCTCATCAGCATGTAGTCACCCGCTCCTCCGTGATTACCAATAACATCCCCGTCAGTCGAAAAAGTTGAACCACCGATCACATATTTTCCGTGTGAAGTTTCAACTACACTTACTAAATTATCAGAAGCACTGCCTCCGTAGGTTTTTGAAAAAATAATTTTCCCATGCTTGTTAATCTTTACAAGCCATGCATCGTAATCACCTTTGTTTTCGGGTACATCACCATCAGAAGAATTGCTAAGAGCGGCGAACATGAAATTGTTATCACTTGTTTTGATGAAGCCCGAACTGGATTGATAATCCAAATCATCTCCGCTGCCGCCAAAGCATTTGCTCCAAATGAGATCACCGCTGGCATTTAAGCTCGCAATCCAGATATCATCATCACCTCCATGATTTCCATGAACATCACCATCATTGGAAGCTGTGGTTCCAGCAGCTAAAAATCCGCCATCTCCTGTTTCCAGCATATCTGTGAAGTCGTCGTAAGAGCTGCCACCATAAGTTTTGCTCCAGATGAAATTTCCATCCCCGTCAAACTTAATGGCGAATGCATCGTAATCGCCGCGGTTGATGCTGAAATCTCCATCAACAGAATTAGTGGTGCCGAAGACGACATAATTACCGTCTGTTGTTTTAATCATGTTGTATCCATCCTCATCATTACTGCCGCCAGCGGTTTTCTGCCAGGCAATAGAAGGCGCTTGTGCTTTTGCAAGTTGATTGGAGCAACTGAGTGCAATGATCAAAATGCTACTAAGTAATGGTGTTGAGTATTTCATTGTTGTTTGTTTGAGAGTGAAATTTTATTTTGTTACAATCAATTTCTCCGTCTCCAGATTTTCTGCTGTCTGCATTTGTAGAAAGTAAACTCCGGCATCAGAAGCGTTCCATATTATTTCATTGTCACCTTCTTCAAAAGTTGCATCGGTAAGTGTTGAAACCAATCTTCCGTTCACATCAAAAATTTTAAGAGAAACATTTTGTGAATGAGAAAGGGAAAATGAAATCGTTGTTGAATTGGAAATTGGATTTGGATAGATGGTGGCTATGTCCAATGTCCACTCATTTAAATTAGATGCTTCTGCATACCGAAAACCGTAAACACAATTACAGTGGTTAAGATGGATTTGATCCTGGCAATAACATATTTTTCCATTCGGACATGGTTTGTTATGATTACATTTCTGTGCATTTGCAAATTGATTCATCACGCAAAGTGCAAGAACCAGGGTAATCGTTTTAGTTGTTTTCATTTTATTTTTTGGTTTAGAAAAATTAAAAAATAGCTATGCAGCAATTTGACTTCGTTACGCGGAGAGGAAATTTCTACTTCACCAAACTCAATAGAATTACCTCGGTGTCGCTTGTACTTTGCGTCTGCAAAAAATAATTTCCTGCCGTTAAATCTCCCGGAGACCATTCAACTTCATAGTCGCCCTCAGTGAAAGAACCGTCGGCAAGGGTCTTAATCAATCTTCCCATCATATCAAAAATTCTGACGGAAACATTTTCAGTTTGCCCGACGGAAAATGAAATGGTGGTAGAAGTTGAAACCGGGTTTGGAAAGATGGTTGTGAAGAGAGTTCCGTATGTCGCATCACCCTCTGCCGATTTACACTGGTTTGGATGCTTTGCACAATAATCAGCACATTTTCCACCGCAGTACAATTGACAACCGAAGTCATTGGAACCACATCCCATTAAAGGAAGACTGGCGCAATTGCACTGTGGTACTTTCGCATTTCCCTGTGCACTAATAGAGGTGAAAGAAAACATTCCGATAGCAATCAGAATGAAAGTGTAAATCTTTTTTTGAAGTTGTGTTTTCATTTTGAAGTTGTTTTTGGTTAAAAAAAAATTTGACGGGACAAAGGTGGAGGGAATACTAACAGTCCGCAATAACTGAAACACGTTATCTTTCACTGTTTTCCCGAGTAGGAGAGGCAGGAACTAACCTGTTTCAGTTATATGAGAGGAAGAGAAGACACATTACTTTTGCAAACTCCGCTTTAGATGAATTCTAATCTTTGCCTATCTTGTTGAAATTAAAAATAAAAAATGATGCAACGCTTTTACAAAACTCTGCTTGTTTTTTTTCTTAGTGCTGCTTTTTTTATTTCAGCAGAAGGACAGGATAAACAGAAGATTGACAGCTTGCAAAATTTATTAGACAAGCATCCGCATAGGGATACTGCAAGAGTGAAATTGCTTTTGGAATTGGCTACCAATATTATGACCAACGACATTGACAGAAGCAAAAAAGTTATTGACGAACAAATACAAATTTCCGATTCACTAAAATATAAATATGGTTTAGCTTACGGCTACATGCGCTTGGGATATTATTACAAAATAAAAGGTAATGATTCATTGTTTTTAATATGCACCAAAAAATGTCTTGAATATGCGGAACAGATTAAGAATAATTATATAAAGGCAGTAATGCTTTCTAATTTGGGGGCGCATCAGATATTAAAACTTGGCAATGTTGATTCCGCATTAATTTATTTCAATAATGCCATTGCGTGCCTTAATGATACTTCCCTCAGAAGCCAAGAAATGCTCGGACAAGTGCTCAGTAATTCGGGAGCTATTTATCTGCAGCAGGGCGATTATAAAAAGGCGCTGGAATATTTTCTGCGCGCTGAGAAAGTCATGGAAGCAAGCAAGTCTACGACATATTTGTCAGGTGTTTATTATAATCTTTCTCTTATTTATTCCGATGAATTGAAAAACGATAAAGCAGCGAAAGAATATGCTGAAAAAGCGTTAAAGGTTTCGGAAAAATCAAATAATAAAATAGGCATTGCTCAGGGAAATGACAGATTAGCCGCATTAGAGAAACAACCGCCAAAGAAAAGAGATTATTATAAAAAGGCAATTGCAATGTATGTGCAAATAGGCGACAAAGATGGGGTAAGCAAAGAATTAAATATGTTGGGAACAACTTATGCTTACTCTGAATCGGGCAACAATTATGATTCAGCCATTTATTACTTTGAAAAAAGTTTAGCGCAAAATACAGACGACCAAACCACTCTAATGGATTCCCATCAATTTATCGGATTCGGTAATTATAAAAAAGGCAATTATGAAAAGGCATTAAATCATTATTTGATTGCACTTGACATTTCAAAAAAAATTCAAAGCACTCGTACTACAAAAGGTATAATGGCAGACATGATAAAAGTTTATGCTGCTTTAAACAATTATAAAAAAGCGTTTGAATATTCTCAATCATATACTGCTATAAGTGATTCATTACTGGATGCGGAAAAAGTAAGGTCGCTTGATGAAATGAATGCCAAATATCAATCAGAAAAAAAGGAAAAAGAAATCGCATTGCTCACCAAAGACAAAGAGATTCAAAATATAGAAATCAAAAAACAAACGCTGTTAAAAAATTCATTAATCGGCGGATTGGCTCTTGTGCTCGTTTTATTTTTCTTCATTTATAAAAACTATCGCACAAGACAGAAATTGAAATTAGAAAGCATCAGAAACAACATTGCAGCCGATTTGCATGACGATATTGGTTCTACTCTTAATAGTATTTCTCTTTTCAGCGAAGTTGCAAAACAAGAAGCGGGTAAACCTATTGCTGCTCTCGACCAGATTGGTGTGAGCGCTCGAAAAATTATTGATGCCATGAGTGATATTGTCTGGACGATTAACCCTGAAAATGACACTTTTGAAAATGTGATTGCGCGGATGCGCTCGCTCACTTACCTGCTGCTGAAAGCAAAAGGAATTGAATTTACTTTTAAAGCAGATGAAAGTTTAAATCAATTATCTCTGCCGATGCCGGTTCGGAAAAATGTTTACCTGCTTTTTAAAGAAGCCGCTAATAACTTAGTTAAATATTCAAATGCCACCCGCGCATCGTTTCATGTTTCGCTTGATAACAAAAATGTGAAGATGATAATTCGTGATAATGGTGTTGGCTTTGACATGGAGCAAGCTCAAATGGGAAATGGAATAAAAAATATGAAAAGAAGAGCAGCCGAAATCGGAGCGCAGTTGCTCATTGAATCAGCCGAAGGAAAAGGAACTAATATTGAATTGAGTTTTAAAACATAACAGCATGGAAATAAAAGTAGCAATTTTCGAAGACAACAACAGCATGCGCGAGGGGTTGTTTCAACTCATTAATGGTTCGCAGGGCTTTACATGCACAGGTGCATTTCCGAATTGCGATGACCTTGTAAAGCGGATTAAGAGCGCAAGTCCTGATGTAATTGTGATGGATATTGAAATGCCCGGCATCAGCGGAATTGAAGGTGTAAAACTGGTGAAAGAGAATTTCCCGGAAATGAAAATCCTGATGGAAACAATTTTTGAAGACGATAAAAAAATATTTGATTCGATTTGTGCAGGTGCTGAAGGATATATTTTGAAGAATACAGCTCCTGTGGAAATTCTTTCTGCCATTAAAGAAATCTACGAAGGCGGAAGCCCGATGACCCCGACAATCGCTAACCGTGTTTTGAAAATGGTAAAGGGTGAGCGTGCTTCTGATTCAAAAAATGTTTTCAATCTCACCGACCGTGAAAAAGAAATTCTTTCCTGTCTCGTTGAGGGAATGAGCTACAAACTTATTGCTGATGAATGCACCATCAGCATTGATACGGTGAATGTGCATATCAAAAACATTTACAAAAAGTTGCAGGTGCATTCGAAGTCAGAGGCAGTGGCGAAGGCGATTAAAGGGAGGATAGTTTAGAGTTTAATTTTACACTCGCTTGGCAAGGTCATCAACCCAACAGCGAACAGAGATTTTTTATAAACTTCTCAAATATTCCAATACGACGATGCAGATTCCTAAAATAATTTCAACCACCATCATTGTATTATAATAAGTTCCGGCAGAACCCACTTTCAACCTTGAATACAACCTCCCCAAACCTGAAAAGATTACCACAGTTCCTATAAAATAAATCAAATTGCTCACCTGAATAAAATTAAAATCCACCCAGAGCATCAGAAATCCCAGACCAAAATAAATTCCACTAAGGAACCTGAAAAGATTGTCCAACACGGGTTGTTTAGGTGACGATTCAGGTAAAAATGAACCTGCTCCTTTCACGAGGAGGTTCAGGCCACCCAGCAAACATATAAGCGTAACCAAGCCCAATAAAACTCTTAATGTTATTTCCATTGCGTTGTCGCTGTCAAAATTTTTTTTTATCGGCGGTATCCTTACCCGCCGAAATATTCATCATTTGATTCTGCCGGTGGAGATAAGGGCAGGAGAAGGAATGTAGACACGCGCAAAATGTGCGCCTCAGCGCTTCCTATAAAATTTCTTCTGCTCATCTACTAATCCTCAAGCTTCTTTAGCTTTCGAAACTTCTTCGCTCCTGGGTATCAAAAACCATAAACCACCTGCAAGAACCAGGCAATACGCAACATCTGTAAACATTTTAAACACCATTCCAACCATAAATGCCTGTGGAACCATTAATAAGCCATGAACTAAGTTAGCCCAAAGAGTAAAATTGAGAAAGGAAATATAGGCTAAAGGGTTGCGTGCTGCTTTTAGCATATAAATCCCCCATACCAGGTAAATAGCTTCAATCATCAATTCAACATGCTTTGAAAGAATATCCCATCGCATAAATCTAAGTGCCCCTCCTTCCTGCATAATTGGTGCATCGAGCGAAGTCAGCAAAAAAAGTCCTCCGAAGAGAATGATTGATATAACTCCATATATATTCAAAAACCTTGAAAGATTTTTAAGCCTTGATGTTTGTTCCATAAAATTTATTTTTTAGAAGACACTCCCAAAGTATTCTACTTTCGATTTAGTGATGCGTCTATGATTTCATTTAGAACTTTCAGATCGATCTCCTCCAGCTTATTTATGTAGAGGCAACCCACACCGGTCTTATGCTTGCCGAGCTTTTTAAGAGCAGCAGTATGCTCCTTTATACCCATGCTGATGTGCAAAGATAGATTCGCTTTACGGGGAGAGAAACCTATCCGGAGCCAATCAACTTCCCTGCCGGTGGCGGGGCTTTTGTATCTTTTTATACCAAAACCGATGATTGAGTTACTCCATAATACCGGCTCTTCCCCGGTTGCTTTTTTCATCATTTCCAAAAGCACAAAACTGTCTTTACGCTTTTGTTCATCCTTCACATTATTGATAAAATCCTCCACGTTTGCTGCGGTTGGTTTTGTTTTTTTTACAGCCATTTGAAATTATTATTTGTTTGACTTGCCAGTCCCGCTTTAGGCGGGATCGCTTATCAAGTTGTAAAGATATTTATTTTCCTGTTCGTTTCTTAGTAACGATAAGTAAAGGTATCACTGAAAATAAATAAACCAATGTTGCTGATACGAACAGATTGTGTTTGGCAATGGAAGGAAGAAACGCAGAAACATAATTTAGCAATATTATTAACCCGTAAAAAAGAATATACATCACAAAAATCCCGACTATTGCTAAAGCCAGGAGGTCAGACGGAAAGGAATAGACACGCCGATTTAATTTATTCATTCGTGTCCCAACTTTCGAAAGGGAGGTACGGCGCTCGCGGATGCTCGCTGGAGAATGCCGACAAGGGCAAAAAGGGCCTTTATCGGTCCCTTCTTATTCTTTTTTTAATATCATTACATCTCCGGCATCAGGGTCTCCAAATCCGATTATGATTTTGTACGGAGGCGCCTTATTCATCAGCCCTGCATTTTGAAGTTCAATTGGAAGTCCATTTAAGCGTATACCCCAATGGTTCCTAAGTGTTCCGCTTCTATCCTGCATTCCTCCAACAATTGATTTTTCCCAGGTTCCATTCATTGTAATTAGTCTTTCGAAATGCGGATCAAAACCTTTAAAGTATGGAAGGTACTCAACCTCATAGTTACCATCTTTATATATTTCAATTTTTGGAATCACATTTTCTCCGGTTATTGAATCTTTAAATTCTTTTATTCCGAAATCAACTGTTTGCTGCTCGAAAATAAATGTTCCAATCAAATCAGAATTATTGGGTTCTTCAGTAGTATATTTATATGCATAGGGATCATACTGGCAACTACTAAAAATTGTCGCGATTAGAACTATCACTATTAAAATCTTCATCGTATTGCCTTTGATGGTCCCTGCAATTCCAGCTATGAAACATCATCAACCCCGAAGATCCGATGAACCGGGACGGGATTTTCGCGATTCGTCAATTCTACATTGGACGCTCAACAAAATACATATCCACCTCTCCCTTATTCTTCGCTTCAATTTTTCCGCGATAAGTACAGGTGAATTTATCTTTAATAAGCTTATAGGTGTTGCCTGATATATTAATCTTGCCCGCTTCACCGTGTTGCTCCATGCGGGCGGCCATATTCACTGCATCACCCCAGATGTCGTAGGTGAATTTCTTCAGGCCAACAACCCCGGTGATCACAGGTCCTGTGTGAATGCCAACCCGGAATTCAAATGCAGGGAGGTCCTGGATCTTTTTCATGAGCCCGAAGCTCTTTATAAAATCAAGCATGTCGAGAGCGGCTTTCACTGTTTTCCCGGCATTATCAAAGACGGGTTTTGGTAATCCACAGGCACATACGTAGGCATCACCTATAGTTTTTATTTTTTCCAAACCGTGCTTGTCAACGATGTGATCAAAGGCACGGAAACATTCATCGAGTTGATTCACCAATTCTTCTGCTGAGAGATTTTCTGCAATGGTGGAGAAGCCCTTAATGTCGGCAAAGAGAATGGTTACTTCTTCATGCTTTCGCGCATACGATTTTCCGAACTGCTTGAGTTCATTTGCAATTTCTTCGGGAAGAATATTCAGCAGAAGAGAATCAGACCGCTTTTTTTCTTCTCTCAATTTTTGCTCTTCAATCTGTGCACTGATTGCGTGCGCTTCTGCCAATTTCAAATCATTGAAGCGCGTGTAGGTTAGATTAAACACTGAAGCAAATCGTTCGAGCAGTTGTGTCGTTTCTTCCGGCTGCGAATCAGGCGAAGCAATTCCAATAAATCCTTTCGAGAAGTAAGCGATGGTTTGAACTCTGCGTTTTTGCGAGAGACCAATTTTGAAGGGCACATCAAGCCTCCGGAGGTGAGCCAGATATTCCTTCAGCTCGTCACCCTGCATGTCAATGGTGAGAGATTTCTGTTGCTCTTTCCATCCTGCCAGCATTTTTTGAAATGAAGGGTTGTCGTTCAGATTTGCATCGAACCTTGAACTTACCCTGCTTCCGTCTTCATGGGTGATCCAGAATTCTGCGTTCCCTCCCGATCCATCGGGATCGTCTTTTATTATGCCGATGTATAAACGATTGGGTGCAATTCCAAGGTTAATCAGTTGCTTGAAAAGAACCGCCGCTGTTTCCGCAAGCTCATCGCTTGAATGCATGGCGAGTGTCCGGCTGCGCACGCGCTCGAGTCCGGTTTCAATTTGTGATTCCCTGGTTTGTGCTTCTGCTTTCTGAAGGTCAAGAAAGCGCCTTATGGTTAGATCTAAGATTGACTTGAAGCGATTGAGAATATTTATTTCATCTTCAGCATAAGGTTCATGGCTCCAGGTGAAAAGAAATCCTTCTGTGAATGGAAGGAAACTTCCGAACTGCTTTTTCTCAGTTGGAAAATTTTCATAGGGAATCGAAAGCGCAGCGGAAAGAATCCGGTAATAGGATTTTAATACCTCTCCTTCCAGGACGGGAAAATAATTTTCCTGCTTCTGCCATGATTCATATTGCTTTTCGTAAACAGGGTGACCGGTAAATTCAAACTCACCCGTGAAAGAAAGTGTGCTCTTATTATCGAAGGAAGTTGCCGGATAAAGTTTTGCTCTCCGCGAATCTTTTGAGAGTAAAACAAAACCTGTGCGGATGGGATTTATTCCAAGCTTGTTCAATTCAGTAAATAGCGTTCCAGCTGCTTCGGTAAGATCACTGCTTTTATGCATTGCCATTGCTCTGCCTCTGACTTTCTCGAGTGAGGCTTCGATCCGTGCTTCGTGTGCCTGCTCCTCTGCTTTTTTGAGATCGAGGAAGCGCGTATAGGTGTGATCGAAGACACCGGCAAATCGCTCCAGCAACTCAACGGTTTCCGGCGGTCGCGGTTCATAAGTGGAAAAAGACAGTACCCCTTTTGAGAAGAAAGCGGTGTGTATCACCCAGCGATTTTTTGGAAGTTCTTCCTCCGATTTATATTGAGTGCTGTTCTTCATCTTGAACTTGTTGAAGTCTGCGAGTTCTTTCCCTGACAAATCAATAACAAAAGACTTCTGCTGCGCCTTCCATGCCGCGTACATTTTCCTGTGAACGTCATGCTCGTCAAACGGAATTCTTCCCATGTCCTTCCATTCGCTGCCGTAGACCGTTGCATATAACTCCATGATTCTTTCCTCTTCGTTATAAATACCGATTGAAATCTGTTCACCTACTTCACCCAATTCCTTCAACTGCTCAAAGAGTACAAAAGAAGTTTCTGATAACTCATCACTTTTCTGCATCGCCATGGTTCTGGCCCGAACCCGTTCAAGGGCGAGTTGAATTTGCGATTCACGTGCCTGTGCTTCTGCTTTTTGAATGTCGAGAAAACGTTTGTAGGTGAGATTGAAGACGCCGGCAAAACGTTTCATCACTGACTTTGCTTCGTCAGGAAATTCTGTTTCGCGGAAGGCAAACAAATTCCCGTCTTGAAATGAGGTTACGTAATAGTATTGCTTAACTCCCACTGATGCAGAGGACGGTAACTTGAGGTTAGTAGCGCTCACAGCCTTGTAATACTTCTCCATGTCATCACCTTGCAGCACATAAGAAAAATCACCTTGTACCAGCCAGGCATCGTAGGCGCCTTGCAAAAGCGGATGAATGTCGAGAGATTCATCGCCCGAAACCTGAACGGTTCTGTTCTCATTTGAAACAGAAGTTGTCCAAACGTCAGAACTTCGTTTCTCCTTGTTGAGAATGGCAATGCCGCAACGAAGCATTCCAAGGTTGAGCTTGTCAAGCTCGTCAAAGACCGTCGCAATGGCAGGATTGAAGTCATCGCTCCTGTGCATTGCCATTGCCTTTGAACGCACTCGCTCGAGAGCAACTTCAATCTGCGCTTCCCGTGCCTGCTCTTCTGCTTTTTGTATATCGAGAAAACGTTTGTAGGTGAGGTTGAAGACACCGGCAAAACGCTTCATCACTGACTTTGCTTCGTCAGGAAATTCTGTTTCGCGAAAAGCGTAAAGCCAGCCCGCCTGAAATGGCGCAACATAGCAATATTGCTTGTGTCCTTTCGACGCTGAATCCGGCAGGTGAATGTTGGTTGCTTTAACCGCCCGGTAAAAGCTAAACATGTCTTCGCCTTGCAATACGTAAGAAAAATCTTTTCCCTGCAGCCAGGCATCGAATGCACCCTGCGGTAGCGGATGAATATCTATTGATTCATCTCCTGAGATCTGCACAGTTTTCCCGTGACCGATACCGGAGGTTGTCCAAACATCCGCATTGCGTTTTTCCTTATTGAGAATGGCAATACCACAACGAAGCATTCCGGGATCAAGCTTCTCAAGTTCCTCGAACACAATTTCAACAGCAGGATTGAAGTCATCACTTTTATGCATTGCCATTGCTTTCGAACGCACCCGCTCAAGTGCAACTTCAATCAATGCTTTTCGTGCCTGCGCTTCTGCTTTCTGAATATCAAGAAACCGTTTGTAGGTGAGGTTGAACACACCGGCAAAACGTTTCATCACTGATTTTGCTTCTTCGGGAAATTCTGTTTCGCGAAAAGCGAACAATCCGCCGAACTGGAACATGGCATTGAAGTAATACTGCTGCTGTCCTTCTTTGCTGGAAGTAATTTGCACAGCATCCGGCAGTCTGAAATTTGTTTTTGTCAAGGCGCGGTAATATTCCACGAGGTCTTCTCCCTTCAGCACATAAGAAAAATCTTCCTGCCGGAGCCACGCTTCATGCGCACCTTTTAGCAGCGGATGAATGTCCATTGATTCATCACCTGAAACCTGTACGGTTTTTCCATGGTCTGAAACAGTAGTTGTCCATACATCCACTTTATAAGTTTCTTTATTGAGAATCCCGATCCCGCATCGCTGCACTCCGAGGTTCAGTTTGTCCAATTCTTCGAAGACCGTTGCAACAGCAGAGTTGAGATCGTCGGTCTTCTGCATCGCCATGGCTTTTGCACGGACACGTTCAAGCGATAATTCTATCTGTGCTTCACGCGTCTGCGCTTCCGCCAACGCCACATCCATGTATCGGCGATAAGCAAAATCAAAAACATTTCTGAAGCGCTTGAGCACGCTCAGCTTTTCCTCAGTAAGTGAACTGAATGTGGAAATGCCGAGAGCGCCAACACCAGTGGAATAGAAGTAGTAGTAGAGTGCAGAAATATTATCGAGTCGTGGGTCCTCATACTCGCCGTCTTTTCTTCTGCGCAGCTTCCAGCTTTCCAATTCCTCCTCTGAAACTTTGAGTTCAGCAAAAGCATCCTTTGCACTCCTGATCCGATTCTGAAATTTTTCAAAGGCAGGGTGAGTGTTGTAAGGAATGCTTACGATGTGTCCACCGGCATAATCGGAGTAATCATAATCGAGCAGTGAAGCGCTTGCATCATCCCAGAAGTTGATCAATGCATTCCTTAGATCGCTGAACCCGAGAGATTGCAATTCTGTGAACATTATTTTGCAGATGCTCAACACATCATCGGGCTGTTTCATTGTGAGCGCCACTGCACGAACGCGCTCAAGCGATGCTTCGATTAGCAAATCGTGGTTCTTATGCTGCAACTCATCGCCAAGTTCCTTTACTGCTTTTGAAATATTGTCTTTCTCAGCAGCAGTAAAGCTCTGTGATTGCTCAATGGATTTTAGCAGCGTTTCGAGTTGTGTATTCACTAAGCTGGCTTGAAGGAACAAATCTAATGTACTGTTTTGCAAATGCAACGCAGTCATATTCCGCTATTGGCCAACATGCGCAATGGATGGCGTCGAGGGTACAAAATTCCACATCCTGGAAACATCGAATCCTTTAATTGCATAACCCGCTGATATTACAACCAATAAATTATGGCATTATTTTCTCGCGATCAAAGGCGAGAAAGAAATGAAATGAAGAAACCGGTAATTATTCATGGAGGAGGAACAACAACTAAATTGAGACATGTTACAAATATGGGTTGGTACGAAAGCGCCCGGCTCTTTTTTTAAGGTAACCTTTTAAAAACTCTCAACCACTTTTTATGGAAGACGTGAAAATAGAAGTGAAAATAAAAGCAAGAGTGTCCGACATTCAATCTGCTCTGCGGCGTATTTCCGGAAATTTCTCCTACATCATCAACGGTGATACAGGGTTGTATGCTGCCATTGACTCGCTACTGAATCGGGGCTCACAGGAAAGGATATTTTCAGAATGGCTGGCAAAATCTGAGGGGACTGAAAATACCTTTGAGAACCGAAATGTGGAAATTGTACTTCGGTTTGGAGATCCCGAGCGGGGATGGCAGGCCGCAAAAAAATTAGAACGACTGGTGCTGTCAAATTAAGTCTCGCGGTATCGGTGCATTTTAAATCATCTGGGACCTGAAATTCCTCAAAACAGGTATTGGTGAATTTAGTATATTCGTCAAGCGCTATTTTTAACCATCAACAATTTAGAAAGCAAAAATGACAAATCAAATAATGGTAAAAATGGTGCTTGATACCTGGTATTCGAAGGTAAAAGAGGCAGATACTATTTTTGATAAACTCACTGATCAGCAACTGGAAAACGAAGTTGCTCCTAACCGGAACAGAGGAATTTATTTATTAGGACATCTTACTGCCGTTCATGACAGAATGTTGCCGGTGCTCAATTTTGGAGAACAATTATATCCGCAATTAACAGACAGTTTTATAACCAATCCCGATAAATCTAATACTCCAACGGAGTCAGCAGGCGAGCTGAGACAGTATTGGAAAAATATAAACTCAATATTAGCTGATCATTTTAACAAGCTGCTACCTAATGAATGGTTTCAACGGCACAATTCAGTTTCTGAGGAGGATTTCATACAAGAACCACATAGAAATAAGCTGAACCTTATAATTAACAGGACAAATCATTTATCTTATCATTTAGGGCAATTGGTATTTCTTAAAAATTAAATGACAAAAAAAATCCCTATACTGTCCAATTTGTATAATCTCATTTGTTATGGAGTAATTCATACATTAAATAACAATCAAAAACTCTAAACAAATGGAAGAATTCATGTAGTTTTCAGGCACGAAGATGGCGATAATATAAAGGTGAAACAAAATTTACTGAACGCGTTTTCAGCCCGCAAAGATACAGACAGACAAGCAGATCATTCAAAAGAAAATTTACAAGCTGTAACAAAGAGAATTATTTTTTCAATTCCATTAATGAATCGCTGGGGATATCTAAGTCATATACTTTCTTAGTCATCGAATCAATATATAACCAAGCTGAGGTTACGAAACGATATTCCTTAGATTGTCCTATCCGAACAGTAATATAGCTCCTTCCTCCTCTTTGTTCACTCTCGTACATGTAAGTCAAACCATGTACAGTATCATTTCTAATTGCCGCGACTAAGGGATCTCCTGAAGACTCAATATATTTCTGAACTATGGAATCTTTCCAATCAGACTGAAGCATTTTTTTAGGAATTGTGGTCTTGGCACAATCCGAAGAATCTTTCGTCTCTCTGGTTTCGTGACTACTATTGCTTGTACAGCCTGTTATACCGAGAATAAAAATTGAAATGAAAATCGCAGCAAGAGACTTCATATAACTTTTTAATTGTCATTCTGAATGAAAATTATCATGTTACATCTTGTTGTCAATAGTTTTAATCAGTGAAGCTACAAGTTTCTTTACCTGCTCTAAAGTTTTCGCGTCAGTAATCTTCCCTTCACTGCTAATCTTTGTTTTCACGAATGAAACCAAAAGCTGAGAGTCATCCGGAATGTCTGATTCTATAATTTTCAAAGTTTCCATGAGTGATTGATGCCCCTTCGCCCCTGCTGATGATGCTGTAATTAAAGCAACCGGCTTGTGAGAAAACTCACACGAAGAAACAGTCCAGTCAATGGCATTCTTCAAAGTTCCGGGCACTCCCATGGCATATTCCGGCGTGCAAATTAAAATACCATCTGCCTCTTTTAGCTGCCTGCGAAAGCCGGCAACATTTGCCGGTGAATGGTCAGTATCGAGGTCAGGATTAAAGTGGGGAATGTCTGATAATCCTTCAAATATTTTTATGTCAAGTTGGTCAGTATAGAGATTAATAATTGCCTTTATTAAATTCAGATTTGAAGAGCTTTGTCGAGTGCTGCCGGAAATTGCTAATATTTTCTTCTTGCTTGTCATAGTATTTCCTTTAATGATTCAGTAAATGTTGGAACGGCTGTTTCCATGTGACCAAACGCAGGGTAAAGCGCACTCTTCAATTTAATATTTCTAAATCTGCTACCCGATAAGAGGGCAATGAAAGAATTAAAATTGTCAATACCTGCCGTTCCTGTTCCGCCGTCTTCGGCATCTTCTCGACCTCCGAAAGTTATAAATAAAGCTCGCTGGCCGGTGTCGTTACTGCTCGCGATGCCTTGAAATCTTTTTGACAGGTATTGATCAAAGTAGTCTAAAGAAGGACTTGCTGCCACATAGTTTCTAAACAAGCGAAGGTTGTTATATAATTCTTCTTCCAAAGCATACAACGTAAAATAACCTCCGAAAGAATGTCCCATCAAAGTTCGGTTGCTGGTGTCAGTGTGATAGGTTTTGTCAATGAATGGAATTAATTCCTGTTCAATAAATCTTAAAAATTTGTCTGCGCCACCGCTGACTGGAAAACTATCTTGCGGCAAGGCTTTGGGAAATGTATAATCTCTGTTTCGTAAAGAATCCATCAGGATAGCATCTTTGTAACCTATTCCAACTAAAATTGCTCCGTTCATTTTATTTTCATTCATAGCATCGGCTACAATATCAAAATACGCATTTGCATCCAATAAATAAATCACAGGAAATTTTTGATTCTCCTTTTTGGTATAATCTTTCGGCAAGCTGATAAAAATAGAAAACGAATCTTTGACAATCTCAGAAAATAAAATGGTGGTGGGGATTGTTTCCTTTTCTTCTGAATCCTCCTGTTGTGATTTACTTTTGTTGTCTGCCACAAGGGCTGTAATAAAAAGGCGGTAATGGTGGGGCGGAACTATCCATTCTCCCTGGCTGCTTGCCCTCATGAAGCTTTTTGCCGAGCCGCCTAACTTCACTTCGTAATAAATAGGGTTGTTTCTTTTTCCTGTCGGGATAAATTCAATGGCGACTACAAAATTGCTTTTTAAATAAACATTGTATGCTGACAAATCGAAGGTTAACCAGCCAGCTTGTATTGGGTGGGTTTGAATAATACTCTTTTCAATAATTCTATTGGCTGGTCTTTTGCCGTCAAAGCTATAAAAATTAATCCTGAAGGTGCCGCTGTCATTTCTTGGTTCGGTAATATAGAGGTTCACAGAAGTTATTCTTGAAAGCGTTGTGTCAAGCTTTATCAGTTGGGCTATTTCAAAAATGTCATTTTGATTGGTACTGCCGTCACCAAAATGAATAAGGGCACGAGAGTTTTTAATACCAAATTTTTTTTCAACTAATTTTTTGGCGGAAACTGTAACCGTTGTCAATTCGGTTGACTTTACTTTTAGCAAAAATGTTTTTTGATTGGTAACTGTTATTCTCTTGATTGGAAGATTCAGCTCTGTATATCCGACCATGGAGAAAGTCAGGGTGTCATTTTCATTTTGTGATGGAATTTGCAAGGAGAAACTTCCGTCTGCCAATGAACTTGTGCCGATATTCTTATGCCTGATACCGATGTTTACAAAAGGTAAAGCCTTTTGACGGCCGGAGTCATTAACAATTCCTGATAATGTTTTTTGGGCAAGTGTTGTAGTGCAAATCCCGCAAAGTATAAGAGTTGAAAAGAGAAATTTATACTTCATTAAAATATTTCTGTTTTGCTCCTCGATTGAAAATTGAAGTGGAGCTGAATTGATTGCCTGTAACTTCCGGCTTGCTGCAACAAATTTATCCACTATTACGCAAAACAAACTATTACGCAGCGGATTACCGCATTTTTAACCTACTCTATGATTTTTCCCTCATCCCTTAAATGTTTCTGCAGAAATGACTACCTTTTTCTTTGCGTTATTCTTTGCGTTTTGCTCCGCGTTCTTTGCGGCAAAAATTCGAGCTGCAAATTCCGGGCTTATATGCTCAGAACAATATGAGTGGCAGCAGCATTATTCCGGGAACTGCCACCGGGCATCACAATCATTTCTTATTTGGAGAGGTCATGCTCATCTTTAACCAGAGAAACCACATCAAGCAAAATAAGAGTATCCCAATTTCGCAATCCCATTCCACAAATCGGGAACCGAATGGATGGAATCAATGGGAGGAACCTTTATTTCAAGAACGAGGAGGGTTATTGCTATAGCAAAAACTCCATCGCTGAAGGCTTCTACCCGGACGTTTTCATGTGTAGCTGACATAGTCTGCTATAGCGTTTTATAACTTCTGATTTCTAATTTGAATTATGGCAACTAAAGTCAGGATACCTGCTAATAAAGTTACACAAGCGGCAAACGGGAAAAAGAAAATGAATTCGTCAATGCTCCAGGCAAAAAGACAAATGGTAGTTACTACAAGAATTTTAGTAGCAAGACTTGTGTTTTCTTTTACAGCACCTGAAACAAGCCAAAGTATAAGTGCAAAAAACAGGATTGCAATAGCAGAAGCCCAACCATAGCCCTCATAATAGTCACCCATGCTTCTGATTGCTCCCATAAATGGAAACTGATGGTTCATCATTTGATTGATGACTTCTTGTCTTTCAGGGTTCGCATCATGTTTCCAATTGGTGTGTCCGAAGGTATGTCCTATCAAATGAAAAAGCATTGCTCCGGATGCAATTCGTAAAAGTAATTTTGATTTCATTTTATTGTTTGATTGCGTTGTCAAAGTTAATTTCTTCCTGTCAATTTCAAATTACCACTGTTATCGGATTATGCTATTCCCACTCACGCTCGAATGCAGGCACGTCTGGCTCTCGCATTGATTTTCGCTAAGACCTCGCGCCAGTTAGGGAGTTTTCTTTGATATAAAGATAAATGGAGTTTTCATTTCTTTGTTGTTGAAAATTTATAATGCCTGGAATATTATGGGTGGCAGATCCTTATTCCAATATGAAGGTCAAATTTCATGGTGATAATTTTCAGAATAAAGACAGAGATATATGGAGAACAGGTGCACGAGGTCTATCCGGTGCACCACAAAATTTCATCTCTGCAAAACCAGCTCCCCGCTTTTAAAAACAGATTTGCCTGAATAGAGTTTGTAAAAATAGATGCCTCCGGTAAAGGAAATTTTACTGATCACTAATTTCCGGGTGCTGATTTGTTTTGCATCTATAATCAATTGCCCGACCTCATTATACAATGCAAATGAAACTGCGGGATGATTGACAGAAGCGAATTCAATCACAAGTTCATCATTAAACGGGTTGGGATAAATAGTTATTGCAACTGGAAATGAAGTAGTATCATTAGTGCCGGTAGTATCATGAGTAGTATCGGGCGGAATGAAATCGGCGGAATCTTCATCCGTCCAATGATTGTCCCAATGCAGTGCTACGAGTTTATCATTCCCGGCGTCGTATTGCGTTTCAATAATGTTAGAAATGGGCTCTGGCAGCAGATAAAATGGCGGCTGCGAAATAACCTGCGCGGAGTTAACATCAACTGAATACAATCGATAAATGCCATCCGGGAGATCAGGACCGCAGAAAATGTAACGCTCATGATTTGAATCGAACGTAGTGAAGCCGCTTGTTACACCCTCTGCATTGTTGATGGTGCATATTGCCTGGTAATTTAGTGTTTGATTGTTTATTGAAACAAGTTGCAGGTGATCGCCAATGTTGCTGAGAAGCAAGGCATAAATATTTCCGTTGTTCCTGTCAAACTCAAAGTCGAGGATATTGATGAACGCAGTGAATGGCGGTGAGTAAAGAACTGCTCCTGTAGAGGCATCAATGGTATAAAGATGTTCGGTGCCATCGAAATTAAAACCGAGAAAAATGTATTGGTTATGGATCACATCGAAGGTCGAAGATTCAACCTGAATGTAGTTAACATCAGGAAGCTCACTGATGATTTGAAAATCTCCTGTTGCCGGATCTACCGCGACAAAATATTCCCGCTGAAGTGCATTGTTCCAATGAAGCGCGTAAAGAGTATCAGAGTTTTCATCGTACTCAAATTCGATAAGGTTGTCAAGTTGTGAGCATGATGGGCAAAACGGAGGATTGGAAAGAACAGTACCTGTGTGGCTGTCTATGGCATATAACTTCCAGTCATAACTTGAATCGGCGCCTTTAAAAAAATAACGGCTGTGGTTATTATCCATGGAGATGTAATCAGGTATTGTTGTAACCCAATTAACACCGGGAATTTCCTTCAATATGCCGAATGAGCCATCAGCAGGATTTACTTCCACGAAGAATTCTTTCTGGGCACTAGTGAACAAAACATGAACGCAGAATGCGATAAAGAAGCACGAAAATTTTGAGTAGCCCATCTTAATAATATTTTGCTGGTTGTGGATATCTGTAAATGCTTAAGCTAAGTAAGACTAAAAAACTAGACCATCACAAAGCAAATAAAAAGCGCCGAAACTTTCAGAGCTATTTTATCTCCTTCTTTCTCACCACGTCGCGGCAGAGGTTTTTCAATCAGCAATCCTCATTTATTTTGATAAAAATAAATGCCCCGCGACAAACGGGGTTTTTAAAATCATTAATTTTCGGGTGGTGAGATTAATTTCAATTACGATTCATTCCACAGAGAAGAATCTTTGGATAGAAAATCCGTGTCCCCTGCGGGACACGGATTGGGTAGTAAATCAAAATAGCCTATTTTTTATTTCACCCGGATTGATGCGACTATGGCATCAACTACTCCAAGTATCTCATGGTATTGTGCATCTGCCGATCCTTTGATTTTTGTTACATCGGCTTTCTGTACGAATGTGATAAAACCATCTTTATTCCCAAGAATAGTGTATCCTTTTAGCTGGTTTTTCACCAGCATCCATTGATCACCGGTAATCCTTGTAACTGAAAATAGAAATGCAGGTGCTTTATCGCCGTTCTTCAGACTGAAGATGCTTTCGTTCTCATAATCCACTCTCACAATTTGCGACTGCCACGCAGCAGGAATGGTCAAGGTGATATTCAAATGAGCCGGAACATCGTTATATAAATCTTTCGGGGAGGTTGCTACAGAACACGGGGCAACGGTATTATTCGCCGTCAAAGTAGTTCCAATGTCTGCACTTCCTGTTGATGAAAAGGTATTTTGTGCAAGCACAGAGCTTAACGGCATTGCAATTATCAGAAAGAGGGAAACAAAGTTATTCTTAATCTTTTTCATTGTGGTTTAATTTTGATTTGTTAGAAAATGGTTTTTTTGAAGCCGCAAAAGTATCCCGCCCATATACTTAAAAAATACCGCAGTTGTGGTAATCTTGAAAAAGATGAAGACCGGATTTCTATTCCCGGGTACGGGCCTCTTTTTGTGAGTCTTCATAAATGAAGGAAGGGAAATTGAAACCGGTTCAATTTCCCTTCTTTACGTTAACTTCCTAAAGGCGCTCAAATAATTCAGCAACCATTTTTGTCAGTTAATACCGAATACTATTTTGCAAGCATCATTTGCTTTGTATCTATTACTGCACCATCCACAACTAAGGAATTCTGGTAAGTACCTGAAGCAAGCTCACCGGCATTGATAATTAATTCTCCTTTACCCGCTTGATTGATAGAGTATGTTTTTAGTACATGACCCTTCATATCCGAAATCTGGATAGTTGCCGAATGATAGTCTGCAGGAACAGTATAGCGAATAGTCGTTTGCTGGTTAAACGGGTTGGGGCTGTTCTGTTCAAGCGTAGCCGCGCCATTCAGGGTGATCGCTTCCTTCTTAGTGTCAGCGTCAGCAGGTGTCTGAATCATAGATTTCAATTCATCAATTTGCTTTTGCTGATTTTCGATTTGAACATTTAGATCGTCGTTTTGTTTTGAAAGCTCCTGCACTGCTTTTACCAATGGCACAACAAATTCAGCATAGCGCAACCCATACAGGCCGTTATCATCTTTCGGCTTATCAACGCCATTGAAATCATAACCTGTTTCAATCGCTGCCTTCTCAACTTCCTGCGCAATGAATCCTGAATAAATAATTTTTTCTTTGTCAGTAATAGCAGTTTTCATTTGCGCATTCAATTCATGTCCGCGGCCTTCATTCAGTTTTGTGCTAAGACCGGTAACATCGAGAGTGTAAGTGACAGGGCGCAGCTTATTTATAAATTCAATTCCCTTCACATCTTCTTTTATATTCTTTTTATAACGTCCGTCGCTGATGTTGGTCCAGTCGGCAAAACCTCCTATAGAGATTGTTTCAGAGTTGCCAATACGCGCCTGGCTAACATCTGTAACGGTTGCAGCTTGTCCCAATGCAATGGTATTGTAATATCCTGATCCGTTTGCTTCGGCTTCCTCACCAATCAGGGTGTTATTCCATCCATAAGTAAATAAATAGCCGGCACCAGCTCCCACTGCTGTATTATTTTGCGCATCCGTGTTCCACTGGAGCGCTTGAAAACCTATAGCGGTATTGTAATGCCCGCTGGTATTCGTATAAAGAGTTCCGTGGCCCATTGCGGTGTTCCCAACACCAAATGAATTTTGAACGAGAGAATTAACTCCAACAGCCGTATTGTTATAGCCACTGGTATTGGAATATAAAGAATGGCCTCCAATAGCTGTATTATCATAGCCGGTTGTATTCATATAGAGAGCAGCCCTTCCATTTGCTGTATTGAAATTCCCTGTTGTGTTCAGGCCAAGAGCATAACTTCCCGTGGCTGTGTTGTAAGAGCCGTTGGTGTTAAAACTCAGAGAATTGTATCCGGTGATTGTATTCTCAATTCCGGTTGAGGTGGAATTTCCGGCAAAGTTGCCGATAAAGCTGTTTGTCTGGAAAGGGAAACTGAGTACGCGGGTATCATCCATATATATATCTCCATCGAGATATACATCTTTCCAGGAGGTTGAAGCAGAACCGAGATTGACGGCATTGTTCGTTCCCGGGAGCATATCAACATTTACTGCAGTTGGCGTTTTTAGATTGTTCAGGTTTTTATTTGCACCTGTATTTTTCAATTCAGTCCAGGATGATCCGTCAAAATAATAGAAACCGGGAGTACTATTAGTTTGATAGATGAGCAGGCCGGTGGCAGGTGAAGCTATCACATCACGCTGTGTCTTGGTCATACGTGGAATGAGCACGCCTTTGGTAGTGCTTTTTACTTCAAGCAGGGCGGAGGCATTAGGGGCAGTAGTTCCAATCCCTGTACTCCCGGTTGAAGGGAAACTGTTTTGCGCAAGCGCCGAACTTAACGGCATTGCAGCTACTAAAAAAATTGATGCGAGGTAATTTTTAATCTTTTTCATTGTGTTTTGTTTTTTGATTTGTTAGAAAATGGTTTTTTATGAGGGCGCAAAAGTATCCGGCATATATTCCTAAAAAATACCGCAGTTGTGGTAATTTGAAAAAGACAAAAAAACCGGACTGAATAATCACCTATACGAGTTCAGGCACATACTATCTTGCCGAACGAATATTGATATCAGATGTATTTTCTGGAATTTTTTTTTCTAATGATAAGTATCCTCACTACTGTTACTGATATTCGAATCATGATGAATGAGTTTTATGACTAACGAGACACAATAAATTTTTCACAATTCACATTTTACACGGCGACAATTTCATGAGTGGGTATTGAATGCGGGAGTAACCAAAGAAAAAAGACTAAGAGACCAGAGCATTATAAAGTGCTGATGGCTATTAAAATGATGTGGAATATTAGTCTATTGCTGCTCTTAGAGATAACGTCATTAAAACAGCGATAGAAAATGGGGACCATCAGCACGAGCAGCGAAATTCGCAAAGGCATAAGCTCCTCTAAAAGCGACGTGAAGCCCTTTTTAGGAAAAGCCACATCAATGCTTAATTAAGTTCGTCCCACCTGAAGTTTAAGGACTCGGTAAAGACATCTTTAATGTTGAGCGGGTCCCTATGCCTTTTTTTCGAAGAAGAAAAAAAATTTTTGAAAGGGATAATGAGTTTCAATAAAAAATTATCTGCAAAAATTAAAGTCATGATTTGCTTTTTTGAAGCGGCAAATTCTCCCGCCTATTTGCTTAAAAAATACCGCAGTTGCGGTAATTTTAAAAAACGAAGACCGGATTCAAGTATCAGCTATACCAAATCAGCCGACACATTTATTTCGCAACCATTTTGAGGAGAAGAAAAAATCTTAAAATTCCCGTTGAATTGTTTTATGCGGTATTCGAGGTTGCTTAACCCGTTTCCGAGAGATGACTTATCGTTTACGTTAAATCCTTTTCCATTATCTATAATCGATAATTCAAAATGATGATCATCAGGATAGAACCTGACCATAATATTTTGTGCTTTTGAATGCTTCACACAATTATTAAGCGCTTCCTTTAAAACTAAAAAAATAGTTCGCTTGCAATCGGGATTCAGCACACGGTTATTCACTTCTGCCGGAAAATCAATTTTGAAATTGATGCCTGTATCCTGTAAAAAGGAATGAATATAGTTTCGCATGTAGGCAATAAGACTTTCAAGTGTGTCCTGCTTAGGATTGACTGACCATATTATTTCCCCCAGCGACGTATTCACATCATGCGCATAATTAGCAATTTTTTCGAGCGATTGTTTAGCTTCATTGCTGCTTGTATTTGTATCTGCCGATAAGAGATCACTCAACAATGCAATTTTGGTAAGGTTGCTTCCGATCTCATCATGAATGTCGCGCGAAATGCGTAACCGCACATTTTCCTGCTCCTTCTGCTTTTCCGATTCAATCAATTGCTGCTGGGTCTGTTTTAATTCAGTAAGTGATTGCGAAAGTTTTTCACTTAACCGCTTCCGCTCCCGGTAACGGTTGTATGTAACAAACAAAAACAGTAATAAGAACACCGCTCCGCTGATCAAAAAATAACGGACCGTCCGATCCTGTGCTGATTTTTCTGCCAGAATTATTTTATCCTTTTCCAGCAAATCAATTTTTCGCTGTTTCGAGACTGTTTCATATTTTTCATTCAATTCTGTTACCTTTCTAATATTTACTGAATCGAGGAATTGATTTTGTGCAATAAGGAATTTATGTAAAAAATCATAGGCTTTTTTAAAATCGCCTTTTGCCGAGTAGCAATCACTCAAGCCCTCATAGGCTAAGCGCTTGACATCATTTGCTCCTGTCGCTTCCGCCATCTCTTCTGCTTTAAGGTAACAATAAAGAGATGAATCAGTCATGTTTTTTTTCAAATAAACTATTCCAAGGGCGTTCCACAGGTCTGCTGCATCCGCATTATTGCCTCTTGCATTAAAAGCAGCAAGGCTTTGGCGCAGGTAAGGCAGAGCGGCATCATAATTTTTGGCCTCGATTTCAATCAATCCCTTCTCTCCAAACATCAGCGATTGTGTATAGATATCATTGGCTTTTTTAGCCATGATGAGAGCGCTGTCCACATACATTTCTGCTGAATCAAGAATGTCAAGAGATTTATAGACATTGGCAAGGCTGCTGTAAGCGAGGGCAAGATCACCTGTATCCTTCAGGGTGTAGCTAACCTGCAAACTTCTCTTGAAGTAATCGAGCGCCTCACGCTTTCTCAATTGGCCCGAATGGATGTTGCCGATGTTATTAAGCAGCGTGGCGAGGCGGCTATAGTCCTTTGTTTCTTCGCAAAGAGATACTCCCCGCTGAAAGAATTCAATAGCGGCATCAAAATTTCCCAGCATCCAGCCTGAATTACCGAGGCCTATACAGGCTTTGATGGCTAAGGTTTTATTGTTGATTTCTTTTGCGATGCCTTCACAATCTTTAAAGAAATCTTCTGCCTTTTTAAGTTCTCCTTTGCGGAAATATCCGGCTCCTAACACATAGTCGGCATTGGCTATTCCTTCTTTATAATTTAGTTTTTTTGCAAGCTCCATAGATTGCATTCCGTATAGCAACGTGGAATCAGGTGACGAATTCACATAAGAAAAGCTGAGATGATATAAAGCATTTACCCGGTTGGTATCCGGCTTTGAATTTGGAATGGCAAGAATCAAGCTGTCACGCTCAGCTTTTTGCGCTTGCAGCGCTCCGGTTAAAAGACAAAACAAAAATCCGGGTAATAGATAAGTCTTCATCATCTTTTTTGAATAGATGAAATTAAGCATTACGCGGGAAAACTTTATTGATTGCTTCTGTTTTGGAACTCACCTGCAGCTTTTCATAAATGTTACGTATGTGAGTACGTACCGTTTGAGGGCTGATGAACAGTTTCTCTCCTATTTCCTTATATACCAATCCCTGAGCAAGCCAATGTATAATTTCTTTTTCGCGGGTTGAAAGCTCATTTACCGAATCCAATGTTTTTTTATCTGTTTGGAACGAACCTACTACCAGTCTCGCAATTTGCATACTCATCGGCGAGCCGCCCTGGTTTATTTGTCTGATTGCTTCAATTAATTCTGCAGGCTTCGATGATTTCAATAAATACCCTGTCGCGCCCGCACACAAAGCCTGAAAAATATATTCATGATTTTCAAATGAGGTGGAAATTAAGAACTGAACATCGCTTCGCAAATGTTTTGTTTCCGAAACACATTCAATACCGGTTTTGCCCGGCATGTTAATGTCCATGATTACAACATCCACATCGAGTGATTTGAAATCATTGATAAATGACCGCCCGTTTGAAAAACTTTTTGTTACCTCCATATCATCCTGTTTGCCGATGAGTTGTTCGAGCAAATTCCTTAGCTCTCGGTCATCCTCAACAATTACTACTTGTATTTTCACTTTCATTCTGTAAAATTAGTATAGGCGAATTTATGAAAAGTACCTCATCTGTGGTATTTTTTAATAACCTTTGAATCTGTTTTGAAATATATCAATTGAGCTGCCATGGTGAAAACCTTTTCCATTCGAATCGTACTAAATTATTTCGGATAAAATTGTTTTGTTTCACCCGATGGTGTCAAAATGTAGTAAATATTTTTTTGTTTTTCCTTTAAAAAATATTTTATGGTCACCGTATATGATAATTGGACAACAGGCTCAGTGATTACAGGATTAATAACAATATCGTATTGGTCATAGTCAACCTGGGCATAAAATTTAGAAGTTGGCTTGGGTATCTCGTTTAGAGTTGGCTGTGAACTCGATTTCTTTTTTGCTGCATTTAAAGAAGGTCGTGAAAATGCCTGGTAACTGAAATATCTCGTTTGCGGGTAAACGGTAACAAAGTCATCAGCCATTACCTTTTTGAGGGTGTCGAGTTTAATTCCAATAAGCTCATAAGACTTAGCTTTTGCTTTAACTTCCCTTAAGCACCTGTGTCTTAAACTGTCAAGTGATTTTTGAAGGTCGGTTATAAAATAATCCACTTTAACTATATCATAAATTTCTGAACTCGCAGCAGCAGAAATGATATCATCAAGTTTTGATGAGCTTTTATAAAGTACTGAAACATTTTTTTGCATTTCAAAACCTGCAGGAACTTCGTTGTAGGTTTTACTGAAAACCTTGTTTTCAATTTGAATGTCGTAATTGGGAACAAACGAAATCAAGTCAACCTTTACATTTTCAAGTTCAATGCCGATGCTTTTGAGCTTCTGCTGGAAGTTTGCGATCCTTTTATTCATTATTTGGTCAACACTGTCCATTGATTCCCCAACCTGGACTATATTGAATACTGCGACATAATTGTCTGCTAAAATATTCATCAGCCCGTTCACTTGCGTTACGATTTCATCATCATTGGAGATAGCTGCAGCACTTGCCGGATTCCTGCTAACGTTTTGAAGAGTTTGCTTGCTATTGAATTGATAGTTACCCTGCACTTGAGCAGCAGTTTTTGACATTGCAAAGGATGCAATCACAGCAAGTGTTAAAAAATGTATGTTCATTGTTATGTTGAGACAGGTTTTCGCGCTTTCTCCTGGTCAAATTTACATTTGTTTCTTAAATCAGCGGACGTTTGCAAAACTGAAGCGCAATGCAAAGCAAACAAAAACGCGCTGGAACTTCAGCACTTTGTATCTCTTTTTTTAATTGTATCCCTACAGTGGAGCAAAAGGAAATGAGAAAATAGAACTGTTGAGCTCATCCGTGTATGGCACTTGTTGGCCACCCACAAAAAGTCTGGTTGCAAGTGAGTGTCAGTGATCAAGCAGTCTATCTAAACTCATAATATATTTGTACAGGAAATTGTTGACAGTCTATGAGTTTGCATTCTTTATTATAGAAACATTGAGGATTCCACTTAGGTATTATTTTAAGAACCCTGAGTAGCTCTTTATGACAACTATCACAGCCAGACACCTTTTCCAAAATTCTATATTCGCCTGTAGGAAACCCTAATGAATCCACTGTAATCTCAATAAAGACTGCTCCCTTTACTTTCTTTTGCTTCACAATATCAGGCAAGACTAAATTACTTTTCAAAAAATCGTCAAAAGCCTTTTGACCATGCGGATATCTGCATGAGTCGGCATAAAAATCTTTAGGTGCAATTGGACAATGTTTTACATTTTTATTCGAGTCAATTTGTGCATTGCTCTGAATGGAATACATGTAAATTACCATCAGAAAAAAGAAATACTTTTTCATAAATCATTTTTTTACTCAATAACAACTAATATCTGGTTGACTGATCTTGATTTTTGATTCCTGATTTTCTTTAGTCATCTTCTTAGTCTCAAACCTACGCTAAATGTCTGAGAAGCATAACTTATTAAATCCGTCAGTTACTGGTGAGAAGGGATTTCTGAAAATTGAATTTCTGCTGGAGATAACGAGATTGAATAATAACGGATACAGACAAGGTGTACAAGTCCGGCGTTCGCATAGTACCCGCGCTTAGACTTTGCGCCAGTGGAGGTAACACTTTTCCGTGGAGAGAACACTGCGCCATTTTGAGGGGGCACAGCACCGGGCACACCTTCCGGTCAGGGTACTGCTTTGCTTTCAAATTTTGACCAGGCTGAAAGACTTCAGTTCTCTATTTGTAATAATTTGCAGAAAATAAACTCCTGATGCAACATCGTTCATATCAATCTGCAGATTCTTTTCTTTGGCCACTGGAATAGTCTTCAACAGTATTCCCGTAGTTGAAAATAATTTGATGCTGCATGATTCATACGATTTGTTCAAATCAATGTTTATAAAATCGCTAACCGGATTCGGATAGAGCAGGAAACCGGTGCTTTCATTGTCACCTGTTAGCGTGCTTGCAAGCTTATCTTCACCATTATCACCGGGACAAGGTTGGGTAAAGAACACATTCGTCTGTAAATTAGTGAGTGTCGTATTCCTTTTTATCACATCTGCAAACGTTGTATTCTTAATCACATTCCGGGTACTTGCCGGCAAATAAGGATCGTACTCGTAAAAGTAATAATCACCATCTCTTAATTTCCGAAACTGTGATGTAAGCATGGCATTAATAGTTTTGCCTACTGATTTTCCGGGTACATGATCTTCCGCCAGAAGACCTATCCATAGATCAATATCGTTGACATCTCCATACAGACTCTCCAATGCGGCTGCTTTTGTTGTATCCGAAGTAATCTGCAAAAAAGAAGTTACTGCGGATCCGGTATAAAATTGCCTTACAGCATTGTAATCAGGCAAGCCATGGTCTCTTCCTCTTTGAATATTAAGGCTTGCCAAATCAATTCCAAACCCTTCACCAAAAAGGAAATCGCGCAACACGCTGTTGATTTTATTATCAGTTTCGTATTGCTTATGGGTAGCAAATCCTTTTAAGAACGGCTCGAGACCGTAATCTAAAATATACTCAGGATTGAAGAAGACATCTACCAGGTCCAATTGACCAGGATTTACTTCCTGGCAATCATTATCGCAAAGAGCAATTTCATCGGCCACCCAGGTATGGCCGAGCCTGTAACCTGCAGTGCTAAACGTATTGGGAATATCAGGTCTCACATTGCTCTTATAGGTCGTATAAGAATTTAGTGAAATCCCAAGCGCAGGTAAAAATTCCTGGTAAGTGATGGCTTGTATCAGAGCGCCAACTTGTTTGCGCGCCATTTGATAAATCTTTTCGTCATTAGTAAACCCCTGAGCGATATACTCATCACAAATTCTGTTGTGCTCTCTTACAAAAAGGGTGTGAAGCGAAGTAATTCCCGGATGTTCGGCTGCCCTCACATCACCCGCCACAAAGGTTTTCACCGTATGACCGGCATCATTATCCATACTTGGAGCATTGAGATCAATTGCATCCGATTGCTCTCCTGTAACTGTGTTCCATGGCAATAAATTACCGGCTGACGTTTTCATTTTTCCATTTTCAAATGTTCTCAGCCATGCGGCACGGGTAGAATCGGAACCATAGACCATGGATGCATCAATCCATGCGGTAACGCTGTTGAATTGTTGCCTGGCATTTGTCACCCCTGTACCCGGATAAACCTTGCTTCTGAAAAAAGGGATGTCCTGAGTAAACAATGGCTCGTCACCGGGTAATGATACCGGCGCATATTCGGTAGTGTCCTGTGGCGTAAGAGAAATGTCATGGTCAAGAAATTGCCCCCACACATAGACAAATGTACTGAGGTTGCGATCATTAAACTGTGTAACGGGCTCATAGCACAACACATTTGAAATTTCTCTTGCTGAAGGACGATTTTCACCACCCATCGCATTGTTTGGATCGCTTGAGCCATATTCAGTCGGTAGCCCTCTCACTAAGGGTATATCAGTTGCGCCCCACACCGCTCTTGTTTCAGAGCTGGTATTATTGTTCGTGCCATCATAACTCCGGTAGGGAAGATGAGAGCCAATCTTCAGAGAATAATTCGTGCCGCGGGCTGAATGAGTAAATGATCTGGCAGGAAACCCTTCAACAAATAGTTTTTCCTGAGCAATTACTTTAAATGGCATTGTAACAATTATAAGAGACAGAGCGGTTGTTAAAATGTAG
The DNA here is from genome assembly GCA_035638255.1 of Chitinophagales bacterium. Taxonomy (GTDB): domain Bacteria; phylum Bacteroidota; class Bacteroidia; order Chitinophagales; family UBA10324; genus DASRAJ01. Next base: position 30,592 of record DASRAJ010000114.1, read on the forward strand.
TGCTTTTTCATGTGTGTGGCTTTTGAATTTTTGATTAAATGAAATAAAGAGAAACGACAAAAGATTGCCGCAGAGCCGGAAGAACCCAATAATTCGTGAGGGATTTTTTCACTCACTATCTCTATCGGAAAGCGGAGGAATCAAGACTTTGGTTCACCTTACAGAAGCAATGGATCTGACATGGGTTTGGTGTTTAGGTTTGGGGCATTTATCGTCACTTGAAAAGAATAAAACTCAAAACAAAAAGCATCTGCAAATATTAAAATACTTTAAAAAAGAGAAGCATGGTAGAACAGGTAACATCATTACTAATTATTGCCAAGGGAACCGTCTTAATTTTCACATACTTCCTATAAGATTCTGAGCGAACAAAAATAATACCTACTTATAGATAATTATAAGAAAGATATAATTTAAGCGCACCCTTTATAACTATTTGCTCCTATATGTCCTGTTTGACTGCAATTAAAATGACGGGAATGATTTTCCGTGTTTGTACCCACGCCGTGTCCGCCGCAAGGTTTGAGCGCAGGTGCGGGACCGGTGAAGAATTCTCATGGTGTTTCATGTTCTCCGAACAAAACTTTTGCATAGCGGGTTATTGGAAAGCAACCGGGTTTTCCTAATTCATAAAAAGTAGCACTTGAATGCGGATACAAATAATCTCGGGTAGCGAACGAATGCCACACCGGATTCTACTACAAAAATTATTTAACTAGTTTCATATTGTTAGGAATTAACTCTTCGTCAATAGAATATATTAATTGCAATATGGGATGGCCTTCAAAATCACGATGAACCCAACCCATAACCCCATTCCATTTTTTTATAAAATCTATTCCGGGATTTTCTTGATTTTTTACCAAATAAGTTGCTTCTTCTAATGCTTCACGTATTGTATAAAGCATTTCAAAATTTTTAGCTCCCTGTTTTTCCGCTGATGCAATCATATCATTAAGAATACTTTTGGACTGGGTAATTTTGGAAATCAATTCGATTGTGTACCGCATCATGTTAATTGTTTAATAGTATTACTCCAGGATTTTAATTTTTTATACGCGAATTGCCTCGGCTACAGCCAAGCTTTTTGCATGTAGCGAACGAATGCCAGACAATTACTAAGTTAACCGCTTTTCATTTTGAATCTCGAAGTGAATCTTCAAAGAGGAATAATTGAAGCCCGTCTTCAGGTGACAAAGGTCGCAAAACGATTATTAAATTGACTACTGTTGATTTTTGACTCCCGGTTTCTTCATTCATCTTCGCTAAATCAAACCTACAGTAAATATCTGAGATATATAAATTTTTACATCCTGCAGATGTTGGTACCCCCGCAGTGTCTTCCGCCCACCGTGTCCCGCGCCCACGCACAAATCTCTTGGCGGAGACACGGCGGGGGATAAAGATTTTTGCCACACTATATTTCCTACTATATCGAGTTTTACAATCCAATCATCTCCTCCTCCATGATTGGCTGTAACATCACTGTCATTAGATGAGGACGATCCTCCAACTATAAACCCCCCATCAATAGTTTGCTGAATGGAATGTGCGCCATCATCAATGCTTCCTCCCAGACATTTTTGCCACACTATTTCACCTGCAGTATCCAATCTCACAATCCAATAATCATCGTTGCCATGATTTCCTGAAACGTCGCCATCATTTGAGGCAGTCCTGCCGGCAACAATGAATCCGCCATCGGTAGTTTGCTGAATTGATTGTAAGTACTCATTGGAACTTCCTCCCAAAGCTTTTTGCCAAACTAAATTTCCATCACTATCTAATTTTACAATCCAATAATCTTCGAGTCCATGATTTCCTGAAACGTCGCCATCATTAGAGTCAGAATATCCTGCAACAATATATCCGCCATCACTCGTTTGCTCAACTGATTGTCCCCTGTCATCACCAAATCCACCCAAACATTTTTGCCAAATTAAATTGCCATCCACATCGAGTTTCACCACCCAATAATCCACGGTAGGGGCGTAAACCACGGTATGATTTCCTGAAACATTACCATCGTTTGATTGAGTTGATCCTGCTACAATAAAGCCACCGTCGGTTGTTTGCTGAATTGAATATGCCTGTTCACCACCGCTGCCCCCCAAACATTTTTGCCAGATTAAACTTCCACTACCATCCAATTTCACAACCCAAAAATCACCGGGGCCATTATTTCCTGACACATCACCATCATTAGAAGAAGTTGAGCCGGCAACAATATATCCTCCATCGGTTGTTTGCTGAATCGAATTCCCATAATCATTTGCGCTTCCGCCAAGCGATTTTTGCCATTCAATGGCTGGTGCAATTTGTCCATACGTTGCATACACTACAATGATTGATGCAAGGAAAAGTAGCAGAGTTAGTTTATCTTTCATTTAAAAGAAATTTATTATTAGCGAAGTTAACTTTTTTGTACCCCCGCCGTGTCTTCCGCCCACTGTGTCCCGTGCCCACGCACAAATCTCTTGGCGGAGATACGGCGGTGGGATGAAAATAGTTGAAAAAAAACTTGCGCAACCAAATAATTGCATTACATTTGCAACCACTTAATTGCATAAGAAGAGACAATTGGAATCAAGACGAGACGTTTTTCAAGCCATAGCAGACCCCACAAGAAGGGCAATAATACTGCTTCTTGCAGCCCAGTCAATGACACCGAATGCCATTGCAGAAGAATTTCATACAAGCAGGCAAGCGGTTTCAAAGCATATTCAAGTTCTTACAGAATGTGAATTGGTGAAGCAAGAACAAAAAGGAAGGGAAATTTATTATCACATCAATGCAAACAAAATGAAAGAGATTGATAAATGGATTGAGCAATTCAAAAAGATTTTGGAAACTCAGTTCAATCAATTAGACAAAGTATTATTAACAATTAAAAAACAAAAAAAATGACAAACAATTTGCTATTTGATTTTACCGTTGACAAAGCAGCGAAAACGGTATTCATAACAAGAGAATTTGATGCTGACCTTTCGCTGGTATGGGATGCGTTTACCAAAGCGGAAATCCTTGACCAATGGGTGGCACCTAAACCCTTTGTATCAAAAACTAAATTTATGGATTTCAAAGTTGGCGGAAGAAGATTTTATGCAATGGTAAGTCCGGAAGGGCATGAGCGTTGGGCAATTCAGAAATACACTTCAATTAGCCCAAAAACCAATTTCAAAATGTTTAATGCTTTTGCAGACAAAGATGAAAACCCTGAATTGCCGGGTTCTGATTGGGATTACACTTTTAGCGAACAAGACGGAAAGACAAAAGTGAGTATTACTATTTATAATGAATCTCTTGCCCGCATGGAGAGGCTGATTGAAATGGGCTTCACAGAAGGATTTAAAATGTCAATGATCAATTTGGAAAATCTGTTGGCAACTTTATCGCAACGGTCCTGATCCCGATAGCTATCGGGATGAAAAGGCAAAGTAAGCAACCGTAATTTTATATTGATATGAATGTGAAAGAACAAATCAAAAAGCATATTACCAGCCAACCCGAACCAAAACGTAGTGACATGCAAGAGTTGCACCGCATCATTCTGCAAGTAATGCCAGCATGTAAATTATGGTTCCTGGATGGTAAAAACAGTGAAAATAAAACTGTTTCTAATCCTAATATAGGATATGGATCTCACACCATAAAATATGCTGATGGAACAACGAGAGAGTTTTATCAAATTGGTTTGAGCGCAAACACAACCGGAATCTCTGTCTATATCCTTGGTATTAAAGATAAGACATACTTAGCCCAAACGTATGGGAAAGAACTAGGCAAGGCAAGCGTGAGTGGGTATTGCATTAAGTTCAAAACTCTGAAAGATATAAACATGGATATTCTTCAAGCGGCAATACGATATGGGGTTGAGGCTCCTAACATTTGACTATGGTAGAAGTTTTCAAAACCAATGTGCCTTCACAAACACAAGCCAATAGCATTTTGTACCCTTGCAGTGTCTCCCTTCCGCAGCTTGGGGACCACGGTGGAAATAAACTCACAAGCCCGCCTCCGTGTCCTCGAAAAGAGAGACACGGAGGGAGTACAAAGAGTTCGCGTGCGCTGAATAAAATATAGAACTGTGAAACATACCAATCATGAATTTAAAGATAGAAGCACACGCGAACTCCGCACACAAAAGCTTTAGGGCATTCACGCGCAAGTGAGGCGAACGTTGGTGGCAGCTTTAAACATCGTACTACTATAATGACAGAAGAGAATAATAAAATCGACAAAACATACATAGTTGTTTTAACAATTGCTGTTTTCTTAATGTGGTCACTTCACGAATTATCACATTGGGCAGTGGGGGAATATTTGGGCTATGACATGAGAATAACGTTAAACGGAGCATTTCCTGCTAATGACCAATTTAATTCTGACAGGGATTATCAAATAATTAGTGCAGCAGGACCAATTTTTAATTTAGTGATAGGAATTTTATTTTTCATACTTATGATTCAAAGACAGAGAAAGTTACTTTATCCTTTTTTATTTACATGCTTTTATTCCAGACTTTTAGCGACACTTCTTAGTTTTCGCAATCCAAATGACGAAGCCAGGATTAGTAAAGCATTTGGACTTGGAACATTTACCTTACCGGCTATTATGACTGCTATTTTATTTTTTTTTGTTTATAAGATATCCAGAGACTATAAATTTCTCATAAAATTTAATTTAATTAATTTAGGTTTGACAATATTATTCAGCTCCGTAATAATCTTAACCGACCAATATTTACACATTCAATTGTTATAGACAGACACTAACCTTCACTCCCTCGCGAATGCAACCAAGATTTTTTTTGCCGTTGTCGGTATTCCCCAATGAGCGTGAAGTTTAATGCTCAAGACAGACTCGTGCCTTAAATTGGCGAATATCGCAGAGCTAAATGCATAGTGCTCGCGTACACTGCACAGTCACGCAATGTGCAACACCATTTTTATTTTCAGTACGCTATTGCAATAATTAAAATCCTTACCTACGTTTACATGCTAAACGCAAAAGCGTGACCATACAACCAAGTTACCCTGAAGAATCCGTAACAAATGAATAAAATTCTCTTCTGGTCATTTTCAGTAGCCTTGGCCGGGTTCCTCTTTGGATTTGATACCATTGTGATTTCAGGCGCGGATCAAAAGCTGCAGGAGCTATGGAACACTTCCGATGTTTTTCATGGCTTCGTTGTCATGGCATCTGCTTTATGGGGCACAGTGATAGGAGCAATGACAGGTGGAATCCCCACCAACAAATACGGCAGAAAAAATACGCTGATCGCAATTGGTGTCCTATACTTTGTTTCTGCGCTTGGCTCTGCTCTTGCCAATGACCCCTATACGTTTGCTTTTTTCAGATTTATCGGTGGATTGGGAATAGGAGCGTCAACGATAGCAGCACCTGCATACATCTCAGAAATTGCACCTCCTCAAAAAAGAGGACGGCTCGTGGCCATGTATCAATTGGCCATTGTGGTGGGTATCCTGACGGCATTCCTGTCTAATTACCTGTTAAGGAATGTGGATGAACAACCGTGGAGATGGATGATTGGGATAGCGGCTTTTCCTTCCTTGATCTATGGGATTGCCGTATTATTCATTCCAAACAGTCCCCGATGGCTTGTGATGAAAGGAAGAGTTGCAGAAGCAGAGAAGGTTTTAAAAATGATTGATCCGGGTACTGATATAGATTCTTCTGTTATTGACTCGGACATTAAAATAAATTCTTTTGTCGCGGAAATAAGGTCCGCCGAAGCACCGGGGGATGAAAATATTTTCATGAAGAAATACAGGCCGGCGCTGTTGCTCGCATTCTTTATTGCATTCTTTAATCAGTTTTCAGGAATCAACGCCATCTTGTATTACGCACCCCGGATATTTGAAGAGGCCGGACTGGTCAGCAGTTCTGCCCTGCTAAGCAGTGCAGGTATGGGTTTGATCAATCTTTTTTTCACTTTGATTGGCATGGCGCTCATTGACCGCCTTGGCAGAAAACAACTGATGTACATCGGTTCATTCGGATACATCATTTCACTAACGCTTGTAGCACTATCTTTTTTCTTTGGATGGAAAGGTCTGAGCGTACCTGTTTTTCTTTTTGTTTTTATCGCTGCACATGCCATAGGCCAGGGCACCGTCATCTGGGTATTCATCGCAGAATTATTTCCGACACATTTACGCGCATCAGGTCAGGCTTTCGGATCGTCAGTTCACTGGGTATTGGCCGCAGCCATCCCATCACTTATTCCGTTTCTCTTCTCAAAAGTTGGTGCCGAAGTGGTGTTTGCTATTTTTGCGCTCATGATGGTAGGACAATTACTCTGGGTCAGATTTAAAATGCCGGAAACAAAAGGTGTTTCTCTGGAAGAAGTCAGCAGAAGTTTAATGATCTGACTTCAAGTATCAAGAACCATCCCGATTGATCGGGACAAAGTTCCGAGTTTGTGTTTTGAAATTTTTCTTCTTGTCCATTGGACTCCTACGGAGAAATTTTCTTGAAGTTTGTCCCGCAGTACTACGGGATGAAGTTTGAAAATTCCTGGCAGAGTCCTGCGGACAAGAAAAAAAATATTCTGCCAAAACATGTCAGGATTTGAAATCTTAAAAACTAAACAATAGAAATTCCAATTTCTCTTGAACAAGTCAGCAAGAGTTTACCGGATAGTTGCAGCAGGGGGTTCAATAATAAAAAAGAACGCCAGGCTTCTCATTGGCATTGCTATCGGTATGCTCATAGTAGTCATATTCAGTTTTTTTTATTCGAAAAAAGAAAGTCATAGGCAACAAAGGCAGTATGAAAAAATGCTGATTGCCCAACAAGCTGAACTGATTGAAACGACCAGGAACAGTGCCCTGGTAAATGTGATGAACAATGTAGTGGACCAGGCGAATGATGAATTGAGTCATCATCCAAAACGAATGCTGAGTGATGAAACGATTGGGCGAATCGCTGCATTGAGCTATTCATTTACGCCTTACTCACATGTTGAAGGCGATAGCATATCTTCGAAAAAGCTGAGCCCCGAACGAGGACAATTATTGCTGATCATCTCCGGGATGAGGATTGATTCAGGCTCTCTGGACAAGATCATGCAGCAGTCGGTGTTCGCATCAGCGAGCCTGAGGAATGCCGATTTACAAAATGCATATCTGAAAGGAGTCAATTTGCTGGGCGCAGACTTACACGGAGCTAATTTAGAAGGTGTCAATTTGAATGAAGCGGACCTGAGGTCGGCTGATTTGTGGGGAGCCAACCTGAAGCATGCAAGCCTCATGTTTGCTGATTTGACATCAGCAGAATTAAGCTGGTCCGATTTGAACGGTGCAAGTTTGAAAGAAGCACAGCTTAATAAGGCAATCATCAAATCTGCTCAATTGAGAAAAACAGATTTGAGTGGTGCCTTATTACACCGCGCCGATTTAACCGGAGCTTTCTTGAATGAAGCGAACCTTGAGCGAGTGGACCTGCTATCTGCCTTTTTAATCAGAGCAAACCTAAATGGAGCAAATTTGAGTCAGGCAAATCTGACAACTTCAATGTTAACTGAAGCGAATTTGACAGAAGTGAATTTGACAGGCGCCACTCTGACCAAAGTAGGTTTGACCGGGTGTGTGGTGAGTCAGGCGAACTGGCTTACACTATTGAATGAATGGAAAGTTATAGGCGCGAAAGAAATTGCCGAACGGTACAAATTAGTTGCGGATAGCGCAACACTGATTCGTCAGTACTACCTTATCAACCGAAGCAAGTAGATTTAACAAGACACCCATTCATACTTTCTAATTCCGGCCAGGATCAAATGCCGGTATTCATTTTCTTGGCAAACCGAACAACAATTTCCTCTTCAGGTGTGTACGGCCTAAAAGCAATCCGGAAAACCCAGCTATGGTAGCTTTCAATATCATTAAGATAGTCTGCCAGTAACTGAGGCGTCCAGCGAGTATCCTGGTTGATATTATATTTTTGGCGCAAAACTTTGCCCAGTTCCTGTCCCCATTCATTGTTGATTATATCCAGGTAATTATCCACGGGACCATCATCAACATCGGCAAGCTGCTCGGGAGTAAACTTACCTGTCATTAATTCCGGCATTGAAGAGCGTTCATGTGCATCGCCAACAAATTCTGCTACAGACTGAGAATACATTGAGGTCATCAGCGCACTCGTGATGATATGCTCAAAAGTGTTGAGATAACCTTTTTCAGAGAGATCCTTTTCAGAGAGATTTACCCGATCCTCGTCCGATATATGTTGAACCATGGTTTCGGCAAGGTCGTAAAAAGCTACATCACCATGTACGCCAAACTTTCTTCTTCCCAGGTTCCCAATGCTCGCCAAAGATCTTTTATGGAACAC
>DASRAJ010000115.1:0-11232 GCA_035638255.1 Chitinophagales bacterium
AAAACAAATTGCACTGAGAGCGGCTCATCCAACTCAGGATTCACTTCCATACAAACATTCACCACCACGCTACGTCTTGGTTCAGGTTCCGTTTCAACAGAAGAAATGATGAGTATTTATCCTAATCCTGCTAAAGATCATGCAACCATTCAATTCACTCTCCAGCAATCATCTCATGTATATATAAGCATGTATGACATAAGCGGAAAAGAAATTGAAACACTAATGAATGATCATGCAGAACAAGGTGATCATTCAGTACAGCTTAACACCGATCAGTTTTCAAAGGGAATTTATTTTGTGAAAATGATTTCTGATTTTGGAATTGAAAATGTGAAATTGGTAGTGCAGTAAATTTTTAGAATCCTCCATAATCAAAGGCGAGGCACGAATGCAACCGTGCCTCGCCTTTCTCTTTCCATTTCTGCCACTTACCAAATTCTCCTGCCGTAAACTAATTGGTTGCCATCGTGCGCTATCTGTGAGTGTAGGTTTGAGGCATCAAAATTTTTCTCACGCAAAAACTCAAACACATGTCGAACTCAATCCAGTCAACAAAAAAATCTGTGAGACCCCGATTCTTTTCGGGGAAAAAGTTTTTCTCCTTCGCAATTCTTATGGTGGGTTGGATCATGGTTGCTCCCACTCATCTTTTTTCCCAGGTAAACATCGTCAGCGATGCAAACTGGAAAGTAAGTGACAGCTTTACAGCAGGATGGGAAACTGAAGGGTTTAATGATGCTTCATGGGCATTTGCTACTGATCCATCACCTTTTGGTTGCACTCCGGTAATTGACGGAACTGAAACTATTTGGTGGTCACAGCAGGAAACCGGAATTGATCTGTATTTCAGGAAAACATTTAACCTGTCAGGTACTGTTACTTATGCAACAGCCGAGATAGCAGTAGACGATTCATTTTATTTGTATGTCAATGGAAATTTTGTTGGCGCCGACTTTTGGGTGAACGGTTTCAAGACTTACGAGATACAATCTTATCTGCACAGCGGGCAAAATGTGATTGCCATTGATGGTGAAGATGTGTATGGTGCATGTGCTCAACTCACTTTTAAAGCGCTTAGCTGTAACGCTCCCTCCACATTTTATGCTGATGCTGATGGTGACGGTTATGGCAATAATGATGTGACTACTGTTTCTTGCTTTGTTCCCATTGGCTACGTTTCAGATAACAATGACTGTAATGATGGAAATGGCTCAGTGAATCCTGCTGCAACGGAAGTATGCAACAGCAGTGATGATAACTGCAATGGTCAGGTTGATGAAGGCATTACATTAACATGGTATCAGGATGCTGATGGTGATGGTTATGGTAATAATGATGTTTCAACAAATGCAGGATGCATTGCTCCCATAGGATACGTGAGTGGCAATTCGGACTGCAATGATGCGAATGCAGCCGTTCACTCCGGTGTCACAGAAATCTGCAATGGCATTGATGATGATTGCAATGGAGCCACGGATGATATTTATGCTTATGTAAATCCTGGTGGCACCGTCACAATTTGCAGCAGCTCTTCCGTTACACTCACTGCCAACGGTGGAGCAGGAGCATACCAATGGATAAAAGGAAATACAAACATCTCAGGTGCTACCAATCAAACTTACGTTGCCAAAAAAGCAGCAAACTATAAAGTGAAAGAAACCGGCTATGGTTGCAACGCGACTTCAGCGGCAACCACTCTCGTTGTAAATCCGGCACCTACCGCGACCATCACGCCACAAGGCAATCTCGATATCTGCGCCACAGGATCAGTGGTACTTCAGGCAAACAGCGGCAGCGGCTATACCTATCAATGGCAAAAAGGAAATACTCTTCTTACAGGCCAAACCGATCAAACCTACACTGCCACTAAGAAAGCAACGTACAAAGTGATCGTGACAAACAATTATAGTTGCAGCAAAACTTCAGGTGGAGTAAAGGTTACGAAATCCTGTAAAGAAGCAGATCCATTGGAAAATGAAAGTGCGATGTTCAATTTTTATCCCAATCCTGCAGGTGGGAAATTTACTCTTGATCTGAAGCTGACTTCCGAAGTAAATGAAACTGCAACAATCACAATACTGAATCTTCTCGGTCAAATTGTTTTTTCTCAGCAAGAAGTTTTAAGCAATGGTGAATTGCAAACTGAGATGACGATGAGTAATCAATTGCCTTCGGGAAATTATTTGGTGAACATTGCAGCAGGCGACAAGCTATTTTCAGCAATGATTCTGCTTGAGAAATAAATTTTCTTCTGAGACCTTGTGAATGAAAGAAGCTGTCATGCAATGGCAGCTTCTTTTCTGTTTTCTTTCAGTCCGAACTGTCTACAAATTTTAGAAGAGGTTATAGCGTTCTCGTATTTATTTCTGTCCAATAAACTTTCGCAACCCTGCCACTTACCAAATTCTTTCCGCCGTAAACTAATTGATGAACGTAATGCCCTTCGTGTGAGAGTAGGTTTGATCCGAAAAAAAATTGTCCACCTAAAAAACTGAAAAACATGAAAAACATTTTCTTCTTCTCAGCACTCATGATCGGATTGATCATGATCGCTACAACTAATCTTCACGCCCAGGCGTGGAACGTAACAGGCAATGGACTTTCCGGCGGAGAGAAACTCGGCAGCACCAATGCCACCGACTTAAATCTCTATTCCAACAATCAAATTCGAATGACACTAACATCCGGAGGCAATGTGGGAATAGGGACAACTACTCCGGATGATGTTTTGCATCTTTTAAAATCTGCATCAGGATCATTCATGGGACTGCACATTCAAAACACCGCTTCCTATTCAGCGGCAGGAATTCGCTTTACCACTCCGGCAACGAACAGCGATTGGATTATGGGTGCATGGGAAACCGGGTCAGGTCAGGTGGATGGATTTCGATTGCTCCTGAATAATGTTAATCAAAATCAACAACTTTTTTATAAACAGAGTAACAGTTGTTTTGGAATAAATGCTGCCACCTCTCCCATAACAAAATTAGACGTGCGCTGTTTCAATTCTTCAGCAACAACAGCGGCATTTGAAAATATTATTCAGGCAGCGAGCGCAGATGCAAATCCTCTCACATTGAGGATGGGAATAAAAACAGACGCTGCTACTGCCAATCGTTATGGGGCAATAGAAGTAGATGATGGAGGTACAAAGAGGAATCTCGCGTTGCAGCCCTTGGGGGGCAATGTGGGAATCGGAACTACGTCAGCAAGTGGCTCAGCATTACTCGATTTAACATCCACTACGAAAGGAATGCTTGTTCCGCGCATGACAAAGACGCAGCGTGATGCGATTACGTCACCGGCAACAGGCTTGCTCATTTATCAAACCAACACTACACCCGGTTTTTATTATTATAGTGGCTCAGCATGGACTGCTGTCTCAGCAAAGAGTAAAGGATGGAATCTCACCGGGAATTCCGGCACTAATCCTACTGTAGATTTCCTTGGCACAACTGATGCCCAACCTCTTGTGTTTAAAGTAAATAATCAGAAAGCAGGTTACATTGATTTAAATGGTTGTTGTGCAGGAAGTAATTCAAACACAGGGTTTGGATTCGAAACTTTAAATTCGAATACAGGCAGTGCGAATTCATCATTTGGATACCAGGCACTTTCTTTCAACACTACAGGCTTCCAAAATACTGCAGCCGGTTCACAAGCTTTGTCATCAACAACATCAGGTTACGCTAATACTGCATTAGGTGAAGAAACTCTCTTATCCAATACAACCGGTTACTACAATACAGCAACCGGGTGTCAGTCATTAAATGCAAATACCACTGGTTTTGGAAACGTGGCAGATGGTGTGTCTGCTCTTGCTTTTAATACTATCGGACTTTACAATACAGCAGGGGGAAGGTCAGCTTTACAGAATAACAACACAGGAAATTATAATGTAGCTACCGGGATGGAAGCATTGTTTGGTAACACTACCGGAAATTACAATACCGCAATAGGGAGTTATGGGGATGTCAACAGCGGAACTTATTCAAACACTACAGTTATTGGTAGTGCCGCCACAGGCACTGCCAGCAATCAAGTACGGGTTGGCAACAGCAGCGTTTCTTCGATTGGCGGCTATGTCAACTGGAGCAACATCAGCGATGGTCGTTACAAGAAAAACATTAAGGAGAATGTGAAAGGTCTTGAGTTCATCAACATGCTCAAACCGATCACTTACACACTCGACATTGAAGGCATTAATAAATTTCTCCGCCCTGAATCTGCAAATGATCGCGATAAAGATGCTGTAGCTGCGAAAGAAAAAATTATTTACAGTGGCTTCATTGCCCAGGATGTTGAGAGAGCAGCCAAAGAAACAGGTTATGATTTCAGCGGAGTTGATGCACCGAAGAATGATAAGGATTTGTATGGTTTGCGCTATGCTGAGTTTGTAGTTCCATTGGTGAAAGCAGTCCAGGAACTCTCTTCGAAGAACGATCAGTTATCAAACACCAATGATCAATTGAATTCCAAAGTTCAAAATCTTCAAACGCAAATTGACGAACTCAAATCGTCAATCGTCTCACAGAGCCCTGCGGACAATCAGCTCGCAGAGTCCCATAGACAACCGTCAATGAGTTCTGATGGCTTTGCAAAAGTTTCCTTCGATCCTTCGGCATCCATTACATTGCTCGGTCAAAACATTCCCAATCCTTTCGACAACTCTACCCTCATTCCTTTCCGCATTCCAAAAGATTGTCATGATGCTTCGATTATGATAACGAATGCTTCTTCTTCAGAAGTGATTAGCGTGATTCCGGTTTCCTGTAATGAAGATCACGTGAGCATTGATGCGGGCACGCTCGCAAGCGGCCTGTACTCTTACACGCTGTATGTAAACGGGAAGCTGATTGATACGAAAAAGATGGTAATTACTAAGTGATAAGAATCCATTTGTTGGAACGGGCAAACCGGTTAGTTCATCTGAACTTCCCGGTTTGTTTGTTTTTGATTTCAGGTTGTACTAAACAATCTTAACACCTGCGCAATGCAATTGGGAACCATCTCAAACCATCACTCAAATTTTTTCTCCGATATTGTGCGCCCATGAAATAACATCATGAGCAAAACCTTCCTTCGCAACGATAAAAAACTCATCAACCGTTGGGCGATGTACGACTGGGCAAACAGTGTGTACTCGCTCAGTATTGCCACTGCAATTTTCCCCATTTACTATACGAATGCTACCAATGAAGTGAATAATGGCATTGTCCATTTCATCGGAAGAGATTATGATAATGAAGCTCTTTACTCTTACGCAATTTCATTTTCATTCTTAGTGGTGGCGCTTCTTTCACCCCTGCTTGCTCCCATTGCGGATTTCAAAAACAGCAAGCTCGGCTTTATGAAGTTTTTCTGTTACCTCGGCGCAGCCAGTTGTGCGGCACTTTATTTTTTTACGGGAGAAAACATCAGTTGGGGAATCGGCTTTTTTATCCTCGCAGCCATTGGCTTTGCAGGAAGCATTGTGTACTATAACGCCTACCTGAAAGAAATTGTAGATGAGCACGACATGGACCGTGTAAGTGCGAAAGGCTTTTCTCTCGGCTATATTGGCAGCGTGATTCTTCTCATCTTCAACCTGATGATGGTGCTGAAGCCGGAATGGTTCGGCATACATGATCCCGATCCAAAAGTTGAAGCAAGGATTGCAGCTCGCATCTCCTTTATTAGTGTAGGGATTTGGTGGGTGGCTTTTGCACAAATTCCTTTTTATGCATTAAAGCGATTCAGTTATCAGCCACCTGTAAAAGGAGAAAACGGTCACGTAAACATGACATGGAGTTTTATTTTCGGCGGATACAATGAACTTCGAAAGGTGTGGAATGAAATCAGACACTATCGTTCCCTGAAAAATTTCCTCTTTGCATTTTTCTTCTACAACAGTGCTGTACAAACAGTGATGTATCTCGCTTCAAACTTTGGTGCCAAAGTAATTTTTAAGGATGACCCTGACGGAACATCAAAATTGATAGTTTGCGTGCTCATTATTCAGATCGTTGGAATTCTCGGTGCGGTTATTTTTTCACGGGTATCAAGAAAATTCGGAAACGTGATCTCGCTTAGTATCTCCATTTCCATTTGGATTGTCGTCTGCGTATTCGCGTATTTTCTTAAGACCCAAATGCAATTTTACATCGTAGCATTTGCCGTGGGTATGGTGATGGGTGGTGTTCAATCCATTTCACGTTCCACTTATTCCAAGCTTATTCCCCCCACAAAAGACACCGCTTCTTTCTTCAGCTTTTATGATTCAACTGAGAAAATTGCAACGGTCTTTGGCACTGCTGTATTTGGATTGGTTACAGAATTTACGGGCAACATGCGCAACTCCGTTTTATTCCTGTTTGTATTTTTCATTATCGGTTTATACATGCTCTGGAAATTAAGAGATGAGAGGGCATTGAAACCATCCGTAGCAGCTTCTTGATTTTGTTCAAACTTTGGAAAAGGTTTTTTCTTCCGGGAATTGATTCTGCACGCTCTGAAAATTTCCTGCCTTACTTTAGCGCGAAATTATTCTGCGAGTGAAAGTGAGTTTGTTTATTCCCTGCTTTGTTGATCAGTTGTACCCCGAAACGGGATTTAATGTGGTGAAGCTTTTACGCAAAGCGGGATGCGACGTAAGTTATAATCCTGCTCAAACGTGTTGCGGCCAACCTGCATTCAACGCCGGATTCTGGGATCAATCACGAAGTGTTTGCGAGAAATTCATCCATGATTTCTCCGATGCTGACTATATCGTTTCTCCGAGCGGAAGCTGCGTGGGTTTCGTTCGGAATTTTTATTCTGAGCTCTTTGCAAATTCTGCGATGCACAATGAATGCAAGCAGCTTCAGCGCAACACATTTGAGCTTTCGGAATTCTTAGTGGATGTTTTGCATGTAACTGATTTCGGAGCAAAGCTTGATGCCGTCGCAACATATCATGATGCATGCGGTGCATTGCGTGAATGTAAGATCAAAGATGCTCCGCGCCAATTGCTCTCTCATGTAAAAGGATTGGAGCTTCGCGAAATGAATGAGAGTGAAACATGCTGCGGCTTCGGCGGAACTTTCGCAGTGAAATTTGATGACATCTCTTCAGCGATGGCGGAACAGAAAACCACCAACTCACTTGCCACCGGCGCTGAATACGTTGTATCCACTGACCTCTCTTGCCTCCTCCACATTGACGGCTTCATCAAAAAGCAAAACGCCAAGATCAAGGTCATGCACATTGCTGATGTGCTTGCTTCAGGGTGGTAATTGGGTTATTAGTAAATTGGGGTATTGGTATCTGGTCAAATCCTGGTAATGTCTATTGACGACTCACGTCTCACGTCTCACGTCTCACGTCTCACCATTCACATATCACTCCCCGGCGTCGAATCAAAATAAAAAATCCGGATTCGCGCTACGTCCCGTGTGAAATCAATTCGGCCGATTTCAATGCGCTGAATATCCAACCCCGTTCGCTCCTTCAAGTCAGCAATCAGCTTGTCATAATTTTCTGGACGTATGTTTTCAATCTTTTCGTATTCGATCACCTTGGAAGTAGCATGCTTCACTAACCACACTTTCTCCATAACGAAAATGATAAGGATGATGAGAAAGTTTGAGACAAGAACTTCTGCTATGCTCACATTTTCGTTGCTCAGTGAATTGATCACTCCAATGCTGATCACCAGGAAGAGATACGCCATGTCAACTACTGAGACATTGAGGGTTCTGTAGCGCAAAACGGAAAACACAGCGAACAATCCAAAGGCAACTCCTATCTCAAGCTGCGTGTTCTTCATCATGTAGCAGAGCAGGAAGATGATGAGGTTGAAGAGGAAGTAAGTAAAGAGGTAATCCTTGTTTTTATGAACGGGATAATAAAGCCACCGGACAATGATGTACACCATAAGAAAATTAAATGCAAAGCGCGCAATAAAATCAAGCATCGCCGGACCATTGAAAAATTCCGGGGCAGCTATTGAAGTCAGCATTATAACACTAAGCAATCCCATCACAAATTTTATTTAGCGTGATCAATTTTGGTTTGAAGCGATTGTACTTGATACCCGGGTGGGTTAGCAGCGTTCCCATGCAATACTTGCTGATGTTCACGGGAAAAATCCGTTCGCGCTGCATGAGCTTCTTAAATGCAGAATCATAATAATGACGTTCCTGCTTCACTTCTGCAATCACTACTTCCTCAAGATTCTTTTCGCGCATTTCATTTTTGAAATGAATGAGCAGGTCAATGGTAACACGTTCCCGCAGGGGTTCATTCACGAGAGTGATTCTAAAAAAATTGTTACTCAGGCTTGGCAGAAGCGGCAGCGGAAAACCTTTTGTTCTTTCTGAAAGGAAATTATTTTGCTCCTCATTCATCTCTCTGCTCAACGTGTCCACGGGTAATCGCTCCTTATTCGTGCAGCCCCGATTGTCTTTTCTTTTCACTTCGAGAAAGCAATGCCCCGAATCATTGTAACGCCGAAACCTGATCTTGTATCGCGTGGTTATCCCATTATGATGATCATGGTATGATTTCAGGTCAGGTGTGTCGAAATAAATGTTCTCATACTGTGCCATCAGCTTGTCATTCACAGAAAGCACTGTGTAATTGCTTCTCAATTCTTTCAAAAATGGTTTCAGTCTCGAAAGGTGAAACACATACTTCTCATCAAAGCGGCTCATGAGATGGTCAGCTTGCAATTGCTCCAGCGTGATGGGAGCATAATTGCGCAGGACGGATTCAATGCCGGGCAGTAGCGAGGACTTTTCAGTAATATTCATACGTCCATTTTTTCTTCGACTGCAATTTTCCATTTTCATCTGTCACGGTCTTGGAAATTCGATTGCCTTTTGAGTCGTATTCATAAGTAGAAATCTCATCAATTTTTCCTTCGGATATGAAATGAATTTCCTTGACCTTCTGCTTCTTTGCATTATACTCGGTCTTTGTTTCTTCCTTGAATTTACCATCAGAATCATAGTCAATTTCGTCAACCAAATTCCCTTGCTCATCATAAGCTTTGAAATGTCTTTTGATTTGAATTTCTTTTCCGCCTTTTGTTTCGAGTGAAAATTCTGTTTCTGTTTTTACAGG
Organism: Chitinophagales bacterium; assembly: GCA_035638255.1. GTDB lineage: Bacteria > Bacteroidota > Bacteroidia > Chitinophagales > UBA10324 > DASRAJ01. The sequence continues at coordinate 9,088 of DASRAJ010000115.1, forward strand.
TGATTTTGTTTGCGCAGAAATTTCTGGTGATGAAAAAAGTAAATTCAGCAGAATCATTGCGGGCGAAAGATAGCGGGAGTGAAGCTGAAAATTTTTCATAGACATCAGTTTATTTCTTGATCACAAGATCATCTAATATAACCGTGGAATGATTCTTAGAAATGTTTGCAGTCATCATTACCGGCTCTTGTCCTGCATCACAGGTATCACACTTCGAATATGCGAAAATGGTGTACGATCCTTTTTGCAGGTAATCGAATTGATAAGTGCCGTCGTAACTTGTTTTAATGTCGTCGCCAAAATAAGATGCGTCGCCATAAATGATGTACACGTGTTCTTCCTGAGCGTAATACTGGCCAACCAACTGACCGGAACTGTTGAAATTCATCACGAAAACTCTTCCTTTGATGGTAGATGTTCCACCAATACCCGCCCCCTTTTCACAGGAGGTTATGCAAAGAAGGAGGGGCAGTATGAAAAGTGAGAAGTAAGACTTAGGATGTAAGATGTAAGACGTGAGAATTGAGAGGTGAGAGGTGAGACGTGAGAGGTGAGACGTGAGACGTGGAACGTCAGATGTTAAACCCGCTCGAGGGGTTCTGCAAACAACCTGCTCACAGAGTCCTGCGGACAACCTGCTCGCAGCGTCCTTTGGACAACCTTCAACCCGCTTCTTCAAGGCACGATAAATTTATTGGTGAGATAATTTTTCCCATTGCTGAGTTTCACAAGATACATTCCCGGCGCAAGCTTGCTGGTGTTTAACAAAAAAGGATTTGTATTCATTACTGAAGAAAAAACTTCTTCGCCGATCAAGTTGAAAACAGAAATTTTTTCCCCTGCATAAAAATCATTGTCTGGTACTTCAATCACTATCGAACGACCGGTTGCATCGTTGAAAATAGTGAGCTGTTGATCTGAGACATTCCCAATGCCGACGTTACAATCCGGATCGTAAGCCGTACCCGGTGAACCCTCGGGACAGCCGGTGAACCAGTCTGTGCCGGTGTTCATGTTTCCGATTGCATCGAGGAGTTCAAGTGTGTATCCATCGCCATTGGCACCGGGCGGCCAAGTACCGTGATCATTGTACACGACGGAGAATTTCAATTTACCCATGTAATCAAAGAGGCGAATCAATTCACCGCCATTGCTCAGGTTGAAACTTAATGGACCTGCCCAATTAGTAACATTAGGGTGACGTGAAAAAAACAATGCGGTATCATGCACGAGCACTAATCGGCCGTCAGATGCAAGTTGAGTATTGGCTGGGATGTAATAAATGTTGTCATCATGACTGTCTTTGAAACTCCACCCTGTTAGGTTGATGGATCCTGTGGAGTGGTTCCAGAGTTCCACCCAATCACCGGCATCCGCAAGTGTGTCAGAATTGTAATTGATTTCACCGAACACAATCGGATCATCACACGGAGCGAAAGCAGTGCCCGGTGAACCACCCATGCAACCTACAAACCAGTTAGACGCACTGTCAGGACTTTGGTTTTCATCGAGAAGCTCCAGTGTTCGTCCGGTACCGTCAGCAGCGGAGGGCCATGGCGTGGAATCAGCGTATTGCATAAAGACTTTGAGCAGACCGGAATTGTTGAACAAGCGAACCTGGTCACCGCTGTTGCCGAAGGAGAATGACAGGTTGCCAATGTAATTGAAGACCAGTGGATGTTGCGCGTTAAACTTCACCATGTCATCCGTCACCGCGAGACGTCCACCGGGCATTAGTATCGTGGTGGCAGGAAAAGTAAATGTGTGAAGGTCATCAGCATCTTTCAACACCCAGTTGCTGATGTCGAGTTGTGAGGATCCATAGTTGTAAAGTTCCACCCAGTTGCCACTGTTGGTTGTAGAATCAGAATTATAATTAAGCTCTGAGAAGGTAATGCTTTGGCTACGGAGCTGCAAGGCCATTAGCAGCAGCAGAAATGAATAGTAAAATGTCTTGTAAAACTGTTTCATACGAAGTTTTTAAACTTTCGCGGCTAAGGTAGAAATTAACAGGATGTTAATATTGCCATAGTGTGGTTAAAAAAGAAGTTTCGCCCCTGGATTTTTTCATTTCCAACCATAGTCATTCAGGAGTTATACCGTTCATTTCCAAATTATTTTTTGATTTTTTTTTAAGTTTGTTGA
>DASRAJ010000116.1:0-9458 GCA_035638255.1 Chitinophagales bacterium
ATTGATAACAATAATGGACATACCAATCTTTATCTGCCCTTCCCCCAGGATTATACTTCAGGAATAAAAGAATTCAGTCTGAAGATGTATATCGTTAGCGGATATGGAGCATATTTTAGTCTTCAGCAGAGTTCAGTTCCCGGCCTTGGCTGGATGTTCGAAATTTATTTTGACAACGCTGGCAGCGGATCAATAAATGCAGGTGGAATTAATGCTGCAACCGTTTCTTATACACCGGATACATGGACTGATATCAGAATCAAAATAGATCTTACCAACGATTCGGCCGAACTATTCATTGACTCAAATTCCATTTACACCTGGCAGTGGTCGCTTGGAGGGGATGGTAGTGGATATGCTGATGCAATAGGTGGAGCTCAGATCGCTGAAAATATGGCCTATTCAGGAGAAGATTTTTATGTTGATGACGTGTTGCTTACTTCAGACTTTGGAACTAACGCAACAGTAGAAACATTCAATCCTGACATTTTCGTTTCTCCAAATCCTTCGAACGGACAGTTTAATGTGATGATCAATGATCTGCCTGCAGGTAATTATCAGCTTCAGTTCGTTGATGTATTAGGCCGCATTATCAGCAATGAAACTCTGAACACATCCGGTTCAGTAATTAAAAATTTTGATAGAGGGCTCGGGGACGGAATTTACTATGTGAGACTTATTAATGGAAATAAGGCCACTACTAAAAAGATCGTTGTCAACTAAAAATTGTTTGCATTCTAATCTGAATCAAAATCATCTCAATAAAATTCCGGCAACAGAACCTAGAGTTTTCTGTTGCCGGTTTTGTTTTTCACAGGGAAATTCATTGGCCCGATAGAAACCTGGCAAGCAAATTTAAACCGTAATGAAAAAGTTTTTTGGAATTATTATTCCGGCAATGTTGGTGGCGATGCCTTTGAATAATGTGTGAAACGTGATCACGATCAGGAACCATGATTCAAGAGGTGAAATCTAAACACCGGTTTTTGTCTTTCTGATTCCCGGATTTCTTAACTGCCTGGCAAAGTAAAAGATAGCTCCCATTAAGATGAGCATTAAATAAACAACTATAACCAGATCGCTTAAGTAATTAGAAGGAAATGCAAACTGATCACTTTCGGATAAATATCTTAATTCAACCATTTCACCCGGATAAACTCCTTGATTCGAATAATTCAGTGAATAAGATTTCTCTCTGTATTCGAACGTGAAACGTGAACTAACATTCCTGCCATAGCCTCTGTCTGTCGAGATGACTTTTACCGGAACTATGACTCCATATTTTTGTATCTCATAATTCTGATAAACGGAAAAATAAAATATGATGACCAGAATGCAGCAAACAGCAATCAGAACTATCCCAACGTTTTTTTTCACAGCTATAAAATCAGAAGTTATTTTAATTCTTCGCACAACTCCACCAACACTCCATTCACATTCTTCGGATGCACAAAACAAACAAGCTTATTATCCGCACCATTTTTCGGTCCCTCACTCAACAATACAAATCCTTCTGCCTTCAGTCGCTTCATTTCCTCGCGGATATTTTCTACAGCAAACGCAATGTGATGGACACCCTCTCCCTTCTTTTCAATGAATTTTGCAATCACTCCATCGGGATCAGTTGATTCAAGCAACTCAATTTTATTTCCTCCAACCATAAAAAAAGAGGTGTTGACCTTTTCACTTTCTACCAATTCCATTTTGTAATGAGCAACTCCGAGAAGTTTCCTGTATGTCTCATTTGCTATGGCAAGGTCTTTCACAGCAATGCCGATGTGCTCTATTTTATCCATTATTACTTTGAGTTTGAGTGAACATTATTCTCTACATTTGCGTTTAGAATAGTTCTAAACAAGCAATTCCTTTCAAGTCGTGAAACTACCAATCTACCTCGATAACAGCGCCACCACTCCGGTTGATCCGCGTGTGCTGGATATCATGATTCCATACTTCACCGAGAAATTCGGAAACGCTGCCAGCCGCAGTCATCCGTTTGGCTGGGTTGCTGAAGAAGCCGTGGATTATGCCCGCGAGCAAGTCGCAAAACTTATTAATGCAGATCCGAAAGAAATCATTTTTACTTCTGGTTCTACTGAGGCAAACAACCTTGCATTAAAAGGCGTTTTCGAAATGTACGCAGAAAAAGGAAATCACATTATTACAGTTACTACCGAGCACAAATGCATTCTCGATACAAGCAAGCACATTGAAAAAATGGGCGGCGAGATCACGTATCTCGAAGTGAATGATGAAGGAATGATTGATTTGAATGAACTCGAAGCCGCCATCACTCCAAAAACGATTTTGATTTCAATCATGTACGCCAACAACGAAATTGGGGTGATACATCCGATCAAAGAAATTGCAGCGATAGCGAAGAAGCATAACGTACTCTTTCATACCGATGCAACTCAAGCCGCAGGAAAAATTCCGATTGATGTGCAGGCAGAAGGAATTCATTTGCTCTCGATGACGGCTCACAAAATGTACGGACCGAAAGGAATTGGTTGCCTCTATGTGCGCAGAAAAAATCCCCGTGTGAAAGTGACTGCACAGATTGATGGTGGTGGGCACGAAAGAGGAATGCGTTCCGGCACTCTTGCAGTTCCGAGCATCGTTGGCTTTGGCGCAGCATGTGAAATTGCACGAAATGAAATGTTCGATGATGCAGCAAGATTGAGCAAGCTTCGTGATAAATTAGAGAATGCATTGCTTGAATTGGAAGAAGCATTTGTAAACGGTAATCGCCAGCATCGTTTACCGCACATCACCAACATCAGTTTCAAATACGTGGAAGGGGAAGGTTTGATGATGGCATTTAACAAGGACATTGCGGTGTCATCGGGAAGCGCATGTACATCTGCTTCACTGGAACCTTCTTACGTACTGAAGGCGTTAGGACTTGGCGATGATCTTGCACACTCTTCAATTCGTTTTTCGCTCGGACGATTTACGACGGAAGAACAAATTGATTACACAATCAAAAAAGTAACAGATGCGGTACTAAGATTGCGGGAATTAAGTCCGCTGTGGGAAATGTTCAAGGAAGGAATTGACATGGCAACTGTGGAATTTAAGCACTAAAAAAGTGAAAAAGTGAATAGTGAATGGTGAATAGTGAATCAAGTACGATTGAAATCTGAAATCTTAAGTCTTACATCTTAAATCTTAAATCCAATGGCTTACTCAAAAAAAGTTTTAGAGCATTACGAGCATCCGCAAAATGTGGGAACACTCGATAAGAATAAATTGAACGTGGGAACAGGATTAGTAGGCGCTCCTGAATGCGGTGATGTGATGCGACTTCAAATTGAAGTAGATCCTGAAACGCAAACCATTATTGATGCGAAGTTCAAAACCTTCGGCTGCGGTTCTGCGATTGCATCATCATCTCTCGCTACGGAATGGCTGAAAGGGAAATCCATTGATGAAGCCATGACCCTCGATAACATGGACATCGTGGAAGAACTCGCTCTTCCTCCTGTAAAAATTCACTGTTCAGTTCTTGCCGAGGATGCTGTGAAGTCAGCCATCAATGATTACAGGGTGAAAAATGGAATGGAGGCGTTTAAGCTGGAAGAAAAAGTTGTTCATTAATAAAAGAAAATGGAAAATCGAAAATGGTGTGCGAGCTCAAACTATTTTCCATTTTTCTAATTTCTAATTTCTAAAGTCATGATTACAGTTTCTGAAAAAGCAAAATCAAAAGTTGAAGCACTCGAGCATGAAGCAGGGTTAGATCCTTCGTACTTCATTCGCGTGAGTGTTGTTGGGGGCGGATGCTCCGGCCTTTCTTACAAAATGGATTTCGATAACGAGACGAAGAAAGACGACCAGATTTTTGAAGACAAAGGATTGAAACTCGTCTGCGATTTAAAAAGCTTCCTCTACCTCTGCGGAACACAACTCGATTTCAGCGATGGACTCAATGGAAAAGGATTTCACTTCGTGAATCCGAATGCAACCCGCACATGTGGTTGCGGGGAAAGTTTCGCTGTGTAAAATTTCTTTTTCCAAAACTCTCCGAGGAATATCCTTCATGACTGCTGTTGTTGATTCATCCACAATGAGGTTCCTCAATGAGCTTCGAAAAAACAACAATCGTGATTGGTTTAACCGGAATAAAGAGCGTTATCTCGCCGCAAATAAAAACATGATTTCCTTCGCTGATGCTTTCCTCAATGAAATGTGCAAGCACGATCATATCGAAACTTCTTCAGGAAAGGAAAGCTTGTTCCGCATTTATCGAGACACGAGATTTTCAAAAGACAAAACTCCTTACAAAGCATACTGGGCCGGTCATTTCAAAAGAGCGACTAAAAAATTACGTGGCGGGTATTACTTTCAAATTGGTCCAGGCGAAACGCTGTCCGCCGGAGGGTTTTTCAATCCTAATCCTGCAGACCTGCTCAGAATCCGCAAGGACATTGATCAGAATTTTTCTGACTGGAAAAAATTATTGAGCAACAAAACTCTCGTGAAAACCTTCGGCAAAATTCAGGGAGATAAAGTAGCCACTGCTCCCAAAGGATTTTCAAAAGACAATTCTGCCATTGACTTGCTCCGCCACAAGCAATTTTATTTCGAAAGAAATTTTGCTGATGCAGAAGTGACGTCGAAAAATTTCCTGAGAGAGATGAACACCACATTCAAAAATCTCCGCGTCTATTTTGACTACATGAGTGACGTGCTTACAACGGATGCGAACGGGATTTCAACTCTATGAGCTTCAAAAATTTGTTGCGAATAAGAATTTCAATTCGTGAATCCGTATGCAACCCGCGCGTGCGGATGCGGTGAGAGTTTTGCAGTGTGATTTCGATAATAAAAGAAAACAGAAAGGTAGTTTTCATTTCGTGAGTGTCATTTGTCTGACGTCAATATTCCTTCCATCAATCACTAATGAATATTGGTAAGTGCCTGACGCCAATTCACCGGTACTAATTGAAATTTGCCCCGCACCTGATTGCATAATATCAATGGTCTTCAAAACCATACCGCTCAAGTTGCTGATGGTGATTTGTGCATTTGAGATCTGTTGAGGAATGTAGAATTTGATGATGGTGCTGCCATCAAATGGATTGGGAATGTTCTGTTCAAGCTTTGCTCCATCGTTTATCGTGTTACTACCTGCCCTGAGCTTGTCGAAGGGTGAATTATTAATCGTTGACTGATGATTCATGCAACATTGCGAAAGTGATTGATCGAGTGAGTTCACCATATTTTCTAATTGTATGAGACGATCACTCAGTTGTTGATTCTGAAATTCCAATGCATCAATCTGTTTTTGATAATCTGCAGAAGTATGATTCAGGTCAATCGCAGATTTCATTTCTTCTACTTCACCTGACAGGGCCTGAATACCGAGGAGTGCCACACCTGCTTTATCCATCGGAGCAATTCCTTCTTCATCACCTACATCAAACAGCCTGTAAAATTCATCAGCCATTGGTCCGATGTGATACTCATTTTCTGTTCCAATGTATTTCCATCGTGGAATATTCAGTTCATTAATCTTATTGAGTACATCATCTGCATCCATCTTCTGAATATCTTCTTTGGTATTTGCTTTTGAAATATCAGTCCACACTCCGCCTGTAGTCAGGTAAGCACCATTTCCGTTCGAAGAAGATGTGCCTACTTTAATTGCACGTGCAGATGGTGCAACACCGAATCCCCATCCTAGCACGCTGCTGTTTCCAAACACCATGTTGTTGCTTGCCGAAACACTGGCGAGATACCCGATGGCGGATGAATTAGTAAGCGTAGTAACACTTCCATCTGCTTGTCTTCCGATATAAGTGTTCCTGGTTCCGGTGGTTACGGCATGACCTGCATACGATCCGAAGAAAGCATTTTCTCCTCCAGTTGCAGATGAACCTGCATCGTAACCGAAGATTGCATTATCACCCGAAGAGGTATTCAGATAACCTGCTTTCCATCCATAATAAGTATTGGCTGTTCCTGTTGTTGAAAATCCTGCTTGATAACCCTGGCTGGTATTGGAAGATCCTGTGACGTTGTTCTTGAGCGATTGGTATCCTACAGCAGTATTGTACAGCCCGGTAGTATTAGCATAAAGCGCTTCAGTTCCCATCACAGTGTTTTGACTTCCAATGGTGTTCGCTTGCAGGGCTGAACTTCCAATAGCAGTGTTGCTCGTTCCTGTGGTATTACCATCCATTACGTTGTAACCAACAGCTGTATTGTTGCTTGCAGTCGAGTTGGAATTAAGAGCGCCGGAGCCTATAGCAGTATTATAATTTCCAATGGAATTTATCAACAAAGCAGAATAACCTACGGCAGTATTTTCAGTACCGGTTGAATTGGATCCGAGTGTAGAATTTCCGATTGCTGTATTGAAACTTCCGGTAGAGTTAGAGAATAATGACGCATAACCGCACGCAGTGTTGTAACTCCCGGTGGTGTTCCAATACATTGAATTTGATCCGTCGGCTGTATTGAATTCTCCTGTGGTATTTAATAAGAGCGCATTAGAGCCCAACGCTGTATTGTGATACCCGGAACTGTTTTTACTTAATGCGGAATAGCCAATGGCAGTGTTCCATTCTCCCGTTGTATTGAATGATAACGACAAACTACCTGCAGCCGTGTTTGCTCCTCCGGTAGTGTTATCTCTCCCGGCTGCTTTGCCTATAAAGACATTACTTACTCCTGTTGAATTCCAATATCCGGCACTGTCACCAATCACTACCAAATCGGAAACGGCAGAGGAACTGTAGCCCGCCAAATTTCCAATAGTCACATTGCCATTGCCGATGGTGTTACTAAACGCTGCATTGTATCCGATAGCAATATTGCCATTGCCGGAAGTATTACTCCATGAGGCATAGTTTCCGGTGGCAATATTTGTACTACCTGTGGTATTTAAATACAATGCCTGTAAACCGACCGCCGTATTCTGACTGCCGGTTGTATTCACATATAAAGCTGTAGCACCAAATGCACAGTTGCTTTCGCCGGTACTATTAGCATGTAATGAAGCATATCCCGTTGCCGTGTTAGAATAGGCAGTATTAGCGTACAATGCTTCCAGGCCTACAGCAGTGTTGTAACTTCCTGTTGTGTTTGTGCGCAACGCTCTGTAACCAAAACCGGAGTTGGATCCTCCTGTATTGCTCAGTCCTGCTTCATAGCCGGCAAACGTGTTGCTGTTCCCGCCATTGTTATTTATAAACTGAATACCATCGAGGTACAATGAGCCATTGAAATATAAATCTTTCCAGGCTAAAGAAGAGCTGCCAAGGTTGAGAGTATTTGTAGTGCCCGGGAGTAATTCCATATTAACTGCTGTGGGTGCAGTAAGATTCGCAAGTGTTTTGTTAGCACCTGCTTTAGGTGTTATTGCAGCCCACACTGAACCATCGTAATAATAGAATCCCGGCGTGTTGTTGGTTTGGTAAATGAGAAGACCGGCAGTTATTGGTGTGGGTATGGCATCACGCTGTGTTTTGGTCATTCGCGGAATGAGGATTCCCTTAGTAGTGGATTTTATTTCCAGCAAGGCATCGGGATCTGCTGCGCCTGCCGTTCCAACGCTTACGCCGCCAATGTTAGAATTGTAAATGTCACTGCCGCTGGTATTCCATTGCGCGTTTGCGGTTGAGGATACGATCATCAATGCGATGATGATGATGGAAAAAAGTTTTTGATTTTTCATCTTTGAGAATTTTTGACAAAGATGAATTGATGAGGAAGGCGAATCAATCACATGATCATGTGGTAACGGAAATAAAAAGCCCTGCGCCTCATTGGTGCAGGGCTTTCAAAGAAATGGAGAATCTATTTGGTCAATTCAATCAAAAAAAACAGGACGTCACTCTGTGTTTTTTATTTAAGAAGTTCCATTCGTCTCGTGTCAATCACTTTTCCATCTACATACAGCGTATAAGTATAAGAACCCGATGCCAGTGTTGACGATTCAATCGTCACATGAGTTTCCATGCAACTAACGGGAATGGCTGTAATGATTCTTCCCGTAGAAGTTTCCGAAACAACAATCGCAGATGTTGTGCATCCTTCCGGAATTCTAAATGGAATCACCGTTGAATTATCAAACGGGTTCGGAATGTTTTGACCCAGCAACGGCTCAATAGTTTCATTGCCAATAGAAATCTTTGTTGCATCATCCTTCACCGGTGATTGATTATTGATCATGAATGATTGTAACTGATCAACTTTGGATTTCAATTCATCAATCTCTTTTTGCTGATCACTATTTTCAACTTTCAATTTTTTATTTTCCTGATCAAGTTCCTGAACTGCTTTCACCATCGGCACCACAAAATCAGAATAGCGCAAACCCAAAACTTTTCCACTCTTGTCAACGCCTGAGAAATCGTAGCCGATTTTCCCGGCCGCTGCATCTACTTCCTGTGCAATGAAACCGGTAAACGCAATTTTTTCAATGTCATATTTTCCTTCCCAGTTGCTGGTATCATTAATGCCAAGCAATTTGTTTTCCTTTTTTACATCATAGTGAAAAGTAACCGGTCGAAGTGCTTTAATGAATTCAAGACCCGGCACATTTTCTTGCACATCATTTTTTATTCTTCCGTCAGAATAAGCAGTCCATGAGACTTGTCCGCCATTGCTCAATACCGATGAATTGCCGATGCGCACTTTGTTACTTGCATCTACATTGATATTGATTCCTATTACTGTTGCATTTGAAAGGTTACCTGCACTTACATCTGCTCCCAGGCCAATTCCAATATTTGAAGATCCTGTAGTATTTGCATGAAGAGCACCATAACCCAAAGCAGAGTTAAAAATTCCTGATGTATTGCTGAACATACAAAATGAACCTATTGCAGTATTGTAACCGGTAGCGAAATCATTTGTAGTTGCATAAAGGGCATCAAGCCCAACAGCCACATTCCCTGAACCGGAAGCTGTAGAATAGAGAGAGTAAGAGCCGACAGCCGTGTTGGATTCTCCATCTAAATTATTCTGTAAAGCGTAAGCGCCGAATGCATTGTTCAAGCTTCCGCTTGTTTGATAGTAGGAGGCGTTAAATCCTACGGCAGTATTCTCGTCACCGGTTGTATTGTTGTGAAACGCACTTGCTCCCGCAACAGTGTTTTTATCTCCCACCGTATTTGAATAACCGGCATCCTTTCCAACACAGGTGTTGAGGATTCCGGTTGTGTTACTATACCCTGCGCGATCACCGAAGAGCGAATTAGAGTATCCGGAAGTGTTGCTATAACCCGCATAAGAACCGGCAAAGCAATTATACCATGCCGTTGACAAATTCGAATTCCCTGAAAGCAATCCTACAAAGACATTCGAAGTTCCGAAGTTGCTTATAAAGCGGCTTCCATCAAGATATAGGTTGCCATTTAAGTAAACATCCTTCCATGCAAGAGATGAACTACCGAGATTGATTGTGTTGTTGGTTGCCGGCAGCAGTTCAACATTAACTGCTGTGG
>DASRAJ010000117.1:0-44367 GCA_035638255.1 Chitinophagales bacterium
GCACAGCAAAGTCAGGTTCTACTCCTACACAAACATTCACCACCACACTCCGGCTGGCTTCAGGTTCCGATGCACCAGAAGAAACGATGAGCATGCATCCCAACCCCGCCGGCGATCAAACAATGATTCAATACTCACTTCCTCAAGCCTCGCATGTATATATAGAGATGTACGACGTGAGTGGAAAAGAAATTAAAACACTGCTGGATGATGATGTTGAAGAAGGGGGACATTCATTGCTGCTTAGCACGAATCATTTTTCAAAAGGTGTTTATTTCGTGAAAATGATTTCTGATTTTGGTATTGAGAATCAGAAGCTGATTGTACAGTAACTGAGTGCGTTAAAACACCCGTGTCTTCTCAAGGTGGGCACGGGTATTCTTTTGAATTCTGCATCGGATATTATTCCGATCAATAGGAATCCTCCATAAATATAAAATGTAAAATATCCGCAGGATACTGCGCAGTGAGTGTAAAATGTAAAAGTTGAATAATAAGGTAGAAAGATTGCGAAGGATAAACCGGTATTATTCTGAAATGATATTACCATAAGCGTTCGTTTTTATCAATAGCATCGTAAAAACATAGCTTGCCGGACGCTCGAAGCCGCTTACTATATATCCGCCGTCGGATGTCTGACTTGCTGTGACACCGGCATAAGGGTTTATAGAACCGAATTCCCGTGACCATTCTTTATTGAGGTTATGATCAAGCTTGAGTAAATAAATTCTGGCATAAGAAACCACGTTAAGATCAGCGTACTTATTCACTGTTCCGGTGAGAATATATCCACCATCCGCCGTGTTGCTTATGTCTTTGAATTTGCCGAAGTTTTCGTAATCGCCGGTAAATAATATCTCCTCTTCCATTGCGCCATTTACACCAATTCTGCGCACATAAAGATTACCTGAATAATCTGAACCGCCGGTTTCACCACAGAGCATAGTGGAGCCGTCACTGCTATCTTCACTGATCGCGTCAGCATAAAGCGCTGCATTCCCATCGAACAGTATGGAGTCATAGACAACATTATATTGCTCATCGAGACGTGCATAAAACATTCCCTTAAATGGATGAGTTCTATCGTAAGCCACACCGGCAACGGAGTATCCGTCTACCTTACGGGTAATGCCTATAGGACTAAAATTCGTCGAGTCAATAAAGCTGTTTTCAAAAACATACCTTTTATATGGATTTCCAATTTGATTGATTCTAAGAACGAAGGGAAAAAGATACTTGAGGCTATCAAAGTAGCTGCAAACGGTAAAATCACCATTTGCTTCTTCCACAAAATCCGGCAGCCAATTCGGATCAGCTCTTACGGTATTAAGATACGAGGGAAGAACGCTTGTATTTCCATTGGCATCAATTAAGCAAAAATTCATACTTACTTCATCTTCCACTCCCACTGCAAGCATTTTACCATTCGAAATTGGTTTTATAGTAAGAAAATGAAAAAGACTTGACAACCTGATTTGCCAAAGAGTATCTCCATATTGGTTTGTTTTAATAATTTTGGGAAGTACTCCGCTTTCGTCAGGATCGAATCCGTAAACAATATAGTTCCCATCAGCTAATTGAAAACCGCCGCCGGTTTGGTAACTGCTGTCAGGAAACAATTTTACAAACCCTGATTGCGGTTTCAAATCCGTTATCTTACTGCATCCACCGGATATACATAAGATCAGAAGAAAAATGACAGGATATATGATTCGATTCATGATTTAGAAATTTCCGTTCTCATCAGTTTTAATCACTTCAAGTTTGTAGTCTTCACTCCCAAAACTCTGAATCATCATCTCAATGGCATAATGTCCGTCGGGCATTGCACAAACCGAACCTAAGAAATCTGAAAATTGCGTTTGAACAGAAGAGACATTTTGCAACGTCATATCTGAACTTACATTGGCAATGAATGAATTTCGTTCTCCTACCAATTCAAAATTTCCAAGTCTTCCGAGTGCATTCGGATTGATGCCAATGAACAATCCGCCGTCTTTCTTTTTAACAAGATCAGCCACTTCATTTTGCAGCCCGAATTTAATGCGAACAGAATCAAGCAAGATACCTTGAGAACTTATTTTGAAAATGCGGGCGCTGTTATCATCATTGGTATAAACCGGCAATGGAAAAATATTAAAGGCCATATTATTCGCACACGCGAAAAAATTCCCGTCATCCGCAGCAACAATATCAGAGGTAGCGCAATAATATCCGCTGTAGGTCTTTGATGAAGAGTCGTACCTGCTGGTATTGAAACTCCTGATCCACGCTGAATCACCTTGAGAAGAAGTCTTCATGAAAAAGAAGTTAGTGATTGTTGCTGACGGAGATGCGTTGGTAATTCTGTTTACATTCTTTTGAATGCTGCCAAATAAAATAAAACTATCTGCATCTTGTTCACAACCCGTAATAAAAACTGATTCGGAGTCAGGAGGAAAAATATAATTCTTCAGAAAGATTCCGGCACCTGATGAAGCTATCTCTGCCATAAAGCCGATTGTCTGCTGTTTATAATCAGGACTGATAAATTTATAATTAACACTGCCAACAATAATGTAATTACCACCGGGAATGCTTTCTATTCTTATTCCGATCAGATTTTTGATTTTTTCTGAAGTCAGGAATGAAAGCAGGAGTGGATTCATTACTAATATACTATCCTTCCCATCAACCGACAGCTCTTTGAATACGATCATTCCGTCTGAGTAAGAAACAATGACCACATTGCCTTGTGGTGTTACTGCAAAATCATATACGGCAAGATTGGTGAATGGTGTGCGCCAAACAACTTTTCCCTTAATATCGAGTTTGATGATCGCTGAATTACTGTCAACCTCGTTATCCCTGTAGTTATAGGAACAAAACAAATTATTCTGAGCATCCGCCCTGATCTTGCCGGTGAAATTAACGGCAGAGTCCGCAATCACCTTGATCCATTGCGGCGCTCCGGCATTTTGCAAAACGGGACTTTTCTTACAGGAAAAAAATATTCCTGCAAAAAGAAAAATACCTGTGATGAAAATGCTCCTTCTCATTTCTTCATTTTACTTTTTTAATCCTGTAAGAAAGTATATAGTATGCGCCAATATTGAATTGAACATTATCCATTCTGAAATCATCATCCACATAATAAAACTTGTAAAGATTAATGTCATCAGAATAGCGCGTTCCTGCCTTGTTAATTAATTTCGGAAAGTAGATATACCGGATGTTTCCAAAGAGTCTGAATGATTTGATCCCATAACTGACACCTGCGGCACCCAAATAGCCGACATCAAAATTGTTTCTCCATTGCGTTCGATCCACTATTTCATTTTCATCAATGCGGATGGTAGTGCTTAATGCCCGTGATAAAAAAGAAAAATCTGCGCCCGCCTCCACATACGGTTTGAGGTTGCCGGATAAAAAATAATATTTCAGAGAAAGCGGAAAATCGTAGTACTTCAGATTCTCGCTGTAAAAAATGGTTGTGTTTTGCACGCTGTCAAGCGTATGGTCATAACCGGAATTGCGGAATTGAAAACCCGGCTCTACCCAAAGATTTTTATACGCTCGCTTTTCTATTTCGATGCCAAACTGATAGCCTAATGTTGACTTATAGGAAGCAAGTTGCGTAGCCTCATCAGAATGAACAACTGAATAAGCCTGTACGACATGAATCACCGGCAAGTTAATACCTAAGAAAATTCCTGCTGCCAGTGTGGGCTCCGGCTTGAGCTTCTCAAACAAAGAGGAAAGCTTTGGATCGTCTTTAAATTTATCAGGCTTGTAGTTAGGATCAATATTCATAATGGTGGCAGCAGCGTTGTTGGCTGCTTCAAGGTTATCTATATGAATATAGCAAAGAAGGAGCAGCTTATTGGCCTGGATCTGATCCTGCTTTGTGAGCGGGCATCCCTTAAGAGTTATGTTTAGAAGATTGATTGCCTGGTCGTAATCTCCCTGGTCATATTCAGTGCCGGCATTTTTTAAATTGATGATGCACGTATCGGTTTGCGCCATAGCCACGCAAGCATATAAACTTACAATAGCCAGCAGGTAAAAAAATTTCATGGTGCAAGTTTGAATTTGCAGATAATTCGTATTTCCGGGAACCGTGACATCCATCTCTTTATACGGCTTATACGTGGCGTGATTGCAATTCCGCATCAAATGTGGGAAGAATTATTATCATGCCGATGCTTTTCTAAACATATTTTACAAGAGGGGATTTACTCCGGAATGCATTTTCAGGAATTTAGACGGACTATTAGTTATTGCCATCTCGCGTAATAAAATGCCCTCATTGTTTAATTTCTCACATTTTACTATGGTTCAATAAGATGCCATCCCAGAATTCTGGGATGCTCAAAATACCTGAATTCTGGGATGCGGTTGGCTATCCCATGAAACCATCTTTGTCCCATCAAACTTAATCAACAAAATTTCCTAACTACAAAAATCCTCTTATGAAAACCCCATTATTTCTCCTGTTATCAATTTTTTTACTTAAAGATGCTGCTGCTGAAAAAGAGAATCGCATTAAAGAATCCATTTTGAATGCTGTTGAAGAAATAGGCGCATGGCTGCTTCTCGGCGGGTTTGCCTATGGCATCTTTTGGATAATCGGAGTTCTTTTTGGAGAACAAATGAGTTGAATGGAAAAGCCACGCTGCAAATGCGCGCGGGTGAGAGGGTGAGTCATTTGGTGATAATGTTCGCCCCTTATATCTAACTCGCGCGCGTTTGAAGTGGGGTGTCGAATAAAAAAATTAGGTGTCAGATTATTTACCCAATCATGGAGGAATTCACACTCCCACAATCATCGGAAGTGTAGGTGCAAAATGGTTGGGTCCGCAGAAGAAAAATGATTGCACCGACTTTCGCGGTTAAACCACACCGGATGATGAGCTGTAACAAGGAAGTGATTCTCTTGACCTCAACCGCCAGTCATTTTACAAAAGTCTTATCTTCTAAAAAATAATTTCTCATTGAGGAACGAAAGTCAAAAAATTGCTTGTACAATAAATTTTTATTTTTAAAATTTGTAACCGAAAAAAACTCATTACTTAAAAAATAAAAAATTTTCTCACCTTAAAAAAGCAAAAATCATGTTGAACTCCCTTTTTGGCAAACGCACATTGAAATCCCAACTGTTCCTCATCCGTCCAGATTTTGTCGCCAAAAACCTTGAGGGCTTTCTATCGGAATTCAAAAAAAACTTTCATCTTTCTAAAGTTGGACTTTTATTAAGACTAGCTATTGTTACAACCTTTACATTTTTGTACTCTTTCGTGAATGCGCAGTCTCCCCCTGATACTTGCTGGACAAGATGTTTTGGTGGAAGCAACCTTGATGGGGCATATTCCCTGCAGCAAACTACTGACAGTGGCTATATTGTCGCAGGAGCAACTAATTCCATTGGTAACGGCGGTTCCGACTACTGGATCGCGAAAATAGATAAGTCGGGAAATTTAGAATGGGATCACTCTTTTGGAGGAAGTCTGGATGAGTATGCGCTATCAATTGATCAAACAATTGACAGTGGATATGTTGTTGCAGGGTATTCTTATTCCGATACTTTATACCAAAACCATGGAGAAGCCGATTATTGGATTGTGAAACTCAATTCTTCAGGAAGCCCTGAGTGGCAAAAGTATTTCGGTGGAAGTGCTAATGATCAGGCGTATTCAATTCAGCAAACAATTGACACGGGTTATATAGTTGCCGGATGGACGGCTTCCAATGACGGTAATGTTTCAGGAAAGCATGACAGCACAGACTACTGGATCGTGAAACTAGACCCTTTAGGAAATCTAGAATGGCAAAAATGCCTGGGAGGATCTGATGATGATCAGGCGGCATCAATTCAACAAACTGCAGACGGTGGTTATGTTGTTGCAGGATGGACTTCATCGAATGACTTTGATGTTTCAGGAAATCACGGAGGTGACGACTATTGGGTTGTTAAATTAGATGCAGGGGGAAATAAAACCTGGCAGGCATGTCTCGGTAATACAGCAGAAGATCAGGCAACTTCGATTGCACAAACAACTGACGGCGGATTCATTGTGGCAGGATATTCTTTTTCGTATTCCAATGGCGATGCTGATTACTGGATCGTCAAGCTGGATGAAAGCGGAACAATGGTATGGCAAAACAATTTTGGAGGTGTTGATCAGGAAGTGGCGAATTCTGTTGAGCAAACTTTTGATAGCGGATTTATTGTCTGCGGAAAAGCAGAATCTGATACAGGAAATCAAGGCAAACATGATTTCTGGATACTAAAATTGGATACCGGCGGAAATTTAGAATGGGAAAAATCTTTAGGAGGGGACAAAGATGATATTGCATTTCAGATTCAACAAACTATAGACAGTGGGTATGTTGTTGGAGGATGGTCGGTTTCCACTAATGGCGCTGTTTGGGGAAACCATGGAATTCGGGATTATTGGATTGTAAAGCTTAAGTGTGGTTTTACGTCAGGAATTGATGCTCCATCGGAAAAATCAGTTTCCATTTATCCTAACCCCGTTGAAAATTATATAGTCATTGATTTGGCAACAGTCACCGGTGATGAAACTATAAATGTATATGATGTACAAGGACGAAGGATTATATTGGACGCAATCGTTATGAACGACAATGCAAGCCTGAATACTGCGAATTTACCGCGAGGGCTTTATGTCCTTCAATTGACCAATAACAAAACGGGAAAAAGAGAAATAGGAAAGTTCGTGAAGATGAAATGAATGTGATTTCAATTTAATTCAAAAAATCCTTCCCTTCTCGAAGGATTTTTTTTTGCTCAGGAAGCGTGTTCCGGATTTTGTCCGCAGGACTCTTAAAGTGAAATGATATTTCCATTGACATCGGTTTTTATCAGGATCATGGTATAGTGAAAAGTGGATGAATGTTCATACCCACTCACTAAATAACCTCCATCCGATGCCTGGACCACAGAAACCGCAGTGAAGGCATTGAACCCGTTGAATTGCTGATGCCATTGTTCAACAAGACTACCTTCACCATCAAACCTGAGTTTTAGAAGATAAATATAAGTGCCTGTTACCAGATGAAGGTCAGATAATGCATTAGTGGTAGCCGCCAAAATAAAGCCGTCTGAAGTATTTGACATTGCTGCTGCATGTGCGAGGTTCTCGCTGGTGGCATATATATCCTCCTTTTCCGGAGTTCCTGATAAACCAATCTGATGTGAATAGAGAATTCCAGGCAAGTCGGTTACTTCGCTGTTTTGAGTAGCAACTGTTGCTTGGGAACCATACAATATTATTGTTGAATTTGTCTCACTTATGCCGGTAGATGAAATAGATCCTGCAGGATTGGTAAAAATCTTGCTCCAATTGGTTTCAAAATTCGTTTTTAATCTCAAACAAAAAGATACTGCATCAGACGAAGCTGCTATTGCGCCAATATAGGTGGAACCTGTGATAGTAAATCCATCTAAATCCCTGCAAAATCCTCTGGTCATTAGGCTACTATCTATTAAAGAATCAAATTGATGATAAGTAGCTACAGTACCATCAGGGCTTACATCCAGTACAAAAGGAAACACGTGTCCATTATCATCTATAGTTCCGGCAACAAAAAGCTCACCTGTTAAAGGATCAACTTCAAATTTTGGAGGGAGAAGAGGTCCCGATTTAAGGTGAAGAACAGGATATGCTTTTGGCAAGCTAATGTTTCTTAAAAGATCTATTTTACAAACCTGGATGGTGGAATTGGGTGTGGAATTTTCCGCCGTTCCCACGGCAATCAATGTATTTGGAGATGAAGGATCAGGTTTAACAGTGCAATAGTGAAAATCACCAGGCAAACGTTTTTTCCAGATTATGCTTCCGTGAGGATCAACTTTAATGATGATTGGTGAATCACGGTTGTCTTCAGGCGGAAAACCGTATATTATATAATTTCCGTCAGGCAATTGAAATGCACCGCCTGTTTGATAACTTGTGTCAGATTGAAATAGTTTTACAAACACGGTTGAAGACCCGCTTACATTCTCTTTCTTACATCCGCCTGTGAAGGCAGAAACTAATAGCAGCAACAACATAAAATGAGTTAATTTCATAATTCAGAAGTTACCATTTACGTCTGTCTTAATTACTTCAAGCCTGTAATGCTCTTCTCCGAAACTTTGAATCATGGTTTCAATTGCATAGGTCCCGTCAGGCATTGCACAAATTGAACCTAAGTAATCCTTATAATTGGTTTGTATATTTGAAACAGATTGTATAGAAAGATCAGAATTTAAGCGTGCAACATAGGAGCTTTGCCTGCCTACATATCCGATGCCTACTAAAGTGACGGGGTTCAGTCCAATCAGCAGCCCGCTGTCTTTAGTTAATACGAGGTCGGCTACTAAATTCTGTATATCATACTTTAATGTTTTAGGATCCCCCATTTTGTTACCATCTGAATCGAATGTGTAAATGCGGGCACTATTATCATCATCGGCATAAACCGGAGGAGAGGATATTGTTGGGACATTATATAATTCGTTATAGGCGCATGCATAAAACTTGTTACCCGCCCGAATAATATCAGACGTGTTGCAATAAAAGCCGGAATAAGGCGGATCGTTAGCAGCATTAAAAGCACTAGTAGAATATTCTTTTATTGCACCAATCTTATTTCCCCCAGCGTCGGTCTTGAGAGTGAAAACCTCACTTGTGTTCGTGTTCTTGAACTGAATATTTCCAAATAAGAGGTACCCATCATCAGTTTCAGCGCATCCGGTGATCACTGTCCTTGGGTTTGCGAAAAAATAAGGCCGCTTCCAGCCTCCGTTAAAGTTGTTATCGAACTCCATCATAAAACCCACGCGCTCATTTGGGAAGTTCAAATTGTAAAGGATAGTGCCACTTAAGTTGTAGTAGCCGACATCTGCCTCAATGAATATCTTCAGCGTGACAATTTCATCTATATCTGCTGCATTAAAAGGAAGTACATAAGGATTGCCTGATGATATGATATTACCGGCTGGATCTAATTCAATGAGGGTGATCATTCCGTTTGAATAAATCGGGATAACTATTTTCCCTTCCGGCGTTACTACAAAATCATAAATGGTAGTGTCTGCGAATGACCTTCGCCAGAGAATATTCCCTTTTGAATCCAGTTTGATGACTGCTGAATTGCTGTCAATCTCATAATCCGTGTAGTTATAGGAACAATATAAATTGTTCTGTGCATCCGCTCTCATTTTTCCCGGAAAGAAAACAGATGCATCTGTAATCACTTTTACCCATTCGGCATCGCCGTGATTTTGCGAAACAGAAATTTTTTTGCAGGAAAAAAATATCCCTGCAAATAGAATGATGGTAATGAAGACGTATCTGGTCATATTTTCACTTTACTTTTGTGATTTTGTGAGCAAGAATGTAAGATATTCCAAGGTTGAATTGGATATTGTTCATTTTGAAATCATCATCCACATAATAGTATTTATAGAGATTGATGTCATCAGCATAGCGTGCTCCCGCCTTATTGATAAAACCGGGAAAATAAGTAAACCCGATCTCTCCAAATATCCTGAATAACCTGACTGAATAACTTGCGCCTGCTGCCCCGAAATAACCGAGATCAAAACCATTTCTTAGCGCCGTTCGATCCACTAAATCCTTTTGATCGTTTCGGGTGGTAGTGCTAAGTGCCTTTGACAGAAAAGAAAAATCCACACCCGCCTGTACGTATGGCATGAGGGCGTTTCTTAAAAAATAAAATTTTAATGAAAGGGGGAAATCAAAGTAGTCAATATTCTCCCTGTAAAAAATGGTACTGCTTTCTACACTGTCAAGTATATGCTTATAATCTGTATTGCGAAATTCAAAGCCCGCCTCCACCCACAGGTTTCGATATACCCGCTTTTCTATTCCTGCCATTAGCTGATAATCAAAAACTGATTTATAGGATGCAAGTCCCGCACTGGTATCAGCATGTACCACTGAATAAGTTTGCACCACATGAACATCCGGAATATTTATTCCTCCGCCAACACTCACAGCCAATGTAGGTTCCGGCTTAAACTTTTTGAATAAAGATGATAGTTTAGGATCATCTTTAAATTTATCGGGTGTATAAGTGGGATCAATTTTCATGATAGCGGCGGCAGCGCTGTTCGCCGCTTCAATGTTATCAATTCCAAGATAGCATAGAATGAGCAGCTTGTTTGCCTGTATCTGATCCTGCTTCGAAAGAGGGCATACTTTAAGAGTACTGTTTAGAATGGTGATCGCCTCATCATAGCTTCCGTCGGCATAATAGGTAGCAGCGCTTTTCAGGTTGCTTATGCAGGTATCCATTTGTGCAACTACCACAGAACTTACCAGGCTCAATATTATAATCAACAGGCAGGATTTCATTGGACAGATTTATTAATTGCTCATCAGGCTTATTTCTTCATTTTATTTGGCGCTATAAAGATGACGTAATATTTGCGGAAGCCCATCCCAGAATGCCGGTAAAATAACTATCCCTGAATTCAGTGATAGCCGCAGATACAGTTTCATGTCTCAGGTTTTGTCACTGCTAATTTGATTTAATTTTTTCATAGGGCACATCCCTTCCGATGTATGTGTTCCACTCATCGGTTGTGAAATCGCGGTTAATGAATTTCAAAAGTGAATTTTTTAAGTGTTCAGGTTTCACATCAAATTGACGGATGCTTTTATCAGCACAGCCAACCAGGATTTTGCCATCTGCCGAAAGAACGAGTGATACTATGGTACCCGCAATATCTGTTATTACGATCGGCTTTTGTGAAAGGTCGGCAAGATTGTAAACGTAAATAATTTTATTGCCCGAAGATGCTACAAGTACTTTCAAATTTTCATCTGCAGCGATAAAGTCAATACTGCCCGTATTATTTGCAATTGTTTTAATAAGAGTACCGCTTGAGCGGAACACGCTGATAGTGCCATTGGAACTGCCGAAGGCCACGTAATGTCCTTGCCTGCTGAAAGCCGCAGACTGAATTCGCGCCGGAGAATTGTTTGCAATGGATTTTTTGTCTGCAGAGGAAATATTTAAAAGTGATATTCGGCCATCTTCGCAGCCAACAGCAATAGTGGTGTTATCGGCACTCATGCTAAGTGTCCTGATGCGTGAATCAAAATGAATTTTTTTCATCACAGAATTATTATTCCGGATGATGATCGTACTATCGCGCCCGCCTGTAGCGAAAATGTTTCCATCATTGCTGAATACAGCAGCCCGCACTAAGCCGGTATGGCCAGTGAGAGGCGGAGTACTGCTGCGTTTATCTGCATCGTAAAAAATTATCGAGTTGTCTTCATAGGCTGTAATCACAAACTTTGCATCAGGACTAACGAAGGCCTGATCCAAAAGTGCCTGAATGCCCGAAATATGAATAGTGTTTAAGAGGGAATAATCAGTACCTGAGTAGATATTCACTGATCCATCATTGCTTACGACCCAAATATTTCGTCCCGTTGCTGAAATGCCTATTGATTTTATTTCACTCTTTGATCGAATAATCACCGGCTGAAAGTGTGGATCGAGGTTTTTCAGGCTCTCATATAATGCAGAGTAGAGTTGAGGATCTTGCGTGTTGCCATCATTTTCTTCGCTCAATTGATAAGATTCATAGGCAAGCAGTGCTGAAAGCTGCTTGTCATCTTTTGTCTGTGATGATTTGAAAGCAATGGTTTGACTTAAGTCACGCAATCTCAATCGTGTGGCTTCTCTCTTGGCAGAGTCTGCATTAAGTTTTTCGAATTGTGCTTCGTTGGTTTTTTGCTCTGCAAGCTGTTTCGATTGTTCTGCCGCGCTTTGGTTCGTGATGGCCAATTGTGTTTGCTCTTTTGCTTTGAACGCCTGTTGCTCTGCAATTTTTTTCTGATCTTCTGCATTCTGTGTTTGCAGTTCAGCATCTTGTTTAGCACTAACCACCTCCTTATATGCGCTATCGAGTGTCCTGTTGGCCTTTTCTGCGCGCGCTTTTTGCTTGATCGCTTCCTGCGTCCTCTGTTCAGCAATTACTGTTTGAGACATCGCTTCATTGCGTTGCTTCATTGCAAAAAGAGCGAAGCCAGACAAAATGATGATAAGGCACAAGCCTGCTCCTATTGCAATGTTCCTGCGACGATTTCTTTTTCGCCTTACCATGCGTTTACTTTTTTCGATGAACAGTTTTTGCTGATCATTCAAAAAAAGTTTGTTCTCGTAGGGTGCCACGTATTGAAGGTCAGAATCTTCAAGCAAGATGGAACGCTTCTGAAAATCCCTGAAACGGTTGATCAGGAATTGCCGCACTTCGAGCATTTCCTTTTCACCTAAACTTATCTGCTCATAAATTTTTGTTGCCAGGGCATCGTGGCGCAACTCGTATTTGCCGTTATCATCCCTCTCCTTGAGAATGCGGAGATCTACAAATTGCCGAAGATCAATTTCAACAGATTCGCGCGACAAATTTTTTCCAAGCGGCTTGGTAAAATCAGTGATTTCGTCAACTGACATCTGCTTTTTTGTGCCTTCTTCTGAAACCAAAGATTTCAAAATTGCAAGAGCATCCTCAGGGCTTTTGGTCTTTGCAATTTGCTCATCCAAAAATTCAGCAAGCACATCAGCAATCTGCCCTGCACGTTGAAGTAAATTTTCATTAAACTCAGGATGTCGCGGATTGATTGTTATGGCGTTCTTGTACAGTTTATCGAGATAAACCTGAAGGTAGGTAAGTTCCACTGTGGCTTTGTCACTTCCTAATCTGTCTAAAACTTTACCTGCAAAATCTTCAGCTACATGGATATTAAAAAGTTTGCTGGGTTCAATGATGACTTGCATCGCATTTTTGCGCGTCATCCGCTCAATGCGCATGCGATTATTGAAAAAATCGGGTATCTTCTCTTCAAAGCGCGCGATGTTCTCAAGGTATTCACCACGAATCACAAAGATGAATTTACAGCTTAGCCCTGCATTCAGCGCATTACGCAAATCGCTCACAAATTTTTCGATTTCGTCATCGCTTCCGAAAATAAATAACTCTTCAAACTGGTCAAACAATAAATAGATCGGCTTGAAATAATCGAGATAAATGGATTTGATATTCTGTACAAGCGAATTCTTTTCGCTCAGAGGAATCATTGCTAAGCTTTGCAGTATTTTTTTGAGTGACTCGTTGATATTTTCTGCTCTTCGCACAATCACCGGCATCCAATCCGCTTCCTCAAACTTTCCTGAAAGACCACATTGAATCAAACTCGTTTTGCCTGTTCCGCTCGATCCGTAAACAATAAGCAAGCGACCATCAAAAATCTTATAGTAGAGTTCTTCAATTTCTTTTTCACGTCCGAAAAAAATTTCGCGATCATCACTCGTATAAGAGTCAAGAAATTTGAAAGGGGAATTTGCCATAACCAATTATGCCGTGGCGACTGCAGGGTTGAGAATATATTTCATCAATTCAGTAAACTGCGCCTGAAGATCAGGATAGCTGCTCAAAAGGGAGAGGTCGCATTTCTCTGTTACTTCAGTTCCCGCATACACTAACTTACCATTCTGAAACTTGGTGTAAAGGAAAATATCCTTCTTAATAGAAAATTTTTCTCTCTGGTCAATCACTTCTGTTCGCGTATCAATAATAAGCGGCGAAAGATTTAAGTATTCACTCGGAGTATTGAAATCTTTGAGCAGCAACACCGCATTGCTGTCGGCGAATATTTGATATTGAACTTCTGTTCCTTTAAAGTCAGAATCGGAGCTGTTCAGCAAATCCATGCAATGATTAAAGGAAGGATCACGGTGCTTCTTTTTGAGCACGTTAATCTGCCTCATCGTTACTAATTTATAGTTGACGAAAAATGAAATACTCTGTAGAATAAGAGAAAGTTTGTCCTGGTATTCAACACAGCGGCGTTCGATTTCTTCCGTTGTGAGATTTATCTGGTAGTGACCAATCTCGTTGCGTTCCGGTACCCAAAAATCCAACGACTCAAAAAATTTATTGTTGAAGGCGGTATGCTTCTCAATGATAAAGTGATCGGTATGGGATTGTGAAAATGCTTTGCTGATGGCCCTTATCAGCCATGAATAATTTCCGAGCGTGAGTTGGTTGAACCGGTTTTGAAACTGAGAGGTAAATTCATCGGACAACTCGATGTTTTTTTTTAATCGTTCCTCCCACAATTGCGCCACCATTACGAACGACAAAAACTGCATGGTGCGTTCAATGGTTTTGAAGAGCTGATCGAGGCGTCCGCGATCAAGACTGCGCATGGCTCCTGAAAATAATCTTCGCAATTCAAGGCCAATCGGCCAAGGAAAATTTTTGATGATCAAATCTCCCAAAACCCGAACATCAATCTCTTCACCAGGCTCATCAGCGATTAAATATTTTTGAAGCGATGGCTTGTATTCAGCCATTTTTGAAAATACATCCTTAATGAGTTTTTCATTCATGGTGTGGGGAGCACTATTAATTAATCGCAGCCAAAATAATTAAATTATTGAAGGTTTAGTGACCAAAATGCTCCTGCAGCATTCCCCATATTCGAAGTAACAATTTGATCTCGCCTAAAGGTGCGCACAACTCAGGATAGTTGTTGAACACCAGACATGATTCCTCCATTTGCTTTCTATTCTTAGCGGAGACCTTTTAGAAAAAAGGATTGACATAAGGTGAATTAATTTGGTTTGCATAGATCAAGAGCATTTTGTCAGTAAAATTTTTTGACGCTGCAAAGATGGTGTTCCAAATTTGGAATGCACATCCCTGAAATCAGGTATTTTGAGCATCCCTGAATTCAGGAATGCCATTCTTTAGGAAATGGAAAAAGCTGAGAACATGCCTCTCGACCCGCGCGTGCCCCGTGTTCATAAAAAAATCAGGCATGGTGTGGGTACCATAATCCTGCAAATCATAATTGGTAAAATCTCTTTACAGCAAATGAAAGTTGTCTAAGATTTCATTGTCCTGAATTCAATATTTCACTCCCGATCAATTGGAAGTTTTCTTCTTTTGATGCAATTTGATTTGCCTCTCAATAATTCCTTTTTTGATTTCTGAAGAATTCATTTAGGTTTGTCGCTTCACAGGAATTTCTATTCATGAACGACAGCATTTACAGAAGACTCCTCCAGGCAAAGCAACGCAAGCAAAAAAAGTTTGTAGTGCTTATCGATCCTGATAAAGTCACGCCGGAATCTCTTATTCAAACCATTGATTTGTCAGTGAGAGCTTTGGTTGATTATTTTTTTATCGGGGGAAGTTTACTGGTGAATGACACGTTGCGCGAGTGTATTGACGTGATCAAAAGTTGTTGCGAAATCCCCGTGATTATTTTTCCCGGCAGCAGCATGCAGATTCAGTCGAATGCTGACGCTATCCTTTTGTTGTCACTGATATCAGGAAGAAACCCGGATTTGCTGATCGGACAACATGTACTGGCAGCACCTGCTCTTCGTGAAAGCAAACTTGAAATTATTTCTACAGGTTACATTCTTATTGATGGAGGAAACTCGACCACTGTTTCTTACATCAGTAATACTGTTCCTGTTCCCCATCACAAGGATGATATCGCATTGTGCACGGCCACGGCGGGTGAGATGCTTGGAATGAAATTAATCTATCTCGATGGCGGCAGCGGGGCACAGCGTTCTGTAAGTGAAAAAATGGTGAATACCGTGAGTGAAAATCTAACGGTACCATTGATCGTCGGTGGCGGAATTCATTCTCCGGAAAAAGCCGCCGCCCTCTGCAGAGCGGGCGCTGATATTATCGTAGTTGGAACAGCGGTAGAAAAAGAGCCTGTGATCATTCCCGAAATGTCGAATGCAGTTCATCAATCTATTTCTATTAATGGTTAAATGGCTTTATGGCTAAATGGCTAAATGGCTGTTAGCTTTGTCCCACTCTGCAACGATTTAACAATTTAACCATTTAGCCATTAGCACTATGAAAGGTCTCGTCACCAAATCAACCGGCAGTTGGTACAATGTGAGATTGGAAGATGGCACGAACGTGCAGGCGCGTGTGAAAGGAAAGTTGCGTTTGGTAGATCGCCGCACTACAAACCCGGTAAACATCGGTGACAGGGTGGTGATTGATACCGAAGAAGGGGATTCAGTGATTTCAGAAATTCTTCCGAGAGAGAATTACATTATCCGTCAATCATCCCGCAACAGAACGGCGGAACATATTCTTGCCTGCAACCTCGACCAGGCAATGGTGATGGCAACGATTTCACAACCGCGCACTTCAACAGGTTTTATTGATCGTTTTTTGGTTACTGCCACTGCGTATCACGTACCTTCTATAGTTGTGCTGAATAAGACTGATTTGTATCAGGAAAAGGAAATGCGAATCATGAATGAATGGAAATCCGTTTATACATCTGCAGGATATAAAGTGATCACAACTTCTGCGGAGAAAATGGAAGGGATTAATGAAGTACGGGAAATGATGACGAATAAAACATCATTGCTCGCGGGTCACTCCGGTGTAGGCAAGTCCACACTAATCAATAAAATTGTTCCTGAGCTGAATTTGAAAACGGAAGAGATTGCAAAGTGGAATGAGAAAGGAAAACACACCACCACGTTTGCCGAAATGTTTGAGCTTCCCTTTGGTGGATTCATCATTGACACACCGGGCATTAAGGAGTTTGGGATTCTGGATTTGGAAGAAGCTGAGGTGAGTCATTATTTTCCGGAGATGGAAAAGCGATTGCATGATTGCAGATTCAACAACTGTCTTCACATCAACGAGCCGGGTTGCGCGGTGAAAGATGCATTGGAGAAAGGCGAGATCGCCATGAGCCGCTATGAGAATTATCTTTCCATAATTCATGAGTTGAAGACTGATGAAAAGATTTACGATTGACATAAGGGAAAGCTTTAACCGAACTGAAGTCTGGTTTTTAAGCTCTGGTCTTGTTTATCTATTTTTTAGTCTACTAATATTCTATCTGACTTTCATCGGTGAAACCAGATTTCTTTATTATGGCAACGATTATTACAATTCAGATCTGATTCATAGCAAGACGACATTTCTGGTATTTTTTAATAAAGACATCTATTTGTATTTAGTCCTTATTAATTTTTTATTAGCTTATGTTTATTTTCTTATTTATATCTCAAAAAAGCAGTTATACAATCAGTTATACAAACCACTCAGCATTGCGCATTTTATTGGTACGGTTCAATTTCAATTCATCATTTTAATTTCCATTGCTTATCAATATAGCCGTCCAGGGGGACCTCGACATTATTTCACTGGACCAGATGGTGGCAATTCCTTTAAGTATGAGAAAACTTTCCATTTAACTGACTTGCTTGTATGCTCTCTTTTAATCTTTCTTAGCTTTCAAATACTTTTAGTAATAAATATCATCGTAGCACTTATTCGAAAAAGTAAATTGAAAGATTTTCCCCAAAAATGAGTTCAATTTTATTTGCCTGAAATGCGTTCCGTCATCCAGAGAGTCAAGCAATCCTCCGTCACCATAGAAGGAAAAATTCATTCAGAAATTGGTGAAGGGCTACTTGTATTGTTGGGAATTGAAGAGGCAGACAATATGGAAGACATTGAATGGCTCTCAAACAAAATCGTCAACCTCAGAATCTTCGATGATGAGAATGGTGTGATGAATTTATCAGTGAAAGAAACCAATCGTGATATTCTTGTCGTGAGTCAATTTACGCTTCATGCTTCCACCAAAAAGGGAAATCGTCCTTCTTACATCCGCGCTGCTAAACCTGAAGTGGCAATTCCCCTCTATGAAAAATTTCTTCTTCAGCTTGAAAAAGATTTGGGAAAGAAAATTTTCAGCGGCGTATTCCAGGCAATGATGGACGTGCAACTCATCAATGATGGACCGGTTACAATCATCATTGATACGAACAACAAAGAGTAATAGCAACCATCACTTCATCTTCTCATAAACGCGCTTGCTTCACCGAATCCGCAGGCGCCTGCAAGTGCTTCATGAAAAAACTATCCATCGCATTATAGAAATCAAAACGGTTTTCCTCATTGTGAAATCCGTGACCTTCATTGTCCTTCACCATGTATTTTACTTCGACTCCGCGTTGCTTCAATGCGGCCACGACCTGGTCACTTTCATCCTTATTAACCCGCGGATCATTCTTTCCCTGGGCAATAAAGAGCGGACACTTGATTCGATCAGCATGCATGACCGGTGAGCGCTCCGCAAGCAACAAGCTGTCTTTTTTCGGATCGCCTACCATCTCATAAAACATATCGAGGTAAGGTTTCCAATATGGCGGAATTGTATTCATGAACGTGAAAAGATTTGAGACTCCCACATAATCTACCGCGCAACAATACAAGTCAGGATCTTTGGTGATGCCTGCGAGCGTCGCATAGCCGCCATAGCTTCCGCCATAAATTGCAATACGCTTGGGATCAACAATACCGGAGTCAATCAAAAACTTCACACCATCCGTTACATCATCCTGCATGGTTCCGCCCCACTCCTTAAAGCTTGCCTCCCAGAATTTTCTCCCGTAACCGGTGGAACCGCGAAAGTTCGGCTGAAATACTGCGTAGCCACGATTGGCAAGAAACTGGACTTCTGAATTCAGATACCAACTATCCCGCGCCCAGGGTCCTCCATGCGGATTAACTACGAGCGGAAGATTTTTTGCTTCATATCCATTCGGCAGCGTGAGATAACCGTGGATGGTTAGTCCGTCACGCGACTTGTATTCGATCGGCTTCATCGCTGCCATATCATCAGGCTTGAGCCACGGTTTTGAATCGGCAAGCTCCGTTGCTTCTCCAGCGGCAGCGTCATACAATGCATACTTGCCTGAAATTTTATCACTTCCTCTCCAAACCAAAAATTTTGACTCAGCATCATCGGCGCCATAGATTTCCACATCCTGTGCATCTGTGAATTTTTCATGCATTTTTTTTGAGAGGTCTTCTGATTGTTTGTCGAGAAAATGCTCTTCGTACTTCCAGTCCGTATAACCCACGCTTGTGAGAACCTGTCGCTTGCGTGAATAATCTACACCGTCAAGATCGTAATCAGTCAGGATGAAAATTTCCTTTACCTCTTTCTTGTTCTCAGGATCATATTCCACCAGTGCTGTTTTATCTCTGCCGTTGAGATTGGAAAGAGCATAAATGTTTTTGTTATCGAAGGTGAAGAGGGAAGGTGAAAATGTCTCTTTAAAAGTAGTGGTCATAACTTCCGTGAACGGCGCCGATTCATCTTTGCGATAAAGCAGTGTCACATTCACGCCGTCGGTTTTGGTTGCCATACGAATGATGCCGTTGTGATCAGTGTACCAGCTATCGTAATTGTCTTTGTTATCATAAAGCAATTTCATTGTGCCTGTTTCAAGATTGATAAGATACGGATCGAAATATTGGGCATTGCGCTTGTTTAACCCGATGATCATTTCATTTTCTTTTCCGGGCACCATTCTCAGGTCATCGAAAATTTGTGTTCGCACGCCTTTGAACGGAGTAAGCGGCTTCACATTTTTTCTATCGAGTGTTGATGAAAAGAGTTGAAAATTTTCATCACCACCAATATCCTGCAAATACCAAATGTGTGCACCTTTCCATCCATAGCTGTAAATGTCTCTTGCAGTATCGAATGTCACCTGCATAGCATTCTGCTCGCCAATCTTCTGCAGAAAAACATTCAGCCGGTTTTTTGATGGAGCGAGATAGGAAATAAATTGCCCGTCAGGTGAAAGGCGAAAGCTCGTCTTCTCCGGGTTTTTGAAAAAATCTTTCATCGCAATCCGTGGTGCTTTTGGCTCCATCTGCTTTTGCGACGAAGAAGAAGAAGAATCTGATTGGCAGCCGCTGAAAGAGTTTATAATAAGAAATGCAACAATAACAAAGGAGAAGGTGTGCAGAAGTGATGTTGATTTTAGAGAGCGCATGAGTAAAGTTTGTTTTGTGAAAAAGGAGACGATGAAGGTATGAGAATTTTAAAGGAGCGAACTGCTAAGAATATCAAAGTACTGTAACTCTCATCCGGTAAGCATTCATTGCCGTGTGCCCCAGTTTTTCAATCAGCTTGTAATTGGCAATCGCCCCTATAGGCGCTCCCACAATAGGAATCATTTGTCCAAGCTTGGCGAGGTCAATGTAGTCGCGGTACTCACGCTGAAAAGTTCTCCAGTCGAACTGGTGAATGTCGTCAGGTAACTCTTTGCTGTGCTCTTTCCAGTTAAGCATTTTCAGAAATACTTCCTGGCGGGCTTTAGGGCTGCAAAAAGCCAATTGAAATATATACAGGATGTACAGTCGCTCCTTATAGTCTTTCACGGAGTAACCGTATTGAGTGGCAATCTCGAAAAGCAATTTTATTTTCATGCTTAAAAGAATAGGAAAATCTGCAAGTGATCCAACTATTCCGGTGAAGCCGGTAATGCCTCCTTCTGCCGCTGCGGCTTTTTTGTAGAAATTAATTTTCTCCTGGACAACGGCCTCTCTCGCCTCGAATGATTGATTTTTGACTGCTCTTTTGGTAGTAAATTTTGCTCCGAACAAAACGGTTCGCACCATTCCTTTTATCGCCCTCGTAATTCCACGATGAATTTTTTCAGGAATGAGATTATTCAGCTTATCCTGTATTTTTTTAGTGGCACGGTTTACAAGAGATGGATTTCTCACCATGCGTTTTTGCCAGGCTTGCAATTCTGCAAGAATTCTTTCCTCGTATAGATCCATTAACAATTTCCGTTTTCATGCTAAAGATATATCACGGGTGTCAATGCTGAACAATGAATTTAGCTATCTCCGTTTTTTCTTCTGACTTCATCAGAATATGGTTTTTCATAACGGTAAATTTCTCTTCCATTTTTTGATGTCCTTAACTGTCTTGTCGCTGTCTATAAACTCCGGTGGAGTTTTTTTTACTCCGCCGGAGTTTTCAGTGCAAAGAATTACTTACTGATGATCATCTGTTTCGTATCCACCTTCCTCCCATCCACATAAAGTGAATACTGATAAGTACCGGATGTAAGATTGAGTGTGGAAACTTCCACTTGTGATTGTCCAAAGGTTAAATGGTTAAACTGCTGAATTGTCTTTCCATTCACATCGGTGATGATGAGTTGTGCATCGCTTGAGGTTGAAGGAATGGTGAATCGAATTGTTGTTGTTTGATTAGCAGGGTTAGGTTCATTTTGAAACAACTTCACTTCACTTTTCGCAACAGAAGATTTTTCATTTTCAGAAAAGCAGGTAAGGCCGCATGCCTGAAGTGCTGACTTAATGTCGTCAATTTGCTTTTGCAGGTCAGAGATGGTCGCATCTTTTTCAGCAACTTCATTATTTAACTCCTGGATCGCTTTTATTGCGAGCACGCCGAATGCGCTGTAATCCATGGTATAAATCTGCTGCCCGTCATCGCATTGATTGTTATAAACCACTTCAGGAAAAACATTCATTACGTCCTGGGCAATCAGCCCCATATACTTTCTGTCAGTTGATTGATTTTCATTGAAGCGGTATTTTTTCACTTCTAATTTCATGAGTGAAGGCAGAACTTCTCCCATATTCTCAATGTCCTTCTTGAGTCGCAGGTCAGATATTGCTGTGTACACTCCGGAAGTTGGGTCAAACGTCCCGCGTAAAACTCCATTGGCATTCAGATCCAATTTGGCGTTTGAATTTTCAGTATAGAAATTCCAGAAATTACCATTGGCGCCTGAGTTAGCAATGCGCACACCGAATGTAGTGCTGCTGCCGACGCCATGATTTACATGCAGCTCACAGGCAGGCGATGATGTGTGGATGCCCACACCACTGTTGCCATCATCAATGGTTACTGCAGCCGCGGTGGTACCCGAGTTAGGAACAAAGTCGAGCTGCCCGGATGCATTTGTTCTGAGAAAAAAGTTTTCTCCGCCGTTTGTTATTTCAAAATCTCCATCAGTCAAATGAAGTTTTGATGCAGGACTGGAAGTTCCCAATCCCACGTTACCGTTCGAAGAAAGGATGCACAAATCAGGGCGTGTACCTGTGGAGGTAGCGCAAAATCTGAGCGTGGAAGTAGAGTGATCAAAACCCATGTCTGCTGTTTGTGTTCCTCCTTCGGTGAATTGAATGAGTGCGTTGCCAAGGTTCGTGGTGTTTAACTGAAGGAAATACGGATTGGTTAAGTCGCGGTCAATTCTCACTTTGCCCACGACATGCAACTGCTCGAAAGGCGTTTTGTTGTTAAGTCCGGTATAGCCATTCGTCCTGTTAATAATGAAATCAGGTCGCAGCCCGACATCATCAGTTGCGATTACAAAATCATCTGTTGAAACATCATAACCATAAGAGGATTTTTGAACACCATCTACCTTAAGAACGGTTACGATGTTATTGGCTATTCCGTTCAGGATTAATGCAGGCGTCGTATTTCCATTAATAGAACTTCGGTCAATTTGCATAGTTCCTATCAGGTGAAGTTCCTGAGAAGGTGATGTAGTGCCGATGCCGACTTTTCCGCCATTGGTAATGGTCATACGGTTTTGATTGTTCGTTCTGATGCTGAGTTTTTTGTTATCAGTAGTTCCAAGAAAATTACTGCTTGTGGTTCCGCTGTTTCCGGTTAAGCTCCACGATTGAGCGCTGAGTGAAAAGGGTTTGCTCATCACCACAATGAAGAAAGCAAGAAGTGACATGTTTCGTATTTGTTTCATAGTGTAAAATGTTTTGAGTGAAAAAATTTGTTGCGCCAAAACTATTCGTGCGAAGAAGTGAAAGACAAATCCGATGAGTGAGCGGCCGATTAGAATGATTGAGTGGTGACACACGCAAGACTCTTCCACTCTACTTTTGTAACCGTTGATTTCGTTGAATCCAATTCCATGAGAAGACAATTCATCATCGCGCTTGTGTTACTGATGAATGCTTTCACTGCATTCGGGCAGGACACAGCGAAGATCAATTTGTGGAAGCGGCAATTACTTACCTCAAAACAGGATACCGCCAGAGTAAATCTTCTTCAGGAGCTTGCATGGTACACAATAGATTTTGATGTTACAGGAGGTCAGCAATATGCTTACGAAGGATTACGACTTGCAAAGAAGCTGAACTATACGAAAGGAATAATGCAAACAACGCTTCGCCTCGGAAATGCATACCTTACTCAAACCAATTTCGACAGCGCAGTTTACTATTTCAATCTGTCACTCAATGCTGCAAAAAAATTAAACGACATCACCGGGCAGGGCGATGCATGCAATGGTTTGTCATGGGCTTACTCAGAGTTGAAGCAGGATTATGCGAAAGCGCTTCAATGCAATCTCGATGCGCTTAAGCTCGGAGAAGAGCATAACAACAAAAAAGTTTTAGCGAAAGCAAACAGTGGGATTGCCGTGTCTTATGCTTACGCGGAAAATTTTCCGGAAGCAGTCAAGTACATGAAACGTGCTGTGGAATTATTTCTTGAATTGCATGATACAGTCAACTACGCAAATAATCTTGGCAACCTCGCGCAGATTTACACCATGAGCAATCAGCCGGATTCAGCAATTGAATTGTATAACAAAGCACTTATCATCTTAAAGTCGTGGAATGATTTCAATCGTCTCAGTTATGTTTATCTCTATTACGGCAAGCTGCTTACTTCAACGGGAAAATATTCTCAGGCTCTGAGCAAATTTGACTCAGCAATATTTTACTCACGAAAAGTAAATGAGACTCGCTTTATCGCTGAAGCATACGGTGAAAAAGGAAAAGCATACCAGTTGATGAAAGAGTATGCTGCTTCGATTCGCAACCTGGACAGTTCATACAAAGTGGCAGAGGCAATTAAGTCACAGGAATTGCAGGCGCAGGCGAGCGAATTATTTGCAGACAATTATTCGGCGATGAATGATTTCAAGAATGCGAATGAATGGTTGCGAAGACTGATTGCATTGAACGATAGTATTAATGCCAAAGAAACTCAACAGGCGCTTTTGAAATTTCAAACTCAATTCGAATCGGAGAAGAAAGAAAAGGAGAACAGGTTGCTGAAAGCTGAGAATGACATCACCTCCGCCAAACTTCAGCGCAATCGAACGGCAATGATTGGTTTCGCTGTTTTGCTTTTACTCCTTTCCTTTCTAACCTGGCTCATCTATAAAAATCGGCAAACGAAGATCAGGAACATCCGGGCGCTTGAGCAGTTGAATGACAAACTCGAAAAGCAGAAAGAAGAAATCTCAAGAATAAATACCGTTCTTGAATTGAAGGCATTGCGCGCGCAAATGAATCCGCATTTCATTTTCAATTGCATGAGCTCCATTCAGGAATGCATGCTCACGGGAAGACTCGATGATGCGAATACGTATCTCTCGAAACTTTCAAAGCTTCTTCGTATGGTGTTAAATCATTCTGACGATGAAAGCGTGAGTTTGGATGTAGAACTGGAAATGCTGCGACTTTACCTCGAATTGGAAACCGTTAGATTGAAGGATGGTTTCCTCTATGAGATTGAGGTGGATAAAGAAATTTTTCCCGAAGAGATGAAAGTGCCGACCCTCATTCTTCAACCTTTTGCAGAGAATGCCATCTGGCATGGCTTGCTGAATAAACCTGCGGATCGTCAACTTAAAATTCATATCGAAACAAATCATGACACGCTAAGTTGCATGGTGGAGGATAATGGCATTGGCAGAGTAAAAGCGGCAGAATTAAATTCTTCACGCAACAGACACCAATCGAAAGGGATGGAGTTGGTAAAGAAGAGATTGGAAATACTGAGAGAAAAATCGCAACAGCCAAAAACAGGATTTGTAATCAAGGATTTATATGGTGAAGATCATGAATCTAAGGGAACAATTGTCGAGATTATCTTACCCATTGTCTCATCATAATGTGAACGGAATGTCATTATTTCGTTTACATGATTAAAGCGCTGATTATTGATGATGAGGAAAGCACAGTGAATGTGCTGAAACTGTTGCTTCAGAAATATATTCCTGAGGTAAATGAAATCTTTACAGCGGTAGGTTCATCAGCAGGACTGCAAGCCATTCAGCAATACAAACCCAACCTTCTTTTCCTCGACATTGAAATGCCATTGATGAATGGCTTCGAGCTACTCGAAAAATTTCCTGATCATTCTTTCGAAGTAATTTTTGTCACGGCCTATGATCACTACGCCATTAAAGCGATCAAGTACAGTGCACTCGATTATTTATTGAAGCCCGTTGATGTTGAGGAGTTGAAGAATGCAGTGCAGCGTTTTATCATCAAGCAGCAAACCGGTCAATCACAAAAACCGCTTTACGAAAATCTTCTTCACAACCTGAAATCAGAGAAAGTAAGTGATTACCGTTTAGCAGTAGCCACTACTGAAGGGACTTTTTTCTATAATCCTGATGACATTATTCGCTGCGAGGCTGATGGCAACTACACCAAATTTTTCCTGAAGAATCAAAAACCGATCATCACTTCAAAGACGCTGAAGGAATATGATGACATGCTTGCCGAACAAAACTTTATTCGCGTTCACCGGGCGCATCTTGTAAATAAAAAGCACGTCGCTTCCTTTACCGGCGATCATGAGTTGAAGATGAAAGATAATTCTACCGTTGAAGTTTCAAGAAGACGATGGGATGCTGTGAAGCAGGAATTGCTCACGGCGTCAAACTGAGCCAGCAAACCCCGTCAGTGGCTTTTCGCCCTGACGGTGGTTGAAGCAAGAGCCAAATCTCTCCAAAGAATTGAATCCTTAATTTCCTTGAGATAATTACAATTCGAATCAAAGAGATTCAAAAAAAGTTGCCGGGATTACGGAAGAAAAGTGGTGGGAGGTGGATCACTGTTAAAGGCAATTTTTAAAATCAGCGAAATGTTTGCAAGGGTTGTGGCAAGAGTTTTTATTTGCCAGAACATAAACTCACGGGAGCGCTCCGCATATTGCCTCAAGGCATTCGTCCGTTTGTTTGACAAAAATGATCACATGAAAAGTGCGGCCAATGACCCAAATACAATGGCGATTGCATAAAATGCCAGCACAATAATCATCAGGATGCCCATGAATTTGAAGCACGATTTAATGTTTCGAAATGATTCACTCAGTGTTACCTGGTCACGCATTCTGAGAGCAAGCTTCATCTTTTGCGCAAAATTGAAAAGATAATAACAGGGGAAAAAATAGATGACTCCAAGCAGCACATAGATCACAGTTAGCATTATTCCCATTCCGGCCATTTGAAATGAGGAACCTGTGAGAGTGCTATACTTAGTAAAGAGCGAGCTGGCAAAGAGGCCTACCAGAATGATGATACCGCACATAACAAATCCAAGAATTGCAAGAAACTTTGCCCACCGTGCGGTTTCAGACAAATATGCTGCATTTGTAACGTCAACCTCAAGTTTGCCATCCGCCATGGGTGTATCAAGTATTTCTGCTTCCATAAATTAAGTTTTTCACAAGATAGAAACTTTTCAATTTTCATTCGGCATTATGTGGAGCGCAAAAAAAGGGGAATGGTGAAAGCCCAATCCCGAGGGCGGAAAAACAACAATGTCAGATCATCACTGAGTTTAAATATTTTCAACACCATGAATGGTGGAACCCCGTAAATCAAAAGAGCAAAATTATTTCAACCACTGATACACCGCCAAACTCGCTATATAAGCTAACCCTGTCATATACGCAATCTGAATGAGCGGCCACTTCCATGATCTCGTTTCTCTTTTCACCACAGCCACCGTGCTCATGCATTGCATCGCAAAAGCAAAGAAAATCATCAGCGAAAATGCAGCAGCCGCAGAATAAACTTTTCTTCCCGTTCGCGGATCAATTTCATTTTTCATGTGCTCACGTATTGCCTGGAAGTTCGATTGGTTGTTAGAACCAACACTGTAAATGGTTGCCATCGTTCCCACAAAAACTTCACGAGCTGCAAATGAAGTGATGAGAGCGATTCCAATCTTCCAGTCAAAACCAAGCGGACGAATGACCGGCTCAATAAATTTTCCAATGTGTCCGGCGAAGGATGCTTCTAATTTTTCTGATTGCATTTGTGAATCATTTTCCTGATGCGAAGCTTCCGTTGCTGAATACTGAGAATATTTTGAGTCAATCGCACTCATTTCATTTCGCGGACCGAATGAAGCAAGGAACCAGAGAATGATAGAAATAATGATGATCACTTTTCCTGCATCAAACACAAACACTTTTGCTTTCTCAATCATCGTGACGCCGACATTTTTCCACCGGGGCAACCGATAGATCGGCAATTCCATCAGGTAATAACTTTTCTCACGAAGGCGGATGAAAAGTTTCATCACCCAAGCTGCAATGAACGCCATCGCCCAACCAAGTAAATACATTCCAAGCATCACCAATCCTTTCAGGTTCATGAAGCCTAATATTTTTTCCTCGGGCACTAAAAACCCGATGAGCAATGTGTAGACCGGCAATCGGGCGGAGCAACTCATCAGCGGCGTAACCATGATAGTGATGATACGGTCTTTCCAGTTTTCAATTCCGCGTGTGCTCATGATCGCAGGAACAGCGCACGCCATTCCGCTCACCAGAGGCATTGTTGATTTTCCGCTAAGGCCAACGCGTCGCATGATTCTGTCCATCAAAAAACTTACGCGCGTCATGTAACCCGTGTCTTCAAGAATGGCCACGAAACCAAACAGCAGCATAATCTGCGGAATGAAAATCACGATGCCACCGATGCCTGCTAAAATTCCGTCAGTGAAAAGATTGGTGATGAGGTTGGAAGGAAGAAGTTGATGCAATTGATTTCTCAGGTAACTGAAAGTTGTGTCAATAGCATCCATCGGGTATTGCGCCCATGAGAAAATGGCCTGAAAGACGAGATAAAAAATGAGAAGAAAAATCACATAGCCGAAAACGGGATGCAATAACCAGCGATCAATCTCTGCTGTTTGATCGAGCGCTTGTTGCTTGCTTCGGTCCTGTGAAATGGAGCGGTCAAGAATCGGATTGATCTTATCATAGCGCTTCACGATTTCTTCACCCTGCAATTTTGCGGATGTGAACTGATGCTGCTCAAGCACGTTTTTGATTTTTCCTTTCTGTTCGACATTGAAGCAAAAAATATTGATGTAATGACAGGCAATTTGAAAAGCAGCATAATCACTCTCAGTTCCCGTAATTTCTTTCACATCATCAATCACCTCCGGCGAGAGTGAATGAACGTCAATAAAATTTTCTTTGACAGCAGGAACAGGAGTTTGAATGGCGCGCTTCAGCTCCGTGATTCCTTTTCCTTCTCTCGCATTGATGGGAATGAACTTCACTCCAAAATCAATGGTGAGTTGCTGAAGGTCAATCGCAAGGCCATTCTTGCGGGCAACATCCATCATGTTCAGGGCTATCACGGTTGGAATTTTCAGATCAATGATCTGAGAGCAGAAAAGCAAATTGCGTTTCAGGTTAGAAGCATCTGCAACAATGATGATGAGATCAGGATGCGAATCATTGTCTTTGTTCAGTAATACATCAAAGGTGATGAACTCATCAATGCGACGGGGATAGAGTGAGTATGTTCCCGGAAGATCAATGACTTCTGCGAGAACATCTTTTGAGAGAGAAAAAAAACCTGTCTTCTTATCAACTGTTACGCCGGCAAAGTTGCCCACCTTCGAGCGCAATCCCGTGAGCACATTGAACAGCGATGACTTTCCGCTGTTGGGATTTCCTACTAAAGCAATTTTGATTGGCTTCTTCACAATGAT
The DNA here is from genome assembly GCA_035638255.1 of Chitinophagales bacterium. GTDB lineage: Bacteria > Bacteroidota > Bacteroidia > Chitinophagales > UBA10324 > DASRAJ01. The sequence goes on from DASRAJ010000117.1 coordinate 28,661, forward strand.
CGTCATCCTGAACTTGTTTCAGGATTTTTGGGGTATTAGGTAGATGCCCCATCCTGATCAATCGGGATGGGCATGACACCAGGACAATTTCAAATCTGAACCATCACAGCATTCGCTTCCTCTCTTCGAAGACTCAGAAGGTATGTTCCGATTTTCACACTTATAGGATCGCCCAATGGCGCAATCTTCTCAATGATTACCAATTCACCGGGCAGCAATCCCATCTCCATCAACTTCAATCCGAGATCACCACGTTTCAGTTCTTTGATGACTGCCCGGTCCCCTTCCTTCAAACGGCTTAATGCAACAAAAGAGTGGCTCACGCTTATTTAGAATGATTCTAAGTGCAAACTTAAGCAAGAATTGCGGATGGAGATATGATTTATCTCAGGAAGGTCACAGAATCAGCGGAGGCATAATCAACCGAAGGATGGCTGACGGACTCACTGCGTTTTGAGAAGTTCGGACAGGTACCGCACTTTGGTTTGAAAATAAAACATCCCGAAAAAATTGAAACCAGGATCGCAAGCAGAAGCGCTCGTGACATAAATTGCAGGAAGGGGATTTTGTTTTTCATGTTCATTGACAACAAAACAAACTAACTTACGACTGCAATTTCATTTTATTTTCCGGAAGCAGGAAAAAATACTTGCCACAGCACCTCATCTTTCCTTAATCACAATCTTCACAACATACTTCCGGTGCTTCTACTAATCTTGAAGTACGGAGTATCCGGTACTGACCAAGGTTTTCGGAAAGAGGCCTGATGTTGTCACCGGATGTCGCACTCTTACCTTTTCCCTGCAAAATATATTGATCATACCGCGGCATCATCTCCACGGCGAGCACACTCAATCCAATATCATGTGAAAGCGAAAATTGATCGAGCATGGCGTTGATCTCTGCAGTTTCCCAAAATGCTTTCCCTGTCGAAGGCGCATCTACATTTAGCGTCAATCCGTTTGCTTGTTTTAATGTGAGATAAGGTTGCGCTTTAAGAAATCCTTCAATAGTAAGCTGATTAAATTTCACTTGTTCCTTCGGATCAAAAAATTGAAGCTTGCGTTCATCGAGAAGAATATTTCTGAATGAAGAACCATCTGCCTGTTCTGCCTGCGCATAGAGCATGCACCATATTTCTGTTTTGGGTGGTTTGCTTGTAACATTTCTTCCGTTAAAAACCGCAGCCGCATATTGAGCCGTCACCGTAATTCCTGAAGGAAGACGGTTCACCAAACACTTTAGTGGTGGTGCGGGATGTTGCACACCATTGACACGTGTGGGGTGACCGAACCTCCCCTGCGCGGTTGACCAGATTTCTTCTGTGTGCCCCACACGCAACTCATACACGAAAAATCCAAAGAGCTCATTCGATTCATTGTGCAAGCCCGGTGGCAACGGCAGCAGGTAATGCACCGGTGTAATTTCGATGAGTGCCTGGAGCGGATCAGGGGTTTCAGCTTTCATCATTTGCATGGCGTCAAGGCCGGCGTTATCGTTGCCCTCATCTGCGGTGATCACGCGAATGAGTTCGGGATCAATCGGCAACGGAAGATCATCCTGCTTGATGAACTGATCGGTGTTAGGAAATGAAAGCAGGGGATCGGGTGCATAGTTAAGCACGCGGGCAAAGTAGCTATCGTCAGGGTCTTGAATGGGTTCTTCGAATTCAAACCATAAGTAGCGTTCCCTTGCAGTGGTTTCAGAATATGCATCATTGTGTTCATAAGGAGCAAGAGCAATGCCTGCTGCAACCACCTTCGGAACCTGGACAGGATTGGTGGTTACAGGAAGCCGCAAGCCCACTTCAACGGTATTGATATCAGATGATACGTCACCGATGGTGCTAATGAAAATCGGAGTGAGCGTATAGGCGACATCAATTGTATTCGGGAACGGATGCAGTGCCGTTGCGGGATTGTCAGCATCCTTCTTTGGTTCCACCGCATCAATGAAAACGATTCGCGTGTAACTGCGATCCACATCACTGGTTAAATTTGGTTTGGTGATGGATAACCGGCTCGCCGTTTTTACAAGTTTTACAAAGCCTACTTTCTCTTCGTCAATGGTTTCTTCATCAGTAAATAATTTTCTTCGAAGAATTTCAACTCCTTTAATGTCCATTCCATCCCAGCTCCAGTCCCGATTTATTTCGAATGAGGCTACACACAGCCAATGATTATACAGCTCAGCTTTGGTGGCAAATGTGAGTGAAGAATTATCCGGCGCCAGCGTATGCCTGATGCGGTTGCTGCAGCCAAATTGAATGCGCTCCCCAGGCTTTCCGATCAGCGTCATTCCCTTAAAGTTCAAATCGAGGTTCGAAGCCAGCCTTTGCATCACGGTGTTCTGTGCGCTCTCATGTCCTTCTACAGTTTCCCTGATAAATGTTGTGACGTTATTCACCTGCACAGGGTCGGGTTGGAGGTAAATTCCTTTCAGTTGTTTTGATTGAAGATCAACTTTGAAAAAATCATTTTCTTCCACGCTATCTTCTCTTACAAAAAATTGCATCGGCTCGCCCGTGCGCACGTAGTTCTCTGCAAACAATGTTTTTTCAAAACCGAAGTACTCGGTTAACGCGGCTTTATCATCACAAACCGGTAGCAATGTAATTCGAATGTCTCTTGTCGTAGGAAGAACGAGCACATCACCCATATCAATTTCTGCCTGTGAAATTTGCAGGTCTCCGAAATTTATTTCATTGCCGAAGTCAATCACGTTTGCATCGCGATATTCCAATTGCAATTCGAAGGGCGCTTCAGGATCAGCATCAAATTCTCTGAAGGTGGTATACAACGGAATGTAAGGCTCGCGCTGATTCAGTGAAAGAAGATTATCCATGAGCAGCGACTTCACTTCCACAATCACCATGAATCGGGTTACATCAGGATCGAAGTAACCCACTTCACGATTTTCACCGGTGGCTACTCCGCCGGGATTGAGAGCGCCTGCATCATCAACTAATTTTTGAAACGCATCGTCAGTATCCATCTCAGTGAACAGCAAAGCAGGGTAACCAAGGCGGGGGCGAGAGACCTCGAATAAATTTCCATCGTAAAAAGTTTGTGTTGCACTGCCGGCAGGATTTGATTGCGGAGTAAGCGGATTTAGTTTCAACTGCTTCGGTGCAACATAACGCTTGAAAATAGTTGAAGCACTTGTTGCGGGTGCATCGTTCAATTCTTCTTCGCCCACTAAAGGACCGCCGCCACTGAGATCAGCGAGACGAACACGAAACTCAAATTCATGTCCGTACTTCAATTCGCAATCATCAGGATCAGGTAGCACCGGATCGAATGCAGCATTTTTCTGCGAGTCTGCTATCAACCCTGTCTTATCGAGTTGCGCCGCATCTCTGTCAGGCAACACCAAAGATTTACCATACCATTGAGTGAAGTAACTCGGCAGCCAGTATTTTGTTGCTAACTCAGCATTGATCTTGGTAGGAAAAACCTGTACACCTGTTTCAACCGGTGTTTCCGCGGGAGCAATTATTTGGCCGGCCAACACCAGCTCGGTTTTGCTAATTGTATTCACGAGAGAAAACCAACCGGGCTTTCCGGCTTCACGCACGTCAACCCGGTAACTAAAAACACCGAGAGGAGCATCTACCCGCTGACCATTCGGATGTGCTGCATCGGGAGCAATCGCAGGATCGGCGAGCACTTGCCGGTTTTGCCAAATCAGAATTTGCTCATCGTCCCATCCTAATTGAATTCCAATTTCTTTTTGCACGTGAATGCCATCGGGTTCTTCACTCAACAGGTTTGCACTCACCGGCTGATTGGCATGAACAATCTTTGCAAAGCCATCATCATAATCCGCTGCTTCAATTTTCAGAAAATCAAATTGTCCTTTTAAATCACCCGGTAATGCAACCACCGGGAATTGCAAGGCAGCGAAAACCTGGCGGTCATTTGCAATTGCCGGAATGCGAGCTGCATAAATTTTTATATCAGCAGCAGCAGCATGATATTCTGCCGGAATACCGTTGAGAGAAAAATAAATCCAGCCACCATGCTCAAGATAATTAGCAGCAGGAAGAGTAATCTCAAGTTTGTAAATCAATCCAATTTTTTCAGCAAGCAATGGTTGACGAAGACAATATGCGATCACTCTGCCCCATGCAATCTCATCATTCGAAGGAGTGAAAGGCAACTTGTTAGCGGGTGCGCGCTTGATGGCGCAGTGGTAGCTATCATCGGTTCGTGCATAAGGTGTTCGCGGTGTGCTGAAGTTGAATGCATTGCGGTAAGTAAGCGGAAGATATTTTCGAATGCCATCCTCAGCGGGCTTCACATCAGGCGCTCCTGATGTTGCTTTGGATGAGGCGCTGCTTACTATGTTGAACTGCGCAGCCAATCCTTCATAAAGCTGCGGAAGATTTTCAGGGTAAACAATGTTGAAGACAGGATTATCGGTAGGAATAGTTGTGAATGGATATTCATTCAATCCTTTCACAAGGTTTGCTTTGAGATCAGGTTTGACGTTAATGAATTCAGGCAGCATAACGGTAGTTCCCTGGTTAAGCACGCTTGGAAAACCCGTCGTAAAATTCAGCAAGCCCTGTGTTGGCAGTACCAGCACATTAACGTCGAGCGTGTTTCCGCGCACGCGCTGAGGAAAGGTGAGTATCCTTAATCTTTCATTGGACAATGCCATGATGAATAATTTTTATTGTGAAGAAAATTTTTTGAATTATGAAATTGCTCGTTCCTCTTCCCATGAATCAGAATAGGAAATATCAATCACCCACAGCACCGTGACATCAATGGAGAAGTCAACCTGGGCGATGCAATTACAAGGACCTGAGAAATCGCGATGAACGATTCCCTGAGCTTCGATCTGAATGCAAACTGAAACCAGACCGCCAAGAATTTCTGCGGTACCCTTAAATAGCATGAAAGCGCCCACGTCTATTGCTGTCGTACTTATTCCAACTTCAATTCCAACCATGAATAACACGGATACATTGGCAACGACAGGATAGCCAACCACCAACTCGACTCCAAATCCAAACTTCATGAATAGTTGCAGTCCCGCTTTGGTATCGGCTGCGATGCGTAGTTGCACCTGACCCACTGCATACACGCTTGCGGCTGAAATGCTCAGGCACATCACTTCAATGCGACCATAGAACTCCACATAGGCACCGCAGGCAGGGACGAGTGCGTTCAGGTCAGTCGGAATTGCGAGTACTTCATTAAAGTAGAAACCAACTTTTAAACTTGCTTCGAGTTTGAAGGGAGTGTTCGGCGGCTCCGGTGAAGGAAATTTGATGACCGGAATTTCCTGCGATGTGCTAAACTTATATTCCCAGTTATCCGGTGAGTTGCTCATGCCCACCTTCATGCCGCTGTCAAAATCGTCGCCGCTCAACGATGCAAGAATTGTGAGAATGTCAACGACGGGTTTCAGCACCGGGCCAAACTGAAGTTTAGGCATTGCGTATTTCGGATCACCCGAACTCTTTGCATCAAAGTTTCCATCTACCCACATCAACCGCTCGAATGGACCGAGGTCCACTACTACACTAATCTTCGACATGGCTGCCGTCCATTGCTGCGCCAAAGAATCTATTCCTAAGTTGAGACTTCCACCGGAATTGTCAGAAGATTTGTACTCAGCATAGATGTTAAGGATGTCGGGCTCCTGGATGAAATAATATTTGAATCCTGCCGGAAGCAAGCTGTTGGGCGATGCAGCGTCTTCAAGAGCAAGAGTGCGGTTGGCCATTTGCATCAATCCTTCACCAACAATATTTATTTCCTTTTCAGCATTTGTCAATCCCAATGCATTCGCGATGTTGGGAAATACTCCTTTCGAATTCAGCAAGCGATATGCATCAGCAAAAAAAGTTTTGTCACTGATAAGTTTTTCAACGCCCTCATTGAACTGCGGAATGTTGAACAATAATTTTTGTGTGCCTGTTGATTGCAACACGCCATAGTCATTTCCTGCAGCAACCGGGTTCACCACATCAGCAGGGTTTGCAATACGCAATGGAGCACCACCCGTATTTTTCTGAATGAGCGGAACACTCTGTCCTTCTTCCACAGGTTGCACATCCCCCGAATCTCTCACATGCTTCACCACCGACCATGAGCCATCCTTAGGAAGAATCAATGAGCCGCGTGCGGCGCTTGCAAAAACAAATTTGCTCCCATCCATCGCAGGATTCACATCTACCCGTGCGATGCGCATGCGCTGCTTCGAGTTCGCAATGTCAATGTTGCAATCAAGCGAACCGCCAATTGAACCGTTTTGAAAGTTGAGGAGATCAGCGAAGATGCGCGGAGGAATGAGAATCCCCTCGGGAGCGAGCTGCACGTACCCTATCATCTTGTGTGATTTCACTTTATAGTACCCCGGATACTCAGCAGATGGAACACCGCCGCTCTTCGCATTCTTCATCAGCACATCAGCATCAAAAACTACTGCGCGCAATTCAACGGGCAATACATCACTGAGAGAGCTGAGCTTAGAAAAAAGTTTTTTCCATTGTGTTAAGGTGATGGAAGCGAACTCAGGTGGTAGTCCCGGTTCATTCAGCGTGAATGAAGAATTGAAATTGCCGGCAGCTGGATAATCTTTTATCTCCCTTACATTCGTTACGCCCTTCACAACACCGGGGTGGATTGTGTATGGATCATTAATCTGTGGCTTATTCGGCTCCCCCTGGAAATTGATGACGTAATCAAAATCATACAACCCATCGCTCTCCGCTTTCCATCCTGAATCCGAACGATACACGTATCCGTTTGGCGAGCGCATCAGCGTAATGGTACGCACCACGTGAACAGCCCATGGATACATGATACTCCGCACCTGTATCACCTCGTGCGCTGTTCTTCCCATCATCACATCAAACTTTGCCTGGCTCACCTCAGCAATGGCTGCATTGCCATCGAGCCAGTTACTGAACATGGTAGCACCATATCCGCAGAATTCAATTTTCTCCAATGGAACCTGTGGCTTGTTGGTGTAGAATTCAGGATTGAAAATATCCTCCACCGTTTTTCCCAGCGTACTTCCGGTAGCAGGAATTCCGAAGAGAAAAGATTTTACATTGTCGAGTTGCAAAGTCCATCCCGGGAATGAAGGCTTCAGCTTCGGATCACCTGAAGGCGGGGCAAGCGCTTTAATCTGTAATCCTCCGTGCAACTCATCGAAATACGGTTGATGCAAATGAATCTGCGCAGCCATCTTAAGCTTATCCAGTATTTCACTTCTTACAAAATCTGCTTTGGCAATCATCGCAAACGGCAGGGTGAATGATGCCATCAATTGCGAGGGTGAAACATTATTGTTGAATTGCTCCACGAAATGCTTTGTAACAGGAAGAGGTGCAACAGGAACGAGGTAAGGGCTTTCAGAATAAATTCTTGTTGGAATACCATCGTTGTCATACACGATCAAGCCGGGCATTACCGTGATCGCATCATCGGCAGTGTTGAGTATTGAAAGGTAAATGTTGATGAATGCTTCAATTGCACTTTCATAATTCGGCAGCGTGTTATTGTTGAAAGAAAAGAGGGCCTGATTTGCCACTGCCTGGATGATGGCTCTGAATATGGCTACAATTGTTTCGAACCCAGGCGGCGCTTCCAGCTCAAGCGGAATGTTCAAGATAGGTTCCCATGAAATTTGCGGAAGTGTTACTGCACGTAGCGATGATCCCAGAGCTGTTACATCCATGTTCACAATCTTAAGCGGAAACTGTGCTGCATAGGATGAAGTATTCTGGACGGTGCTCTGATACAGTAAATTGGTGGCGCCGGTAACATCTCTTGAAACCCGTATGGATGTTCCAAAGCTCACTCCCATTTGATCTGCATTGCTTGACACGTCGAGCAGCATGAAATAATCCGGCATACTCACTGAGCGAAGTACTTCATCCTGGTCAATGGGGTTCTCCTGAGAGCCGCTTACAACATAGGATCTTGTTGAAAATGATCTTGATTCAATTTGCAATGCAGTGTTGATGGCAGTTTCAAGAAGTGCATCCTTGTTTGGGATCCTGCTGAGCAGGGGATGATTTTCAAAATCATTCAGGAGCGCTTTCACTTCGCCTGATTGAACGCTACGGTCAACCTTTTCTCTCAAACTACCCGTCGAATATTTTGCACTGAAAGATTCTGAAAATTGAATGGGTTGATCATTTAATCTCAGTGATGAAATTGCCTGATCACTTATTGCATTTGTAGCAATGTTCCTGTTAAATGTGGCGCCGGCTGTGCTGAAATTTTTTACAGCCGATACAGAAGCGAAGTTTCCTGAAAAGGTAAGGTTGGATGTTGGTGGAGGCGGAACATACGGATGCTGAAAGTCAACAAAAGTAAAACTGAGTGACGGAGAAGCGGGTTCAGTCCATTTGATCACACCTAACAGCGCAAGCTGGATAGCATCATTGTTAAATGTTCTATCACTGTTAGACGCTCTGTCTCTCCTGCGGGTGCCTGCATAGTTTGTAACATAAGGATCGGGCAATGTGGGAAGGTAAAGGTGAACACCGAAAGAAATTCCTGCAAAGCCATCAGTTATCACTTCATCGCCTGAAAGTGTTCCCGCAAAAAGTAAATTGTATGGGGATGTGCAAACGAAGAATCCATTGCGCAAAGCGATTGAATATCTTTTGTATGCTTCTGCATTCGTTACCGTAGTCTGATCAGGTTTTATATCAAACCACAGATTCGTGTCAACAAGTGCGGCTCTGAAATCTGTTCCGGTTTGAGTGAGCATTGCAAGCCCTACGGCAGATTCAATTTTAAAAGGCGAGCCATTGGAATTAAGCGGGCGGTCAAACGAATCTTTATGATTGCAGAAGAAACTTGTGATCTCACTTCCATGATAAGAGGTGATGAACGAAAACGGAAACATTTGCTCGAAGCCCAAAGTAATTTCAGAGTGGAAATCTGAGTTGTGATTCTTCCACAAAATCCATTTCTGCTTTCCATAAATATTCGACGCAAAAAAATCAATCACTGAAACAAGCCCCGGCTCTGCAATAATTGCAGGCAGCATCAATTGCGTTTCATTCTCTTTCAATCCCACCCATTTTGCGCTGATGCCACTGAGCACTCCAATGAGCAAGGATCCCGTTCCTGACGCATTGCCTAACTGTGAGGGATCAACTTGTGCAGCAGGCAACAACCAGCCGCCGGTATCAATCACCTTTGCATTTCCTTTTAAGCTGCATAATTTGGATCGTGAATTTCTTATTGAAAAAACTGAAGGATCATCATTGTCAGTTTCCGCTGAGTATCGAATAAGGATTTGATTGATGATCGGATTCCACTGAGGCGCATGATTTTCCTTACGAAAAGAAACCGTACAATCAAACACCGTACAGGAAGCATCATCAGCATTCACCGTACTCGAAAAGGCATCATATCTTAATTCAAAAATCGTCGGATGATTCACAACGGCTTCGCTTGCATCGAATCCTGCATCTTCAGAAGGATCTGTAATTGTGTTTTGATTCAGATCGAGATGAAGCTGAACAATGGTAGATGGTGAGGAAGTTATTTGTCCTGAAGCTACTATTGGCAACGCAGAAAAATTAAGAGTGCCTCCTTTTATTTTTAACCCGGTGTAGTAGCCGGCAGGTGCTCCTACCCTGTCAATAAAATTAGAAGCGATCCACACGCTGCCAGCAGCAATAGTATAAGATGTTCGTGCTGTAATTGTTCCCGCAACGGGAACTAACAGCACCGGCTTCGGATTTCCTGAAACAAAAACCTGGATAGTGTGTACGGCAAAATAAAAGTCAAACCAGTATGGTAGACCAAACTTGTCTATGAACGGACCAAGCGATTCAGAGGGTTCGAGACCTAAGCCCCATTGAGGAACAGAGTTGCCAAGCAGATTGCTTCGCAGCGAAACATCCCTGCGAAATACCATTACCGGCTCAATGGACTCTTTATATGATGCGGGCTGCGAGAATAAGTCACCAAGATGAGAGAAGCTTTCAGCAGATACCGGCGAATGAATTTTCTCCTGTTGCGACAAACTGCCTGTTATTTCAAGATCAGGATTTAGCAGAAGCTGCTCACTGAGTTTTCGTTGTAAAAGTTTTACATCGTCGGTTGTGCTTGTGCCATGAGGCCTTAGATTTCCTGTAAGCCGGTGAAGCTTATCAAGGATAACTTGATTAAGCATGTGTGTAGAAGATTAGTGTGTTCGGAATCAAATGTAAAATTTAGTTTCATTTTCATCCTACAAGCAAAAATTTATTTAGATATGAGTTCTCTCAAAGTTCCCACAACATAAAAGTGTGCAGAGGAACATATTAACTTACGCTTGCAATTTCTTTTGGAACGCAAAAAAAAAATCCTCGTCGCCCCTATGAACTGGGGATTAGGCCATGCAGCGCGCTGTGTGCCTGTGATTCGTGAATTACTTTTGAGAAATGCCGAAGTAATTATTGCTGCTGATGGAAGAGCATTGCAGTTGTTGCGAAATGAATTTCCTGAGTTGAAATGGTTTCAGCTTCCCGGCTACAATATTAAGTATTGGTGGAATGGGGGTGCCGTGTTTCAAATTCTTCTCCAGCTTCCAAAAATTATTTTGAGTTTCTACCGGGAAAGAAAATGGCTGAAACAATTTATTGAAGAAGAAGAAATTGATGCAGTGATCAGCGACAATCGCTATGGATTGTACTCTGAAAAAATCCGCTCCATCTTCATCACGCATCAAATCTGCATTCAGCTTCCGAAAGGATTTAAGTGGATGGAGAAATTTTTTTATCGGCTCAACAAAAAATTGATTGAACGGTTTGATGAATGCTGGATTCCGGATTTTGAAGGAGAAAAAAATCTTTCGGGAAATCTTTCTCATCAATTTTCTCATCCGGCAAATTCAATTTTCATCGGCTCGCTTTCAAGATTTTCTCACAGGGACAACACGATTCGCGAAAAAATCGGGATAGTTACAACCACGCCACCTCCGGAACGCGATTTACTCATCGTGATTTCAGGTCCAGAAAATCAGAGAACAAAATTTGAAGAGTTGCTTACTCAGCAAGCAAAAAAATCTTCACTGAAAATTTTAATGGTGCGTGGAATTCCGGAAAGTAATCATCATGAGAAAGTCACCGGGAATTTTTCTAAAATTGATTTTCTAAATGCTGAAGAATTGAATCATGCTTTTCTTTCTTCCAAAATAATTGTGGCGAGAAGTGGCTATAGCACCATTATGGATTTGGCAGCAACAAATTCGAAAGCGATTCTTACCCCCACACCGGGACAAACGGAACAAGAATATCTCTCTGAGCATTTGATGACACAAAATATTTTTTACTCAGAGAAGCAAAGCCAACTCAGTCTAAAATCAGCGATTGAAAAAGCTGAAGGATGTAATGGAATACAATTGGAGCAAAAAAAATTTCTTACTGAGAGAATTGAAATTCTCTTGAAAAAAACATAAGACAATTATTTTGCTTCCGATGTATCTGGAAGTTGATAATAGCGACGCGGTACTCCTTCCAACCCAAATTCTTTCTTCATTCTTTGAGATTGGATTATGGGGGGAATTACAATCGCAATAAGCAAAGACAAGTATGCTATTGTTCTGAATAGTTTTTGTTTAAGTTTCAAACTCAACCAAAGTATCAGAACTATTAAGAGCGTAAGTAAACTGATAAATACAGATAAGACATATGGATTTAAACCAGTGACAATCTGGTGTGGAAGGTTGAATAAAACGTATCCAACGAAACAATTAAGAATTATTATCAGGATAAACAAAATGAAGGGTCGTTTCATTGTTCTCGCCATTTATGAAGGTGTCGAAACTATTCCTGCCAAATATCGCAGTGCTCCAAATGAATTTCCTGCCTGAAGAAAATCTTCGTCGTCTGTTCGAATGATTCGGTGAAATCAGAAACAAAGAAGCGGTGATGATTTCTTTTTTGATCGTTCAGCAAATTTTTTTCAGTCAATTCATTCTTCACTTTTTCAGACACGACATCCGTGGAATCAAAAATTTTTACACGTCCATTGAAAAATGATTCCACCTCTTTTCTGATAAGCGGATAATGCGTGCATGCGAGAATCATCGCCTGCACGTCACTGAAATCAGGATACTGAAGATAATTATTGATGACTGCCTGTGAAACACTGTTGTTGTAAAATCCGGCCTCGATCATGGAGGCAAGCAGCGCTGTTGCCAATGAAACGACTTCAAGTTCCGGACGCAGCGCTTTCAATTTGTGTTCATACACTTGTGACTTAATAGTTCCTTTCGTTCCGATGATTCCAATCTTGCGGAATGATTTGTCAGCGGCAACAGCTTCCACAACGGGGTCAATCACATTCAGCACGGGCACCTTTCCAGCAACATGATTTTTCACCACATCAAAAGCTGCGGCAGATGCGGTGTTGCATGCAATGAGAATGAGCTTGCAATTTTTCTCAAGAAGGAAATCAGAAATCTTTACTGAATAGTGTTGAACTGCCTCTGCAGATTTATCACCGTAAGGAAGATGAGCAGTGTCTCCGAAGTAAATGATTTCCTCATTGGGCAATGTATTAGAAACAGCATTGGCGACTGTTAAGCCGCCAATGCCTGAATCAAATATTCCAATGGGATTTTCTTTTTTCAAAATCTGAATGGTACTATTTTCTTTTACTTCATAAGAAGTTTTGTTTTTACTAACTCTGTAATGTCAAACTCATCCGAAGCATAGACTATTGATTTTTCACTCGAATCTAAAATGTAGGAATAGCCGTTTTCCTCAGCTACTTCCTTGATTGCTTTCTCTGCTTTTGTTCTTACAGTTCGATAAAGTTCTTCTTTCTTCTTATCCAAAATCTCTTGTGCTGAACTTTGGAAATTCAAGATTTTATTCTGTAATGTTCTAAGCTTTAATTCTATGATTGCCATTTCAGAATCTGTTAGTGCACCACCATCTGATATAGGATCAGGAAGAAATTCTTGATACTGAGTTAACAATTTTTGATTTGAATCTTCCAATTCATGCTTGAATGAAAGTAAGAATGAATCCGCAATTTTTGTCTCGGGCATCACCTTTAATAACTTTTCTTCATTAACGTGTGCAATTTTTAGCGACTGAGCATGCGGGGAAAATACTGTCAGTAAAAAAATAAGGGTGAGTGGACATGAGAAACTCATTCGCTCTACTTCAGTCCTAATTTCTTTTTCACCAGTGGCATCAAATCATCAGCCTCGGGCGGGAAGTAGATCACTGCGCCTGCGCTGGTGTCAAATACGTATGAGTAATTGTTTTCTTTGGCTACTTGCTTGATTGCATCTTCTGCCTTTTTCAAAATAGGAGAGTATAATTCTTCTTTCTTCGACTGGAATTTATCCTGCGCTGTTTGCTGAAATTGCTGAATGCGACTCTGCAAATCCTGAAGCTCCTTTTCCTTCACTTCCTTCACCGCATCCGGTATCGTCGCATCATTTACCAGCTTTTGGTAATCGGCCGATTTGGTTTGGTATTCAGCGAGCATCGCTTGATTCTGATCTTCAAGCTGCTTCTGATACGTTTGAAGGGTTGAATCAGCATGTTTAATATCAGGCATTGCCTGCAGCAATTCAGTTGAATTGATGTGTCCTAACTTGTTTGATTGGGCCTGCAAGGAAAGCGCAGCACACAACAGGAGTGCTACCGACAAGGAACAGAGTAATTTCATTGAGTGTATCTTTTTTTTTGAAAGTTGAAAATGTGTGTGAATTATAAAAGTGCTTTATTCTTCTTGAGGCCGGCAAAAGTATCATTTTTTTATTTCGGCAGTCAAGCTGAAACTTACTACAGTTTAGGCGGCTGCGTGTCCGGTTTTACGGGTTGTTTATTATCAGGTGCAGGTACTGGTTGATTTTTGTTGACAGGAGGCTGTTGTTTATTATCACCCGTTTGCTTGTTATCACCTGGCGGCTCGCTTTCAGCTTTCTGAGCTTTCGGATTAATGCCCATGGAGGTCAACACCTGATCACTGATGTTCATTTTGGTATTAGCGTATAGCACTACGCTGCCGCTGGATTTGTCGAGCACAAAGTCATACCCTTTAGTGGTGGCAATTTTTTGAATCGCATCATACACCTTATCCTGGATGGGTTGCACCAATTCCTGCCGTTTCTCAAAAAGATCTCCCTGATAACCGAACCGTTGCTTCTGCAAATCTTTTGCTGACTTCTCCTTGTCCTGAATTTCTTTCTGGCGCGTCTGCTTCATCTCTTCGGTGAGTAACACCTGCTCCGCCTGGTATTGCTTATAGAGTTTATCGATCTCAGCGTACTTGGCATCAATCTCCTTCTGCCATGTTGCAGCAATGGCATCAAGTTGTTTTTGTGCATCATTGTATTCGGGAATGTTTTTCAAAACATAGTCAACATCTACGTAAGCAACTTTTTGCGCCTGCGCTGTAAATGACAGCGTAATGATTGCGGCGATGGCAAGAATTTTTTTCATGGTCTTCTTTTTTATTTGGATTGAATTTTAATGGGTTCTCAAATTGGAGTCCTGCGGACAATTTACAAATTGCTTATGATCAAATTACAGAGCGGCATCATATTTCAACAATTCAGCCAGATTTTATTCAGGCTCAAATCCCAGCACAATATTGAATTTTCCGGCTTTAGTGATAAAATCTTTAAATGTACTGATGCCTGGTTTGTCAAAGCCCCATCCGTAATCAAATCCTACCGTACCGAAGATAGGGAGGAATACGCGCAATCCAACACCTGCTGCGCGGTTGAGCTTAAACGGATCATACTCTTTGAATGAATACCATGCATTTCCTGCCTCTCCCCAAATCATTCCAAATATGAACGCACTTGGGTTGGTAGAGAACGGGTAGCGCAACTCAACAGTGTACTTATTAAAAATGGAAGCATTCTCAGCGTTCGTGTAAACATCGTAGCCACGCTGAGCAATGAAATCAACTCCATACAGTGAAAAATTTTGTGAAAGCCCATCGCCGCCCACCTGGAAACGCTCAAACGGAGGCAATCCAATATGAGGGTTGTAGTATCCGAGATAACCGCCTTTGGCCGCAAGCCGTACCACAAACTTACCGAAAGCATTTGCATACCATTCCGCAAGAAAACGCTCTTTGTGAAACTCTACGAGCTTGTATTTTTCAGAAGCGGGAAGGCTGTCATAATTTTTATTGCTGAGATAAGAATAGGGAGGCGTAAGCGCAAGACTGAAATAAAAATTGGAACCGCCCTTCGGGAAAATGTAATCCGGATATTCTGAATTTCTTCCAAATGTTTCTTTCAGGCTTATGCTAAGTGCGTTTCCGTTGGTGATGAAAAAATTTGTGGTGTAATTGTGCAGACTGTAATTCGTGACGTTTATTGAAGAAATGAGGGTGAAGAAATCATCAGGCCATTGTAGTTGCTTACCTATTCCGACACTGCCGCCAGTGGTGATCAGGCTTCCATAATCAGGATCAGATTTCGTTAAGTTATTGGTAAACTTGGAAGCGAACATGCCCACACTGAGTGAGTTTGGTTTATGACCACCCAACCACGGTTCAGTAAATGAAATGTTGAATGACTCATACCTCTTTCCTGTGGATTGAAAACGAATAGACAAAATCTGACCATCACCTGACGGAAGGGGAGTCCACGATGCTTTGTCAAGAATACCCTTCACTGAAAAATTATTGAACTTCACTCCGAGTGAGCCAATCACCCCGGTGCCCTTTCCTCCCCAGCCTGCTGAAAGCTCAACC
>DASRAJ010000118.1:0-5241 GCA_035638255.1 Chitinophagales bacterium
GAGAAATACTTTGATCTGTTTGCTCGATGAGAAGAATTTCATAATTATCATTTTTCAATTCCTTCACGGCTTCTTTGTTTGAAGCAAAATGTTTCCACGGAATTGATTCGGTGCTTCCAAGCGCTGTCTTCATCACATCACGATTCGGAGGAGTGGCTGTAATTCCGCAGAGAAAAATTTTCTCGACTGCAAAAGCATCACACGTGCGAAACACCGAACCGACATTGTAAGCGCTACGAACACTATCGAGCACGACGGTCACCGGCAACCGGGAAGCATTTTTGAAATCGTCCGCACTCTGACGATTCAATTCTGATGTTGTTAATTTTCTCATCTCGCAGCGAGGCAAAATACTATTTTTGAATCCTTCGTCATTGCGAGGAACGAAGCGGGTGCAATTGTGCGCAGGTGTGACGACCTGTTCCGATTTTTCGGAAAGCAATCCCACGAAGTTAGTGTTCGATAAAATCGGGGGGATTGCTTCGAAAAGCTCCGCACAAGTTCCTGCAGTTTTCTCGCAATGACGAATAACGATTATGGCCCGCTACCGAACAGTAAAAAACAGTTCCGTCACCAATGAAACGCCGCTGATGCAGCAGTACAAAACCATCAAGGCGAAATATCCTGATGCGATTCTGCTTTTTCGTGTGGGGGACTTTTATGAAACGTTTGATACCGATGCAGTGCTCACATCAAAAGTTCTTGGAATCGTACTCACGAAAAGAGCCAATGGGTACGCCTCCTTGCAGGACCTCGCGGGTTTTCCCTTCCACGCACTCGATACGTACCTGCCCAAACTCGTACGCGCCGGTTATCGTGTTGCGATCTGCGACCAGCTTGAAGATCCAAAACTGACCAAGACGATTGTGAAGCGCGGCGTGACAGAGTTGGTGACTCCCGGAATTACGGACAACGAAAAAATCCTCGACAACAAAGCCAATAATTTTCTCTGCTCACTTCATTTTGAAAATGAAATCATTGGTGCTGCCTTTCTTGATATTTCTACCGGGGAATTTTATTGCGCGCAAGGGAAGAGTGATTACATGGATAAGCTGCTGCAATCACTTCAGCCCACGGAAATAATTTTCAGCAAGCATCAGCAAAAAAACTTCCGTCACTTATTCGGAACAAAATTTTACACGTATGGAATTGACGACTGGGTGTTTCAATTCGATTATGGCTACGAAACGCTCACGAAGCATTTTGAAACACAATCGCTGAAAGGATTCGGAGTGGAAGAAATGGACTCCGCCATTATCGCCTGCGGAGCCGCGCTTCATTACCTGCAGGTTTCTGAACATCCGAATCTTAAACACATCACGGGCATTTCACGATTGGAGGAAGAAAAATTTGTGTGGCTCGACCGCTTCACCATTCGCAATCTTGAAATCCTGCACAGCAACTTTGAAGGTGGAAAATCGCTGTTGCAAATTCTGGATCACACCTGTTCTCCCATGGGTGCGAGAACCTTGCGCAAGTGGCTCGTGCTTCCGCTGAAAGAAATTCATCCCATTGAAGAGCGATTGGAAGTTGTTGAATCGCTGATTAAAGATCCGGAGTTGTCGAAGCAGCTTGAAATCCTCATCCGGCAAATCGGGGATCTTGAGCGGCTCATCGCAAAAGTTTCGCTCGGAAAAATTTCGCCTCGTGAAGTCATTCAGATTCGCAGAGCGCTTTTCGCTGTTGCAGAAATCAAAGAGCGGTTATCGAAGCAGGAAAAAATTCACCTGCGAAATATTGCCGAGCAGCTTCTCCCCTGCCACCTCATCCGCGAGCGGATTGAAAAAGAAATTCGCGATGATGCGCCTCCTGTTACCAGCAAGGGCAACATCATCAAGAGCGATGTCTCTATTGATCTGGATGAACTGCGGCACATTGCACATTCCGGAAAAGATTACCTGCTCAGCATTCAAAAAGAAGAGCAGGAGAAAACAGGAATTTCCTCTCTGAAAATTTCTTTCAACAACGTCTTCGGCTATTACCTTGAAGTCACGAATTCACACAAGCATAAAGTGCCTGTGGACTGGATTCGCAAACAAACCCTTGCAAATGCTGAGCGCTACATCACGCCGGAGCTGAAGGAGTATGAAGAAAAAATCCTGGGGGCTGAAGAAAAAATTCTTGCCCTTGAGATAAAACTTTTTGAATCGCTGGTTGAATCGCTTAAAGAATTTGTACCGCAAATTCAACTCAACGCACAGGTGATTGGTCGCCTCGATGTGCTGCACTCTTTCGCTCATCTTGCTGTGAAGCAACATTACTGCCGTCCGCAGTTGCACGATGGCTTCTCCTTAGAGATCAAAGACGGGAGACATCCGGTGATCGAGCAACAACTCCAACACGATGAATCGTATGTCCCCAATGATGTTTTTCTCGATGATCAGTCACAGCAGCTTCTCATCATCACCGGGCCGAACATGGCCGGCAAGAGCGCCTTTATCCGGCAGAATGCGCTGATCGTTTTGATAGCGCAAATCGGAAGCTTTGTTCCTGCTGCTTCAGCGAAGATTGGAATCGTTGATAAAATTTTCACACGCGTTGGCGCCAGCGATAATCTCGCTGCGGGTGAATCAACCTTTATGGTGGAGATGATTGAGACCGCTTCCATTCTCAACAATGTTTCTGACCGAAGCTTAGTAGTGCTCGATGAAATCGGAAGAGGCACAAGCACGTACGATGGAATTTCCATCGCATGGGCCATTGCCGAGTTTCTTCATAACCATGCGAAAGGCAAACCGAAAACTTTATTCGCTACCCACTACCACGAGCTGAATGAGCTCGAAAACAAATTCGAGCGCATAAAAAATTTCAATGTCTCCATAAAAGAAACGGGCAACAAAGTGATCTTTCTCCGCAAGCTACAGCCGGGAGGCAGTGAGCACAGCTTCGGAATTCATGTGGCGAAGATGGCAGGCATTCCTTCATCCGTGGTTCAGCGGGCGAATGAAATTCTCGCAGAACTGGAACAGAAAACCATCTCGAAAGACCTTCAGAATAAAATCAAAAAAATTCCTGCTCGTGAAATGCAGCTCAGCATTTTCTCTGCTGAGGATCCCGAGCTGAAGAAAATTAAAGAATGGATTTCGCAGTTCGATCCAAACACCCTTACTCCGATTGAGGCGCTTATGAAGTTGATGGAGATAAAAGAGAAGTTGAAATGAGAGGAAATAAGACTCAAGACCGAAAGACTGAAGACTTCAGGACCAGAAATATTAAATGAACAAAGTTCATGGGCTTCTTTGGAAAAATTTTTGGCGGCGAAAAAGACAACGGTCCCACTCCTACACGCGCATTAAATCTTCAATTTTCTGTGACCCCGGAGAATGGTGAAAGATTTGCCATGCTATTCCAGGAAGCTGTGCAGAAGAATGACAACACTGAGCTGAATTATTCTGTTGACACTCTTGATTTCGTTGATAATTTCCTTCAGCGATTTAAAGACGAAGGATTAACTGTAAATGATTTCGCAGAAACAATTTTTGTCGCCGGCTGTTATGTTGGGCAGGTAATGATTAACAATAACAATGGACAATGGATACAACAGGAAGATGCCGGTTTACCCACAGGCATAACCATGATGCCCCTGGTAGTTAAACTTGGCGAGGGTAGAGTAGCAGATCCGATTACAAAAGCATTTAAGCGTTTTCATAATGGCGAGATTGACAGTGTGAGATATTTTTATCACGTATTTACAAAAGTTCAATGACCATTAATATTAATCGTAGCGGCTCCTACGAAAAAACACACCGGCATTCCAATCAATAAAATCAGTATCCCGCTAATTAAAAATGCCTGTCGCCTTTTTTTTCCTTCCTCACTTCCAGGAATTGAGTAACTCACTCCAATGCACACAATAGAGTGAATTACGATTGGAACAGCGGCCAGTGGTGCGGCATCAAATAAATACAGGATGAGCATGTATGCTGCGTAGATTCCGATATTCAAAAGCAAAATGTTACCGAAAGTTTTCATAAGGAACAATTAACTGTTCGAAAATTCTAAGGTTTAAATATTTCAATTACCCCCACGAATTGCTCGCTCCCCAAAAAAAACACACAGGCATCCCCACCAACAAAATGATCAGTCCGCTCACGAGCAAACCCTGCTTTACTTCATTCGGGTTTTCATCTGCAGGAAACATTGAGCTAATAGCTATGAGGGCACATGAATGGAAAAAAATAAATGCCGCGGCCATAATATCGTTCTTAATAAAATTCATGATTATCATGTATCCGAGATAAATCATGAGGTTTATCAAAACGATCCATCCAAATATTTTCATGACATGATGGTTGATGATTCCCGAATTTTATTCAACACATTGATCTTATCATCACGATAAAAAAGGTTCATGGTTTCAAAAGGAATGATCTTATAATCCTTGTTCATGATGTGCACACATGAGCGTTTGATGCTGCGCACATCAAAATTCCATGCATCAATAAACTGCATGATGATAACGCGAAAAAGGTTTTGGTAAGAAAGTGAAGGGGCACTGATATCCGGAAGGCAGCACATGATTTTATGCAGTGTTTCCGTTGCTGCCTCCACAGAGTTTCCGGTGCTGAAAAAATTGATCATGTGCTCTTTTAATTTTTCATCCTGCTCATACACTATGGTGTTGCGCGAGTTATTCAACAGCATGTCAGGATCAACCAAATGCGTAAGCGGAAAAACCTGTCCGCCGATTTTCAATGCATACGCCATGGCGAGCGCATCAGGATTGCACGGAACAGGGATCACATCATTCGGCTGAAACATGGGTGACTGTTTCAAAATTTCGGTGCGCACATCCGTGAGAGTGATACGATCAGTGACGGGATCAAAATCCTCCAATCTTCCTGCAACACTTACCGGTTGAAACGTAACGCCACGAACGCAAGGTTGCTTCAATGCAAAATCAATCAGCTCCCCGATTTCACCGTCATTCACTCCTTTCTGAACCACCACTACCAGCGTGGTAGAGAGATTGTATTTGTTTAAATGTTCCAGTGCTTTCATACGCGTGTGCAGCAAATCTTCACCGCGAAATTTTTCAAGCACAGTGCTCTTCAGCGAATCGAACTGCAAATAAATTTCGAAGCCCGGCATGTACTCAGCGAGCCGTTTGGTAAATGCTTCATCCTTTGCAATGCGAATTCCGTTGGTGTTCACCATCAGGTGACGAATGGGTTTCGTTTTCGCAATGTCGAGGATGGCGAAAAAGTCAGGATGAATGGTGGGCTCACCACCGCTGATCTG
>DASRAJ010000119.1:0-47144 GCA_035638255.1 Chitinophagales bacterium
CATGATCGCCATTGCTTACCATACACAGGACCCAGCTCACCGTTTGCATCAGCCCATTCATTCCAGATTGTAACACCGTTCTCATTGAGATATTTGATGTTGGTGGAACCCTGGAGAAACCACAGCAACTCATAAATGATAGATTTCAGATGAAGCTTCTTCGTGGTGAGTAATGGAAATCCTTCGCTCAAATCAAATCGCATCTGGTACCCAAACACGCTGATGGTGCCGGTGCCGGTACGATCATCTTTTCTTACTCCCTGATCGAGAACGTGGCGAAGAAAATCGTGGTACTGTTTCACTTTTCAGTTTTTTCTGAAGGAATAAAATCCTCAATCTTCACTTTGAAACCTTTGATTCGTTTCGATTCAACCTTCCCTTTGTGCACTGCGATAGAATGGAGATTATACCCGTTGTTCTCCAGGCAAAAAATTTCAACTGTTCTTTTTACAGGATCAATGATCCAGTATTCAGGAACTTTGAACTGCAGATATTTTTTCATCTTGATCACGCGATCCATGTTGACGCTGGTGGGAGAAATAATTTCAATAAGCACATCAGGCGATCCAAAAATTCTACCTCGCTGAAGAATTCCTTTGTTCTCATTTGAAATGAAAATCAAATCGGGCTGCACTACATTTTTCGATGCAAGAATTACATCGAAAGGTGCGATGTAAACATGTCCCGACTTGTGCTTCTTTATATGATTGCTAATTAAAAGCACCAATTCGAGTAAAGTATCCTGGTGAAGGGCGAAGGGTGAAGGCATGATATATTGTTTTCCGTCAATGATGGTGAAGATGACTCCTTCGGGAGTTTTTAAATATTCATCTGCCGTCCAAACTTTTTCTTTCGGTTCAACCAAAGTTTCCATGCCAAGAAATTTTATTGTTGAAAATTACAACTTTCTTCTTTTGAGTTCTTTTCTGATCAAGCCCAATTCACGGCTGCTCATTCCGCCAACAGAAGTATTCTCCTGCGCGCGACGCATGAGATACGGCACCACATCCTTCACCGGGCCAAAAGGAACATACTTTGAAGTATTGTATCCGGCATGGGCAAGATTGAACGTGATGTTATCACTCATTCCGTAAAGTTGGGAGAAGTGCAGGTGTGGGTGAGAGGGAGGAATTCCTTTCTTCATAGCCAGCTCAGCGCCGAGCATATTACTCCGCTCATTATGTGACCCGATGCAGCAACTGATTCTCTCAATGTTCTCAACACAAAACTCAACTGCGGCATCATAATCTTTATCAGTAGCATTTTTATCCGAATGAATGGGTGACGGATAATTTTGTTCCTGCGCCCGCTTGCGTTCCTTCTCCATGTATGCACCGCGAACGAGTTTCATTCCCAGAATAAAATTCCCTGCCACCGATTCTTCAAAAGATTTTTTCAGGAATGCCAGCCGGTCTGTTCGATACAATTGCGCGGTATTGTACACAATGGGTTTTTCTTTGTTGAACTGCTTCATCATTTCCATTGCGAGTTCGTCAATCGGATCCTGTATCCAGGTCTCTTCTGCGTCCACCATAATTCCGATGGAAGAATCATGAGCAGACTTGCACACGCTATACATTCTGCCTTTTACTTTTTGCCATGCGATGTTTTCTTCAGCAGTCAAAGTTTTTTTTGAATGAAGTTTTTCGAGAAGAGCCATCGCAGCAATACCCGTTACCTTAATACTCACAAACGGTATGTGATGATTTTTTTCTGCGAACGAGATGGATTTTGAAATTTGATTCACAGTCTTCTCAAATTCTTCTTCAGTTTCTTTCGCTTCCACTCCGTAATCAAGAATGGTTTCAACATGATACTTCGCGAGCTTCTCTGTGGTAGCTGCACAGTCCTCAAGAGTTTCTCCCCCGCAAAACTGACTGAAGATGGTAGCGCGTACAACACCATGAATAGGCAATCCGATTTTGAAAGCCCATGGAGTTAATCTTGTTCCAAGCTTGGTGATCACATTGTTGTTAATGAGTAAAAACAACATCGCGGCTTTTTTCAATTCCCCGTCTTTCCTGTAGGCAAAGGCAACCTGAGTGTTCTCAAAAGAGATTTTTTCTGCAACTTCGTTCATAACAAAGCAAATGTAGCGATTGAACTGTGATGAAATTGATGAACTACAATTCCACTTGTGAATAATTTGATTTCAATTACAAAGTAATCTTATCACCGTTCGCAAGTTTATTTACTTTCATCGCAAAATTCAGAACATGACAAACGCAATTTTTCATCTTAACTGGCCCATGGTGCTTTTGTGCACCGTGATTTATTATGCTATCGGGGCAATTTGGTATTCCGTACTCTTTGGAAAAACATGGGCACGATTAAATGGTTTTGATACCGGTGATCGCAGTGGTTTCGTGAAAGTGATGATCATAGGTTTTATTCTCACACTTGGTATCTGTGCCACTGCGGGTTTGCTTATCAATGCCATGGGAGGATGTAAACAGTGGGATTGTTTTTTGATCCGCTCGTATGCGTTGCTCGCAGGACTCGTGGTTGGCTTAGTAGGAATGGGGTTGAATTATCAAAAGAAACCTTGGACTTTGTGGTTCATTGATATCGGGTATCATCTCGTTGCTCTTCTTCCCGTCTGCTACATTCTCGCTAAATGGGGAATGACATCTCATTCCATGAAATAGCCTTCATTCATCAGCGCGATCAATGAGTGACTGCGGAAGTGACTTGGATGTTTTCGCGCCGAGGGCTTTTACTTTTTCAGCGGTGCGAATTACGTTGCCGCCTCCTTCGTGAAGCTTGTTCATGGCGCCTTTGTATGATTTCTCTACGGTATCGAGTTGCTTTCCCACATTGATCATATCTTCAATAAAGCCAACCAATTTGTCGTACATAGCGCCGCTCAGTCGTGCGATCTCCATGGCATTTTTATTTTGACTTTCAATTTTCCATAGGGAAGAAACGGTGCGCAGAGTAGCCAGCAGCGTAGTTGGGCTCACGATCACGATTCTTCTTTCCCAGGCGTAATAAAACAATTCGCTATCCGCCTGCACTGCGAGTGAGAACGCTGATTCGAGCGGCATGAAAAGCAATACGAAATCGGGAGACTGAAATGCTGTTCCGGCGTAATACCCTTTATCGCTCAGTGCTCTCACATGCGTGCGCACACTGTTCACATGATCACGTAAATGCTTTTCCCGCTCAATATCGTCTTCACAAAAAATACAGCGATCGTAGGCAGTGAGCGAAACTTTTGCATCCACAATAAGATGCTTATCATCGGGAAGAATCACTACAAAATCGGGCTTGATGCTTGCACCCTCCTGGTTCTGAGTAACAACTTGCTTTTTATACTCGATGTCTTTTCTGAGTCCCGAGCTTTCAAAAATCTTTTCTAGAATCATTTCACCCCAGTCGCCCTGCTTCTTGGTATCACCCTTTAATGCTTTGGTGAGATTGGTTGCTTCAATGCTCAGTTTGGTGTTTAGCTCATAAAGTTTCCGGACTTCTTCGCGAAGAGAAACTTTGTCGCGCAGCTCTTTATCATAAGCATCTTCCACCTTCTTTTCAAAGTCCTTGATCTTTTCCTGGAACGGTTTCAGCAATTGATCAAGGTTTTGCTTGTTTTGCTCGGCAAATGTTTTTCCTTTCGCATCAAAAATCCGGTTGGCGAGATTTTCAAACTCTTTGGTGAAGCGTTCCTGAAGATTTTCAAAATCTGCTTTCTGCTCCACTAATTTCTGCTGCAGGTTTTCCAAAGCATTTTTTGAAGAAGAGTTTTCTCCCGTGAGTTGCAGAATCTTTTCATTCTGCTGAACAGCGTCGTTCTCTGATTTTTGTTTTTGGGCAAGAAGATCGTTCACTTTCCCTTCCGCAACATTTTTCTGCGAGAGCAACTCTGAAATTTTTGAGGATGATTGATTGCGCAGCAGTAAATAGCCGATTGCAAATCCTGCAGTGATTGCTATAATGAGGTAAATGAATTCCATGATGGTATTGCAATCAAAAATTAAAAATGAAAGGTAAATGAAATTTGAAGTTCACCATGTATCACAATACAAACTCACCTTTTCGAAATCTCATCAATCATTCGTTTTAATTCTTTGTCAGCAACAGTTGAAATCTCTGACTTGTCATAAATCGAGAGAAGATAAATTTCCTGCTGTTTAGAAATGAGATATGTGATGACTCGTACTCCGCCACTCTTGCCTTTACCCTTGCTCCTAACAGCCAGGCGAATTTTGAAAGCATCATGCCCAAGCGAAATGCCTTGATGAGGATTTAACGAAAGTGATTTTTCAAAGTCAGTCAATTCTTTTTTCAGTGATGGGAATTTGCGAACGAGCCGCTTTGACTGATCTTTAAACCTGGGAGTAGGAATGACGTTATAGCTCACTTAAAAATTCTGATAAAGTTTGCTTCCTGATTTTCCCTTGTTGCATCAACTTCACTTCCTGGAATGCCTTTGTCAAATCAGATTTGATCTTCAGCATTTGCTCATACTTCTCTAACCTTGTCATAAGTTTTTGGTAATTGGTAAGGGAAAGCTGAACAGCTCTGGGTTTCCCTTTTTCATTGCTGATGTACTCCACTTCAAGTTTCATGGAGTCAAAGTTATGAAATTGCTTTAGAGAAAATTCCTTTCACCGTTGTACCACGAGCTTCTTCGAAACCTCTTGCCCGTCTTCTCTCATCGTCAGCAAATAAATTCCATTCCGTAAATCGCTAGTGTAGATGATTCGGTTTTTGAAATACGGGTAGAGTGTAAGATGCTTCACTTCCTTTCCAAATAAATCAGTAATTGAAAGCTGCACATCATGATTGACGCTGTAAACGATGTTGAAGAATTGTGAAGCGGGATTGGGTGAGAGTCTGATATCAAAATTGGATTTAGTTGCCGATGGAGTATGTAGATAAAGTGTATCACATGCTGAACCTTCTAATGCGCCTAAATCATAATTGGGAAAAGAAGGAATATTATCTGAGTATTGAGGTATTACATAAGAGTGTGGATGAAAATTACAAGCCAATCCATCACTATCAGGAGAGCTGATAACGTTGTAATATTTTGAACCATTCCATGCTGACAAATAGATTCTTCCATCAGGTGCAAGTTGATGCATGAAGAACAAAACAGAAACATTGTAAATTGGATCAGCGAAAGAATCCCATGCAGCCACATGAACAACGTCAGCTACCATGTTGCTGTCCCAGGTATCATATTGATACAAGTCGTACAAAGAGGAAGTATATACGAAGCGACTGTTAGGTGAAAAGGAATTGCCAGAAAGCGAAAAAGAATCGGGATTGTAGACAGTTACAGAATTCGAAAATTCACCTGTACATCTATCAAAGTGCATGTAATCGAACCAACCTCCCCAAGTAGAAAACAGAACCGAGAACCGTCAGGCGAAAAGGTCGCCTGCAGTCCTATATCCTGGGTAATAACAGATCCAATTATTTGTTCGCTAGGACCTTCAATTCCATCTGGTGTAAGTAATATCTTGTAATATTTATCAGAATAGTAGCGATGCATAATTACCCACCAATCTCTCCCATTAGCGTGCTTGCAAGCAGTCAATCCACCCCATGTGAGAGTATCTTCAATAGCATAAATATTCTTTAAGGTGTCTACTATGCATTTGATCCCGCCTTTTATTCACTTATTGATTCCAAATTTCCCAACTCTTCTCCGCCTGCAGTTGCAGCATCTCCAACCCATTTTTGGTTTTTGCACCCTGAGATTTTCCATTTTGCAGAAACAATGTCTCTTCAGGATTGTAGATGAGATCGAAAAGCAAATGCGATGGAGTTAGATATTCGAACGGCAGCGGCGGGCATTCATCCACATTCGGAAACATTCCCACGGGTGTGCAGTTGATAATGATCTTGTAAAGGCGAATCAAGTCTTTGTCTAGGTCAGCATAGCTTAATTCATTTGCCATCTCAGGATTTCGAGAGACAAAACGAAAATCAATTCCCATCTTCTTCAAACCAAAAGCTACTGCCTTGGAACTTCCACCTGTCCCCAGCACGAGCGCAAGTGTGTGAAAGGTTTCAAGCAGTGGCAGCAGCGATTGCATGAAGCCATAAACATCGGTGTTGAATCCTTGCAATTTTCCATTCAAAATTTTAATGGTATTCACTGCACCGATTTCTTTTGCGGTCATATCAAGCTCATCAAGCAAAGGAATAACTTGCTCTTTGTATGGAATCGTAACATTCAATCCAAGTAAATCGGGATGTGATTTTATGAGGGAAGGGAATTCAGAAATGTTTTCAATCGGAAAATTCTCATAGTCGCAATCAATAAGATTTTCTTTCTGAAATTTTTCAATGAAATATTTTTTTGAGAAAGAATGCTCTATAGGAAATCCAATGAGACCGAACTTTTTCAATTGCGAATTGGACATCGTCATTGAGGAGAAAACCGGATGGGTCTAAGCTTAAGTTTCTGAAGCAATTTACCTTTAACCAAAGTCGAAGGGATTGCTTCGTCACATCCACGCACTTTGCTTCCCTTCGCTCCTCGCAATGACGCTTGGATTTTACTTTTCCAGAAACCATTTCATCGTATCCCCTCTCAACCCTACGCGCAAAGTCTCGAGTGGTATCACTTCATTTACAGGGATATTTCCCAGGTTCACATCACTCCCAAGCAGTTTGATGAAAAAAACCTGTTGCGCTTTGTTCGGTGCTTCCCACAAAATTTTTTCCGCCGGAATCTGCGTTAGAATTTCTTCTACCAATCCTTCACGCACTTCACCGGTGCCGCGGTAGATTCCTACATTGCCGCCTTCGCGCGCCTCTGCAATCACCATGTTAGCTCCTGCTTCCAGTTCTTCTTTCATCAACTGAATCCATTTGTAAGGAGGAATAATTTTCTCTGCATCTTTCGACCCCACTTCACTCAATACGATTCTTGATTTTGCAAGCTGTGAGATGATCCTGCATTTTTCATCGTGAGGGATTTCCAGCGTGCCGTCAGAAACTTCAGCATACTCTACCTCGTATTCATCAAGCATGGCGACATAATCATCAAGAGCATTGTGCGCGTAAAACCATTCGAGGAGCGTGCCTCCGAAATACACCGGCACTTTATAATTCTTATACACTGAAATTTTCTCCTGCAGGTTGGGAGTTACTGCCGCTGTTCCGAATCCGAGCTTCACAATGTCAACGTGCGGCTCATTCACCGAGAGAAAATTCACAGCCTCCTGTGCACTCAATCCTTTATCCATCACCATAGTGATTCCGACGGTGCGCGGCTTCCTGGTGCGCGCCGGCAAACGATCTGTAACAAATTTCATAGGGCTATTTGTAGTGTTCAATTACAGAAGCGACTAATGG
This sequence comes from Chitinophagales bacterium, assembly GCA_035638255.1. Classification (GTDB taxonomy): domain Bacteria; phylum Bacteroidota; class Bacteroidia; order Chitinophagales; family UBA10324; genus DASRAJ01. The sequence continues at coordinate 7,315 of DASRAJ010000119.1, forward strand.
ATCGCTTTTTAATTCGGGGGCAAATTTATAGAGCAGCTTGTGTTTTCCATAGTTCAGGTTCAATCCTTCTTCTAACCAGGCAATGGCTTCCTTTCGATTTCCAACTTTGAAATAGCATACGGCGCGCATAAACGGAAATGAAGTCATCATTCCTTTCTCCAGGGATGCAAAGTCCATTAACTGCAGTGCGTCTTCAATGCACCCTAAATCAATAAGGTAGCCTGCAAGTTTTTCATAGTGCGCCTTGGTTTTCTTTTTCACATTTAGCGCCATCACCGACTGACAGGCGAAAATGAATGGATCAATTTCCCCAAGGTTGTAAAATGATTGTGCTATACCGAGAAGGTAATTCGCATTCTCCGGCATCAGGCGTAATGCCTTCTTGTAAAAATGCACAGCATTCTCCCAGAGTTTTTCTTTCATGAACGTTTCACCGATGCGATAGAATGCTTCACTGTACTTCACATCCACAGAAGTTGCTTTGCGATAGAAGGAACGGGCAATGTTCAGGTCTTTCAATTTTTCATAACAGTAACCGATGGAGAAATACAACTCTTCATACGGCTTGGAAAATTCAATTGCTTTCTGAAACTGGTTGATCGCCTTGTGATACTGTTTCAACTGGAAGTATGCATCGCCGCAATCACGGTACGCTAAATCCCAATTCTCATTGATAGCAGTTACCAACTCATACGCCTCGATTGCTTTTTCAAACATGCCCAACTCATAATATGCATTGCCGAGATTGTGCCATGCGAGATAAGAGTAAGGATTTTCGTCAATGATCCTTTTGTGCAGCTCAATGCTCTCATGCTGTTTACCGGCAAGCTCCACGCAGTACCACATCCGGCTCAGGGCTTCTTCATTGTTGTCGTTGAGTTCCAAAACAGTTTTCAATGTGTCAAATACCATATCATAGCGATCCCAGTCTTCATACACATCTGCCAATTCGAGTAACATATCCTCACGATCAAGCTGATCATCGCATTTCTCTATCGCTTCTTTCAAAATCCTTTCAGAGCGGTAGTGCTGATTTTTTTCAAGATAAATATCGGAGCGAAGAATTTGAACACTGATATCGCCGGGATCAAGCGTCTCCGCGAGGTCGAGAAGGTCGAGTGCCTGCTTATATTTACGATAGAAGATAAGCAAACCTGCTTTTTTTACCATGAACAGCGAAGAATACGGGTGCTGCTCAAGAGCATAGTCAAGTACCTGAACTGCTTTCTTCCAATTCTCATTGGCTTCATAGTGATTGACGATGTACTCGAATGTTACGACGTCGAAGAAAACGGGTTGCTGGCTATTCACACTCTCTTCAAATCGCTTTACCGATGCTCTTATGTCAACCGGCAGATCATCATCATCATGCTCTTCCATCACAAAAATATTTCAGTGCAAATTAACTACAGAAGCGAATGTACAAAAAAGAGATTTTGAGCCGCTGTCACTTTTAAACACACAAATCGCCGACAAATTACTTTACCATGACTTCGTTACTCTGAGGTGTTGCTTGAAAATCGGTTTCTTTACCGGGCGAAAAAAAAAAGTGACAATGGGTATATTCAATAATTATTGTAAGAATTTTTTTTTCACTTTCACTTTCATCCTCATCTTCACTTTCTTACTTCAGGGACAAAATCTCCGCTCATACTTTCAACAGGAAGTAAACTACACCATCAACGTCAGGCTCGATGACGTGCATCATTTTCTTCACGGTGATATTTCAATTGAGTACGCAAATAATTCGCCGGATACCTTGCACTATGTAATGTTTCACCTCTGGCCAAATGCTTACAAGGATAATTTCACCGCGTTCGCAAAACAGTTTTTGGAAAACGGAAGCACAAAATTTTACTATGCGCCTGACAGCATTCGTGGCTTCATTGATAGTTTGAATATTCAAATGAACGGATTGAAAACAATCATGCAGTATGATTCCATCAACCCTGACATTGCGAAAGTGAATCTTCCTGTTCCGCTTTATCCCGGAAAGAAGGCCATCTTCTACACACCTTTCAGAGTTAAAATTCCATTTACTTTCTCGCGACTGGGTCACGTGAAGCAGCAATATCAAATTTCACAATGGTACCCGAAGCCGGCGGTCTATGATCAGTACGGTTGGCATGCGATTCCCTATCTCGACCAGGGTGAGTTTTACTCTGAGTTCGGATCGTTTGATGTACACATCACCCTTCCAAAAAATTATGTTGTGGGTGCAACGGGGGTTCTTCAGAATGAAAGTGAAAAAGAATGGCTCAATAAAAAGGCAGAGGAAGGTGCCTCGAAATATCCTGTGAATTACAGCCCCGCGGTTTCGAAAAAAAACCAAACCACTCCTTTTCCTTCATCTGATGCTGAGACAAAGACTCTTCACTACGTTGCTGGTCGTGTGCATGACTTTGCATGGTTTGCTGATAAGCGATATGAAGTAATGAAAAGTTCTGTAAGGCTTCCTCATACAAATCACGAAGTGACTACATGGAGTTTATTTCTTCCCGAAGACGCTTCTTCATGGAGCAAAGCCACCCTGTTTGCTGACTCCGGATTGTGGTATTATTCAAAGTGGATAGGCGATTACCCTTACCCTCAGGCCACTGTAGTTGATGGAGCGCTGAGCGCCGGTGGCGGAATGGAGTACCCGATGATCACCGTAATCAGCGCAGGCGGTTCAAAGAAACAACTCGATGAGGTAATTGCACACGAACTTGGTCACAATTGGTTCTTCGCTGTTCTGGCATTCAATGAGCGCGAACATCCGTGGATGGATGAGGGAATCAATTCGTACTATGAAAATCGCTACATAGAAACCCGTTATCCTACCGACGAATTGTTGCCTCATGAAAAGCTCGTCACCAACCTTTTTGATTTGCATTATCCGCACCATTATGAATTTTATCTGTCGTATTTGTACTTCGCAAAGCAGCATAACGACCAGGTGATGGATCAAAATGCAACACAGTTTACAGAGTTGAATTATGCAGTCATCGCCTATGCGAAAACAGCTGAAGAGTTTCGCTATCTCCAATCATATCTTGGCGCTGTAGAGTATGATAGTATCATGCAAATCTTTTTTTCAGAGTGGAAATTCAGGCATCCTTATCCCGAAGATTTAAAAAATGTCTTTGAAGAGAATACAAACAAAGAACTCGATTGGTTTTTCAAACAGATTATTCCTACTACTGATTATCTCGATTATAAATTGAAGAAAGAAGATGTGGGGCTGAAAATTGGTGAATCGCAATATGCGCAGATCAAAGTGAAGAACAATGCCCGGGTGAAGGGACCCTATTCGATTGCTGCATACAAAGACAGAAAGAAGGTGAGAGAACTTTGGTACGGCGGATTTAATGGGGAGATGAGTGTGTTGTTTCCGGAGGGAGATTATGATTACTTCAAGCTTGATGCGGACGGAAATCTTCCGGAAACAAATCGCCGGAATAATTTTTTAAAAAGAAAGGGTTTGCTGAAAAAAATGGAACCGCTGAAATTGCAATGGCTCGGCAGTGTTGACAATCCGGACCGCACACAAATTTTTTACACCCCAATCATTGGAGGAAATTATTATGATGGATTTACACCCGGACTTGCGTTGTATAACTCCGTGTTTTTCCCGAAGAAAGTAAATTTCGTTCTTGTTCCTCAATACGGATTACACTCAGGAAATTTTGTCGGCATTGCCAACATCAACATACCGTTTTATTTTCAAAATAGCTTTTTGCATTCAGTCACTTTTTCTTCCACTGCGAAATCTTATACATATGCCACCACTTCAAACTTTGGTGACACAGCGGAAGTCGGTTTGCGATTCATGAGATGGGCACAACATCTTTCCTTTGATTTGAAAAAGAAAAATCCCCGCAGCAGTGTGGATCAGAAATTTGATTTCAAAAATATTTTCTTAAGAGCGCAGCAACCAGGCTTTAACGGAATCCACGACGAAGATCGTCTCTTCAACCTACTGTCGTATTCCTATAATGAGAGAAGGGTGATTAATCCATTTTACTTCACCGCTACAGCAGAGATGGGAAACATTTCACACAGTGACTATGCGAAACTTTATCTCGGTGGACGGTATATCATTTCTTATCCGAAGAAAAAGCGCGGCATGGAGATTCGTTTGTTCACAGGATTTTTTCTTCAGAAGCCAAAGAACAATCTCTATGATTTTCGGTTGAGTGCCACTACAGGCCTGGATGATTATCGGTTTGATGAAATTTTTAAAGGCAGATCAGAACATGCCGGTTTTTATTCACAGCAAATTTCTATCGCTGACGATGGTGGATTTAAAATGAGAACAGATGGCGTACAGCCGCGCATCGGTGAATCCAATTCGTGGATACTGTCTCTCAACCTGAAGGCGCCCCTGCCGTTCTTTTCACCGCTCTTCGTTTTTGCTGATGGTGGCTTTGCACCCAATGATAATCATTATGATGTGTTTCAGTACGACGCAGGAGCAGGGTTAACCTTGGTTCCGAACGTTGTCGAAATTTATTTACCACTGTTCTTTTCTTCCGACATCAAAAAGAATTTGACAACAACAGACTTCTATAATAAATGGTATGAGCGAATCACATTCACGTTCAACATTGATCGTCTGAATCCGTTTGAGCTAATCAGGAATTTCAGATTGAACTGAGCCGCGTAAGTTTGAGATGTTCTTACGGCGAAATTTTCTTGCCTCTATAGACTAAATAAGTGCCCCATTCAAAACCACCAATCCCTTCGATAAATTCGATGCTATCATTGGAAAGAAAGAAGTTTGCTGCTCCGGAAACTCCAAAATACTGACTGTTGTCATCAAAGGCAAAGAAGAATATAGACCCGCCGAGGTCTTGATTGCTGCCAAAAGAAAGAATGTAATTAAGGAGTAAAATTGAATCGCTTCCTGCTTTCAGAACTTCAATTGTGTCAAAACCTATCGTATCAACAATATAAAAACCAAGATTGAAACTATCTTTTTCAACAAAGACGCTATAGTTTCCTTTTACAGAATCAAGGATTTTAGAAATCGTGTCGGCCGCAGTTGGAATAACAACAGGTGGTACTTTATCTTTAATACATGATAAATAAATGGAGCCAAGAAGCAGCAGACACAAGTGAATTCTCAAGTTTTTCATTCTCACAAATCTACCATAAATGATTGCGCTTGCTCTCAGATTTTTATACTATGATGATGCACTGATGAATTGAAGTTGAAATTCTTTATCTTATTCTTTTCACTTTCATCTCCCTCTTCTTCGGCTTCATCGGAAACAATTGCTTTGGCTATTGATACAGCCAATCTTTGTTTCATAAAATATTCAGAATGGAACTCCTCTTCACCATTATTCTTATCACTCATGTTGCAGGCGGAACCCTTGCACTCATTGGTGCTCCTATCGCTATTGCAGTTCACAAAGGGGGAAAGACGCATCGCACTGCAGGAAAAATTTTCTTCTGGGGAATGACGACTGTTTTTGTGACTGCGGTTTACATGTCCATGTATCACAACATTCCGTTTCTGTTTATGATCGCTTTCTTCAGCTATCAATTAGTGATGAGCGGATACCGTGCTCTCTTCTACAAGAAGCTGCATAAAGGCCAGGAAGTGATGAAGCTCGATTGGATCATCATTGGAGTAGCGGCTTCGGTGAACGTTGCAATGATGGGTTGGGGGGCGTGGCAATTCATCACATTTCATAGTTCAATTGGAATTGTGTCTGCAGTTTTCGGGTTGATCGGGTTAAGTTTTGTACGACGGGATTATTCTCACTTTAGAAATGGAACAACAGATAAAAACGAATGGCTGTTCAAACACATCAGCGGAATGATTGCAGGATACATTGCCGCTGTCACTGCATTTATGGTGGTAAATTTTTCTGATCAACTACCTACGCTTATGGTTTGGTTTGCGCCCGCCGTTGTTGGATCACCTCTCATCTCTTATTTTATTGCTTTCTACAGAAAGAAATTTGCGAAAGGAAAAACTTCCAATGAATTGGTGACCATTAGAATTGCAACTGAAGGAATCAACTAATTTCCTCTATGGACACCAATCATTTCGCTGTGTCACGCAACACAATTTTGCGATGATGCTCCGTATGATAAATGGTGAAGTACATCATCTCCCGAATAGTGAGTTTACCCAGCAAGGGATGAGGGAGAATGTAATGATCGAGCTGCGCCTCAGAATAACTCTCCAGATTTTTGCAGATGCTATCCACGGATTTTCGCAGTGCTGAATGAGTTTTCTGTTGATTCGCGAATGAGACTTTTGTGGGAAGATACCTGCCATGCGCCTTTCCTCCCTCTGCTAATTTCTGCTGATATTTTTTCACCAATTCATCGTAAGATTTTGATGGGCGATTGGATCTTCCAAACAACATTGCAAATGAAAATTTGGGAAGCATCAATCCTCTACTCAGGGTTGAAACGGCCCGATACAAATGATCGAGCGTTTGTCCGGCATTCCATTTTCCCTCTTTCGCATAATTAAATTCAGGTTCAGATAAAGAAGTTATGGACGAAATGAATGCCTCGTGATTTGATTTGAGTTGTTTGATTAACTCATCTTTTTTCATGTTGCTTTAGATTGAAAAACTATGCGGGAATCTCTTTGAGCAATGCCTTTAATTCTTTATCAGAAATATCTTCTTTTTCCGATTTATCATAAATTGAAAGGAGGAAAACATTCTTTTCACTTAGAACTAAATGGATTATCACTCTTGCGCCTCCTGATTTCCCTTTTTGTTTCGATGAAATTGCAAGTCGAATTTTGTAACAATTGCTCCCAATTGAATCGCCTTGTGTAATCGGGTCTTGCTCAAGTGCTTCAATCAACTCTTATACTCCTTCTTTAGCGAAGGATACTTCTTAGCTAACCTTTTCAGTTGCTTATTAAATGGAGGGATGGCAAGAACATTATAACTCATCGAGTAATTCTCTTGCGGGTTGAGCTTTCAATCTACCTTGCTTAACAAGTTTCAGGTTGATAACTGCTTCCTTTAGTTCTTCCAAAACCTGCGCTTTGGAATCAGAGATTGGTTTCACTTTCACAAATGAAAAGTTATTAAGTAGTTCCATTACAAATTCAGCTTTGCTATCCTTTATTTCAATCAGTGCTTTCATGCAGATATAGATTCTACGGTAGGTCAAAGTTAATGGTTTCTGCTGCTGACTAGGGAGAAATTATTTCGCATTATTCTAATTTGAATACCCGATTCGCAACATTTAGTTTTGCTTCAAATATTTCCTATGATAGCAACAGTAGAAAAAACCAAAACGAACCGCGACTTTCTCAAGAAACTCAACATACATGAGCTGACGTCAGGTGCCTGCACCGGAACACAATGGCTTGAAACTTTAGGTCAAGAAATTGAATCCTACTCCCCTGTTGACGGCGAATTAATCGGCAAAGTGAAAGCTGCATCGCGCAACGATTATGAAAAAATAATTTCCATCGCCCAAAAGGCATTTCTCGATTGGAGAAAAATTCCTTCACCAAAGCGCGGTGAAGTAGTTCGTCAAATTGGTGATGAGTTGCGCAAGTACAAAGAGTCGCTCGGCATGCTCGTGAGTTACGAAATGGGAAAAAGCTACCAGGAAGGATTGGGTGAAGTACAGGAGATGATTGATATCTGTGATTTCGCCGTCGGTCTTTCACGTCAGCTTTACGGATTAACGATGCACAGCGAGCGCCCGAACCATCGCATGTATGAGCAATGGCATCCGCTTGGAATCGTGGGCGTGATCACTGCATTTAATTTTCCTGTGGCGGTGTGGGCGTGGAATGCAATGCTCGCTCTCGTATGTGGTGATGTGGTAGTGTGGAAGCCATCATCGAAAGTGATGTTGTGCGCCGTTGCTACTCATCAGATCATTCAGACAGTGCTGGAGAAGAATACTGTTCCTGAAGGTGTGTGTTGCTTGGTTGCAGGAAGTTCAAAAGAAATTGGCGATGTGATGCTTGAAGACAAGCGCATTCCGCTTATCTCGGCTACCGGCTCCACCCGGGTTGGAATTCGCGTAGCGCAGAAAGTTGGTGAGCGCCTGGGAAGAAGCATTCTTGAGCTTGGAGGGAATAATGCGATCATCATTTCGGAAAATGCAAATCTCGATCTTGCCATTCGAGCGGTTACATTTGGTGCTGTTGGAACTTGCGGACAGCGCTGCACTTCAACGCGTCGCCTTGTCATTCACGAAAGCGTATATGATAAAGTAAAGGAAAGGCTCACAAAGATTTATTCCCAGTTGAGCATCGGCAATCCGCTTGACCCAAACAATCATGTAGGGCCGTTGATTGATGAGGGCGCTGTAAAAGATTTTCAAAGTGCAATTGAAAAGGTAAAAGACCAGGGAGGAAAAATTTTAATCGGAGGTGACGTGCTCAATGGCGAAGGATATGAAACCGGCTGCTATGTTGCACCATGCATTGCGGAGGTGACAGAAAATCTTCCGATCGTAAAGCATGAAACATTTGCTCCCCTTCTTTACTTGATGAAATATAAAACGATGGATGAAGCCATTCACCTTCACAATGATGTTCCCCAGGGATTATCAAGCGCCATCTTTACTGATAATATGAAAGAGATGGAAGCATTTCTCTCTGTGAATGGCAGTGATTGCGGCATTGCAAACGTGAACATCGGAACAAGCGGCGCGGAAATCGGGGGTGCATTTGGTGGTGAAAAAGAAACAGGGGGTGGTAGAGAATCGGGAAGTGATTCGTGGAAACAGTACATGCGCAGGCAAACGAACACGATTAATTATGGTGACTCTTTGCCGTTGGCGCAGGGAATAAAGTTTACTGTTTAATTAAAGCCGTATCAATCCACTCTTAATGAATCCAAAACACCAATTTCTCTTCTTGCTTTTTCTCTGCGTCGTTTCCATACTCTCTTGCAAGAAAGATTCTACCGTTTCAGAAAAAAAATGCAACCTCACTTCACTACAGGATGAAGGCGGTACTTTTACAAATAACACAATGTCCTTTGAGTACAGTGCTGATGGAAGAATAACAAAAATTACCGGAAATGTTTTCAGTTACTCATTCGACTTTCACCCTGATTCGGTTTTGATTATTACTTATGACAATTTTATGTATCCGATTAAAACAGGAATCGCCAAACTAAACGCACAGGGATTGGTTGAATGGCAAAAAGATTCTTTACTATCATCTTATTTACACTCAGTGCAAGTTTCAACTTATGAATACGATGCTTCCGGATTTCTGCTGAAATATTCCCGACAGAGCTCAGACACCATAGCATATAATTTTACCTATTCAAACGGAAACGCGGTTTCAGCCACAGCATATTATTACCAGGATCACGATACTGCATTTTATTCATTTGAATATTTTGAAGGAACGAAGAATGGTCTGCTTATTCTACTCCCCTATGATGCAGATGATATAATGCTTAGCGGACTATATGGAAAGATATCAACCAATCTTTTGAAGGACTTCACGGTTACATCTTCTGTGGGTGGCTTCAGCGAAAACTACGAATACACTTTCGATGATAACGAAAATTCAGCAAAGCGCTTTGAAATTTTTATGGGCGATACAGCTGGAAATACAACCTTCACATGGAACTGTAATTAACTATACAGATAGCAGAAATTTATATGGAACAAACACAACAGGAATTTTTTCAGTGGATTGCTTCGAAAGGAAAAAAGTACACACTTGTATTTCTACTCGAAGGCCCCAACAGAAATCAAGACGAAGCAACTGCCAATGAAATTCAATATAATCACCTGAAGTATTTACAAAATCTTCGTGAGCAAGGCATTCTTCCTATGCATGGTCCGTTGCTTTCAGAGGGGCGAATTATCGGGATTGGCATTTACGACTCCGCGGATATTGAGCAAGTAAAAAAATGGTGTGAAGGTGATCCGGGATTCAAAGCAGGAAGATTCATTTATGAATATCATCCTTTCTTCACGTTCCCCGGCAGTTCCTTACCGTGATTAATTCACGCAGCGAAGAATTTATTATGATGAGCATTGCTTCCTTACTGCAGCAAACAGCAAAAAAGTTTTCTGAAAAAATTGCTCTTGAGTTCGAAGAGCAGCAAATTACTTTTAATGATCTTGATCAAACAGCAAATAGAATTGCGAATGCTTATCACTCACTCGGAATTTTAAAAGGTGACCGGGTCGCTCACTTCACATCTACTTCTCCCGAACTGATTTTCTCTTTGCTCGCAAATTTTAAGAACGGCAGCATCATCGTTCCGGTAAACGCTCAATTCAAAGGCTACGAACTCCTCCACATATTAAATGACTCAGGGGCAAAGGCAATAGTTACAGACAATGAGCGGTTGCCTCTTATACGGTCAATTCAATCACAACTCCCCCACTTGAGAGAAATCATTTTGATGGGTGGAAAAGAAGGAGGAACTCATTCACTGGATGAATTGATCAGAGAAAGTTTTTCCACACGAACTTCGACTGCGATTAATGATGAGGACATCGCCGCCATTTTCTACACCAGCGGTACTACGGGAAAACCAAAAGGGGTGGCACTGACGAATCATAACATTACTTCCAATCTCGAAATATTGAAAAAAGTATGGCAATGGTCACCTGATGATGTATTGCTTCACACACTTCAGCTTAATCATGTTCACGGTTTCGGAATTGCGTTATGCGGATCATTGATGGTGGGGAATAAAATTATCCTGAGAAAAAAATTTGACGCAAAAGATGTTTTAGAAACGATTCAACAGAAGCGGGTGACTTTGTTCATGGGAGTGCCCACGATGTATTTCAAATTGCTCGAAGAAAAAAAAGAGCAGCACGATCTTACTTCCATGCGATTATTTATTTCCGGTTCTGCACCCCTCTCAAAAGAATTGTTTCACCGGTTCAGTGAAGCTTTCGGATTTGAAATTCTCGAGCGCGCCGGCATGAGCGAAACCATGATCAACTTTTCAAATCCCGTTGACGGAAAACGTATGCCGGGAAGCGTTGGCTTTCCGCTGCCAACGGTACAGGCGAGAATTGTGAATGATCAACTGCAGGATCAGCCGCTGAACGCTGAAGGAGAAATTGTACTAAAAGGTGAAAATGTTTTTCACGGTTACTGGAATAATTTTTTAGCCAATAGTGAATCGTTTTGCAACGGATGGTTTCTTACAGGTGATATCGGAAAAATGGATGAAGCAGGTTATGTGTACATCGAAGGAAGAAAAAAAGATGTGATTAAGTCCGGGGGCATCTTGATTTTCCCGAAAGAGATTGAAGAGGTGATTGAAACCATGCCGGGAGTCAAAGAATGTGCAGTGATCGGTGTTGCTGATGAAATATTCGGCGAAGCAATCAAAGCATGTGTCGTGATTGATTGTGAAACGCTCTCACCCGAAGCACTGATTTCATTTTGCAAGCACCATCTCGCATCATTCAAGAAGCCAAAGCACGTGGAGTTTTTCGAAACGCTTCCCAAAAATGCAATGGGGAAAATTTTGAAAGAAGAGCTGAGAAAGAGCCATTCTCAGGGCGGCTGACTTTGTCCGCGTATTTTTGCCGTATGATCTTCATCAGTAACCTCTCCGTTCATCACGCAGGAACTTATCTCTTCGAGGAAATTACATTCCTCATCAATCCCCGTGAGCGAATTGGCTTGGTTGGAAAAAACGGCGCAGGAAAATCCACGCTGCTGAAAATTCTTGCCGGCGTTAATAAGCAGGATGAAGGAAGCATCTCTGTACCCAAGGAATTCACTACCGGCTATCTTTCTCAGGAGTTAAGCTATCACGGAAACAAGACGGTGCTCCAGGAAGCTGAAACTGCTTTTGACGAAATCAAAAAGTTAGAAAAGCATTACGATGATCTTACGCACCAGGTGAGTCATCATCATGATCACAATTCAAAAGAGTATCTCGATTTGCTGAATGACTGGCATGATGTACAACACCGTCTTGATCTTCTCGGACTCAATACGCTGGAGGAGCAGATGGAAAAAATTTTAGTAGGGCTGGGATTTGAGCGAACAGATTTCAATCGCAACGTGAATGAGTTCAGTGGCGGATGGCAAATGCGAATCGAGTTAGCAAAGCTATTGCTGAAGAAACCCGATCTTCTTTTATTGGACGAGCCAACGAACCATCTTGACATTGAAGCGATCATCTGGCTTGAAGATTTTCTGCAGGATTATTCCGGAGCTGTACTTCTTGTCTCGCATGATCGCGCATTTCTTGATCGCGTCACGTCGCGCACAATTGATATTGTGAATCGAAAGATTGAAGACTACCCCTGCTCCTATTCAATGTATGTCGGGTTACGGCAAGAACGTCGCGACCATACGCAGAAGCAAAAAAATAACCAGGACAGGCAGATCAAACAGACCGAGCAACTGATTGAGAAATTCCGCTACAAAGCGAGTAAGGCAAAATTTGCGCAATCACTAATCAAACAATTAGACCGCACGGAGAGAATTGAATCGGAAGATGAAGACAACTCCTCCATCCGGTTCAAATTCCCTGAAGCAGAACGATCAGGGCATTTGGTTTTTGAAGCGAAGAATGTAACCAAGAAGTACGGTGAGAAAACGATTCTCGCCAATATCAGTTTCCAAATTCTTCGCGGCGACCGCGTGGCATTTGTAGGGCGAAACGGTGAAGGAAAAACTACGATGCTGAAAATGCTTGTGGGTGAAGAACCGGCAACCAGTGGCGAATTAATTACAGGGCATAATGCGAAGATTGGTTTCTATGCACAGCACCAGGCAGATCGCCTGAGTGGTGAAGCAACCGTGTTTGACACTATTGACAAAATTGCTCCTTATGAAATGCGCACGAGAGTCAGAAGTTTGCTTGGCTCTTTTCTTTTTCGTGATGATGACGTATACAAGAAAGTGAAAGTGCTGAGCGGCGGTGAGAAATCGAGATTGTCTCTTGCAAAATTATTACTCGAGCCTGTGAATGTTTTGATTCTTGATGAGCCCACCAATCACCTTGACATGCGCTCGAAAGATGTGCTGAAAGAAGCCTTACAGAAATTCCAGGGTACGCTCATTCTTGTTTCTCATGACCGTGACTTTCTCGATGGTCTCGTAAATAAAATTTTCTATTTCCGCAAACAAAGCATCAAAGAACATCTTGGAGGCGTGTATGAATTTCTTCAATCACAGAAAGCAGAAACGTTTCGTGATATTGAGTTGAAGAAGAAAATCATTGTAGAAGAAAAGCCGAAGCCTGTTGTTGCTTCAAGTGAAAACAAACAGCACCAAAAAGATTTCAAGAAACTCAGGAAGCAGATTTCAGAATCAGAAAAGAAGATTACTGAAATAGAAGCAACCATTGCGCACGTCGAATTCAAACTTTCAAACCCGGAATTGCTTTCTCAAAGTGAATCGAAGGAAATTTATATTCATTACGAAAAGTACAAGCAGCAGTTGGATGAAGAGATGAAACGATGGGCTGAGCTTGCGGAACAGCTTGAAAGCTCAAAAGTCACGAGCTAATAAAAGCAGTCCTCCCTAAATGAAATTATTAAATGCCGGAGAGTGAATATGTTAAAAACTTAAATAAGTACTCCAGAATCTTTTTTGGAATTGTTGCGGTATTAATACCCACTTCGGTTCTAATTTATCTTTTGATAACATTATTCATTAATCAATCATACGTGAGGGATATTTGTGAAGAAGAAAAGAGAGTCAGTTACTCTGGTGTAGTCAGTTTAATACAAACAGATTCATTAAATCCAGCTCAAAAATTTATTTATTTGAGTAATGGGTATAAAATTTTAACTCCCTTCACCTATGGATTATGGAATGAATTATACATAGGAGATTCTGTAGTTAAATTCCCTCACAGCTTAAATTATATTATCTATCGCGCTCCCTCATTTAAAATCAAAACCACCTTAGATTGGGATCGTCCTTGTGAATAACTCTAAGGCTCTTGTTTTCTCTCGCTTAATATAACAATCCTCTAAGACCCTATTTTCGTAATCTTACTCCATCATGCACATCGTCATTATCGGTAACGGAATTACGGGCATCACCACGGCTCGTAACATCCGTAAGCTATCCGATCACGAGGTCACTGTAATTTCTTCCGAGAGCAAACATTTCTTTTCACGCACTGCTCTCATGTACATCTACATGGGGCACATGAAGTACGAGCACATCAAGCCGTATGAAGATTGGTTTTGGGAAAAGAACAGAATCAATCTGGTGTTTGATCATGTAGAGAATATCGTTTTCGAAAACAAGGAATGCTGGCTGAGCAGCGGTAAAAAAATTTCGTACGACAAGCTTGTCATCGCAAGCGGCTCAAAGCCGAATACCATTGGCATCAGCTTTTCGAAGATCAAAGGCGCACAGGGATTGTACTCGCTGCAGGATTTGCAATTGCTCGAAGAGAATTCAAAAAACCTTCAGCGCGCCGTAATCATTGGCGGCGGATTGATTGGAATTGAAATGGCAGAGATGCTGCATACGCGAAATATTCCCGTGACATTTCTGGTGATGGAAAAAAGTTATTGGAACAATGTGCTGCCATGGGAAGAATCGCAACTCATCACGCGGCACATTCGCGAGCATGGGATTGAAGTGAAAACAGAAACGCAGCTCTATCAAATTCTTCAGGATGAAAACGGAAGAGTACGCGCAGTAGTAACTGATATAGATGAAGAGATAGAATGTCAATTGCTTGGTGTGACCGTCGGTGTAAGTCCGAATGTTGATTTTGTTCGCAACTCTGATGTGGAAACCAGTCGCGGAATTTTGGTGAATGAGTTTTTTGAAACGAGCGCACAAGATGTGTACGCTGCCGGTGATTGCGTTGAGTTTAGAAATCCCAAACCCGGACAAGTTCGGATTGAGCAACTCTGGTACACAGGACGTATGCAGGGTGAAGCGCTTGCAAGAAATCTATGCGGCGAAAGAACTGCGTATGATCGGGGCATCTGGTTCAACTCAGCAAAGTTTTTCGACATCGAATATCAAACGTACGGTTACGTTCCACCAAAACTTTCGGCAGAGTTCGATTCATTTTACTGGGAACACCCGGATGGAAGAAAATGCCTGCGAATAGTTTTCAGAAAAAGTAATCATGCAGTCATAGGGTTTAACCTGCTTGGCATTCGCTATCGCCAGGAGGTTTGTGAGATCTGGATTAAAGAAGAAAAAAATATTGGGTTTGTCATGGAGCATTTGCCGGCGGCGAACTTCGATCCTGAGTTTTACAAACAACATAAAGAAGAAACTATTTCAAAATTCAATTCTGAGAACAACACCCATTTGAAAGTGAAAACAAAGAGAGGGCTGATTGCGAGTATGTGAAATGTTTCACGCAGAAAAAACAGAGGAGCAGAGAAAGCAGAGAAAAAATAAAACTAAAACCACCTGCCTATGAAAATAAATGACATCACATCCATCATTATTGAAGAGAGTATTTACATTCATAAATTTCAATGTTGAAAAATTGGTTGACGGAGTAAAAAGAACAGCAAATAACTATGTCGAAGAATAACTTTCTGCGAACTCCGCTCCTTTATTCTCTCTGCGTGAAATCAAATTAATTTATCACCAGAGTCAGCAGAGAGGCGGAGAGCGCTGAACATAACCCTCTGCGGTCTCCGCTCCTCTGTTTTCTCTGCGTGAAACAAATTGCAGCTAAATGAAGAAGATAGCTAAAATCGGAATTGCAATTTCAATCGCAGCGTTGCTGCTGTTCCTCTCCTGTTTGTTTGGGGCAAAATATCAATTGACCCCGGAATCGCTTCATCAATCCATCACTGATAAAAAGCACCTGGAGCAAATTGAACCGCCGATTGCTTCCATGATGAACAAGGAGTACGCATCAGTATTTTCATTCGTCAAAGATTTTCATTCCATCATCAATCACATCAACGAACAAAACCGTGCGCAGCAAAAATGGGACCTGGTGATTTACACTGACTACACGTTCATCGTCACGAAAAATTCAAACTATGGATTTGTGCGCGATCACAATGATCTTTTGCTCGCGCTGCTTTTGTTGTGCGTTCTTGCGGGAGCGTTGCTTTTCATTATTCCGAAATATGCTTTCTGCTCCAAGGGAATTCACAACAATTACATTTTCTTCAATAAGCTCAATGCGCCCGGCTGGATTGGAATTGTTCTCGGCTTTCTGTTGATTTCATTTTACATCACACTCTATTTTTTTCCGGAGTACATCACCAACTGGGTGATACTTGTTGATCCGTTAAGTCACTTCACCAATGGGTATGGTGCAAGCCAATGGTACCTCTACGGATTTCTTTACACCATCGCAGTGGTTGTGATGGGCATTCGCATGTTGTTGAAGTATCGCGGCAACCTTTATCAACAGGTACGAACCATCAGCGTGATGTTTTTTCAAACAGCATTTGCATTCATCATTCCTGAAATACTTGTCGCGCTGAATAAACCATGGAACGATTTCAAAAACATTTGGCCGCTCGATTACACGTTCTTTTTTGACTGGCGGCTTAATAATTTCAAATCGAGCGGAGACATTGGATGGTTCATGTTGTTCTGGGGACTTGCATTGATCATCATCGCTGTTCCCGTGTTCACTTATTTCTTCGGCAAGCGCTGGTATTGTTCCTGGGTGTGCGGTTGCGGAGGATTAGCAGAAACACTCGGCGATCCTTTTCGGCAACTATCGGATAAATCATTGCGCGCCTGGAAGATTGAAAGAGTCGTCGTGCATTCGGTGCTTGTATTCGCTGTTATCATGACTGCAATAACGATCATCAATTATTCCTCGCACTACAAACTCCTCGGCGATGAAACACAAGCAGTTCATAAGTGGTACGGCTTTCTCATCGGATCTATTTTCTCCGGAGTGGTTGGAACAGGATTTTATCCGCTGATGGGAAATAGGGTGTGGTGCCGCTTCGGTTGTCCGCTCGCCGCTTACATTGGTTTGGTGCAGCGATTCAAATCACGATTCAGAATTACTACGAATGGCGGTCAATGCATCTCGTGCGGGAACTGCTCTACATATTGTGAGATGGGAATTGATGTGCGATGGTATGCACAGCGAGGGCAGAATATCGTACGCTCATCATGCGTGGGATGCGGAGTATGTGCGGCAGTATGTCCGCGCGGAGTTTTGAGATTGGAGAATGCTGATGAGAAAGGGAGGTTTGAGTTTCATCCGATTGGGTGAAGGCACCTGTTTTTCGAGTAACTTCACATTACTAAGAACTCTTCTCATGAAAAAACTTCTCTTTCTTTTTCCTTCTCTCATTTTCTTATTCAGCAATTTACTTCATTCACAAGTTGCTCCAGGGATTGAATGGGAAAAATGTTTTGGAGGGAGTGAATTCGAAAAGGCATGGTCAATTCAGCAGACTCAGGATGGCGGATATATTTTCGCTGGCTTAGCATCATCAACGGATGGAGATGTTACTGGCAATCACGGTGAAGTTGATTACTGGATTGTAAAGATTGACGCAAATGGAAACATCGAATGGCAAAAGTGTTATGGAGGAAGTGGGCAAGAACAAGCTCAGTCAATTGAACAAACAACCGACGGTGGCTTTATCATAGGTGGAATTTCCAACTCAACCGACGGTGATGTTTCAAACAATCACGGATTATTCGACTACTGGATTATTCGATTAGATCAGTCCGGAAATCTGATTTGGGGTAAATCTTTTGGTGGTAGTAAAAATGAGGGAGTGGACTCTAATCTTGCATGGATATTTGGAGAATATCCTGTTAGTGTTAAGCAAACCAGTGATGGCGGCTTCATTGTAGGCGGTGCTTCTTATTCGAATAATGGAGATGCTTCAGGAAATCATGGTAGTTCTGACTTCTGGATCCTGAAATTAGATATTGACGGCAATTTGGTTTGGCAGAAATGCCTCGGTGGCAGTGAAGGTGACTACACTAATTCCATTCAACAATTGTCTGATGGTGGATATATTATTGCAGGATCAACGAATTCTAACGATGGGGATGTTTCCTCAACTCACGGGAATACCGATGGATGGATTGTCAAACTGGATGAGGATGGAAATAAAGTGTGGGAGAAAACTTATGGCGACACCGGATGGGATGAGTTGTTTTCAATCCAGGAAACTACTGACCATGGTTTGGTTGCTGCCGGACGCTATTACTGCAACTTTTGGATACTGAGATTAGATTCAATCGGGAATATTATTTGGAACAAGAGCCATGGATTGGGTGATTGTGATGAAGCTCACAGCGTGCAGCAGACAAAAGATGGATTCGTGCTCGGAGGTCGTGGTTGTCCATCTCCGAACTACTATAATTGTTCATTCTACCTTATCATGAAGTATGATTCTGCTGGTACCTTTCTCTGGGAGAAATTTATGGGAGGAAGCGTGATTGATTTTGGATTCTCAGTTGATGAGACTTTTGACGGTGGATACATTTTTGGCGGAGTTGCTTTTTCGGAAGATGGAGACGTTACAGGTAATCACAGTGACCAGGGTGATGCGTGGATCGTGAAACTTGCAGGTACTCAATCCAATATCTTCTCTCCGAAGGTGATTTCCCTTTCACTAAGCCCCAATCCTGTTCAAGATTTTGTCAACATCATCCTAGCTACATCATCAAATGATATTGCTATTCATGTTTACGATCTGCGAGGAAGAAAAATGAATCCTACTTTTTCAAATTACCAATCTCAAACTTCAAACTCTATTCAACTCAACACCGAAAATTTACCCGCAGGATTTTACACGCTTCAAATCATCAGCAACAAAACGGGTGTGGGTGAAGTAGGAAAGTTTGTAAAGGAATAAAAATGAATATCCAATTATGATCAAGAATACCGATGATGAAGTTTCAAACTCCGAAACTTCAAACTGCTTCAAACTGAACTTTGATTTTGTCAACCATCTCACTCACCGCCGGACAAATTCCAATATTATCATGCAGTACATCAAGTTGCTCTTCAGTTAATTGAAGTCTCGCAGGAGGATACGTTCTGCAACCGGTCGGTCGGATTTCATAGATCGAACATTTGTTATCATCTGCAAGAAAAGGGCAAGGCAATGTTTTGATCAAGTAATCGTAATCTGGATGGGGTTTCAAATATTTTTTGATGAAATCTTTCTCCGTCATTTCAAAGTGTCTCGAAATTCTTTTCACGTCAGGTTTCTCAAAAACAGCATAAGCTGTCCTGCAGCAGTTTGCACAGTTCATGCAATTGGTATGAGCAAATGCTTCATCATTGAATTGGCGAAAAGCTTTGGTTAACCCAGCAGGTTTCTTCTTTTTGAGTCGGGCGAAAAATCTTTTGTTTTCCTTTTTCTCAACCTTAGCCTTCTTCGCAATCGTCTTGATGAGTAATTGGTATTCGGGTGTAGTAGCCATAAAATTTATTGATCACAAAGATAACCGATGCCGTCCCGATTAGTCGGGATGGTATCGGTCTAATTATTCGCGCTCCATCATAAATCGTGAAACATACTTGCCAATGATGTCGAACTCAAGGTTCACCTCATTATCTTTTTTGAGCAAATGAAAGTTTGTGTTTTCGAAACTGTAAGGAATGATTGCGACTGCAAACTTTTTCTTTGACGGCTTAAGTACAGTCAAACTCACCCCATTGATGCAAACCGAACCTTTATCAACGAGCAAGGGAGCATTCTTTTCATCATACCGGAATTCAAAAAGCCAGCTTCCATTCTTTGATTTTATCTTCTTACAAATGGCCACATCATCAACATGGCCTTGAACAATATGACCGTCAATTCTATCTCCCATTATCATCGAGCGCTCAAGGTTTAACAAGTCACCAACTTTCTTCTTTCCCAGATTCGAGCGCTTCAAAGTTTCCTCCACAGCAATTACTTCGTGACGATTCTCATTCACATTCACTACCGTTAGACACACTCCATCATGCGAAACACTCTGATCAATCTTAACTTCTGAAGAAACAGATGATTCGATAATGAAGCGGCGATTACTTCCTTCTTCATGAATGGAAATAATTTTTCCGAGAACTTCGATGATGCCGGTGAACATTTGGTTATATGGCTGAATGGCTAAATGGTTAAATGGTTTTCTAAAATAGCAGTAATAGCCACAAGCCATTAAACAATTTGACCATTAAACAATTTATCTAAAGAGATGAATATACCCATTCAACGTAGGACCAATTTTCTGCAGCGCACTATACACATCACAAACATAATAATAAACCGCCTCGGGTGAATCTTTTCCAGTCTTCTGATTCTTTCCGTTCCAGCCGATGTAAGGGTCGGTAGTTGCAAAAACCATATCGCCCCACTGGTCAAAAATTTTCATGGTCACTTTGTCAACGAATCTTATAGGGAGAAATGGATGATACGTATCGTTGTGTCCATCGCCATTCGGAGTAAAAACATTTGGAAGCACATACACCGGGCAGTTGTCAAGGCAGACAGTATTAGACATAGCGCCTGCATTTTGATTCGAATCCACTGCCACCACATTGTAGCAACCCGCCACGGTGTTTGGCAAATTATGAGTCAAAGTATTTGAAGTTAAATCAGTCACGGTATCAATCAGCGTCATGACACCCCCCGATGTATAATAAATCAAATAGTAGGCAACATCTTCCGCACAACTCTTATCACTGTACGACCAGATTAATTGATTCACAAATCCCGTCAATGCAAAATCAGGAGTGTTGCAAACATTGTGTACTTCAAGGGTCGGAGGACACGGAGCAACAGAATCTATCGGCACTGCGCATTGCTCTTCGGAAAAGTTGATGATCGGATTCACAAATCCCGGTGCGGAATAACTTCCAACACTTTTAACCTGGTAGCATTGTTGTACAAGATTCTGCAACCCTCCATCAACATAAATTCCTGTGGTGCTGATTCCGATAGAATCGAAAGTGCCGGCCCCATTTTTCCTGTATATTATATAATAGCTATTGGTCCATGGAACCGTTTCATTCCATGATAATGACACAATGTGATCACTGCCCACAGTGGTAAGGTAAACACTCGATGCCACTTCTGTTTCTCCGATTAAAACCTGGTTTGAATAAAAACCAATTTTGTAAGAGTATGGATGATCCTGTGTATTCAACCCCTGGTCATTATAAATAGTATCAATCAAAGAAAAGAATGTGGCGGCAGTGACCGAATCAATCCGTTGCATCGTTCCTCCGGGAAATCCCTGGGATCGCCAGATTACATACTTGTAAGGTCCGGGATGCTGAATGGAATCAAAGATGGTGTGATCGGGTTTTGACCATGCGACATACATGGTCCCTGAAGAAGTGCCCGTACCCGTTACACTCACGTTGGTAATCACAGGAAGAACCTTTGCGAGTTGCGCGCATGCTTCATTCGACGGCAAGCTGTACACATTGTTGTAGTAAATAAGAATATTTTGTGAGAGCGCCTTGTCGGCAAATTCTGCAAGCACGCGGTAGCAATACTCTTTTCCGATCTCTGTGGTTTGATCAAGATACTGGTAATCGGTCAGGTGCTCTGCCAACTTCACGTATCCTTTTCCTGCCAGCCCGACTTCACATGTATCAATCGCAAATGGATTGCTTCCCTCTCTTCTCCAAACAGAAAACCCGATGAAGCGCGATGCGGTAGCGCACGTGTATGGATTGTTCCACGTCACTGAAATATCATTTCCGATAGCAGTTGCTAAAACATTTTGCGGAGCGGGAGCTACAACGGTGATCAGCCAATTTTCAAGATCAACTAAAGGCGTGGTGTAGCTGTCCTGCGCCCTGAATATGACCTGGTAGAATTGTGACCGCACATGATCGCAGTTAGTATTCCATGTAAAAGTTCCGCTTGCATGCTGAGGGCCTGATGTAGCAGAAAAAGTTGCAGGACTTGAGATCACGTCGTAGGGGCCGCCATTCGATGTGAGCGTTACCGTTTGACCCGGATCGGGATCAGTTGCCGACACATTCAATACCAATTGCGTTCCTGCTACTACACACGTGTCGTGCACGGTTGCCACAACGGGAGGATTATTGTTCAGGCAATTTACAATCACTTCCATGTCGCGAACCATGGTGCCGATGCAAAAGCGATTCCGGTATTCACGAATGAGAATTGCAAAATTGTAGGTAGAAGGAGATGGGCAAAAAAGATCAGTAGGCGATGCCCACGTTACCTGCCCTGAAAATGCATCAATGGTAAATGTGTTGCCCGGTGGTGTCCCCGGAATTTGATTGGGGTCAACGTAATTGGCTACGTAAACGTCGGGAGCTTTTCTTGGAACAATGAATTCAAAGCTCAGGCTGTCTCCATCAGGATCATAGGCATTGGGATTATGAATATACACCTGGTTGTCATTGCCAAAATCAATGGGAGGATTGAGCAGGATGGGTGAATTATTGTAACCGTAAAAAGCAGGGTCGCGTATCTTGAGAGAATCTTCAATGTAAAAGGGTTCATTTACACTGTTGCCACTGTTAATATTTACTATGTTAGAAATGCGATTGGGGTCGCTCATTGAAATCACATAAGTGCCGAGACCGGGGTACGTATGCGTGCCCGTGTACTCATTGTACTTGATATCATTGCCGAGAGAAATACCATTACCGCCGCCATTCGTGCGGGGCAGGGTATCCTTTGTTCCATCACCCCAATTGATTTCCAAACTATCGCGGTCAGCCGCAACCGAACTTGCCTTGGTGTAGGTATGAATGATGATGTTATACGTGAAGCCGCTGACGTGTGTGTAAGTAATTTCTCCCGCGCGGTTGTGAGTAGCGTATGCAATGAAAAATGAAAAATGAAGAAAGAAGAATGATAAAAAGATTTTGCGCCAGTTGGATTCGCAATATTTCCTGATAGCTTTCATCATATCAAAAATGTACAGCGCAAATTACGATAAAATCAAAACGACGAAATGAAATGAAGACGCTTCTTCATTTAAGGTTTCAAAATTTGACAATAACATGAAATTATTATTCTCTCTTGTATAAAGAGGTATTTCAAAAGTGAAAGCCCTGTCCTGTCTTAAAACATCACTTGCTCGCCGCCAAACTCGCAGCAAGATATTCGCGGTTCAATCTTGCAATGTTCATCACTGAAATTCCTTTCGGGCACTGTGCTTCACAGGCATTGGTGTTGGAACATCCGCCGAAACCTTCAGCATCCATTTGCGCAACCATGCTGAGCACACGCCGCTGTCGTTCAGGATGCCCTTGTGGAAGAAGTGCGAGGTGAGAAATTTTTGCAGAAACAAACAGCATTGCGGAAGAATTCTTACACGCAGCTACGCATGCTCCGCAACCGATACACGCTGCAGCATCCATCGCCACATCGGCGTTTTCTTTTGGAACAAGAACGGAATTCGCCTCAACCGCTTGCCCGGTATTCACAGAAATAAATCCTCCGGCCTGAATGATGCGGTCAAATGCGGTGCGATCGGTCACCAGGTCTTTGATCACCGGAAATGCTGCCGCTCTCCACGGCTCCACAACAATTGTGTCACCGTCTTTGAAATGGCGCATGTGCAACTGACAGGTCGTAGTGTTTTTTAAAGGCCCATGTGGCAGTCCATTAATTACCATGGAGCACGCACCGCAAATTCCCTCACGGCAATCATGATCAAACGCAACCGGATCTTTTCCTTCGCCGATCAGCTTTTCATTCAGCACATCAAACATCTCGAGAAATGAAGCATGAACGTCAATGCTATCAAGCGGGTAAGTTTCGAAGCGACCCGCGTCGTTTGGATTTTTTTGTCGCCAGACTTTAAGAGTTAACCGCATGGCTAAATTATTGAATGGTTATATGGTTAAATGGTTGGCTCTTCATTCGATTTAGAATTTCAACTTATCGTTCGTGCATTTGATTAAAGAATTAATTGACTTCGGTAACTTTTGAAGTTCATCAAAAATGAATTTATATTCTTCTGGCTCCAATAATTTTCTAACTTTTGATTTTTGATTCCAATCAAGACACTCAGGAACGGAGCCCGCCGCAATTCTGTAAAATCTAATCTTATCCTTCTTACTATATCGTCCAAAACCCTCGGCAATATTTGCAGAAATACAATCTGCAGCTTCAACGAATTGAGCACCAAAAGTTTTCTTTGCAAACCAATCCCACTTGATTACAACATCCCAAACGTAATTGCTCAAGTGAAAAGCAATTCGATATGCTTCGATGTCGCTGAGCTTTAAATATTTTTTTTCATCTCTCATTTTTTTCAGCGATTTAACCATTCAACCATTTGGCAATTAACTTACTTATAGCTCCGCTGCGATGGATGCACCACCTCATACTTCAAATCCTCCTTATGCATCTCCGCGGCCTGATTTTCTCCCTTGTATTCGTAAGCTGAGACATACATGAATTGATCATCACGGCGCAATGCTTCGCCCTCAGGTGTTTGATATTCCACTCTGAAATGCCCGCCGCAGCTTTCTTCGCGCAGCAACGCATCCTGTACCAGCAACTCACCAAGCTCCATGAAGTCTGCCACTCTTCCTGCCTTTTCTAATTCCTGGTTGAATTCATTATTTATTCCAATCACGCGCAGATCATTCCAGAATTCCTCTCTGATTCTTTTGATCTCAGTTGCTGCCCGCATGAGCGATTCTTTGCTGCGTGCCATACCGCAATCATCCCACATCACTGTCCCAAGCGCCCGATGAAAATGATCCACTGATCTTGATCCTTTTATGGCGAACAATCTTTCGATGCGGCTCTTCACAGCATTTTCTGCTTCAGCAAATTCAGCCGAGTTGGTATCAATTTTCCCCGAGAGAATTTCTGCACTAAGGTATTCTCCGATGGTGTAGGGAAGAATGAAATATCCATCCGCCAATCCCTGCATCAATGCTGACGCGCCAAGACGATTTGCCCCGTGATCACTGAAGTTACATTCACCAATGGAATACAAACCGGGAATGGTAGTGCTAAGATTGTAGTCAACCCAAAGACCTCCCATCGTATAATGGATTGCGGGGTAAATCATCATTGGAGAAGCATAAGGATCATCGCCGGTGATCTTGCCGTACATTTCAAAAAGATTTCCATAGCGCTCTTCCACTACTTTCTTTCCCAATCTTTTTATGGCATCTGCAAAATCGAGGTACACTGCTAACCCTGTTCCCCCTACTCCTCTTCCCTCATCACACACTTCTTTGGCTGCACGCGAAGCAATATCACGCGGTACCAGGTTTCCGAATGAAGGATATTTTCTTTCAAGGTAGTAATCACGGTCACTCTCAGGAATTTCTGCAGGATTTTTTTTGCAATCTTCTTTCTTCTTCGGCACCCATACTCTTCCATCGTTGCGAAGTGACTCACTCATCAG
Source organism: Chitinophagales bacterium (assembly GCA_035638255.1). Taxonomy (GTDB): domain Bacteria; phylum Bacteroidota; class Bacteroidia; order Chitinophagales; family UBA10324; genus DASRAJ01. Next base: position 32,552 of record DASRAJ010000119.1, read on the forward strand.
TGTAAGCTTCGATTGATAATCGCCGTGTTGTGGCAAACAGGTTGGGTGAATTTGAGTGAAGCAGGGATTACCAAAGAGCGCGCCCTTTTTGTATGCTTTCCAAATGGCTGTAGTGTTGCAACCCATCGCATTCGTAGAGAGAAAAAAAACATTTCCATATCCTCCTGTAGCAAGCACCACCGCATGTCCGCCATGTCTCTCAATTTCTCCCGTCACCAAATCACGCACGATGATGCCGCATGCTTTTCCGTTTTTCACAACAACCTCGAGCATCTCATGCCGCGAGAACATTTGTACGTTGCCCAATGCAATCTGCCTTTCCAATGCCTGGTATGCACCAAGCAAAAGTTGCTGCCCTGTTTGTCCACGTGCATAGAATGTACGCGACACCTGCACACCGCCGAACGAGCGATTGTCAAGCAAGCCACCATATTCCCGCGCAAACGGAACACCCTGCGCCACGCATTGATCAATAATGTTCACACTCACTTCCGCAAGGCGATACACATTCGCTTCGCGCGAGCGATAATCACCTCCTTTCACCGTGTCATAGAACAAGCGGAAAATACTATCGCCATCATTGCGATAATTTTTTGCAGCGTTAATTCCTCCCTGGGCAGCTATCGAGTGGGCACGACGCGGCGAATCCTGGAAGCAAAAAACCTTAACACGATAACCCAATTCTGCAAGTGAAGCCGCTGCTGATGCCCCGGCCAATCCTGTACCCACAACGATTACATCGAGCTTGCGCTTGTTCGCAGGATTTACAAGCTTGACCGTGGAGCGATACTTCGTCCACTTCTCTTCTAAATTTCCTTCCGGAATTTTTGCATCAAGGATCATTCACCACTAATTTAAAGTTGTTTGATGTACCAATAGACAGCAATTAAAAGAAAACCACCTGTGATAATGATGGTATAAACTTTTCCGATGAAGGCTATGGCCGGCGTATACTTTGAATGCATCAGACCAAGTGACCGAAACGCTGAAGGAAATCCATGCCACAGATGATATCCCAGCGCAATGATGGCGATTACATACAACACTGTGTACGACAGCATTCCAAAAACCGCAACCATTTCTTTGAAGAGATTCACATTGCCATTCGCATCAATACCCAACTCCTCCTCGTGAAAGCGGAGATCCCAAAACATATCACGCAAGTGAATCACCAGGAAAATGAAAATAATAGCTCCAAGAATTCCCATGTTGCGGGAGGCCCAGGTGCTATTTGAGTTGCCGGGCTTTACTTCATATTTCTGCGGTCGGGCACGATTATTTTTTATTGTAAGAGTAATGGATTGAAGTATATGGATAATGAATCCTGCAAACAACAAATATTCGATGGATCGAATTAAAATATTATGCTCTAAAAAACTGGCAAAGGCGTTAAATGAGAGTCCTCCATCCGGGATCAGCGAAATAAGATTAGCAGTCAAGTGAACAACCAGAAAAGAACAAAGGAACAAACCCGTAAGCGACATCACATATTTTCTCCCAAGAGAAGAAGTGAACATCTGAATCACCCAGCTTTTCATGATTTCGGATTTCGGATTTGGGATTTCGGATTTACGAAGGCGAAGCAAAACTACTTCACGAATGCCAAAGTTGTGAACCCCCGTCAGTGGTTGCAAACCCTGAGGGCGGTTGAGTGGAGCTCTTTTCACTTTCTATCCCGAAGAAAGATCGGGATTTCGCATTTCTGTACATCTAATTGGTGCTCAATTTTCTACTTTCACTTCATGAAACGCAGCAACGATCGTCCGCTGAAAGATGCCCTGAATGAATTGCTCGATACCTATCATCTTAAAGAGCGTGTGAACGAATTACGCCTGAAAGAGAATTGGGAAAAAATTTTCGGGAAGACCATTGCGAGGTACACCCAGGCGATTTCTGTCCGTAACAAAAAATTATTTGTAAATATTGACTCTGCTTCTCTGCGGCAGGAACTTACTTTCAATAAAGCGAAGATGATCGAACGAATCAATGAATCCATTGCCCCGGGATTCGTTGAAGAAATTGTTTTGAAGTAATCCTCATCATCCAAAATCAAAACCATTAAGCAATTCACCGGTGCGAAGCAGTTCTCTTACAATGACATTCATACACTTCGTGTCATTCTGATCCCGATTGATCGGGAGAAGAATCTATTCTTTAGCCTCGATACAGGTTCCTCTCCCGATCAATCGGGATCGGAATGACAGCCTCGCTGGTTCAGAACAAATCTTTCTTAACAATGGTATTCGGCAGTATTGCCTGAAAAAATATTTTAGGCTCGTCTAAATTTATTTTTATATTTGCCCCGAAATAATTTTTTATGGCTTCTCAATCCGAAGAAAACTATCTGAAGAATATTTACCTGCTCGCAGAGAAAAACGGAATCTCCCCCGTTACCACCAATGAGCTTTCCGAAGTAATGAATACCAAGGCAGCATCCGTTACTGACATGCTCCAGCGGCTTTCTGCAAAAAAACTTCTTCATTACAAAAAATACCAGGGAGTGCTCCTTACGCAGCATGGAAAAGCAAAAGCAATCTCTATCATCCGCAAGCACCGGCTTTGGGAGTATTTTCTCGTGGAAAAATTAAAATTCCAGTGGGACCAGGTTCACTCAGTCGCTGAGGAACTTGAGCATGTAAGCAGTGATGTGCTGGTGGACAAGCTCGACGCTTTTTTAGGGCACCCTAAATTTGACCCTCACGGCGATCCCATCCCCAACCATCTTGGAAAAATTGCTGCATACAATTTTAAAAATCTTTCTTCTCTCAAAATAAATGATCGCGGAAAAGTTGCAGCAGTCGTTGAACAGCAGCCTGCTTTCCTCAAACACCTGGACAAGCTTCACATACACATGGGCACGCCTCTGAAAGTGGTGGAGAAAGTGGAGTTCGACAAAAGCATGGGTATTGTAATCAACAACAACTTAACAGTGAACGTAAGTTTTGAAATCGCAAAAAATATTCTGATCGCAAAATGAACATTGAAAAAATTCATCCGGGAAAATCACTTGAAGATGTCCACAGCACCGTAGATACGACGAAGCGTTTTGGATTTTTCAGATCCTTGTTTGCCTTTCTGGGTCCTGCTTATCTCGTGAGCGTAGGTTACATGGATCCCGGCAATTGGGCTACTGACATTGCCGGCGGAAGCGGCTTCGGCTACAAACTGGTGTGGGTGCTGCTGATGTCGAACCTCATCGCAATTCTGTTGCAAAGTTTATGTGCGCGTCTCGGCATTGTTCGGGGGCGCGATCTGGCGCAGGCGTCGAAAGAAAATTATCCTAACATCATCAACATTCCTCTCTATATTCTTGCAGAGATAGCGATTGCCGCCACCGACCTTGCGGAAGTGCTCGGGTTAGCCATTGGATTGAACTTACTTTTTGGCCTTCCACTCTTAGCAGGCGTTTCCATCGCCGTCCTTGATTCGCTGTTGCTGCTTCTGATCATTAGTTACGGTATTCGAAAAATGGAAGCATTTATTTTTTCACTCGTCTTCATCATCAGCACTTCCTTCTTCATCGAAATATTTTTTGCTAACCCTGATCCTGTTGATGTGCTGCAGGGATTTATCCCTTCCCTCCCAAATGATCCTCTGGCACTTTATATCGCCATCGGAATCATTGGCGCCACGATCATGCCACACAATTTGTACCTGCATTCCGCGCTGGTGCAAACAAGAAAAATTACTCCTACAGATGAGGGCAAAAGAAAGGCGCTGCGATTTAACACCATTGATTCAGCCATTGCCCTTAACATCGCTTTCTTGGTCAACGCATCCATTCTTGTGATGGCAGGAGCTGTGTTTTTCAAAAACGGATACTTCGAGATCACCGAAATTCAGGATGCCCACGGATTGCTTGCGCCATTACTCGGCAATTCCCTCGCTCCGAAATTATTTGCGATCGCGCTGATCGCATCAGGACAATGCTCCACCATTACGGGAACACTTGCAGGACAAATTGTGATGGAGGGATATCTGAATCTTCGCATCACACCATGGTTGCGACGATTGATCACGCGCTTGCTCGCAGTGATTCCTGCTTTTCTCGTAATCTATTTTAAAGGCGAGAACCAAACGGGAGAGTTAATTATTCTAAGCCAGGTAATTCTCAGTTTGCAATTAGGATTTGCCGTGATTCCCCTCATTCATTTCGTGAGCGATAAAGAGAAGATGGGAAAATTCGCAATCGGCATTTGGACGAAGGCTGCTGCCTGGATATCTGCCACTATTATTGTCGGGCTGAATGCAAAATTATTGCTCAATGAAATTTCTATGCTGATTGAAAACAGCGGTGAGAATAAATGGCTGGTATTTATTACCGTGATTCCGATAGTGTTGGGCGCTGCAGTGTTGTTATTTTACATCATCATACAACCATTTGTGGCGAAGAGAAAATACCGGTTGAAAGGCCCGCACAAAGAATACCTCCCCTTGGATTTTGGATTGCAGGATCAATTCAAGCGCATTGCCATTACTGTGGATTTTTCATCACACGATCAACAAACTATTTCGCAGTCACTCACCAGTGGCGGAAAGGATGCTGCCTATTTTTTAATTCACGTGGTGGAATCCGCAGGAGCTCTGATGCTGGAGAAAGATATTTCCGATCTTGAAACAAATAAAGATTTTCAGAATCTGAAGTATTATGCCGACTCGCTGATCGAAAAAGGATATGATGTACAATTCGAATTGGGCTACGGAAAACCTGCGAAAGAAATCCCGAAACTCGTAAAGAAGTTTGAAGCCGACCTCCTCGTAATGGGCGAACACGGTCACCGCGGATTGAAGGATATGATTTTTGGAGAAACGATCAATGCTGTTCGGCATAAGATTAATATCCCGCTCCTGGCAGTAAAATAGTTTATTGGTCTATTGGGTTGTTTGGATATTAATTGAAATCGAATTTTCCTTTCCATTTTTACACTGTGAAAAATATTTTTAAGTCCGGTGATCAGAAGAAAATGAAATTTGTGGTGAAAGAAAGTGATACTCCTGCTTTTCCAACGGGCATCGTTCATCACGTTTATTCCACCTTTGCTTTGATTCGTGATGCGGAATGGACAACACGTCAATTTGTTTTGGATATGAAAGAAGCTGATGAAGAAGGAATCGGCACCATGGTTTCTGCAGTGCATCATTCGCCTGCGCTGGTGGGAGAAGAAGTTTCAATCACCGGACGAATAAAAAGTATCTCCCATCACGAGATTATTTGCGAATATGAAGTGAAAGTTGGTAAGCGACTAATTGCATCCGGAGAAACCGGGCAGAAAATTTTGAAGCGTAAAAAGTTTGAACAATTATTTAGCAGTTTAAAGGATAATGCCAGATAAAATTAACCGATACTATCGCTTTGAGCGATAGCATCGGTACTAATGGAAATGCAAAAGTCGATTGACATCAAAAACAAAAAGGCATTCTACGAATTTGAGTTTCTTGAAAAATTCGTTGCCGGCATCGTGCTTACCGGAACGGAGATAAAATCCATTCGGGAAGGAAAAGCAAACCTCAGTGATGGATGGTGCTACTTCGCCAAAGGGGATTTGTGGGTGAAGAACGTAAACATCTCCATCTATGAAAAAGGAACGCACTACAACCACGAGCCACTTCGCCCAAGAAAACTTCTTCTTAAGAAAAAGGAGCTCACAAGACTGCAGGCCAAAATCAAAGAGCGGGGATTAACCATTGTTCCCTTTCGTCTTTTCCTTTCCGATCGGGGATTTGCAAAGCTTGAAATTGCATTGGCAAAAGGAAAGAAAGTTCACGACAAGCGTGATACCATCAAAGAACGTGATGTAAAACGTGAAATGCAGCGGGAAGGTAAAGGGTATTAAATAAAAAAAATCCTTCCCGTTGCAGAAAGGATTTTTTCAGGAAGGATTTATTATTCTATATACTTTTCAGAGTATAGGTTCTTAAGGTCGCAACATTGGACACAGGGTCAACAAATTCTGTTCGCAGTTTCATTTCTTTCTCGCGCAATTCAACAATTTCAAAAATCTGTGCAAGCTTCGTATCAGGGTCATAGAGGTAGAATTGTTCCTTATTCTTAAAGTCACCCACACCGGCAATGAAATTCCATGCCGCCACGGTCACCGTAATGGTGCTATCATGAGAGAAAGCATCGGGACATGTTTGTGTGTTGTTAACAATGTCAATACTAATTTCATCAAAGAGAACAAGCTTTTCCGTAAAACCGCCGTGCTTGTCAAATGTCCAGGTGTAGTCATAAACGTTGATTTCCTTGTCGGTTTCGAGTCCGCAAGGGCCGTTAACTGAGCTTGAATCAATCACCCGACGCAGAGAGTCCACGAAATCAACTTTATATTCCACGATTTTCCAATCACCACAAACGCGCTGAAGCCGTGAGTGTATAGAGAAGAATGGATCTTCAGGACCCTTTTTACAACTGTTCCAAATCGAAAGAACCGTGAAGCCGGTCAACATAAGCACTATAAACCGAAGTGTTTTCATTTCCTGATTTTAATTTGATAAGGTAATTTTAGAATGGCGCCAAAGATAAACGACTTTTTCTATTGTTATAATTTGCAGTGATTTTCTGCGAATTCCGCATTGCAATGATGAAAAGTAAATTCTGTTTCCCCACTTAAGACAAAATGGTGCCAACGAGAGCTGCATGACATGAAGCGGATGCTCTCGGGCTTATGTTGAACAAAAAGCGGAACCTTATTCAGATTCCGCTTTCACAGATTTCTTCAATTCGAAAATCTAATGAACTACCTGTAATGCATGCGCAGCATTTTTTCCATTCCCTGAAATATAATAGTGATAAATGCCCTGCGGCAAATCAGCAGTGTTGAGCTTCAGCATTGAGGTTCCTGCATTCACTTCTTTAGTCATTATCACTTGCCCGAGTGTATTTATGAGGGTAAAAGTTGCTGTTTCTTTCAGCCCTGAAAAAGGAATGTAGGTGACATCATCACTCGGGTTGGGATAATTATTTCCAACTGTTTCAAAAGCTCCGTTGACACTTTCCACCCCGGTAATGGCGTGGAACCAATCATAAGTAGTCTTCATCAAATTATTTTTGTCAGCATCAGTACCAATCATCTCGAGACCCGGCCCGAGGTATACTGTTTTATAATAACCATTTGTATATCGTGTGCCGGCAATCCTGGTCGTGTTGCTGTAATAGAAAATTGGAATACTACCCATTACATCAAGCAGGTCGGGATAAAAATAAACACCACCGTAGTAGTTGTTTATTTTTGCCGGAGCACAAGCAGCGTAAATACCAAGCGTGTTTGCAGTGAGAGAATCATTCTCTGTTCCTCCATCCTCAAGCCAATCGGTAAACAGATAATTGTGATAGAAACCTATTTGCGCCGGTGTTGAATGCCCATTCTGTGCTGACGGCGTGAAAGCATCCCACCCTGCATCCTGACCTGAAATGAACAAGTTACCGCTATGCTCAAGGAAATTTTCGAAGTATCCAATCAGTTCATCAGTGTAGGCAGGAAAGGTCCAGCCAACATTGTAATAAATGCATTTGACACCACCGAAAGCATTATCCTTAAATCCCTGGATTGATTTATTGAAGCTTGCAATGGTGTATGAATTACTTCCGGCAAAACTTAACCCGTTACTAAAATAACCCTGCCAATCTGCGGCTGTTCCGCCGGAGCCATCGCCTTGTCCGCCGCCGGCATTGATGATTAAATCAGTGATACCGGAAATTACAAATACGTTAATTAGCATGGCGGGTGCATTTGGATTAGCCACTGAGGTGATGGATAAAGTATACTCTGAAAATGCAGGTGTCGTTCCCGGAGTAACAGCAATCGAAGTGGTGAAAGATGTTCCCGCGGGAATAGTTACTGTTGCAGCATTAGAATAAGTTGTTCCATTTACAGTGAATGAAGCACTCCAATCACCAGGTGCATCGCTGGTAAGCGTGTAAGCAAAATCTTCAGAAGCATTGCCGGTATTTCCGGTAAAGAAATTAAAATCACTTACCGTTCCTGAAGTCCCCTGAAGTGCTAAAATCGAAGGGGCAGTGATGGAGGCATTCACTACATCATCGAAAGATGATCCACAGTTGATAATCTCTTGAGTTGATTTTTGAACAAAAGATACCACCCCGATCTCTGCCATGTTCCAGACAGCGTCTTCAGTGTACGTGTAATTGAATGTTACTGAATTACCCTGTGAAGGCAATGTAATGGGATCACCATTACTCGAAGGAAGCATCTTGCGGAAAACATTCGGAAAATATGTCTCACCGTTGTTACCCGGAGGTGTTGCGTATGTGACATTGCGCTCGATAATGGCGGTGCGCAAAACGAAGGACCCGGTAGGTGGAGTGCCGATTGAACTAACTGTTACTGTAACATCGTGAGAGTTTCCGTTGTCAATATCGCTCACGCTAATTTTTATCGGGCTTGTTTGAGCTACAATAGTATTTACATCGTCCATGGTCATGCCACCGGGCTGTGCTTCTTTAAAATTTCCTTCTAAAAAAATATCCGGCACACCTGTTACACTGTAATAATCCACACGGTCATTGCTTTGAGTTGTATTGTAAGTGTACATAGGATCAACACCGGGCCATGAAGTATGATAAGCAATATGCCTGACCACGGTAGGATTGGGATCCAAAATGCTGGTTTGAAAGCCCGGGTTTTGCTGTGCGCATGGGCCGCAACTGGCTTGTGTAAAATGTTCGAAGAGCGGATACTTGTACGCCTGACTGTAAGTATTCAAAACGAAGCAGGCAATTGCTAAACATAAGAGTGTAAATTTTTTCATGTGTATTTTTTTTGGTTTGGAATAGAAAACAAATTTAGTAAAAAAGAAGTTAGAAGAAAGAAGTTAGAAGTTAGAAACCAAAGCTAAGAGTGAAAGCTGCGGAATCCGGAATCTACCCTCTACCGTCTCTCCTCTCTCTTTTTACACAAATCATATTCGTGAGTTTGTCATGCCACGTTTGATGGTAATCGGAAATGAAAAATGCGAGGCAACTGAGAATAGCAGGGACAAAGGCAAGCGTAACGAAGATGAGATAGATCCATGAGCGCGCCATGCATAAGCGGAACTGAGGAATCTCACGCGTATTCAAATCTACCAACTGAATGCGCATCAATCTTTTTCCCACGGTGCCACCAGTGCTTTCCATGAGGGGTGAATATAACAGTACCCAAACTATTAGCGCAAAAGCAGGCATGGCTTGCTCAACACTTTTGACCATGGAATCTACATTGTAAGTGTTGTCACTCCTCACAAATCTCACAAACAATAACTGCACTGCATAAGACACACCGAACACGATGGCTGTATCAATTACGCGGGCAACAGATCGCTGAACAAACGTTGCGAGCTGCTGCTTCTCTTCCTGTTCCGCTTCTCTCGAAATTTTTTCGAGCAGCGAATCGATGGGATCAGGTTGTTTGGGTTGCGAAATCATTTTTTGAGATTACACAGATTTTAAAAATGATTGCCCCGATTACTAAGTCCTGTTTGATCGTTGCAATCGCATTTTGATTTTTCAAATATCGTTGTCACCGTGGTAAACCAAAATTCAGGATGTTTATTGGAAAAAGGAAAAGAAAATTTCAGCTATGCAAGAATTCTTAAAGTGTTTGGAAAAGATGTAGGACTTCAGAAAAAATCTTTTGATGCTTTAGAAATGATGAAAGGTTTTTATGAAAAATGGTTGGAAGTATGAGAGGAAGGAAGGATATTCGCTTATGCTGTCTTGTGGGTCAAATGATACTACTGCGCGTGCATCAACAAAAGCAAAAAACTTAATCATGAAAATATCTAAGGCATCTGGATTTGTAGGCATACTGGCATCCGCCCTCATCGCATGGTCTATTGCTAATGTAGGAGTAGATTATAATAAAATGGAATTAGGAGCATTGGCTCCATTATATATTCCTGCAGTTTTTGGCATTGGAACGCTAATTTTTTTTGCTATTGTAGATTTCTTCATTGAGAAACCTCGAACAATAATTGTCGTACTTCTCATGAGTTTGAACATTTATATTGGAATGACTATAAGAATGCAACAATAACAACACTTCATGCCCTCGTTAATCTCCTACCAAAAAAAACTGCGCCACTAAAACTCAACCACATTCACCGAATAAGGATGCAGAGAAAGTGAAGAATAAGTTTTTGTATCCATTGAAACACTCATGCTGCTAAGTGAAGCTGCATTCACTGAAGTAACCGTAAATTTTTTACCCTGAACCGGCGCATCATTAACAGTGATGTTCGACAAGCTCACTTCATTTCCCGTTTCATTGATGAGCAGCAACGTGTACTTTCCTCCTGATGCATCGGGATCATCGCAAGCGACGCCGCTCACGCCGTTAATTCCGTTCACGTCTAAATCGAGTACGCGCTTGTTGCCATAGAAAAGTTTTCCGCAGGCCCGCAGTGGCAACGCATGGTTGGCTGTTTCCCCGTTACGGTTCAGGCTTTTGATAGTCATCCAGCTTGCGTAGCTGATGTAATTGTTATGGGCCTTGTTGTAGTCAATCATGAACTTGTAAAACTTGCCAATGTAAATGCAGGCCAGCATGGAATTGGCCACTTCACTCTTTGCCTTTATTCCCCATTGGCAAACGGCGATTTTTTTGTCGGGATAAACTTTCCTGATCCTGGTAAACCAGCCGGGAAAGGTAACGTTGAAGACCTCATCCATGGCTGCGAGATTCTGGTTTGCATCAGGCTGCCATTTGAGCGCATCTATATCCCAGAGGTAAACGCGCACTTCATCTCCCGGCATGTCTTTCAAAGCATTATTCCATGATGAAAACCGCTCATTGGGGCGATACACCGGTGCCGCATCAATGACAGTTTGTATGCTCGGATATTTCTTTTTCACCTGCTCAATCCACGGCGTCACTTTTTGCTTGTAAGAATTTCCATTCGGAAAAACATGCTCATTGCTTACAAGGTCTTGTTCCTGCCCAAACATCACGCGCCTTGCATGGGACTGATCAATCTTCCAGTAGAGCTCATCAAGCGTGCCCACTTGAACATTAGCAACAATGTCGCCGGTGATGCCGAGTTTATTCAGCAGCGCACAATATTCATTGAAAAAATCCTTTCCGAAATGAACTTTGTCAGCTCCAGCGTCAAGGGTATTGAAATCTTCACCGCGGGCTCTCACATCGGCTTGGTTAACATTGTATCCGTCACCTTTCCCGCCGGTTATCCGGGTGTCGCCGATAATGACATGATCATGATCAGTAGTGCTTCCTCCCACATACTGAAGAGAAGTAAAGTTGAATGATTTAATGAAGGAGAAATAAGGATCTGAAAGGATATCCCGCGGCACCATTCCTTTTGCAAAAAAAATATCTACCGCTACTCCGGCATGAATGTCTTTGTAAAGAGGAACAGGATGCGTCGTGGAAATATTTATAGCCGGAGCGGCATTAGAGTTTTTTGAAGCCGGGGAAGAAGCTCGTGAAGAAACCGCAGGAGAAACTTCAGGAGAAATCTTTTCTGAAGAAGATGAATCGGTGGATGATACTCCGGTTGATTGTGAAGAGTGCGGATCCTGCCGGTGAGTTTTCTTTGAAGATGAGCATCTCCATCCATAAATTCCAAAAAATAAAATCGTAGTTGCGAATAGAAGAACAAATTTGATTTTCACGGTAAGTTTTTTTTGAGATAAAAAAAATCAATTTTCAAGCCAATACGCTTAATGATAAGATGAATCAAAACTACAATCAGCAATGTTGAAAATAAACGGAGTTACGAAAAAGAAAAACCTTCCGAAAATTTTTCCTGCCCGCAGATCGCGTCATTAAGCTTACGACCTCTGTTAAAATTCCACCACATTCACTGAATAAGGATGAAGAGAAAGCGAAGAATAAGTTTGGGTATCCATTGAAACACTCACGCTGCCAAGAGACGATGCATTCACTGAAGTCACCGTAATTTTTTTTCCCCGGACCGGCGAATTGTTAACCGTGATGTTCGGTAAGCTCACCTCATTTCCCGTTTCATTGATGAGTAGCAGTGTGTACTTCCCTCCGGATACACCGGGATCATCACAAGCAACACCGACTACTCCATTTATACCGTTGATACTTAAATCCAGAACTCGCTTGTTGCCGGTAAAAAGTTTTCCGCACACTTGCAGCGCATACGCGTGGTTGAGGATACCCCCGTCGCCGCGATTCAGACTCTTCAGTGACATGAAGGAGGCGTAACTTATATAATTGTTGTTTGCCTTGTTGTAATCAATCATAAACTTGTAAAACTTTCCGATGTAAATGCATGCTGCCATGGTATTATACAGCGGGGTTTTGGGTGGTTTCAGTCCCCATTGCCAAATAGAGGCCTTCTTGCCCGGGAATTGTTGCTTCAATTTATCAAGCCAGCCCGGAAAAGTGGTACTGAATGACTGATCCATCGTAGCGAGATTCTGATTTTGATCCTGTTGCCAGTCAACAGCATCTTTATCCCATAAATACAATCGCACTTCATCACCGGGCATGTCGCGAACCTGGTCATTCCAATCAGTGAATTTTGGGAGTCTCCTGTAAATCGGCGCTGCATCAATCCCTATAATAATATTCGGATACTTCTCCTTCACGGACTGCATCCACCGGGTGATTTTTGCCTTGTACGCTTTACCATCAGGAAAATCAAACTCATTGCTTGGAAGATTTTGCTCCATGCCGAAGATGACCCGCTCTGCATGTGACTGCTCAATCTTCCAATACAATTCATCAAGCGTGCCGGCCTGCACATTAGCAATCAGGTCGCCGGGGATACCGAGCTTGTTGAGCAGCGCACAATATTCATTGAAGAAATCGACACCGAAATGCACAGAGCCTACGCCATCGACCACAGAGTTGATGTCTTCGCCGCGCACTTTGCAATCCTCAGCACGAATGTTATAGCCATCACCTTTTCCTCCGCTTATCCTCGTATCACCGACAATAGCGTGATCATGATCGGCAGTGCTGCCACCGCTGTATTGAAGTGATGTGAAGTTGAATGATTTCACAAAAGAAAAATAGGGATCAGCGAGTATGTCACGTGTCTGCCTTCCTTTCGAAAAAAAAATATCTGCCGTGCATGCGGAGTGAATTTGCTTGTAAAGCGGGACTGCATGTGCAGTTGAAATGCTTATTGCTCCTGATGCTGATGATTCATTTGAAGAAGATGATGTTGCTGCTGCTGCAGATAAATTAACAATACCGGGGTTACCGGAAGCGGTTGATGCTTGAGCCGTTTCACGCTGCTGTTTTCCTCCATGAGCTTTTTTTGATGAAGAGCATCTCCATCCATAAATTCCGAAGAGAAAAATCACGGAAGCAGCAACGAGAATGAATTTTAATTTCACAAAAGAATTTTTGAAAATGAAATTTTCAATTATCAGGCCACGCTGGCATTTGATTTTGCGAGGAGGATAGCAAAGATTTTTTCATAGTTGGGTGTGGGGATGTTCAAATCTTTTCCCTGATGAACCACATAGCCCGTTAATGATTCTACTTCCGTTTTACCACCTTTCTTAAAATCGCTGTGCATTGAAGAAGTGGTTTCACCCGGAAGCGAAATCATTCTGTCCATTGTCTTTTGAATGATCTCTTCAGGAAGCAAGAGTCCCTTCGCATCAGCAACATTTTTTAATTCAATCAATAAATTCAGAAGCAACTCTTTGTATTCATGATTGCTTACAATTCCTCCTATGGGAAGATCCAGGTATGATGTGAGCGTCGCAAGAGGTGAGATGAAGAGAAACTTTTCCCAAACAGTTTTTGAGATGTCATCGGATAAATTTGCATTGATGCCTGCTGACTTGAAAATAGTTTCAACGTGTTTCAGTTTTTGTTGTGATCCTTTATGTGAGCCGAAGTAAAGCGAGTGAGGATTGCCGGTTACTCTCACAATACCGGGTGCTACCAATCTTGAAACGATGTACATACAGCCATCCCAAATTTCTGCCTGCGGAAATAATTTTCTGATTCTCTCCGAAGCATCAACTCCGTTCAGCAAGGGAAGGATAACCGTATCCTGACTAATACAGGGCCCGAGAGTTTTAATACTTGCTTCCAGGTCAAAATTTTTGGAACAGCAAACAATCAAATCCATAACGCCAAGTAATTCGGGTTGGCTTGTTACAATGGAAGGGTGAATTGTTTCTTCACCCTGCGATGTTATCAGCAATAATCCCCTGGCTTTTATTGCCTTTTCATTTTCTCCTCTTGCGATAAAAGCAACTTCAATATCTGAATTCGCATAGTGCAAGGCTAACTTTCCGCCAACAAATCCGCCAACGCCGCCGAGTCCGAGAATTGCAATTTTAAATTTTGCTGCCATGTTATTGTGCAACAAAATTACGTCGATAGACTAAGAGCAAAAGGTTTAAGAGGGCTAACTGATGCAAACTAAATTTCCTTTCGATACACCCGACAACTGAAAAATGCCTGAACTCGATGCTAATGCTAAACTCCGTCAGTCTGTCATTCAGGAGTTATACCGTTCATTTCCAAATTATTTTTTGATTTTTTTTTAAGTTTGTTGAAGGCACTTCTGATTGATCTCGTGCTGGGCACTTTTTAAGGCTCGTCCTTCATCGCCCATCTTGTTTTCGGACAAGTTA